>QCHG01000044.1 GCA_003278045.1 Prochlorococcus sp. AG-402-A04 | reverse complement strand
TGCTGAAGACATAAAAAAGCAAGAACAGAAAGAAGCTATTGAAAGGTTGTACCCGTAAACTTTTAACAGAAATGTATCAGATCATATATACGATGCGGCACGGTAATATGCACCCCATGCCACCCATTACTTTCCTAAATTGTGACTTTGATGGATAATAAATGCATATCTGAAGAAGTTATCCAAACTTTATTCAAACCTATATTTTCGCCGAGATCCCATGGTACAACAGGAACCTAGCTACTGGCTAATGAAAAGCGAACCCGTCTGGCTATTACTGGGATTTCAAGAATTCTAAATTTTCTATTCACACTTTATTCACACTTTTAAAGACTAAAAAACTAACCGATATTACGTTCGGTTCGAAGTAAGAAAACCCTGAAACTATTAATCTCTTTTGATGAATAGCTTTTAAATAACAAAGACACAAAGCACAAAAACTACATTAAGTAGCAAGCTAAGTGTCTTGGAAGTAATCTTCATTAATTAAAAAGGTTTTTGTACTCGTGTGCAGGAGTGCGGGGTTAACCTTGAAACCGCTAGGCTCAAGTCCTTACAAAAAGGACAAGTCCTTAGACCACTTATACCGATAAAATATATTCATAACAAGTTAAGGGAACTTGATTCACTAGCTAAAAACTAAAGCCCTCCAAATCCCATAATTCTTTTTTCTGATTTATATCCTGCTTGTAGGAATTGAGTATTATCAGTCCCTACATCATAAAGAGTATAATTTTTTCCTGCCCCAATACCAATAACAGCTTTTTGCGGAACTTTCTGCTCTTTCTTACGATTTCCATTTAAATCTTCTACTTCAGAATTAACAATTCCCTCTGTCAATTCCAAATGAAACTGTTGTTTGCTTCTTGCAGTAAATAATCTGTTTACCTGAAGACGTGTAAGTCTATCAAGGAGTGTCAGTGGCGGCGTATCTAATGTTAAATTTTCGCCAACATCTTTTGAACTTCCGTGAATCAAACCACAATCAAGTTCAACAAATCCAAATTGAAGTGCTGCTATCCAATCAAGAAATGATTTGTCTACAGCATTCGTAAGAGACTTAACTACTTCTTCACCCTTATTTATTCTCAAAGCTTCAGCTCTTTGATCCCCACGGTAACCACTTTCCAAGAGGATTTGTTCTTCCCACCAACCATATATACACCATGGTTGTAAATCATTACTTTTTGGATTAATTAACCTATGGAGAAGCCTATTACAGTTTTTTTCAGGACCTATCATATCCCCCAAAACAAAAAGAGTTATATTACCTGGAGTTTTTTTTAAGTCTTTTTGAATAAGTTCATAAGTATCTAGATCCCCTTTAAGACCACTTACGAGTGCCCAGCGTTCTATCATCTTTCACAAACATGAGATGCATCTTCAGCTTGTTCTGCAAATTCGAACCCATTTTTTAAACGCCATGCAAAAATCGGAGGAAGACCGGCATCTATTATTGCTTTACACGTAAGTTCAAGATCATATTCCACTTCTCTAATTTTTACTTCATTTGTGACTTCGTTATGAACAACATAAGTAGCTTTAGTTCCTCCATGCCTTGGCTCTCCTACTGAACCTGCATTTACTATTCTTCGCATCGGCAATTGAATTTCTTTTTCTTGAATATCTTTGGAAGCAGCGTTTTTGATCTTTACAGCAATTGAACCATCTGCTAATTCGCGAATATAAGGTTGATGAGTATGACCACAAAATAGAATCTCTGCTCTGGCATTTTCAACTCTCTCAAGAGCTGCAAATGCATCCATATCGGGTAGAAGATATTCATGTTGACTATTAGGACTACCATGAACAAAAAGACATTTATCTTTACGTATTGAGTAGGGTAGATTAGCTAGATAATCCTTATTTTCTTTAGTTAATTTATCCGTAGTCCATTGATGAGCAAAATGACCTCTCTTTTCAGCAAGCTGAGAAGGATAACTACAATCGCAAGCATCTAATCCATCAACAACGTCTTCGTCCCAACATCCCTGACAAGTAGGAATTTTTTTATCTCTTATTAACTCAATAACCTCATTAGGTTGAGGACCATAACCCACTAGATCTCCAAGACAGGTAATATTTGTAATTCCTTGGAGTTCAATATCTTTTAAGA
>QCHG01000043.1 GCA_003278045.1 Prochlorococcus sp. AG-402-A04 | reverse complement strand
AATTCATTTTCAATATAAAGTTCTCTGCCTATTTCTTTAGATATTATATTGGTAAGTTTTGGATCAATTTTTATACTCTTTAGGTCCTCAAGCATGGATCTATGCTCTCTAATATTTTGTAATAAATCCAAAATAAGAGGGTCAGTTAATTTTGTTTTAGTTAAAGATTCAGACAACAAGGCTAAAAAGTACCAAAATAGAATTTAAAGAGAAAACCGAAATGAACGTAGGAGAAGTTAACTACTACACCCATTCAAGCAAAACAAGATGTGTGTTTGTGGATAATAAAGAATTGCCGCTTATAAGCATTGATATTTGGTGCAAAGCAGGTTCTTCATTTGAGGATGTTGATAAAAACGGCACTGCTCATTTTCTAGAACATATGATTTTTAAAGGATCTAACAAAATAATGCCAGGTGAGTTTGACCATAAAATTGAATCACTAGGCGGATTAAGTAACGCTTCAACTGGTTATGATGATGTACATTACCATGTCTTAGTTCCACCCTGTAACTTTAAAGAATCACTTGCTCTTTTGACAAATATTGTCGTTGCTCCAGATTTTAATCCTGATGAATTTATAAAAGAAAAAGGGGTAGTTATTGATGAAATAAAACAACAAAATGACCAGCCTGAAGAAAGACTATTTAATTATTTTTTGAAAAGGGTTTGGTTAAGTCCGAATTATGCCAATTCAATTCTGGGAACTGAAGATAGTATTAAAAACTTAGAGGTAAATGACCTTGTGAAATTTCATAGCAAACATTACAGTACCGAAAAAATTTGTATTGCAATTGCTGGGAATCTCTCTGAAGAAATTTATAAAATTTTTGAAAAAAGTGATCTTTCTTGCATAAAAGAAAGTCCAAATTTAATAAATCTAAAAAATAAACCTTCTTTAAAAATCAGGAATGGTAGAGAGTCAGTTAAGTTTGATAATTTAGAGTTTTCTAGAATATTTATGGCTTGGTTTATCCCAAACTTAAATGATCAAAAAAATATTATTGGACTTGAGATATTAGCATCAATACTCTCTGTTGGAAGGAACAGCAGATTAGTTAAAATTTTAAAAGAAGATAGTAATCTTGTTGAATCGGTATATGTAGATGTAAATGCTGGAGAATTAGGAGGATTATTTATTATAGAAGCAAGTTGTGAGTCCAAAGATATTGATTTAGTAGAAAAGAAAATTAATAAAACAATTGATGAGATCTCAAATTGTAAAGCCTTGGCTTTGGATGAAATAAAAAAAGCAATAAATATTGTGAAAAGTAATTATATCTTTAATTTAGAAACATCTACACAACTCTCTTCGTTCTTTGGAAATGAACTTCTTTGGGGGAGAAAATCTTCTATAAATAATTTAGAGAGTCATTTAAAATACTGGAATGACTTGGATAACTTCAAAGAAATCACAGAATATATCCGTGGAGAGAAATTCACTTTATTTGCATTCCCTGGTAAATGTTAAAAAGATATTTTTTAAATAATAAAAAAAGAAATTTTTCAACTGCTTCAATTTGGATTAAAGGGGGGAGTGATATGGATAGTATTGGCAAAAAAGGGATAAACAAGATCCTTTGTTCATTACTTACCAGAGGATGTGAAGGTTTTAACAATTTCACTCTCTCTGAGTATGTTGAGTCCTATGGAGCAGAATTAAATCAAGAAATATTTGAAGATGGTATTTCAATAAGTATTAAATCCCTAAATGAACATTTCAGCAAATTATTCCCTTTATTAGAATTAATAATTAATAATCCAATCCTTTCGGAAACTGAATTTAAAAAAGTAAAAAAATCTTCTATTGATCACATTAAAAAAGATAAAGAGAATCCATTTAATATCTGTTTTGAAAAATGGAGAAAAATTGTTTACTCAAATCATCCTTATGCTTACAACACAATTGGCGATGCTAATGATGTCTCAAAGATTACCTATAAAGATGTTTTGCTTGAGTTTAAAAATTTAAAAAATAGAGAAAAATATTTAATTTCAAATAATCCCGAAATAAATGGAAAAAATTTTGGAACATTAGAAAAAAAAGTCTTAATTGAAAAATCAGATCCTTTAAATCATAATTTAAATACTACGAATAGATTTGATTACATTAATAATGATTCAAATCAAACAATAATAATGATTGGGAATCAAACTTGCTCGCGAAGAAGTAGTGAATATTTTCCTCTTAAGGTTTTTGAGTCATATTTATCTTATGGAATGAGCGCTGCTTTATTTAAACTTTTTAGAGAAAAGCATGGTATCACCTACGATTTAGGTGTCTATCATCCTATCAGAAGTGGGAATGCCCCATTTTTAATTTATTTATCCGTATCTAATGAGCAAGCACTTTTTGCATTTGAACTTTTATCAACACTATGGAAAAATTTACTTTTTAATCCGTTGACTGATGCTGAAATATTTTTAGCAAAAGAAAAACTAA
>QCHG01000042.1 GCA_003278045.1 Prochlorococcus sp. AG-402-A04 | reverse complement strand
AAATTAGATACATTAAAGAGTAGTATAAGCATAAAGTTAGAAAAAATATCAACGAAATGCACTGATTCAGTTTAGAATCCTAGAATTGACTTTCTACAAATTAATGAATCAGAAATTTAAAACATTAATTTTATGGGCTTTACCTATACTTTTAGTAATAGCACTTTCCTACCAATTTTTATCTTCAAGCAATGTTGATTCACTTAAATCTAATGGGACTACTGTTGCACCAAGAAATTCAGCGGTAGCAAGAGTTAGTTACGGCAGATTTTTAGATTACATTAATTCAGGAAGGGTTACATCTGTTGATATTTTTGAGGGAGGCAGAAATGCAGTTATAGAGACAATAGATTCGGATTTAGATAATAAAGTTCAAAGATTGCGTGTAGACCTTCCCGGCTTAACACCAGAACTTATAAATATTTTAAAAAATGAGGGAATAAGTTTTGATGTTCATCCAGTAAAAACAGCTCCTCCTGCATTAGGAATCTTAGGTAATTTACTCTTCCCCGCTATATTAATTGGAGGTTTAATTTTGCTAGCGAGGAGGTCAAATGGTATGCCTGGAGGTCCTGGCCAAGCAATGCAGTTTGGAAAAACAAAGGCAAGATTTGCAATGGAAGCTGAAACAGGAGTTGTATTTGATGATGTTGCAGGTGTTAATGAAGCCAAACAGGATTTGCAAGAAGTTGTCACTTTTCTAAAAAAACCAGAAAAATTTACATCTGTTGGAGCAAGAATTCCCAAAGGTGTTCTATTGGTAGGACCTCCTGGTACTGGTAAAACCCTCTTAGCTAAAGCAATTGCAGGTGAAGCTGGTGTGCCATTTTTCTCATTATCAGGTTCTGAATTTGTTGAAATGTTTGTTGGTGTTGGCGCTAGTAGAGTTAGAGACCTCTTCAAAAGAGCTAAAGAGAATAGTCCTTGTTTAATTTTTATTGATGAAATCGATGCTGTTGGTAGGCAAAGAGGTGCAGGTATTGGTGGAGGTAATGATGAGAGAGAACAAACTCTCAATCAATTACTTACTGAAATGGATGGCTTCGAAGGTAATAGTGGGATAATAATAATTGCTGCCACAAACAGACCCGATGTTTTAGACTCAGCTCTAATGAGACCAGGTAGATTTGATAGACAGGTAACTGTAGATGCACCTGATATCAAGGGAAGACTATCAATATTAGAAGTTCATGCTAGGAATAAGAAACTTCAAGAGGACTTAACGCTTGAAAGCATTGCGAGAAGAACACCTGGGTTTACTGGAGCAGATTTAGCAAATTTATTAAATGAGGCTGCTATATTAACCGCTAGGAGAAGAAAAGAATCTATAAGTATCTCCGAAATTGATGACTCTGTAGATAGGATTGTTGCAGGAATGGAAGGTTCTCCATTAACAGATGGTAGAAGCAAGAGACTAATTGCTTATCATGAAGTTGGTCATGCTCTCATAGGTACACTTGTTAAAGCCCATGATCCTGTTCAAAAAGTGACCGTCATTCCAAGAGGTCAAGCTAAAGGATTAACTTGGTTTACTCCAGACGATGAACAAACCCTTGTTAGCAGGGCGCAATTAAAAGCAAGAATAATGGGTGCTTTAGGAGGAAGAGCTGCTGAAGATGTAGTTTTTGGAGAAGGTGAAATTACAACGGGAGCAGGAGGTGATTTCCAACAAGTTGCTTCAATGGCCCGTCAAATGGTCACTAGATTTGGAATGAGTAATTTAGGTCCGATAGCTTTAGAAAGTGGTAATCAAGAAGTATTTGTTGGTAGAGATTTAATGACTAGAAGCGAAGTTTCTGATTCAATCTCTAAACAAATAGATGAAAGTGTAAGAGTAATGGTAAAGGAATGTTATAAAGAAACGTACGATATAGTTAGCAAAAATAGAGAAGCTATGGATAAGATAGTTGACCTATTAATCGAAAAAGAAACATTAGATGGTGATGAATTTGTAAGTATACTTTCCAAATTCACTAAAATTCCTGAGAAAGAGAGAACACCTCAATTATTAAGTTAGACTTTTATTGGTTTCTTATCTAACACCAGATCAATTAAACCGTACTCGACCGCTTCATTTGGGGACATATAAAAATCTCTATCAGTATCTTCTTTGATAGTGTCATAATCCTTTCCAGTTCTTTCTGATAATTCAGTATTAAGACGTTCTTTTAAGAACAAAATTTCATCTGCTTGAATTCTAATATCACTGGCTTGGCCTCTAGCTCCTCCAAGTGGTTGATGAATCATTATTCTTGAATGTCTTAGGCTGCTTCTTTTACCTTTAGTACCTGCCGCAAGCAAAAATGCACCCATACTTGCTGCTAAGCCAACACAAACTGTATGAATGTCAGGCTTTACATGTTGCATAGTGTCAAAGATACCCAATCCGTCATATACGGATCCACCAGGTGAATTTATGTACATATAAATGTCCTTATCTGGATCCTCTGCCTCGAGGAACAATAATTGAGCAACAATTCTATTAGCAGTTTCACTAGTAACTTGTTCTCCCAAAAAGATTATTCTCTCTCTTAATAGTCTCGAATAAATATCAAAGACTCTTTCACTACCGCCTGATTCTTCTAAAACTAAGGGGATCATAATAATATTTATCTGTTTATTAGATATTAACGATATTGAGTCAACATACGCTAACCTTATTAAGGTTTACATATAAA
>QCHG01000041.1 GCA_003278045.1 Prochlorococcus sp. AG-402-A04 | reverse complement strand
TTGAAGTAAGTATATAAACTCACGGAATCTATCACGGAGAGGTACCTTTTAGCTAGTTTTTTTCTATAAAAAATTAATTCTTAAGATTTATAATGAGTCAGTAGACCATTTTTTACTTTATTCTTCAAATATAAAATTTATGAAAAGTCATTTTTATTAATTGCTTTAACACTTTAAAACATTAATAAAAGACTTGGCAAAATCTCAATTAAACGTCTCAATAGTACATATACATCTAAAAAATTGGAGATAAGTCAAGAAAAAATAAAATATAAAAGAATTTCTAAAAGAAAAAAAACCCTTAGTTCTAATTACAAAAAAAATTTAAGCAATTTAACAGAGTCTATATTTCCCTTACCTTGGACGATATGGCCCTATGAGGCAAAAATCCTAGTTGTTCTTATTGGAATTTGGTCAATATTAGGGATATGCATTCTTGGATCATCAAGTTGGTGGGTGGCTAGTAGGGAAATGGGAAATTGGGCTTACTTCTTAAAAAGACAAATTATTTGGACAATTCCAGGAATTGGCCTATTTTATTTTGTTCTGAATACAAACATTAGAAATCTTTTAAAGTTTTCAAAAATTATTTTTTTTATTTTATTATTTCTAATATTCCTTACCAATATTACTGGAATTACAGTTAACGGATCTTCAAGATGGCTAGTACTGGGGAATTTACGTTTACAACCATCTGAATTAATAAAGCCTTTTCTAATTCTAGAAGCCTCTAACCTTTTCGCTCATTGGAATCTGATTAAGAATGATAAAAAATTAGTTTCAATATTATCTTTTGGATTATTAATTTTATTAATACTAAAGCAGCCTAATTTAAGTACTGCATCATTAACTGGAATTCTTTTTTGGGTAATGGGTTTATGTGGAGGCGTAAAACTAAGTTCTCTCTGCTCATTTGCCTCATTAGGATTTATTACTGGATGTATCAGCATCCTCAATAACGAATATCAAAAACTTAGAGTTACTTCATTTCTTAATCCTTGGGAAGATCAACAGGAAAGTGGATTTCAATTGGTTCAAAGTTTATTAGCTATAGGTTCAGGTGGTCTATTCGGTCAAGGTTTTGGCTTGTCTATACAAAAATTACAGTACCTACCTTTTATGTACACAGATTTTATTTTTGCTATTTTTGCTGAAGAATTTGGTTTGTTAGGTTGTACTTTATTCCTAGGTTTTCTAACAGTTTTCTCTTATATAACTGTAAGAATTGCCCTTAAGTGCAGGAACAATTATACAAAATTAGTTTCTATTGGATGTGGTGTATTGTTAATAGGTCAATCATTAATGCATATTGCTGTAGCCACAGGATCTATGCCTACTACCGGCTTACCACTACCTTTCATTAGTTATGGTGGGAATTCATTAATCGCATCATTTTTTATTGCAGGGATGTTACTGAGATGTTCATTAGAATCTACAGGCTTCATAGGTATGATGAGTACACGAAAGACTCTTAATTAGCTAGAATTTATAGGATTTAAATCAAGCTATCGAATCATTTAATTTAGTTATTTCAGAATTATCTCAAAAGGGTAATCTGCTTATGCAGAATGGCCTTAATAATCCTGGCCCATTTACTATATTTTTGGTTTTCTGTGCAGGGCTTTTAACGAGTCTTGGACCATGCTCATTATCATTACTACCCATCACTATTGCTTACATAGGAGGGACAGAGAAAAATAAATTTAAACTTATCAGTTTTTCAGGAGGCGTCGTTTTTTCACTCGTTTCGCTTGGTGCGGCCAGTGGATTCTTAGGTAGGATTTATGGCCAAATTCCATCTTATTACACTTCGATCGTTGCCTTGATAGCAATAATAATGGGTTTAAATTTACTAGGGATTCTAAAGTTTCAGTTCCCGAATGGACCTGATTTAAAAATAATTGAAGATAAAATACCAACATATATAGCACCTTTTGCCATAGGGACTACTTTTGGACTAGCTTCTTCACCTTGCATTACTCCAGTTTTAGCAACTCTTCTGGCTTGGGTATCGCAAGCTAAAAATCCAACAATATCTATTATTTTTTTATTTTTCTTTGGGATAGGCCAAGTAACTCCATTAATCGTTGCAGGAGCTACTACAGAAAACTTAAAACAATTTTTAGCGCTTAGAAAATTTAGTCAAATAATTCCCACCTTAAGTGGGATATTTTTAGTTTCCCTTGGGTTATTAAATTTATTATCAAATTGGATTTAAATGATTATTTTTAAGAATCTAATAATAAAAATATCAAGTTTAAGATTTTCCATATCACTGATAATCTTCATAGCTATTACAAGCGGCATAGGAACTTTTATACCTCAAGGTAGTAATAATAAATTTTATATTGATAATTTCGATAGTGCTCCCATTTTTGGATTTCTAGATGGAGAAAAAGTCTTAATACTTCAATTGGATCATATATATACAAGCTTTTGGTTTTTATTTACATTAATTCTTCTTTGCATTTCTCTAGCAGCTTGTAGTTTCAGAAGGCAAATCCCTTCATTAAAAGCTTCATTAAAATGGGTTGAATACAAGAGCGAAAAAAAATTTAGCAAACTGCAACTAACTACAAGTCATCCAATCAATCAAGATGGAGGACATATATCAAAAGTAGATACATTACTTAAAAAAAGAGGATGGAAAACATACAAATTTAAAAGTCATATTTCTGCAAGAAAAGGTTTAATT
>QCHG01000040.1 GCA_003278045.1 Prochlorococcus sp. AG-402-A04 | reverse complement strand
TTGAAAATAATTCTTTTTTTCTTCCAATTTTTTTATATCATCATCAATTTGATTCTTTTCTAGGTTTGTTAATTTTCTTAGTGGCATATCCAAAACCGAATTTGCTTGTTTATCACTTAATAAAAAATTTTCAATTAATTTTGATTTAGCTTCTATAGAATGCTCCGATTCTTCAATTATTTCTATAACCTTTTTAATGTTTTTTGTGGCTTTACTCAAACCTTCTGATATTTCAAGCTTTTCAAGAGTGTTTTTTAGAAAATAAAAAGTTCTTTTTCTAATTGTTTCTTCTCTAAATTCTAGAAAATAGTTGAGATATTTTTTTAGGTTTAGTTGTACAGGCTTGCCTTTAATTAAAGCTAAAAATATTGCGCCAAAGTTTGTTTGTAGGGTTGTTTTTTTATATAAATTAGAAATAACAAGTTCGCAATTAGAATCTTTTTTTAGTTCTA
Source organism: Prochlorococcus sp. AG-402-A04 (assembly GCA_003278045.1). Taxonomy (GTDB): domain Bacteria; phylum Cyanobacteriota; class Cyanobacteriia; order PCC-6307; family Cyanobiaceae; genus Prochlorococcus_A. The sequence goes on along the minus strand of QCHG01000040.1, from coordinate 2,728 downwards.
TTACAATTCTCATTCCATCTCTATCGCTTTCATCTCTAATATCAGAAATCCCAATAATTTTTCCTGAATTAACAAGTTCTGCGAGTTTTTCAATCCAACCTGCTTTATTAATTTGGTAAGGAAGTTCCGTAATGACTAATGCATTCTTTTTATGTTTCCCTTTGCCTAAATTTATCTCTTCCGTATTTATAACTCCTCTTATAGTTATAGATCCTTTTCCAGTTTCATACAGTTCCTCTATTGCACGACTATAAATTAATTCTCCGCCTGTTGGAAAGTCAGGTCCTTTGATAATGTGAGAAAGTTTTTTGTCACTTATATCTTTATTTTTTATTAAAGCAATTAAACCATCTACAATTTCTCCTAGGTTGTGAGGCGGAATATTTGTTGCCATGCCAACAGCAATACCTGATGAGCCGTTCAGCAATAAAAAAGGAAGTTGAGCTGGAAGAACATCTGGTTCTTTTTGAGAACCATCAAAATTATTTGAAAAGTTTACTGTTTCTGATGCAATTTCTTCAAGAAATCCTTTATGAGCTATTGGAGCTAATCTGGTCTCAGTATATCGCATTGCTGCCGGCGGATCATTATCTACAGATCCAAAATTTCCATGGCCGTCAAGAGTTGGATATTTAGTTGAAAAGTTTTGTACTAGCTTTACCAATGCATCATATACTGCTTGATCGCCATGAGGATGATATTTTCCAAGTACATCTCCAACAACCCTTGCACACTTTCTGAATGGTTTATCAGGTGTTAAACCTAATTCGTACATTGCAAATATGATTCTTCTTTGTACAGGTTTAAGACCGTCTCTTGCATCAGGCAACGCACGTCCAACAATGACGCTCATTGCATACTCCAAATAAGAACGTTGCATTTCTTCTTGAAGCGAGATGGAAGTAAAGTTTTTCTTATCCATTAGAGCGCAAAATTTAGTAATTATTAATTAACTAAATTAAGACTAATAGGTAAAACAATATTTACCAGTATTGAACATTAAGTTGATTCACTTATTTTGGATTTTGCTAGTATTACATCTTTTTTAAGTTGTTCATTTTGTAAAAGAATTTCTGTAGAGGCTTGTAATTTTTCTCCCCATAACTGTTCTTTTCTAAAATTATAATTTACATATTTGGGATCTTTATCTAAAGCTTTTTTTGCTAGCTCAATTGCTAATTTATTATTTTGGATATTTAAACATGAGGCTAGGCCAAGTAAAGGTTCAGCGTTTTCCTCAATTGAGATTGCACTTTCAAAAAGTTTGATTGAGAGATTTACATTATTTCTTTCGAAATAAGCTAAACCTTGATTATTGATTGCTTGCCAAAAATCAGGTTTAATTTTTATAGATTTATCAAATAATTTGATAGCTCCTAAATAATTTTTTTCCATTAATAAAATATTTCCTAGTTGAAAAATAGCTTTGTGGTTATTAGGCTCGATTTTTATTCCTTTTTCTAAAGCACTCTTTGCTTTTGTTTGTTGAGAAATTTTTAAGTAAACATTACTTTTAGCAAAATATATTTCGCTTATACTTGCATTTATCTTTTCTGCTTTATTTAGAGAATTTAATGCGTTTTTGTATTGTTTGTTAGCTATTTGTGCTTCAGCTAAAATCAACCATAGTTTTTCATCTTTTGCATTTATTTTTACAGCTAATTTGGCTAAGTTAAGGCTTTCTTTATATTGACCAAAATAAAGTAGTTGATATGCATTTTTGCCAATATATAAACTTTGCTTTTCTAAATTTTTTATTGTTGGGAAATAATAATAGGGGACTATTGCTCGAACTATTTCTATTTGAAAAAAGTAAAAACAGATCAAGGAGATCCAGATTGTTTTTTTAAAAAACTTCTTCATATTTTAATTTTTTTATTCTTTATATTTGCTTCTATGTTTCTTTTCCACATCCATGGTTTAATTCTTTTTAAAGTAGTCCCTTTAAGATTTTCTTGCCACGTTTTATCGTCCCAATTGAGGGACTCAATATTAAGATTTTTAATCCATTCTTTCGGTGTAGTTTCATAATTATTGTTGTATGGGACTGATTTGTTCCATGGACAAACATCTTGACAAATATCACATCCTGCAACCCATCCACCTAAATTTTTTTCTATTTTTTTTGGAATAGTTTTGTCTCTGCTCTCTATTGTATGATAGGCAATGCATAGATCTGATTGTATTACAAAGGGTTCTACGATTGCCTTCGTGGGGCAATGTTCAATACAAATATCACAATTTCCACAAAGTGATTGATGAGGCTTATCTGGTATTAAATCTTTTGTGAGAATCATAAAACCCAAAGTTAACCAAGAACCATTTTTTTTGCTGATTAAATTACTATTTTTACCTATCCAACCAATCCCTGCCTCCTCTGCCCATGCTTTTTCAAGAAGCGGAGAGGTATCAACACATATTTTCCATTTGCAATCAGGGATTTCTATGTTGATCCATTTACCAATATTCTTTAATTTTTTGTGAATCACTTTATGATAATCCTCTCCTTGGCTAAATTTAGCTACCTTGAGGAAATTGTTGTTGTTGTTTTGTGAATTAATGTAAGTAAATCCAACGCTTAAAACACTTTTTGCATCTTCAAAAAGAGAGCCTATATTTTTTCTTTTTTCTGATTCCATCCATTTCATTTCAGCATGATAGTTATTTGATAACCATCTCTCTAATGCATCGTTTCTTAATTTTACTCGCGAACTCCCTGGTATTGAAG
>QCHG01000039.1 GCA_003278045.1 Prochlorococcus sp. AG-402-A04 | reverse complement strand
TAGGAGTCTCTATCGGATTAATCACAAAATCAATATCAAAACTAATTAATATTGAGGAAGAGATTATTTCTCATAGGTTGATGGGTGATTTTAAACCTTCAATTGATTCATATGAATTTTTAATTAACAAGAATATTAATCTTCAAGAGTTAAATTCCAAGCCATTTCCATTTCTTCTAGCAAATACTATTGAAGATAAAATCTTCAAAAATTCAATAAATGATTTTCAATTTGAATGGAAATACGACGGTATAAGGATGCAATTAATTAAAAGATCAGGCAATGTTTCGTTATGGACAAGAGGGCAAGAATTAGTAAATGCATCTTTCCCAGAATTAGTAGAGAAAATGTCACTTATAAAAGATGATTTTGTACTTGATGGGGAATTATTAGTTTGGAATTTTAAAGAGCAAATTGCCTTTGATTTTTCTTTACTTCAAAAAAGAATAAATAGAAAGTCTCCTACTAGATCAATCCAAATAAAATATCCAATTATTTTTATTGCTTATGATCTTTTAGAGATTAATGGGAAAGATATAAGAGAAATTAAATTAGAAAATAGAAGAATTGAGTTAGAAAAATATTTTTCAAAATGGCAAAATAAAACTGAGAATAATATCACTGATATTTTCAAAATATGTGATTTAATCTTTCCTAAAGATTGGCCTGATGCTTTAACTTATAAAGAAAAATCTCGAGAAAATAATACTGAAGGATTAATAATCAAGAAAAAGACTTCTATATACTCCTCTGGTAGAAAAAAAGGTATTTGGTGGAAATATAAAGTTGATCCTATGCAACTGGATGCTGTTCTAATTTACGCTAAGGGCGGTAGCGGTAGAAGAGCTGGTCTGTATACAGATTACAGTTTTGCATTATGGAAAGACAAAGAATTAATTAAATTTGCAAGTGCATATTCTGGTTTAACGAATATTGAGATTAAAGAGCTAGATAAATGGATAAGAAAAAATACAATAGAAAAATTTGGTCCTGTTCGATCGTTAAAACCAGAGATGGTATTCGAAATATCTTTTGAGAAAATACAAATTTCAAAACGTCATAAGTCTGGCATAGCAGTAAGATTTCCAAGAATAACAAAATGGAGAAAAGATAAGAAAATCAATGATGCAGATAGCCTAGAGAATGCTTATGCACTGATGAACAAAATATCATGAAAAATATTACTCAAAATAGTAAGCAAAATCTTTTAATTTCTAAAATTAAAAAGTTTTTCTTCTCAAATGGATGGGAGCCATTACCCTACCAATTAGAATCATGGAAAGCATTTTTGAATGGGGAAAACGGAATTATACAAGTTCCTACTGGATGTGGCAAAACTTACGCTGCATTAATGGGACCTTTATCACAGATAGAAAATCCCAAAAATAATAAAAGTGTGCAAATATTATTAATAACGCCTTTAAAAGCACTAAGTAGAGATCTAAAAAATTCCATACAATTAGCAGCTTTACATTTTAATACAGAAATTACTGTTGAAATTAGGAATGGGGATACCACCCCATATGAAAAGAAAAAGCAACTAGCTAAACCACCTAATATTCTTATAACCACTCCTGAGTCTCTATCTCTTTTACTTTCTAATAAAGAATCTAATAATCTCTTCAAGGAGTTGTCATCAATAATTATTGACGAATGGCATGAATTGATGGGTAGTAAAAGAGGAAACCAGTGCGAGTTATCTTTAAGTTGGCTGAGAGGTAATAAAAAAAATTTACAAATTTGGGCAATGTCTGCAACTATTGGAAATATTGAAGAAGCAGCAAGAGCAATAGTTGGGATGAGCGCTATTAAACCCAAAATAATAAGTACAAATATTCAAAAAGAGATAGAAATCATAAGCATTTTGCCAGAGGAGAAAACGACCTTTCCATGGAGTGGCCATCTAGGGATCAGAAGCCATTCATCACTTTTAAAAATCCTAGATAAAAATAAAAGCACCTTATTATTCACCAATACAAGAAACCAATCTGAAAGATGGTATCAATGTCTTAAATTTTTTCTGCCAGAGATGGAAGACAAAATTGCACTTCATCACGGCTCCCTGGATAAAGAAGATAGAAAAAGAGTTGAAGAAGGGGTTAAAGATGGACTAATAAAATGGGTAGTCTGCACCAGCTCTTTAGATTTGGGAGTTGACTTCCAACCTGTAGATCAAATAGTTCAAATTGGTAGTGCAAAAAATTTAGCTAGACTTATCCAAAGAGCGGGAAGAAGTGCTCATAGACCAGGCGGAAAATCAAAAATAATTTTTATGCCTACTAATTCTTTAGAGTTATTAGAGATTAGTGCAATGAGACGAATAATAAAAAGCGGTATATCTGAGGAAATTAGACTTCCTGAATTATCTTATGATGTGCTTCTACAACATCTAATAAGCTTGGCATGCGGAAATGGGTTTGATCCAATTATTGAGAAAGAAAGAATTAAAAATTGCTGGAGTTATAGAAATTTAAAAGATCAAGATTGGAATTGGTGTCTTGACTTTTTAGAATATGGAGGAAAATGTCTTAAAGCATACCCAAAATATAAAAAGATAGTTAAAGAAGAATCACAAAACAATAATAAAAACTTTAAATATTTTGTAAAAGACAAATCTTTAATAAGAATGCATAAGTTCAATATTGGGACAATTACAAGTGATAAATTTGTGAGTGTCAAATATTTGAAAGGTAAATCCTTAGGTAATTTAGAGGAGAATTTCGCTTCAAAATTAAATCCCGGAGATACATTTTACTTTGCCGGCAAAATGCTTCAATTTGTAAGAATAAGAGATATGATTTTATATGTTAAAAAATCTACAAAAAAAAGTTCTCTAATTCCTGCATGGGTTGGAGGTCAAATGGCAATTTCTGATCTACTTTGTGAGAGTTTGAGAAAAGAAATAGATATATGTAGCGAACTAGAAAATTATGATTGCTTAAATCCTGAACTCAATTCATTACGCCCAATATTGAAGAAACAAAAAGTTCTTTCAAATATTCCAAAGAAAGATGAATTTCTTATAGAAATATATAAAACCAAGGATTTATCAAATCTTTTTGTTTTTACACTTGATGGCAAATTTGTAAATGAAGGAATTGCATTTTTATGGGCTTTGAGATTGGCAAAATTAAAACAATCTACATTTAGTATTACTGCTAATGATTTTGGATTCAGCTTAACTACCGCAGAAGATTATGATTTTTCCATAATAAAAAAAGAAGCTGATTACTTTTTGAATAACAAAAAATTAGAAGAAGATCTAGAAAATGCAATTAATTTTTCAGAATTAACAAAACGTAGATTTAAAAATATTGCCCAAATAAGTGGACTCGTAAATCAAAATAATCCAACTAAAACAAAAACCTCCTCTCAACTTCAAATAAGTTCAAGTCTTTTCTACGATGTCTTTACTAAATATGAAGAAGGCCATCTTTTGATTAAACAATCTCATCAAGAAGTTAAAGAATATCAATTAGAAAATAAAAGAATATCTAAATCATTAGAAAGATTAAAAAATTTAAAAATGCTACTAAACGAGATAAAGACTCCAACTCCTTTTGCTTTCCCTTTACTAGTTGAAAGACTTAAAAATACTTTAAGCAATGAGCCAATAGAAAAAAGAGTAGAAAAACTTATAAAAAAATATTGTGATTAAATGAAAAAAAGTTC
>QCHG01000038.1 GCA_003278045.1 Prochlorococcus sp. AG-402-A04 | reverse complement strand
TTTATAGATGTTTTTTCATCGATAAAAGAATTAGAAAATGGTGCAATCTCAAATATTGATGAAAATAGACAAGTTGGACATTATTGGCTTAGAAATCCATCAATTTCACCCTCTTCAAAAATAGGAGAGGAAATTAGAGCAGATATTAATGGAATCTCTGAATTTGGAAAACAAATTTTAAATGGAGATATTAAGAATAAGAATAATAAGCAGTATACTGATGTTCTATGGGTAGGAATTGGTGGAAGTGGGTTAGGACCATTACTTATTACAGAGTCACTGCAGAAATGTTCTAGAGGCTTAAATTTTTCTTATATCGATAATGTTGATCCATTTTTAATAAGCGAAAAGTTAGAAGAATTATCTGATAAATTATCAACAACATTATTTGTAGTAGTAAGCAAATCAGGTGGTACGCCTGAACCTAGAATTGCTATGGAAATTATTAAAAGTCACTGCGAAAACAATTCTATTGATTGGAATTCAAATGCTATAGCTATAACTATGAAAGATAGTAAATTATTTAAAAAAGCCACTTCTGAAAATTGGTTAAAAATATTTAATTTGCAAGATTGGGTTGGAGGAAGAACTAGTATTACAAGCTCTGTGGGATTACTTCCATTAGCTCTTATTAATGAAAATATATCTGAATTTATTAGAGGTGCATCATTAATGGATGAAGCCACACGTATAAGTGATTTTAAAAATAATCCAGCAGCACTATTGTCATCCGCATGGTATTTAACTGGAGATGGTATTGGAAAGAGAGATATGGTCGTATTACCTTATAGAGATAGGTTACAGGTATTTAGTAAATATCTCCAGCAATTAGTAATGGAATCATTAGGAAAGAAATTTAATAGGAATGGTGAAGTAGTTAATCAAGGTATTTCAGTTTTTGGTAATAAAGGATCTACAGATCAACATGCTTATGTTCAGCAACTGAGAGATGGAATTGATAATTTCTTTTGTATTTTTATTGAATTATTAGATTCTCCATCTACTAATATTTTTGATAATAAAGAGAATCCTAAAGAATATCTTTCTGGTTTTTTGCAAGGAACCAGATCAGCACTCTCTAGTGAAAACAGACAAAGTATCACTATCACTTTAGAAAAGTTAAATTGTTTTTCACTAGGAGCCTTAATAGCTTTATTTGAGAGGGCTGTATCCTTTTACGCTGAATTGGTAAATATAAATGCATATGATCAACCTGGAGTTGAAGCTGGAAAGAAAGCAGCCGCAAATATAATTGATTATCAACAAAAAGTAAGTAATTTATTAGACGAAGGTGGAGAATATTCTATAAATGAAATAGCATCAATATTTGATGATTCAGTGAGTGAACCTATATTTTTCATTCTCCGTGAAATGTGTTTCGGAAATGATAATTATTTAGTTAAGGGCGATTGGTCAAATCCAAATTCATTAGTTATTCAAAAATTAAATTCTTAAACAACAATATTCATAATTTTTCCTTTAACAATAATTATTTTTCTTATTTCCTTATCTTGAGTCCATTTTAATATGTTAGGCCTTTTAAGAGTCAATTCCTTAATTTGATCTTCACTCATATCATTATTAATATTTACTTTGTCTCTAACTTTTCCATTAACTTGTATTACTAGTTCATATGAATCTTCTTTTAGTGCCTCGGCATTAAATGAAGGCCAGTGTTCTAAATGCACAGATTTTTTGAATCCTAAAAGATGCCATATTTCTTCTGCAATATGAGGTGCAAATGGAGCCAACAAAATACAAAATGTTTTTAAAGCCTCAATTTTTAAATTATTGTTTACGTCATTAATGGAATTTGATAATGAATTATAAAACTTCATTAGTTCTGAAATCGCAGTATTAAATTGGTTATTTAATATGTCAGTCGAAATTTCTTTTATGGCTATATTCATTGACTTTATTAAACTTTTTTCTTTATCTGGAAAGGAATTAGATTTACTATTTATATCTTTTGCACAATTTATATAAAGCTTCCAAATCCTGCTTAAAAATCTAAATTGTCCTTCAACATCTGTGTCTCCCCATTCCAGATCTTTTTCTGGTGGTGCTTTAAATAATATAAACATTCTTGCTGTATCTGCTCCATATTTTTTAATTACTGATTCGGGGTCTATTCCATTATATTTTGACTTAGACATCTTCTCGAAAAGTACTTCGAGTTTTGTATTGTCAATTGGATCTGTAGGATTTGATAGGTCAGTAATATCGGAAGGAGAAACATATTTACCCGTTTTATTGTTTTTATAGGCTGCTGCCTGAACCATTCCTTGCGTTAATAGTTTATTAAATGGTTCATCAATTTCAAATAGTTCATTATCCCTCAAGGCTTTAGTGAAAAATCTTGCATATAACAAATGCAATATTGCATGCTCTACCCCTCCAACATATTGATCTACAGGCAACCACTTATTGATTTCAATCTTTTCAAATGGCTTATTAGAACATTTTGAAGATGGATATCTTAAAAAATACCATGATGAACACATGAAAGTGTCCATAGTATCAGTTTCTTTTCTTGCCGCTATTCCACATTTTGGGCATATAGTATTTATCCAATTATTATTATCACCTAAAGAATTAATCTTGTTAGCCGAGATTTCTATATCTTTTGGTAAGGAAACAGGTAATTCCGATTGCTTTAATGGAACAGATCCACATTTTTTGCAATTAACTATGGGTATCGGACATCCCCAATATCTTTGTCTAGAGATTAACCAATCTCTAAGACGATATTGAATCTTATTTTCTGCCCAACCATTATTTACTCCCTCCTCTGAAATTTTTATTTTAGCAATAGTATTTTCTATACCATTGTATTGATTTGAATTAATAAGATATCCTTTTTCTACATAAGCTTCTTCAAGCTCTTTATTTTGTTCATTTTTATTCTTTATTATTACCTGTTTAATATCAATATTATTTTTCTTGGCAAATTCAAAATCTCTTAGATCATGAGCAGGCACTCCCATAACAGCGCCTGTACCGTATTCATCGAGAACATAACTTGCCACCCAAATAGGAATAGGTTCAGAATTAACGGGATTTATTGCTGTTAAGCTAGTTTTTATTCCAATCTTTTCAAGTTCATTATTTTTATTATTTTTCAAATATTGTTTAAGATTTTTTATATCTTGTTTTGTTTCTTGATCAGAAATATTTTTTACTAATGAATGATTAACAGAAATTGCTAAATAAGTAACTCCAAATAAAGTATCTGGCCTTGTTGTAAATACAGTAATATTCTCTTCTGGATTGGTATTGATATTGAAATTAATATTTGTACCAATTGACTTTCCAATCCAATTATCTTGCATTATTTTTACTCTTTCTGGCCAGTTATCTAATTTTTCTAAATCCTTCAATAACTCATCCGCATAATTAGTAATTCTTAAAAACCATTGCTTTAATAATTTTTTTTCAACTATTGCCCCAGATCTCCATGATTTACCCTCTGAGTCAACTTGTTCATTCGCTAGGACTGTATTATCTATAGGATCCCAATTAACTTCTGATTCCTTTTGATATACAAGACCTGCCTTGTATAACTCTAAAAATAGATATTGAGTCCAAATATAATAATTTTCATCACATGTTGCAAATTCCCTATCCCAATCAACTGATAGTCCCAAAAGCTTTAATTGTGACTTCATATGAGAAATATTTTTTTTAGTCCAGACACTTGGACTAATTCCTCTTTCAATCGCTGCATTCTCAGCAGGCAAACCAAAAGCGTCCCAACCCATTGGATGTAAAACAGATTTGCCCTTAAACCTTTGGAATCGAGCTATTAAGTCTGTAATAACATAATTCCTAACATGACCCATATGAAGATTACCTGAAGGGTAGGGAAACATTGATAGGGCATAAAATTTATCGCTATTCTCAGTTAATTCATCGGTTTTGTATAAATTCATTTCTGTCCATATTGACTGCCATTTTTTTTCTATTTCAGATGGATTATATAAATTGGTATCAGCCTCATATT
>QCHG01000037.1 GCA_003278045.1 Prochlorococcus sp. AG-402-A04 | reverse complement strand
TTAATGTTTTCCCAAATCTGTTGCGATTTTTCTAGAGATACTTTTTCTTTTTTTTTAAAAATATATGGATGTCTATTAATAATTTTCTTGTTTAGATTTTTTATAACATCATTAAGTTCAAATTCTTTTTTTTCGTAACCGATTTCAGCATGAAGCATTACTTGTAATAAAAGATCTCCTAACTCTTCACATATGTTATCCTCCTTTTTTTCATATATCGCATCTATAAACTCATTACTTTCTTCATGTAAAAATGGGATCAACGATTTATGAGACTGTATTTTCTGCCAAGGGCATCCCCAAGTTTTATCTTTTAATGATTTGATATTAGATATTAAAATTTTAAAGCTTTCTACAGTCTCTAAATCGGAATTTTTTTGTAAGTTATATCTATCGTTTGAGGACATAGGATATATTTTATTAATTTAATTTTGCCTCAATCATGAAATATTTAAATACTTAGTATAAATATTTCAACTTCATCTATTAGAATGGTTTATTATAAGGGCGATTAGCTCAGCGGTAGAGCGCCTGCCTTACAAGCAGGATGTCCCTGGTTCGAACCCTGGATCGCCCATTTATTATTTTTCTAATGACTGAGATCGTCAATCTTTCAATCAGTCAAAGCGCTGCTTCGGAACTATCTAGGCAATCTTCTTTTGGAGGTTTTCCAGGAGAAATGTCGATTGATTTGGTAGAGGATAAAAATTGTGCCGAAGGATGGATGCATATTAAATTAAGGCCAGGGACGTGTAATGGATCCCCTATTTCCAGAACTGAAGGAGTAACTTTATACGCGGATGTAAAAAAGTTTAATTTACTTAAAGATTTAAAATTAGATTATTACGGTGATTTGAGCGGTGGTGGATTTCTTATTTCAACACCAAAAAATGCAAAACGTTGTTCCTGTGGTTCTGGCTTCAAACTTTTGTAGAATGGATGTGTCTTTTTTTGCAAACTAATATTATTTTCATTAATTGGCTGCTCTCAAGATAAAATAAACAAAAAGTTTATTGAAATAAAATTTGGACATGACAGAGATGAATGATCAATTATCTTTAGAGAATTATTCACCTTTTGAAGTAGAGAAAAAGTGGCAAGAAAAATGGGAAAGTCTTAAGGCGTTTAGTCCTAACCCTAAGGATGATGGCGAGCCTTTTTGTGTTGTTATTCCGCCACCAAATGTAACTGGATCTTTGCATATGGGGCATGCATTTAACACGGCCTTGATAGATGTTGTAGTTCGTTTTCAAAGACTTTTAGGGAAAAATGTTTTGTGTTTACCGGGAACAGATCATGCTTCAATAGCTGTTCAAACTATTCTCGAAAAACAATTAAAAAGCGAGGGTAAAACAAGCGAGGATGTTGGAAGAGATGAATTTCTTAAAAAAGCATGGAAGTGGAAAGAACAAAGTGGCGGCAGAATAGTTTCTCAATTAAAAAGGATAGGATATTCAGTCGACTGGACTCGAGAAAGATTTACTCTTGATCAAAAATTAAATGAGGCAGTTGTTGAGGCTTTTAATATTCTTTATAAAAAGAATTTAATTTATAGAGGTGAATATTTAGTTAATTGGTGCCCTGAATCTCAATCTGCTGTAAGTGATCTAGAAGTTGAAATGCAAGAAGTAAATGGTCATTTATGGCATTTTAAATACCCTTTAATTTCTGAAAGTGGTGAACAGTTAGATAAGTACTTAGAAGTTGCAACAACAAGACCAGAAACTCTTTTGGGTGATACTGCTGTGGCAGTTAATCCTGATGATGATAGATATAAAGAATTTATTGGTGTCAAAGTAAAAGTTCCTTTCGTTGATAGAGAAATACCTATTATCGCTGATTCACATGTTGATAAAGATTTTGGTACAGGTTGTGTGAAGGTTACTCCAGCCCATGATCCAAATGATTTTGCAATAGGAAAAAGGCATAATTTAAAACAGATTAATGTAATGAACAAAGATGGAACTTTAAATATTAATGCAGGTATTTTTCAAAATTTAGATAGATATGAGGCTAGAAAGAAAATTATCAATGAATTGGATAACTTAGGCCTTTTGACAAAGATAGAGGATTATAAACATACTGTTCCTTTTTCTGATAGAGGTAAGGTCCCAATTGAACCTTTATTGTCAACACAATGGTTTTTGAAAATGGATGATATATCACAAGGATGTCTTAATGAAATTGATTCTAAAAAACCATCGTTTATTCCTCCACGATGGGAGAAAGTTTATAAGGATTGGTTAGAGAATATTAATGATTGGTGTATCAGTCGTCAATTGTGGTGGGGGCACCAAATACCAGCCTGGTATGTTTTAGATGAATCTCAAGACTCAATAGAACAAAATACTCCATATATCGTTGCGAGAAATGAAGAGGATGCCTTAATCGAAGCTAATAAAAAATTTGGATTAGACATTAAATTGGTTCGTGATAAAGATGTTTTGGATACATGGTTTTCAAGTGGTTTATGGCCTTTCTCAACTCTTGGTTGGCCAAATACAAATGATCCGGATTTTAAAAAATGGTATCCAAATAGTGTTCTTGTTACTGGTTTCGATATTATTTTCTTCTGGGTGGCAAGAATGACAATGATGGGGAATACTTTTACAAATAATATTCCTTTTAAGGATGTTTATATTCATGGTCTAGTTCGAGATGAAAACAATAAAAAAATGAGTAAAAGTTCAGGTAATGGTATTGATCCAATACTATTAATTGATAAATATGGTTCTGATGCTCTACGATTTGCTTTAATTCGAGAAGTTGCAGGCGCTGGACAAGATATCAGGCTTGATTTTGATAGGAAAAAAGACACGTCTTCAACTGTTGAAGCTTCAAGAAATTTTGCGAATAAATTATGGAATGCAACTAAATTTGTGTTAATTAATAAAACTTCTAATAATAATTATTCGCTTAATGAGAGTGATGAAACTTCTTTAGAGTTATGTGATAAGTGGATTTTATCGAAATTGAATCAGGTAAATATAAAAGTCGCTGCTTTGTTGAAAGAATATAAATTGGGAGAATCTGCGAAACTTCTATATGAATTTACGTGGAATGATTTTTGTGACTGGTATGTAGAATTTGCTAAACAAAGGTTTAATAATAAAGAGACTAAAAATAGACAAATATCTGAAAAAGTTTTAATAAAAGTGCTCAATGATATTTTGGTAATGATTCATCCTTTTATGCCGCATATTACTGAGGAACTTTGGCATGTGCTGCAACTAAAACCAGATAATGTATTATTATCTCTTCAAAAATGGCCAATTCACGAAAATAAATTTGTTGATAATAAGCTTGATAATTCCTTTCAGCAACTCTTTGAAATTATTAGGCTGATTAGAAATTTGAGAGCTGAATTAGGCCTTAAGCCATCAGAAAAAGGTCCTGTATATTTAATTTCAGACAATGATGAATTGATTGATTTTCTAAAAACTGTAGTTGATGATATTCAAACCTTAACTAAATCTTCTGAAGTATTTATTTTTAAAACTAATGCTGTTGATAAAAAAGAGTTTGCTAAATCTTTTTCCGGGATAATTAGTGATTTAGAAGTTTACTTACCTTTTCAGGATTTTGTAAATATAGATGCATTAAAGGAAAGGTTAACCAAGGATTTAAAAAAAGTGACTATTGAATTAGAAAATTTAAATAAGAGATTATCTAATAAAAATTTCGTTGATAAGGCTCCAAAAGATATTGTTGAAGAATGCAGATTTAAATTAAATGAGGGTTCGGTACAAAAGGAAAGAATTAGTAAAAAACTCGAACTTTTGAATTGAGAATGAATATATATCTTGAAAATATTTATAATTTGTCTTTTTTTTTTAATACTGGTTTTGGGATCTTTTCGTTTGTTTGTATTTATATTTTAATTGTTTTATTAATACTTCCAGCCTCTTGGTTATCTTTATTATCAGGTTTTTTATATGGCTCATATTTAGGATCAATTATTGTTTTCATTTCCGCTTCCATAGGAGCATCAGTTGCTTTTTTTGTATCAAAACGTTTTTTTGCAAAAAAGCTAAAAAATCT
>QCHG01000036.1 GCA_003278045.1 Prochlorococcus sp. AG-402-A04 | reverse complement strand
AATATTCGTAAGTAATAAAAGAAAAATTATTTTATAAATTTGATTAAAATAAGAATTCATTTTTTATTATGATTTTCCCAGAATTAGTAAATAAATAATATCAGTTAATTCCAAGGAGTGTTTATAAGTCCCCAGATATCGAAGAAGAAAAATAAAACTGCAATAACAACAAGATCCCATGCTCTTTCCCTAAAAGCCCAAGGCGCAATAAAAACTTCCCCAAGTCCGTGAAGTGCCGCCCCTACTGGTAGATGATCAAGAACCAGCAAACTATGAGAGAGGATAAAAAGAAAGCTTGCGAAATATCTAAAAAAAACAAATTGCCAATTACTAGAATTCATGCTTTTTAATTTTTAAAAAATATACTTCAATGATCAAAATAATGATATAGATCTAGTCAAGAGATATTATTTTTGGTAGCCATAAATACGAATAAAGATATAAAGCTAAAGTAAAAGTTACTAAACGATGAAATATATGTTTTCAAGTTATCAGCCTAAAAATAGTTTTGATGAATACTTTAAGGACAATGTTAACACTGCTAGAGAAATATTGATTCCACTTCTTTCATCTTTAGATAATATGGGACTTGAAGAATTAAACAGGAATCACTCTGCCGCAAAAAAATTATTACTAAGACATGGTGCAACTTTTAGATTAAACGATACTGGTTTAAAAGGTACTGAGAGAATATTACCTTTTGATCCACTTCCCAGAATAATTAGTAAAGATGATTGGGTAACGTTAGAAAAAGGCCTAAAACAAAGGCTTGAGGCAATAGATTTATTCCTAGATGATATTTATAATTCTCAAAAAATAATAAATGATGGAATAATTCCAAGAGAGTTAATAGAGAGTTCAGAAGGTTGGAGACCTCAGATGATAGGTTTCAAACCTCCACTAAATAAATGGTGTCAAATTTCAGGACTTGATTTAATAAGAGATAGAAAAGGAGATTGGCATGTTTTAGAAGATAATTTAAGGTGTCCTTCTGGGGTTGCTTATTTTTTAGAAAATAGATTAGTTATGAAAAATATTTTTCCTAATCTTTTCTCAGGAAGAATAGTAAAACCAATTGATGAATATCCATCATATCTTTTAAAAACGCTTCAAGAACTTGCTGTTTGGACTGACACTCCCAAAATAGTTCTACTAACTCCAGGAATTTTTAATAGTGCTTATTTTGAACATAGTTATCTAGCTCAAGAAATGGGCATCCAACTAGTTCAAGGTCATGACTTAGTTTGTAATGATGATTATGTATATTTAAAAACTACCTCTGGATTAAAAAGAGTAGATGTCATTTACAGGCGAATTGATGATGATTTCTTAGATCCTCTTAATTTCAGAAAAGATTCCTGCCTTGGTGTTAGCGGATTACTTGATGTTTTTAAGGCAGGTCATGTTGCTTTAGCAAATGCACCTGGGACTGGAATAGCAGATGACAAAATGATTTATTCTTTTGTTCCAAAAATGATTAAATATTATCTTGATGAAGAAATTATTATTAAAAATGTAGAAACGTATATTTGTCATTATCAAAAGGATCGAGAATATGTTCTAGAAAATTTATCAAAACTTGTTGTTAAGTCTGTCGCAGAAGCTGGGGGGTATGGAATGTTAATTGGCCCTCACTCAACAACGAGTGAAATAGAGGAATTCGCAAATAAAATTAAAAATAATCCTAGAAATTTCGTAGCACAACCAACATTAGAATTATCTACTGTGCCATCTTTATGTGAAGGAGAACTATATCCATGTCATGTTGATTTAAGACCATATATCTTGAGAGGAAAAGATTCATGGGTTAGCCCAGGAGGGCTTACGCGGGTAGCATTAAAAAAAGGATCATTAGTCGTTAATTCTTCTCAAGGTGGAGGATGCAAAGATACATGGGTTGTAGGTGAATAATATGCTTTTAAGTCGTGTAGCAGAATCTCTTTATTGGATCAATCGTTATTTAGAACGTGCAGAAAACATATCTCGTTTCGTGGAAGTAAGTGAAGCAATGTCATTAGATTGTCCGCCAGGAAGTGCAGAGCCTTGGCTACCCTTAATTGATGCTTCAAGTGATAGAGAGTCTTTTGATAAAAGATTCCCAGAGAAAAAACCTGATGACGTTATTAATTTTTTAATTAGAGATCGTTTAAACCCAAACAGCATAATTTCTTGCATTCAAATGGCAAGAGAAAATGCACGACAAATAAGAGATGTCATGACCACCGAAATGTGGGAACAGATTAATATCTTATATTGGAATATGCAAGAAGGAGAGTCAATATGGAATAAACCAAGACAAGAACAATTAAGTGAGATAAGGAGGGAATGTCAGCTTTTTTATGGAATTACAGATGCGACTCTAAGCAAAGACCTCGCCTGGAGATTTAGCATTCTTGGAAGATTGATCGAAAGAGCTGACAAAACATCAAGAATTTTAGATGTTAAATACTATTTACTTCTACCAAGCTTAGATGAGCTTGGCGGAGTTCTTGATGAGCTGCAATGGATTGCACTTTTACGCTCAGCTGGAGCTTATCAAATGTTTAGGAAAGCAGTGCAAAATTCTATAAAGCCTAATTCAGTTGCAAGATTTCTTTTACTTGATCCAATTTTTCCGAGATCAGTAAGATACTGTCTTGATGGGATAAGTAATACACTTAAAACGATAGATACCTCACCATCTACTGAAAATCCTTCAGAATTAGAATGCATGAGAGGTTTGCTTAAAGCAAAGTGGAGTTATATCAGAATTGAAGATATAATTAATGATGGTTTACATGAGGCAATCGATTCATTGCAAATGGATTTAAATAAATTAAATGATCTCATTCAAGAAAAATATTTTATTAATTAATAAGTTTATTAATGAGAATTAAATACATTCACAAACTTGAATATAAATACGAGGACCCTGTTCAATTAGGCGAGCACAGATTATGTATAAAACCAAGGTCAAATGGCTTCCAAAAACTAAAGAATTTTGAATTAAAAATAACCCCAGAACCAGAAATTATATATCCATTACTTGCTGCTAGCGGAGAAGAGATTAATAGAATCAGATTCAATGGATTAACAGATAATTTAATTATTGAATCAATCAGCGAAGTTGAAACTATAAAACATCCAAACATAATTGATGGAGTTAAAAATAGAGATTTAACATTACCTTTTTGTAGAAGCATTATTAACAGAGATTTACAGGGAGCATTAGAGGGATGGATGCCAAATGGACAACACGATCCCTCTGCCGTAGAACTTGCCCAAGAAGCCTTAGCAGGAAGCATTAATAACGCATTATCATTTACCTACCAACTTATAGAAATCATTCAAGATCGAGTTAAATATACTAAAAGACATACTGGTCCAGCATGGCCGGCCAGCAGAACACTTAGAGAACGTATAGGTTCATGCAGAGATTTAGCAATGCTGATGGTTGAAGCTTGCAGGTCTATAGGTATCCCAAGTAGATTTGTAAGTGGTTATCATTTTGAAGATCCGTTACCCTCTGAGTTGGATTTACACGCTTGGGCTGAATTATATATTCCAGGCGCTGGTTGGAGAGGTTTTGATCCAAGCGGAAAAGGATTAATAGATGATAGATACTTAACATTGGTATCCTCTTCAAAATCTAATTTAACCTCTGTAATTACAGGAAACTTTATAGGAAAAAATAATTTAGAAAATACTTTATCCTGGGAAATCAAACCTCTTGAAATTAATTAAACACTAAATTCTTAATCTTTTAAAATAACAAAAAATTTAATTAATAATATGTTTCTTTTTTAGTGTTAATTGATACGTTCTTAGATATATATATCTGTTTTCATTTGTTTAATATTTAAAGAAAAATTGAACTCAAGTTTAGAAATTCCAGTTATCAAATCGAATAAATCAAAAATGTTTGAATTGATAAGTTATGAAAAATTTCGCGATACAAAAGATGTAAGATTTTTTGATATTAGTGTTAATCAATCAAATTATAGAGATCTAGTTATTCACAGTGGTCCTGCGGTTAGTCCTCCAAATGATGAAGATTTTAATAATTGGCAATTTTACATTCATCACAATCAAGAAGATAATCTATTAGCTATCTCTGGGGGTAGAACATTTTTTCTTGTCAATTTTGGTTGGGATTATCCTTTTTATAAAGTTAGATTAGAATCATGCGGATATATTTTAAGGATACCTAGAGGAACTTTTCATAGATCGGTATCTGACGAAAACGGTTCCATCGTTTTAAATCAAGCCATTAGAGATGAAGGCGGTACAGTTGAATCTGAATTCAAAGTTACCAATAGCAAAGATAACAAAA
>QCHG01000035.1 GCA_003278045.1 Prochlorococcus sp. AG-402-A04 | reverse complement strand
CAACTTTATCTAGTAAAGAGTTGGTAATAGAGAGAAGAAAAGCAATGTCTACCCATGGAAAATCAGCTATAACTTCATCCGATAGAACACGTACTGATGTTAAAAAAGAAAGTCCTGTAAACATAGTTAATTCAACTATAAATAAAAATCAAGAAAGTCAGGATTCAACAAGTACAGAATCTAAATCCCTCAAACCCAGTGTTAAGAGAAGAATTAATCAGAAGAGAAAGCCTATTACTAATACAAGTAGAGATATTGTTTTAGCGAGAAGAGAAGCTCAATCAAAGCATGGAAAATCAGCAACTAAACAAAATACCAGTGCCGCTTCTTTAGCTAGAAGGGGAGATCCAGATTTAAGTAGTAGAGAAATTTCTCAGAGAGTGAGAGAGTTAAGAAGTAAAACTGGTGCTACAGGCAAAAAAGGTAATGGTAAATGTAGACCATGTGGTCCAAATAAAAATGGCGCCAAACAAAACATTGCAGATGCTAGCTGGAAAGTTGGTAAAAGTGAAACTGATTCAGGTCAAATAGTGACTGGAACACAAGCTAATAGATCTATAAAAACAACAGGTAACGAAGCAAGTACATGCAGAACAGTTACTGGCACCCAATACATGGGAGCAGAAGTTGTTGATCAATTTTGTCAAGATAGACCAAGTTATAAACAACCACTTAGATCTACTGTTACTGCAACAACATCAGGAAATAAAGTGACTGGGAATGAAGTTGGTAGATCTGATAGGGTCACAGGCGATGAGCCAGGGACTTGTAAAAACCTTACAGGTACTGAATATGTATCTTCTAATCAATCACAGAAGTATTGTGGTGATGTTCCAAAAAATCCTTCAAAGGTTAAACACAGTACTACAACCGATGGATTAAAAGTATCTGGATCACTTCCTGGTAGATCAACCCTAGTTACTGGAGATGAATCAGGATCTGGACATCAATTAACTGGAGATCAATATCTTGGCTCTGAGCCAAATCCAAAAGGCAAAGCATTTGAAAAAGTAGGTAGTTACAACACTCTTAATGGGAATAATGTAACTGGTACAGGGGTTGGAAGATCAGACCATATGACAGGCAATGAACATGGGAGTTGTAAGAATGTAACTGGCGATGAGTATATAGGATCTCAACAATACGAGAAGTTTTGTGGTTCAAAACCAAAACCAGAAGCTAGAAAAGTAGGTTTAAGCCTTTCTTCAAAGTCAAATTTAATAAGCGGCACTATGACAGGAAGATCAGAAATAGTAACTGGAGATGAACCAGGTTCATGCAAAGTGTTAACAGGAACACCATACGCAGGATTAGATCAGATTAATGAGAATTGTAGTACTGAAACTTCTGAAGATATGAAATCAAGAGCAACAGTTAATTCTGGAAATAATTCAAATGCCAGACTTACAGGACAACAACCAGGAATTGGCGGAGTAATGACAGGTGCTAAGAAAGGAGCTTGTAAAAACCTAACAGGGACTCCTTATGTTGGTGGAGATCAGTTCTCACAAGCTTGTGATAATCCTCCAAATGATACTGCTTATGCGAATTCGGAAAAGTCAGCAGGTAACTCTTGGAATGAATTCTCTGTTAAATCACCATCAAGAGATAAATATTCTGAAAAAAATACTCAAGGTGTTACGGGTAATGAATATGAAAATGGTTCAAAGGTAACAGGACCTTTTGATATGGCAGTTGATAAGGTCACTGGTACTGAAAAATTTAGATTTGAACCGAATAAAAATATTACTTATAAACAAAAAATGGAAATTGAAGAGGCGGACCGTGCTGCAAAAACACCAGAAAAAAGAGTTTCTTCAAGGATCACTGGTGAAGGACAATCAGTAGGAAACGTAACTGGTGATGATTGGGATCGCGGTGATAAGGTAACAGGCACAGAGGGAGCTTCTTCTAGAAAGCGAAATCCATCAAGAGCAGGATTCATGAGTGCAATGCCCCCTATGGAAGTTAAAAGAAATGAGGAAACAGAAAAACCAGATTTCTTGATAACTGGATCTAGTGGTAATACTCGTGAAGGACAACTTGTTACCTTTTCAGGTGGTGCAAGAGGTTAAGTAAATAATGCCTTTAAGAGGACTGGCTAAAGCCAAGAACTTTACATTGGGGCCAACCGCTCCAATGAAAACTTTTACTGAAAATATCCATATACAAACTAAAGAATCAAATAATTTACGAAATTCTGGAAAGTCTCATAAATTAACCAATAATATTCAAAATGAAAATCTATTTAGGTATGAAAGCAAAATAAAAAGTGATTTTGACGAAATTGTTCCAACTCTCAAGGAAATTGCTCGAATTCAACATCACGAAGATTTTATAAATAAGGCTCAGAAAATATCAAGACAAAATTTGGGAATAGATTTACCCCTCCATGTATTAGATAAATCTTGGGTTAAACCTCTTGATATGAGAGCTTTATATGCATGGTGTGCTTTCAAACAGCATGATAAACTTAGCGACAATTTTTTTAATAATGATCCACTTGAAGGTGCTGCTGGAAGTAGGGATGCGGAAGACTTTGAAAAATTTCTCTTAGATTGTGGAATACATTTACTTGATATAACTCCTTGTTCAGATGGAAGATTAGCTCATTCAGTTGCTTATGTAATGAGAATACCTTTTAGTTCAGTAAGAAGAAGATCTCATGCTGGAGCACTGTTTGATATTGAAAATACCGTTAATCGATGGGTAAAAACTGAACATAAAAGATATAGAGAGAATGTTCCTAATGAAGCTCATAAAGATACTAGATACTTAAAAGTTGTAACTTATCATTTCAGTTCAGTTGATCCTTTGCATCAGGGATGCGCAGCTCATGGGAGTAATGACGAGTTAGCTGCAGCAGAAGGTAGAAATAAATTATATGCTTTCAAAGAGGCTGTAGAGAATAGCTTTTGCTGCGGAGCTTCTGTGGATTTAATGTTAATTGGACTTGATACAGACACTGATTCATTAAAAATACATTTATCAACTAGAGATGGCGGTATAGATTTAGAAAAAACCATTTCTACATTAGAAATTTATAACTCAACAATAAATTTTTCAAAAGAGGATGCGGAGAGGGAAATTTGCCAGATAATCTCTAAGCAATCTTCAAAAGATAAACTCAGTGGACTGGAAAAATTTACTTATAAATTAATTGTCAATAATATTTCTCAAATTGATTATGTTAAGAGTTTTCATAATGGTTCTTATGAAGATATTGGACATGCAGAGAGGTTTATTGGAGTAGGTATAGGTTTCAAAGAAGTACATCTTAGGAATTTAACTTATTTTGCTCATTTAGATACAGTCGAAGAAGGTGCTCCAGATTTAGATGTAGGAGTGAAGATTTTTACTGGATTAAATGTTTCTCAAGATCTACCTATTCCGGTAGTAATAAGATTTGATTACTCTGGAAAAGTTCCCGGAGCAAAAGAGAGGGCAATAAATGATTGTGAAAGAGTTAATAATGCGATATCAATTAGATATAAAAATTTAGTTGATCAAGGTTTGTTACATACTTGCTCTACTATTAGAGATAGGGACAACATTCATTCCGCCCAAATTATTGGAATGTCTTTAGATAAAAAAACAGAGGAGGCTCACTAATTATGTTAATTTGCAAGGTTGTAAAACCACTTGTTTCTACCAATAGGATTCCTGGTTTTGAACATAAACATCTGCAGGTTGTATTAGATGGTTCTTCTAACAAAGTTGCAGTTGATGCTGTTGGCTGCAAGCCAGGAGATTGGGTTATTTGTGTTGGAAGTTCTGCTGCTAGGGAAGCAGCGGGGAGTAAATCTTATCCAAGCGATTTAACGATTGTTGGAATAATTGATCATTGGGATCCTGACAAGTTTTAAAAAGGAGGATGTAAATTGTGGAAATTATGAAGGTATTAGGAAGGATGGTATGCACTCAAAGAGTCGCTGGCTTAGGTCATATGAATTTACGAATTTTAGAAAATAATAAAGGAAAGAAATTAGTTGCTGTTGATCCTGTTGGAGCTAGAGAAGGTAACTGGGTTTTTACTTCTAGTGGCTCTGCCGCTAGATTTGCGTGCCCTAATCCAGAAGTTCAAACCGATTTAACAATTGGCGGTATTATTGATTATTGGGAGAGTGACTAAAAATTTTATCTTCAAAAATTTATTGAGAAACTTTGTTGAAGGTATAGTGTAATTAGTCTTAAATAAAGAATGTAATGTGGAAAGAAAGAGAATCACCATTGAGGATAGAAAAAAGATTTGAATTTGATCAATACTCAAAAATTAGTAAATTCATTGGGGAAATTGAGAAATTATGTAAAGAAAGGGATATCTATCCAAATATCAGCTTCGGTAAGAATTTTGTAAGTCTCTCAATATTTTTAGATAATAAAGAAATATCAGATAAGGAAAAAGAATTTTCAATGGATATTGATAAATTTTATTTAGAGGATTAGTCCTTTTTAATAATTATTAGGCTTTGCAATATCTCTTTTGATTAAAGCCATTAAATACGTTGGGGCTTTATATCTACCAGGTAGACATCTATTTAAAGTCTCAAGATGACTCCAACATACTGTCTTTTCTATATCTTTAACTGAGTTTCCTTTTAAGATTAATAGTCTAAGAGCTTTGCAAAATAAAGGATAACCTGCTTCTAGTTCATCTATATTAAGCTTTGCTGCTGACATAGATCAAAGATGAATTATCAACTAATAATCTATACAACTATGGTGCACAATTGGTTCATATTTCAAATTTCTCAATAATTAGAAATTAATCTAGAAATGCGACGCAATCTATTTCAACTAAAACTCCTTTTGGTAGAGATGAAACTTCCACACAGGCCCTTGCTGGAGGATTCTCTATATTAAAAAAATCACTATATATTTTATTGACAATTTGAAAATTACTTAAGTCCGTTAAGTAAATAGTTGTTTTTATTACATCCTCTATTTTGGCTCCACCAGCTTTGAGAACTTCTGCAAGATTTTTTAAAACTTGAATAGTTTCCTTCTCTATATCACCCAAACATGTTATTTCATTTAAAGCTGGGTCTATAGCAATTTGACCAGAACAATAAATAAAATCCCCAGCTTTTATTGCTTGATTATAAGGTCCTACTGGATCTGGAGCATTTAATGTTTTAATTACTTGTTTGGGGGACATTTGTTTAAGAAGATA
>QCHG01000034.1 GCA_003278045.1 Prochlorococcus sp. AG-402-A04 | reverse complement strand
TCTTTTCTTTGTCATGGTCTTTAGGCTTGGTAGTCCCAGCAGCTCCAGGAGGAGTTGGCGTTTTTGAGGCTTGCCTCCTTTTATTTGTTGGCAAAAGTATTCCACAAAATATAATTATCATCAGTTTAGTTTATTTTAGGGTTATATCTACCTCGGCAGATTTGTTCTTAAGCCTGCCTTTCTTAATAAGAAAACTTTATAAAAGAATTTAGTTTTTTTTCTCTAAACTTGGTATCAATGTAAATGAAGCAATAAGGCCTAGCGTCATGATAAGAATGGCTGGTAATATTGCCTCTACCATTCTTTCATCTCCAGCATATTGATATATCCTCACAGATAATGTATCAAAATCAAATGGTCTCAAAATAAAGGTCATGGGTAATTCTTTTATCGTGTCTACAAAAACCAACAGTGAGCCTACGAATATTGGTCCCTGAAGAAGAGGTAGATGAATTCTTTTGATGATTCCCGGCCAATTTTCTCCTAGTCCAAGTGCAGCTTCATCTAGACTAGGAGAAATTCTTTCAAGACTTGAATCAATTGAACCCTTAGAAATAGTTAGAAATCGAACAAGATAACCCCAAATTAGTAAGCAAACAGCAAAGAAATTCAATTTTGGAGAAGAAATGCTTATTAAAGATAAACCTAATACAGTGCCTGGAATTGCATAACCTATTCCCGCAAGGTTTGTTATTAGTCCTAGAAATAAGCTTTTATTCGGTCGTCTTGCTAAGGAAATTATTAATGAGAATAACATCGTTATTAATGCAGTAAATAATCCTAGACTTATGGTCCTGAATGATAGGGCAAGTAATTCTACAGATAACCCTTTTTGAATTTGATCGATATTGAGCAGAACCCAAAAACATGGAATTCCAAAAGAGA
Source organism: Prochlorococcus sp. AG-402-A04 (assembly GCA_003278045.1). Taxonomy (GTDB): domain Bacteria; phylum Cyanobacteriota; class Cyanobacteriia; order PCC-6307; family Cyanobiaceae; genus Prochlorococcus_A. The sequence continues at coordinate 4,449 of QCHG01000034.1, read as the reverse complement.
AAATTGGAGGAAATAAAGATATTGTTATTGCTAAAAGAGCTCTTGTTTTTTTTAATTCCCACCCTTGAGAATCTTTTGATGCAGGATTTTCACTCCACCGCTTTGATTTTCTTCTCGAGTATTTTTCAAAAATAATTAAAGTAAAAATTATTAATAAAGCTACCAAAGATAGTCCAATAGCACTTTTTGGATTACCCTCAATTATCCAATTTTCAGCTATACCCGTAGAAATACTTGGAATATTTAATAATGCAAATGTACCTAACTCATTCATTACTTCCATACACATTAAACTTATTCCTGTTATTAGTGCTGGCAACGCCATTGGAAAAGCGATTTTAAAGAAGCTCTTCCACGGCCCAACTCCTAATCCTCTACTAGCATTGATTTGATTAACTCCAAATTTATTAAAACTTTCGTTAGCAAGAATGAATACATATGGGTAAGTAGAGATTGAAAGTATTAAAACCCCCCACCATAAACCGGTTACTTGATACCCAAAAATACTTCCTAAATCCTGCAAAACAGCTGTTATTAGGTATGCTGGGGCGGCTAGTGGAATGAGCTGACAAATACGGAGAACTTTTCTGAACTTAAAATCACAATTTGAAAGTAACCATCCATTCAAAGTGCCTAATCCTCCTCCAAAAAAACTTGTCAGTACTAAAACTTTTAAAGTCTCTAATACCTCTTCTCCTCCTGCAAGACCTAATGAAAAATTTCCACTTACAACATATTGAACTCCTTCAAATATAAAATTGAAAATTGGAATTATTACTAAGAGTGCAACAATAGACGAAATAAAATAAAAAAGTTTTAATTCGGTTACTGCTTTTTTAAATCCTTTAATAAGTATTTTCAAAAATTAATTAAATCCTAATATGAACTCTAATCTGAATTAAATCTACATGATGACAGTTGATTTTTAATAGTTTGGTGATCTAAGTTTTTCCCAATTAATACTATCTTGTTAGATTTTTCTTTTGTCCATTCCTCATCATCTAGAGAAAACCGCTTTCCAGATAGGTGAAAAATGTGTTTTCTTTCACTTTCCATAAACCATAATATTCCTTTTGCTCTAAATACATTTTCTGAGATTTGATTATCTAAGAAATATTGAAACTTCCTTAAAGAAAATGGTTCAAATGTCTCATATGAAACTGAGGTAAAACCTTCGATATTATTGATCAAATCGTGGGAATGAGAAGAGTGATCGTGGGAATGAGAAGAGTGATTGTGGGAATGAGAAGAGTGATCGTGGGAATGAGAAGAGTGATCGTTTGAATTTTGTTCAATATTTTTTTTATTTTTCTCGGATTCAAAAGTATCCGTCTCAAATAGACCCACACTCATTATTGTATGTAATGCAACTTCACTATTAGTTGATCTCAAAATCCTTGGTTCTTTTTTTATTTTATTTATAAACTCCTCTATTTTCTTTAATTGTTTTTCATTTACTAAATCAGATTTATTAAGAAGAAGGATATCTCCATATAAAATTTGTGAATAGGCGACACTTGTATTATTAATTTCAAAATCAAAATTTTCTCCATCAATGACAGTGATTATCGAATCTAATCTTACTTTTTCTCTAAGATCACCAGCCGCAAAAGTCATGGCTACTGGTAATGGATCTGCTAATCCAGTTGTTTCAACAATCAAATAGTCTAATTTTTCAGCTCTTTCTAAAACTTTGGATACGGTGTTTAATAATTCGCCATTGATAGAGCAACATATACATCCATTATTTAATTCGATCATATCTTCTGAGCCTTCTATTATTAAGTCATTATCTATTCCTATTTCTCCAAATTCATTGACTAAAACAGCTGTTTTAATACCAACTTGATTTTTTAAAATATGATTTAGAAGTGTAGTTTTGCCAGAACCTAAAAATCCACTAATAATAGTAACTGGCAATAAATTTTTAGACATTTTGAATAGTTGAAAACAAGTTTATATTTTTATTGATCGAAAATTTTGTTGATTTCCGAAGCTAATGTTTGATCCAGATTCGTAATACCTCCTAGATCATGTGTATTTAATTTAATTATTACTTTTGCATAAACATTCTCCCAGTTAGGATGATGATTATATTTTTCACAAATTAAAGCAACCTTAGTCATAAAAGCAAAGGCTTCGATAAAATTTGCGAAGTTAAATTCTCTTTGGATTTGTTTAGATTTAATTTCCCAGCCAGGTATTTTGACAACTAATTCATTCAATTCTTCATCTTGCAAAATGTAGGGTTCCATTAAATAATAAATCTGACTTATTACATTATAAATATCTTACTTTTTCTCACCAATTATATGTACATTAATGATTCTTTCCTTTTGATCAAATCGATGTTCCCATAAATAAACTGCTTGCCATGTGCCAAGCATAATTTTCCCGTCTCGAAAACTCAAAGATAAACAAGTGTTTGTTAGGGATGTTTTAATATGTGCTGGCATATCGTCAGCCCCTTCTTGATAATGTTTATAGAATATTTCTTCTCTATTTTTTGATAAGGTTAAATAGGAATCATAGGGAACTATTGATTGAATATACTTTTTTAGGTCCCTCAGTACATTTGGATCTGCGTTCTCATTAATAGTTAAACTGCAACTTGTATGAAGTGAAGTTAAATTTAAAATTCCGGAATGAAAATTATTTTTTTCAACACATAAATTTAAATCATATGTGATGTCAATAAAACCCTCGCCATGAGTTTTGAACTTTAATTTTGAAAATATTTGTTCCATATAAATTAAACTTAATTAATCAATATTCTATTATGGACAAAGATGCATGTTTTTCTACAGACATTAAAATTTTTATCTTAAAATAAATCTAATTTCCATTTAAATCTTTGGCTGAAACTCATTGGAATAATCTGGGTGCTTACCTTAAAGAAACACAAATATTAGGTTCAATCCAAAATACACTTTATTGGGATCAGAATACTGGAATGCCAAAGAAAGGTGCTTCTTGGAGGTCTGAACAACTTACTTATATTGCAAAAGTATTGCATGAAAGAAATTCTTCCGAGGAATTTTCTAATTTAATACAATCTGCTAAAAATGAACTAGCAGATATTGAACGAAATTCCGATAATCAACTTTTCATAAAAGATAAAGAAAGAAATATTAGTCTTTTATTGAAGGAATTTAATAGAGAAAGAAATCTAGATCCTATATTAGTTGAGTCTCTAGCAAAGGCAAAATCTAAAGGGTATGAAAGCTGGCAAGAAGCTAAGGAAAAATCAGATTTTAAAATTTTTCTTCCTTTCTTTGAAGAATTAGTTAAATTGCGGATTGAAGAGGCAAAACAAATATCAGATCAATATTCACCATGGGAAACTTTAGCCCAACCCTTTGAGCCTGAATTAACTTTAAAGTGGTTGAATAAAATGTTTCAGCCTTTGAAGGATACTCTCCCAGAGTTGATTAGAGGGATTAATAAATCTAAGAAATATCACTGGGATTTGAGTCCAGAATCTCAACATTATTTATGTTCTCAATTACTTGATGAGTTTGGGAGAGATAAAGATTTAGTTGTTGTTGGTAAATCTCCCCATCCTTTTTCGATTACATTAGGGCCTAATGATTACAGGATTACGACAAGAATTGTTGAAGGTGAACCATTATCAAGTTTTTTAGCAACTGCGCATGAGTGGGGGCATTCTATTTATGAGCAGGGGTTGCCATCTCAAAGTCATCAATGGTTTGCTTGGCCTTTAGGTCAAGCAACCTCTATGGGTATTCATGAAAGTCAATCTTTATTTTGGGAAAATAGAATAGTTAAATCCAAATCTTTTTCAAAAAGATTTTTTAACAAATTTGTTTCGGCTGGATGTTCTCTTAATAATTATTTAGAACTATGGAAATCTATTAATCATTTGGAAGCAGGATTAAATAGGGTTGAAGCGGATGAATTGACTTATGGCTTACACATATTAATAAGAACCGAACTTGAAATAGATTTAATTGAAAGAGGGTTACCTGCTGAAGATATTCCAACAGAATGGAATAAAAGATATGATGAACTACTAGGAATTAAACCATATAATGATTCAGAAGGTTGTCTTCAAGATGTTCATTGGAGTGAAGGGGCATTTGGATATTTCCCCTCATATTTGTTAGGACATGTTATAAGTGCGCAAATATCTTCTCAAATGGAAAGAGACATAGGTTTGATTGACAACTTAATTGAAAATGGTGAATATCAAAAGATCATCTTTTGGTTAAAAAATAATATACATAAATATGGCAGATCAGTTAATTGTATGGAGTTGGTAAGAGCTGTAACTAATGAAGAGCTATCACCAAACTATTTTATTAATCATTTAAGGTCTAAAATAAATGATTTTTGCTGAAACATTACTTTTAAAGAATTTGGTTAGGTGTGAGGATGTAAGATAAACAAAAATAATTTCTTGATGGCAAATCTAAATCAGCCCCCAAG
>QCHG01000033.1 GCA_003278045.1 Prochlorococcus sp. AG-402-A04 | reverse complement strand
TTAACCATTTGATTGATATTTTCTTTTTCTGGATGTCTTGATTTTTCTACCCTTTCTTCTCCTATTAATTCAAGTAGGGAGGAAATAAATTGTTTTTCAACTCCTAAATTTTCAAAAATAATATTTTTAGATAAATAATTATTATGCTCGTTATTATCTAAATCAAGTGATACGAATTTCTCATGATTATGAGCTTGATAATATTCAGAAGTATTTGAGAAGTCATTACTAATCTCGAACTGAGTGGGTTCTTTTAATTGAAAACCATCTTCATATTTAAATTTTTCTTTTTGATCATCATTTGTTTTTGTTGAACTATCAAAAATAGCAAAATTAATTTCCTTATTTATATTTTTTTCAATTTCATTTATTTTTAATTGTTCTACTGTTAATAAGGGCAAATTCGTAAATACTAATTTTGTTATTTTTTTTTCAAAAAGACTACATAATTCTTTTTCATTTAAGACATTATCATTAATTGTTGGATAACTATATATTTGATAGAGGCCTTTTTCCACAGAGATGGGGAGTAGATCTCTTACGAGATTAAGATAAAGTTCATATTCCTTGTAGATATTTCTAGTTAATATTCTTTTTTGTATGTCTGCTCTCTGTAATTGAGAATTAATTTTATCTATATCTATGTAATTATTGGAATTATTCAAATCATTCAAGTGACTAATTTGATTGCATTGATGCAACTTCTTCAGCAAAGTCCATCTGATTTTTTTCGATACCTTCACCCAATGTATATCTAGTAAAGCGTCTTACTTTGATATTTTCCCCAATTTTTGCAGCTGCTTGTTTAACAAGATCCTCAACTGATAGAGAACTATCTTTAATGTAGGGTTGTGAGAGCAACACAAGTTCATTAAGTCTTTTTGCTATTCTCCCTTCAACTATTTTTTCTTTAATTTGTTCTGGTTTTCCTGACAAATCATCCCTACCCATTTCAATCTGCTTTTCTTTTTCCACAACATCTTCTGGTATTTCATCAATTGATACATACTCAACATTTGGGCATGCTGCTACTTGCATTGAGACATCCTTCAATAGAGATTGGAATATATCACCTCTAGCAACGAAATCAGTTTCACAATTTAACTCTAGTAAAACTCCAACTCTTGATCCAGTATGAATATAACTACCAATTGAGCCTTCGGCCGCTACTCTTCCCGATTTCTTTTCAGCACTAGCGATGCCTTTCTTTCTTAACCATTCCAAAGCTTTATCTAGATTTCCTTCAGTTTCATTAAGTGCTTTTTTGCAGTCCATCATTCCTGCGCCAGTTTTGTCTCTAAGATCTTTTACAAGTTTTGCTGTAATGTTTCCCATTTGAATTAATAAAAAATAGTGAATAGTAAGTTTTAAATTGGAATTTAATTTTTTCTTTCGGCATTAGAGCCCTTTCTACCCTCATTTATGGCATCTGCAAGTCTTCCTAGAATAAGTTGCACAGATCTAACGGCATCATCGTTACAAGGAATTGGAACTTCACACAAGTCCGGGTCGCAATTTGTATCCAACATTGATACTAATGAGATATCTAATTTTCTAGCTTCTAATACTGCATTAGATTCTCTTCTCTGATCAACTAAAACAACTACATCTGGTAATCTTCTCATACCCTTAAGTCCACCTAAGTATTTTTGTAATCTTTCAAGTTCCCTCCTTAAAACTGCAGCTTCTTTTTTAGGCCTCATTGCTATTGAACCACTACTTTCCATTCTTTCTAGATCCTTTAATCTTTCAATCCTAGCTTTCATTGTTGTCCAATTAGTCAACATCCCTCCAAGCCATCTTTGATTTACATATGCAGCTCCACAGCGTATAGCTTCCTGAGCTACTACGTCTGATGCTTGTTTTTTTGTACCAACAAATAGAAAACGTTTACCGCTTTTTGCTGCGTTTCTCGTCCATTTATACGCATTGTTCATACACAATGCTGTTTTCACAAGATCAATAATATGAACTCCATTTCTCGCGCAATATATATACTTAGACATCTTGGGGTTCCAACGTCTAGTTTGATGCCCAAAATGAGCACCAGCTTCCATCATTTCTGATAGTGATACAACAGCCATAATTTAAAAAGGTTTCGGGTTAGCCTCCATCTGACGGGAAATTAATATTAATAAATCACCCGAAACTGTCAGATGTGTGGATTTAATTTCAACAATTCTAGCAAGTGATGTGTATTTCTAAAAGTTTTTTATCTTGATTTGGTTAACTGTTTAATGTAAATCCTATTTAAAGGGATCCTAAGTATCTCAAGTGCAAGTCTATTTCTTCTTATATTTACTAAGAATCTTAGTAAAGGAAGGATTCTATCTATACTTATAAGTCCTCCCAAGCAAAGAATTTGCCAAAGTAAATTATGAAGAGGAGTTAATTGAATCATAAATTTAACCCTTAAATTTGGATGTTTTTTATAAAACACTAAAGCCATTTTTGCTCTCTCTTTTTCTTGGGCTATTAATGAATCTATTTGTTCGCAATTAAATGGCGGATGCCAATGAAAACCTACTGCTTTTGGACATTTAATTAATTTTGTCCCAATTTTTTTTAATCTTTCTCCAAGTTCTAAATCCTCCCAACCGTAAAGACTAAAAGAAGTATCAAATAATCCCACACTTAAAATCAATTCTTTTGATATCGCTACATTCCCAGTAGCAAAGTAAGCAAAAGAAGTGTCCATTATTTTATATTTTTCACTCTGAGGATTTAGAAAATTAGATGTATTGACTACCGAGCCATAAGTAAAACATTTTTTATTATTTTTTCTCCACGAGGCAAGTAATTTTTCTACGTGGCAGTTTATAAAATTGTCTAAAACAATAAGATCACTATCAATGAATATAATAATTTCATATTTTGATTTAATTACTCCCAGATTTCTTCCAAGTGCTGGCCCTCCATGTTCTTGCTGAAAAAGAATAACGTGTGGGAGATTAGCTTTGTTTTTATTTATCCATGAGGTTGTACCATCAGTTGAACCATCATCAACTACTATTACTTCATAATTACTGATATTTGTATTTAATTTTTGATTTTCAAGCGCAAATAGACATTTCTCTAATATAGGTAATCTATTGTAAGTCGGTATAACAATACTTACATTCATGATTATGTTTTAAATATGCATAATATATTGAACTCCAAAAGATAAAAAAAGATATGCCCTAATCAGCTGCACCGCCATTATTTGCTGTACCTGTAACGTTTCCACCATCAGGTCTTCCATCTGTTCTTAATTTCCTTTTTTTGAATTTTCTAGCATAGGCTCTATTACGCTCCTGCTTTTCTTTTTTTAGATTCCTTCTCTTAGACATAAAAATTTTAACTTTTAATTATATTAGCTCACTATGAGCACTATATATTTTACCATCTTCCATATTTAATATCCTATCAGCCATATCAGAAATTCTTGGATCATGCGTCACCATAAGTACAGAACAATTTTGCTCTTTTGCTAGTTTCCTTAAAAGAGTTACTATTTCTCTTCCTGTGACGCTATCTAAAGCAGAAGTGGGCTCATCAGCTAATAAAAGTTTTGGGTTAGCAGATAAAGCTCGAGCAATTGCTACTCTCTGTTTCTGCCCACCAGATAAGTCATTTGGCAACTTTTTATGATGTTCTTCTAATCCTACTGCTGACAACCAATTCCGCGCTATTTCCCGTCTTTGCAAATATGTTAAACCTTTTATTAAATCGGCGCCCATCTGGACATTTTGTTCTGCTGTTAAACATCTCAGAAGATTATGACCTTGAAAAATCATGCCAATACTTCTTCTAAGAATCTGACGAGTTTTCCTTGATGCTCCGTTTAACTGATTATTTAATACAGTTAAATCTCCACTTTGACAGGTTCTCAAGGCACCAATTAGTGTTAAAAGAGTCGTTTTACCACATCCAGAAGGTCCTTTCAAAAGAACCAATTCTCCTTTATCAATATTTAAATTAACGTCATTAAGAACTTGTTTTTTATTCTCATTTTTTCCATAAAAGTGACTCAAATTATTTATTGAGACCGTTTTAAGGTTTTTAACAATATTTTTTGATTTATTAGCTTTTACCATTTATCTTCAATTGTTAAAAAATTTCGGCAGGATCAGCGTCAACTAATTTACGCATCGCAACAGCGGCGGATCCCATACACATAACTAAAACTAATACAAAAATTAAAATAGTTTTATCTGCGTCCATTATTATTGGAAGTTTAGTAGAACTTCTTATAACTGAGTAAAGAATTTGACCAGAGAAATAAGCAGGTAAATAACCAAACAATGCCAACAAAAACCCCTCTCTAGCTACAACAAAGAAAAGGGACTTAAGTCTATACCCCATTGCCAATAAGGTGGCGTACTCTGGGAGGTGATCTGTAACGTCACTATAAAGAATTTGATAAACAACCACACACCCTACAACGAAACCCATCAATGCTCCCAAACTAAATATAAAACCTATTGCAGTACTATTTTTCCAATAATTCTTCTCAAATTCTATAAATTGATTCTTTGTAAGAACCCTAACATCATTTGGTAGTGATTTATTTAATATCCTTGAAATCAATTCAGGATCAGATCCTTTTTTTAGCTTTATCAAACCAATTTCTATACTACCAGGAGGATTAGCAGGGAAAAGTCTTAAGAAGGTTTCTCGACTAGTTATCAAATTACCATCTGCACCAAAAGATGGTCCCAACTCCACAAGGCCCTCAACAATTACTCTTTTTCCAGCAACCTCAGTCTCAACTTTTTTGTCAGATAAAAACCATTCTTCAATCGGTCCAAATTCAGGTCTAGATAGTTTGTCAAAAAGAACCCTTGATGGATTTCTCAATTTATAAGCTTTCTTTGAGAATCCCTCATCTAAAAGAAGTGAATCGGAGGGATTAAAACCTAATGCAAGTATTGATCTAGTTTTAAGATTTTCGGGATTTCTCCAAAGTAAATAATTTAGATTAACGGGAGCAGTTTTTTCAACATCTTCTACGGCGAGAGTTTGAATTAATCTTCTTTTTGGGAATCCACTCATACTTATGGAACTTTTTGATCTGGGACTTATCAAAACAAGATCGGCATCTAGAAGTTTATGAATAGTTACGCTCGTGTCAAATAAACCATCTCTAAAACCTAATTGCATAAACATCAAAATTCCTGCAAAACTGATCCCAGCAATGGCAACTGCCAGCCTTAATGGTTGCCTAGTTAATAACAACCAAGCTAATGGAATTTTTCTAAATTTTAAAAAAGAAAAACTCATTAGGGAATAAATTTTGCAATCACTTTCATTCCTGCATAGTTTTGAACAATATCTATAGAACCTTGATCTAGTTTTACTAGTACCTCTATAATTCGTGAATCGGCATCCCCAGTTGGATCAGTCGATAGAACTTTTCTTTGTTTAACCTGAGGACTAATTCTAATAACCTTTCCCTTAAGAATTTTTTGGAAACCTCCATTCTCACTTCTCAATTCAACATTCTGAGAGATAAAGACTCTATCGATGTCAGATTCATAAACCTCTATCAAAGCTTCCATTTTTTGACTAGAACCAATATCCAAAATCCCTTCATTTTGAGCCCTTTCACCAACTCTCGTGTTTATTCCAAGGATAAAACCATCGATTGGACTCCTTAGTTTTGAATTAAATAGATCTATCTTGATATTTTTTTGATCTCCGAGAAGGTTTATTTTCTGTTTTTGCAATTTTAATAATTCATCTTTTCTCTGTGAAAACTCTACAAAAGAATATACATCTTTGCTCAAAGCTAACTCATACCTTTGAATTTGATCTTTCTTTAAGATAATTTCTTCGTTAATAGTATT
>QCHG01000032.1 GCA_003278045.1 Prochlorococcus sp. AG-402-A04 | reverse complement strand
AAAAATAATAAAAAATTAGCTTTGATGCCTTTTATAATGGCTGGAGATCCCAATATTGAAATAACCTCTGAGATCTTATTAAAGTTACAAGAAAATGGAGCTGACCTTATTGAATTAGGTATCCCTTACAGTGACCCACTTGCAGACGGACCTGTTATTCAATTGGCGGCCTCTCGCGCCTTAAAGTCAGGCACTAGCCTAAGAAAAGTAATTAAACTTTTAGAGTCTTTAAAAGGTAAATTAAATATTCCCATCATCCTTTTTTCTTACTTAAATCCATTACTATGTTTTGGCTTTGAGAAGTTTTGTCAGATTGCATCTAATGCTGGAGTTTCTGGACTAATAGTTCCTGATCTCCCTTTAGAGGAAGCTTATAAATTTTCTGAAATAGTTAGTAACCATTCTATGGACTTAATTTTATTGGTAGCTCCAACTACTCCTTTTGAAAGAATGAAACAAATATCAAATCATACAAAAGGCTTTACTTATTTAGTAAGTGTTACTGGTGTTACTGGTGAGAGAAACAAAATGGAAAATAGAGTAGAAAATCTTATCGCTAAATTAAAAGATGTAAATAGCAATCCAATTGCTGTTGGTTTTGGAATATCAACTCCAGATCATGTTAATAAAGTTCGTGAGTGGGGAGCAGATGGAGTAATTATTGGGAGTGCATTTGTAAAACGAATTTCTAGTTCAACTGAAAAAGATGTCGTCGATCATGTTGGTGAATTTTGTAAAGAAATGCGTTTAGCTGCTGATCAAAAAAAATAAATACAAAGATAATTTATTAATAAAAAACTAATTATAGAAAATTAATTAAAAATGATAAATCCAATTTATTTTCGTTGTCTTTAAGATTCTTCTGTAGGTAGTAATCTGATTTGTTTCCTTCCGAGCTTAATTTCGAATTCATCACCTGCTTTTAAGTCAAGAAGTGCTGTATATGCTTTACCAATCAGAAGATTTCCATTGCCTTGAACTGTAGCTATATAACTAAGTTTTCTTCCACCTTTTCCAATACCTGCAACTCCAGAATCACCAAGATTAACCCCTTTTGCTTCTAAAAGTGCTTCATAAAATGCGGTAAAGTTTAAGCGTTCACCTCCGTTTTTCTTAGTGGAAACATATCCACAGGCGCGAACTAGGTCAGATTTGCTAACATCACCAAGCTCTTTAACTTTTGCAAGGAGATCGCTTCCAGTTAGCATAATTAATTAAAAGAAAGTTGTATTAAACAACATAGCAATTTGCGTGTAATATATGCAATTATTTAGTATGTATTTATTCTATATATTTATACTTAAAAATGGAAAAGTTTGTAGTTTTTGGAAGGTACTGTGAAGATGCAATTATTAAAAGGGAACCATTTCGAGAACAACATCTTAAGAGACTTAAAAACTTAAAAGATCGCGAAATTTTAGTTACATTAGGGCCAACAAAATGTACCAAATATTTGTTTGGAATTTTTAATGCTAATGATGTTAACGAGTTGAAAGATCTTATTGAGGAAGATATATATTGGGAAAAAGGTATTTGGATTAATTATGATATTTATCCCTGGATTCAGGCATTTTAAATATGATTTACGAAAAAATTTAGTAATGATTAACTATTAATTGAAAAAGAATTAATTTAAGTTAAAAATAAATAATATTTTTGCTTTTAATAATTCAATTATTTATCATATTTAGAAATTAAAACGATATTTACTTAAAGTTTAGTTTTGAGAGTTTATCATTTTTAATTAAAAATATATTATTTTAAATAATATTTATTTACTAGTATCTTGATTTATCTGATTAACTAATGAGTCGATATCTAATTGATTATATGGTGGTGTTTCTCGATAATCGTTCTTGATATTGTTTAACCATTTTTGCTCAATCTCTATAAGATTTTTTGCAATATTGAACATGCCTCCTTTTTTATATAATTCTTTAATTTTAAAAATAATCTCGGAGGTTCTGCTCGATTTAATATTTAATTCATTTGCTAAGTCTTTTTGGGTAAATCCATGCGATTTTAACCAATCTTTAATGAAGGAGACAAGTTCTTTTTCTTCCTCTATAGATAATTTACTCATTCAATAAAAAGGAAATAACTTATTAAGCTTATTCTCTGCTCTTGCTCTTATTGAAGGAGTCATATATTTGCTCCATATACTGAGTACTGCTGTGAGGGCTACAAAATCATCGCTAAAACCAACTAAAGGCATAAAGTCAGGGAAAAGATCAAATGGCATAATCAAATATGCTAGAGCAGCCATTAATGAAACTCTTACTTGTGCAGGAGTATAAGGGTCTAAAGCCATCTCCAAAACTTCTAAGGCAGGCTTGGCAATTGTTCTTCCAGCTTTAATAAGAATCTTGACAATAATATTTTCATCAAATGTTGAACTCTCTAAAACTTCAGCATCATAGATTTTTTCTTGGGTTTTGTAATTTTCTTTCATTCTTATAAATGAAATTTAAATATTTTTAATGGAATTTTTAGCTAATACTATCAACTAATCCATTCTGTATTCCTGCTTTTCTAAGTTTTCTTAAGGCACGTTGAACAACTTGTCGGCAATATTCTCTGCTACAACTCATATGTCTTGCAACTTCAGCTAAAGTTCTCCATTCATTTGAGCCGTCTAAACCAAATCTAAGGCTTACTATCTTTCTTTCTTTCTCAGTTAAATTTGCTTTATCTAATAACTTCCAAGCCGAGGCTGTCCTTTCGGCTAATTCGGCTAATTCCATTGGTGGAGTTTGATCACTTGGAAGAATATCAACTAACTCGGAAGGATCTGATTTTGATTTAACAGTACCTTGGAGACTAACAGTGATGCTTCTCAATTCACAAGAAAGGAGTTCGTCAATTTCCTCTTTGGTAATTTTCATTTCTTCAGCTAGCTCATCACTAGTGGGTGGAATACCCTTAAGTTGCATAAGCTTTGATTTTGCTGATCTTAGTTTTGTAAGTTTTTCATTAATGTTAACAGGTATCCTTATCGTTCTACTTTGAGTTGATAATGCTCTATTTAAACCTTGCCTAATCCACCAATAAGCATAGGTAGAAAATCTATGTCCTCTAGATGGATCATATTTTTCTACGGCCCTTGTAAGACCTAATGTCCCCTCCTGAATTAAGTCCAGTAATTCTAATCCTTTCCCTTGGTATCTCTTTGCAAGGTTGACAACTAGTCTTAAGTTGGCTGTTATCATCTCGTTTTTAGCTTTTTCACCAATTTTGATCTTTTTTCTCTCAGTTTCGGAATATTCACAAGCGGGGCCTTTCCCTCCTGCCTCTTGACATCTATTAATAAGCACGACCATTTCTTGGACTTTTCTGCCCATTGTGAGTTCTCTTTCAGGAGTCAAAAGTTGATGACGACCTATTTCACCAAGAAAATCGCTTAATGAACTCACGATTTACCTCATTGTTGATATATTCAACTTATAGTCAATTCAGTAATAAGCCATACATGTAATAATTAATTAATAATTAATTAACATTATTTTTGTAAATTTTTCGGTTAAATAATTATAAATTTTAAATCTTAATCATTTAATTTTTTCTTCGTGATTCTAGAACAGCAAGTACATCTCTCCACTCAACTCCTGTATGCAAAAGGGCTACTTGCAGATGATAAATTAAATCAGCAGCTTCATTTGAGATTGAATTTTTATCATTATCTTTGCAAGCCATTATAAATTCTGCAGATTCCTCTCCTATTTTTTTTAAAATAGTATTACTGCCTTTTTTTAATAAATGATTTGTGTAACTTTTTTCTGATGGATTTATTGATCTTTCGTTAATTGTATTGAATAATTCAGAGCAAATATTTGAGAAGGGAGTTGTTTTTTTCTCTTTTTTATCATTTTGATTAATTTGGATTTCGTTGAAAAAACAACTTTTTTCACCAGTGTGACATGCTCCTGAACCATTTTGTTCAATCAAGAGGATTAGTGCATCATTATCGCAATCGAATCTTATCTCCTTAAGTATTTGGGTACTTCCACTTGTAGCTCCTTTTCTCCAAATTTCGGATCTTGATCTACTCCAATAATGAACGTTTTTGGTTTCAAGTGTCATTATCAAAGATTCTTTGTTCATCCAAGCAAGCATAAGAATTGATCCGTCAAGCCAATCTTGTGCTATTGCAGGGATTAATCCATAATTATCAAAGCGTAGATCTTCTATCGAAAAATTAGTTGAATAAGTCATTATCTTCGTTATGGTAAATCCTGATCAATGTGTTTTATTAAAAATTATCCTAACAGTTAATTGATGTATATTCATTCTCTGAAATTTTCATGCAGCAAAAGTTACGAGGATTTTCCCTGTTCACATAGGCAATGGCGCCATGAAGGCCATTGCAGATTTGTACATGGATATTCAAGATCATTCACCTTTTGGTTCACCGCAAAAAAATTAGACCTAAATGGTTTTGTTGTCGATTTTTCAAGTCTAAAACCCTTAGAAAATAGACTAAAGAAGCAATTTGACCATACTTTTTTAATAAATAAAGATGATCCTTTGCTTAATTACTGGGAAAAATTACATGACTTAGATGCTTTAGATCTAAGAATTATGGATAATGTGGGAATGGAGTTCACCTCTGAATTAATTTGGAGATGGGCTAATGAATACTTACAGGATAAGGATAAGGGCAGAACATGTTGTTGGAAAACAGAATCAAAAGAAAATAAATCGAATAAAGCAAGTTATGAGGAAATTCCTGATTGGTTCAAATCTTAGATTAAAGTTGTTAAATTTTAAGTCATATAGGATTTTTTAATTTAGATCTTTAATCAACAATTATCTCTCCATTAACCAGATAAATATTAATCTCGTCTTTATTAAAGTAATGATTATTCAATATATTATTGGAAATTTTTGTCTCAATTTGTTTTTGAATAATTCTTTTTAAGGGCCTTGCACCATAGGCATTATCGAAACTATTTTCGACAAGTTGGTTAATTGCTTCATCCGTAATTTTGAATTTTAAGTTTTTTTTGTTAAGTCTTTTTTCTAAATGTTGAAGCTGGATTTTTGCAATTTCTTTTATGTCATTTAATTCTAAATTATTGAAAATAACTATTTCATCAAGTCGATTTAAAAACTCAGGCTTGAAAAATTTTTTAATTTCATTTTCTATAACTTTTTTAATTTCATTTGTATCTTCTTTTCTAACTGATAAATCATTTATTGATTGACTTCCTAAATTACTTGTGAGAACAATGATTGAATTTTTGAAATTGATTGTACGACCTTGACCATCAGTAATGATTCCATCATCAAGAACCTGTAAGAGAATATCTAAAATATCTTTGTGAGCTTTCTCTATTTCATCTAGGAGTATTAATGAATAAGGATTTTTGCGTACAGCTTCAGTTAGTTGACCGCCTGATTCGAAACCTAAATATCCGGGAGGCGCACCTATAATTTTGCTCACTGAATGTTTTTCCATATATTCAGACATATCCAGTCTTGTAATTGAAGAATTTGAATCGAATATTATTTGGGCGGTTACTTTACTTAGCTCTGTTTTTCCAACACCAGTTGGACCTAAAAAGAGAAAACTGGCTAATGGCTTGTTTGGATCATTTAGACCAGTCCTTGATCTCTTAATGGAATCTGCAACTGCCCTAATCGCACTATCTTGACCAATAATTTTTTCTTTAAGGATTGACTCGAGGCTCAAGAGTTTATCTTTTTCTGACTGATTTAAGTTCTGTACTGGAATAGAGGTCCACTTTGAGACCACTTCTGCAATATCATCAAAAGTTACCTCTTGTCTTAAAAGACTTTTATCTTCATTTTTTTGGGAATTTACTAGGGACTCACTTTTTTCTTTCAATTTTTTTTGCAAAGAATTTAAAGTTCCAAATTCTAATTCTGCAGCTTTGTTGAGGTCAAAACTCCTTTTGGCTTGATCTATTTGCAATTGAATAGATTCAATTTCTTCTTTTATCGTGCTAATCTCATCAATTTCATCTTTTTCTTTTTTCCATTGAGCGCCTAATTCTGCCTGTTTATCTTTAAGGGATATAAGTTCATTATTGATTTTTTTTAATCTTTCTATAGAAAAATCATCCGTTTCTCTTTTTAAAGATAATTTTTCCATCTCAAACTGTAGAACTTTTCGATCAATCTCATCAATTTCTTCAGGTTTGGAAGTTATGACCATATTTAATCTTGAGGCTGCTTCATCGATTAGATCTATTGCTTTGTCAGGAAGAAATCTATCGTTAATATATCTTTCGCTAAGGGTTGCAGCAGCAACTAAAGCATTATCAGAAATTCTCACACTATGATGAACTTCGTATCTTTCTCTCAGTCCTCTTAAAATTGATACAGTATCATCTATTGAAGGAGAATCAACTTTTATCTTTTGAAATCTTCGTTCTAAAGCAGGATCTTTTTCTATATTTTGTTTATGTTCATTGATAGTTGTAGCACCAATACATCTAAGTTCTCCTCTCGCAAGCATTGGTTTTAATAGGTTGCTTGCATCTAAAGAACCTCCACTAGCGCCTGCACCAACTACTGTATGAATTTCATCAATAAAAAGAATAATCTTACTGTCTGATTCTTTCACTTTCTTTAGAATATTTTTTATTCTTTCTTCAAATTGTCCACGATATTTTGCTCCAGCTAAAAGTGAACCCATATCTAATGAAATTAGTTTTCTATCTCGTAGCGCAGAAGGTACATCGCCATTTATAATTCTTTGAGCTAGCCCTTCTACAATGGCTGTTTTCCCAACCCCAGGTTCTCCAATAAGAACTGGATTATTTTTTGTTCTTCTACTCAATATTTGAATTGTTCTTCTAATCTCTTCATCCCTACCAATAACAGGGTCTAAAATCCCATTTCGTGCGGATTGAGTAAGATCAATACCATATTTTTCCAAAGACTCATTAGAACTATCAAATTCATTTTTTAATGCCGGATCTGACTTCATTTTCTTTATAATTTCAAGAAATTCTGGAATACCTTTTTGATTTAAAATTTGAAATCCATATTTATCATCATAAGTGAAACCGTAAACTAAGTGTTCTGTTGATATCACTACATCATTTAAAGTATTTTTAATATCATTCGCCTTCAAAAATATTTTGTGAAGAGTATCACCAATATATAAATTATCTT
>QCHG01000031.1 GCA_003278045.1 Prochlorococcus sp. AG-402-A04 | reverse complement strand
AAAGGTAGAAGTAATGATGAAGCAGCAACTAAAGCGATTATCTGGTTCAACCTAATGTATGGTTTTTTTACGAGATCCTCTCCGCATAATCCACAAATCAAATTACCTTTTAAGGATTGTTTTTGAAATTGATATTTAGGATTGCAATATGGGCAATAATATCGAACCATTTTTAAATTTTATTGTTTTAATCATTATCTATAAAACTAGAAGAAAGTCATCTTATTAAAAAAAGAGGGCTAATTTTAAGCCCTCTTTTATCTCTTACTTATATTTTTTACTGAAGTTATTAACGCACCTAAATCATGGATCCTTGTTGCTAACTTCTTTTAAGCTAATGCTCACCAAAATTAACTAATTGTCTTTAACTGGGGCAAAAACTCTAGAATTAAGCTTGTTTCTTAAAGGGCACCTAAACGATGCAGAAGAAGGAAGCTTAGACATTAATAAAAAATAATTGGAGCAGTTAATTAAATTAGTTCGGTTTATTCCGAAATTTCAGGCAGGCTATCGATCATTTTGAAAGACCTCCTAGAACTCAACAATATAAAATTAGGAAAATATTTCTCTAAAGACAATCCGTTTTTATACGCATTGCTTTTTAATTAAAAATGTCCGAGAGTAGTAATCAATCGTGCTAATTTTTTTGAGATATTTTTAGTAAGTTTTGCTTATTTATTTTGATATTTAATTCGTCTATCTTAATTTTAAATAATTGAGGAACTCTTTTATGAATCAATCGAAAGAAGTTAGTAAAGCTGATCAATCTAATCCTATAGACGAATATTTTCAATGTCTCTCATATTGCGATATTCACCCAAAAGGTATAGATAATGACTGTGAAGTCATCTGCATGGAAAGACATTTAAAAGCTAACTATTGGTAGTTTGAATTATTTTATTTTCTTGCTTAAATTCCTTCAAAAAGAATTAGTACGAACTTTAAATTTCCAAACATTTACTACACCTTTTGCGTTAACTGCAGCTAGTGCACAATCATCAGGTCTCCACGAAAGTGCACCCACTAAATCGCCTGCGAATGCAGCCCCAACTGGGTCACCATTACCGTCTTTTTTTAGAAAACTTGCGACAACAGAACCATCTCTAGATCCGGAAGCTACAAGCATGCCTTTATTTGAAAAGGCTAGGCTAGAAATAGGTTCGGTATGGTGCCATAGCTCTCCCGGCATAGTTCCCTCGGGACCGTCACCTATAAAGCTCCACACTGTAATTCTTTCACTGCCACTAGTTGCCAGTAATTTTCCACTATCGTCAAAAGAAAGGTGACTAGGTTTTCCTGGGTATCCTGTCATTTCAGCATCCATTCCAGTTGATCTTCTCCAAAAATGAACTGAATTGTCTTGACTCCCGCAAGCGACTATATCACCATCAGGACTTAATTCCATTGAGACTAATGATCCTTGCCACTCGAGCTTTTGATTCGTTTTATTATTTACTATGTCAAAGAATGTTACTCTCCCGTAGCAGGCTGTAGCTAGCTCATTATTATTTGACCATTTTATTGCACTCACTGTGCTTGGATGATCATCTGATACCCATTTTTCTTCACCAATTTCATTAAAAACATATACTTTTTTTGAAGAAGCTGCTGCAAGAAATAAGCCATCATTTGACCACTTAAGATGCTCTACCCAAGCCTTGCCAAGATCGAGAGTTTTAATTACTTTACCTTCGTGACAATTATATATTTGAATATTTCCATCTTGACCGGAAGTTGCAAAAATCTCTCCTTCTGGATGAATGGACATTGCTAATAGACCAGCAGAGTGTGTATTTTCTTTTTTCCAAATAATTTTCCCAGTATCTCCTTCAAAGGCAAAAATACCTCCTGCTACATCCCCAACAATGAATAACTTTCCTTTAGTAGCCCAACCACAAACTATGGCATAATCATTAACTTCAGCTGTCCATCCCTCGTGGAACATGCCTCTTGGGCTAAATGATTCTATATCAGGCATTTATCAAAACCTTCTTTCATCTCTTTCTCGTCCAAATTTCTACCTATAAAAACAAGTTGGTTTCTACGAGGTTCGTTACCCCATTCCTTATCAGGTTGCGCTGTAAATAACATATGTACTCCTTGGAAAACTATTCTCTGTGGGTTGCCTGAGTAGCTAATGAAACCTTTAGTTCTAAATATATCCACCCCTTTTTCAGAAAGAAGTCTGCCCAACCAAGTATTAAGTTTTTCTGGATCAACATCTCCAAATCGTTCAATTGCAATGGACGTTACTTCATCATCGTGCTCGTGCTCGGCTTGCCAGAATCTTTCAATATTAAATGGGATCTCTTTTGAATTATTGTCTTCACTTTTAATGATTTTCATATTGAATTCTTCAGCAGTGTGCTGTGTATATAAACCTATCTTTGATCCCTTTTCGATATCTAATATGAATGATTTATTTCCTTTATCCTCCAATTTAAGGTTTATATGTTCTCCAAATGGAATGATATTCCCAGGTTCTAAGCTTTTAGCTTTTTCTGCATAAAGTCTTACGCAGGATTCAGCACCATCTTTAAGTTCTTCTTCACTCTCACCTTGATTAGCGAAAGCTACTAATGACATTTCTGGATCGGGACCTTCTTCTAGCATTAATTCATATTTACCTGCAGCAAGGTCGTAAACACCTGTCCATTCAAAAGGATATTCTGGTTCAAGAAATGTTGGTCTGCGTTTAAGGATTTGATCGAGATCAAATGCACTTAGATTTAGGACTGTTTCGATTGGTACTTGGGCATTCTCGGCTCTAATGATTCGAGTCATTCGGTTCATATCTCTCAATCTCGATTCAAGAGTATCTAGTGCATCATCAGAGACTAAATCAGTTTTATTAAGGACAAGAACATCTGCAAACGCAACTTGTTCTGAACTTTCATCACTTCTTCCTAGCTGCTGATCAATATGAGCAGCATCAACTAAAGTTACAATTCCATCAAGAGTAAATTCAGAACTAATTTCTTCATCCATGAAAAATGTCTGCGCGACTGGCCCAGGATCTGCTAATCCGGTCGTTTCTACTAAAACATAGTCAAACTTATCTCTTCTTTTCATAAGGTTGCCAAGGACTCTTATTAAATCACCGCGAACAGTACAACAAATGCACCCGTTTGACATCTCAAACACTTCTTCATCGGCATTAATTACGAGCCCTTGATCTATCCCTACTTCACCGTATTCATTCTCAATTACGGCTATTCTTTTCCCGTGCTCTTCACTTAGTATTCTATTAAGTAAAGTAGTTTTCCCTGAACCTAGAAATCCAGTGAGAATAGTAACTGGAACTTTATCTTTGATGCTCATTTAATGATTTTTACCAAATAAACAATAGTTTAATAATAGTAATAATAAGAAATGAAAACCGTTTTTATTAGAAAAATTTAATCTGAAAGTTTGTACCATTCAGACTCAAGATTGGAGCCAGATTCTTTATCACAGCTTCCACCTAATGAATCAACAATTGTACAAGTGTTGTGTACGGCTACTGAAACCGTATTACCATCCATCATCAATCCATCAACGAATATTTGATTAGAAGCTAAAGGAACTGAACTTTGTCTACTTAAGTTCCTTAATAACTTAGATGCTGGAATTTGTTCTGGAAATATTGCCTGAACTTTCTCTTCATCTAACATTTTTAAAGTAGAACTTATGTTATCTGGCCTTAAGCTTGAGGAGTCTCCAAGAAAGTCAAGTAAACTAATGGTTTCAAAACCAAATGCATCCCCGTAGTATTCCATTGCTTTGTGTTTAGAGACAATTACTCTGTTTTCCTCAGGAATAGAGCTTACTTGTTCGACGATCCAACTATCTAAGCCTTCTAAGAGAGAATCAGCTTTTTCGAATCTTTCATTAATTAGTTTTCTGTCACCTCTATTAAAAACTGAAATATCTTTCTTTAAACTTTTGCTTATAAGATCTCCCATTTTTATGATGTTATGTGGATCATGCCATACATGTGGATCTAGACCTCCATGGTCATGATGGTGATGCCCCTCTCCTTCGTCTGGAACTTGTGCTATTGGTTCTACATCACTATTTGAAACGTCTTTAAAAAAGTGTTGAGTTGCTTCAAACTCAAAAGGCATGTGTTCAGTAAAAAATATATATTCTCCATCTTCTTTGATATCCACGTTAAAAACAGTACTTTCTTTTCTTTGATCAAAGTTAAGAACAAAAGCTTTATTACTTGCTATCAAAGTTCCATCATTTTTTCTGCTTATTGAGTCTTTAGATCCTAATAATTCTTTGGCTAAATCTTCAGACCCTTCTATGTCATTAGATTTGAGAATCACCATCTTCATTGCAGGATCTGCATATTCGCCATCGACTTTTTCAAATGACCATTTGTATGAACCCTTAGAAAGCTGGAATTTACCTGCCCATTCGAAAGCACCCTCGGCATGATCATCATGTCCACCATGGTCTGAATGATCATCATGACCTCCGTGATCAGAATGATCATCTACCTTAGCTGAATGTTCAGCATGATCGTCATGTCCGCCATGGTCTGAGTGGTCATCGTGGCCTTCATGATCAGAATGATCATCTACGTCTATTGCACTAACACCTACAACAACAGTATTCTTTTTACTTTCCCAATTTCTCATACTTGGAGTCATTTCTTTGCCAAGAGTGAATACTTTGTCTGCGCTATTTAGTAATTGAGCTTGTCTTGGATTGATCTTTAAGTCATGAACATCCTGTTTTCTATCTACTAAGCATGTAACTTCGTCAGATGGTAACGCAATTGATTTAACTAAATCACAAACTAGTGGTTCTACTGCTACGTATGACTTCCCTTTAGCCATTACATCCTGCCCAAAACCAGAAAATATAATCGTTCCAGCGATTACGGAATTTTTAATAATTGACTTACTTGAACATGTTTTATTTGATAAAAGTCTTTTAAAAATTGACATAAAAAATTATTAAATACTTAAAAATGATAATCATTTTCATTACACCTGACAAGAAAAGGTATCAAATGTTATGAAAATAATACGCAGCTTATATTATTGGTAAGCTTGTAAAGTGACTTTTTTCATGAAGATTAATTAATGGCTACTTTAGTCGCTGAAAATTTAACATTTGCATACACAGAAAAAAGTAAGCCAGCTTTAAATAAGGTATCGGTTGAGATTAAACCTGGAACTCTAACAGCGCTAGTAGGTCCAAATGGTGCCGGTAAATCCACTCTTTTGAGGATATTGCAAGGACAAAATACTCCAGATAAAGGCGAAATAAAAATTGATGGTGAAAATTTATATAGATCTAGAGCTCTAGTGGCACTTATGCCTCAAAGAAGTTCTATGAATTGGAAGTTTCCCATTACAGTTGAAAAATTGGTATCTCTTGGTCAAATAAAGTATTCAAAATCAAGAAGTAATAACCCCTTTCAAATCAAGGCTCTTCTAGAATATCCTAATTCTTGGATTAATAAATGTTGTGAATTAGAAGCGACAATGCAAAGAGTAGGAATTGCTAATTTGGCTAATAGAAGACTCGATTCTCTTTCAGGAGGACAGCAACAAAGAGCTCTATTAGCAAAAACTCTTATGTCCCCTGCAAAAATATTTCTTCTGGATGAACCTTGTGCGGCATTGGATCCCCCCGCAAAAGAGGACTTCCTGAAAATTGTTCGTCAACTCGCAGATGCGGGACTTTCTTTGCTAGTAAGTAGCCATGATTGGGGCGAGTCTCTAAATAACTACGATCAAGTAATCGTTCTTGATAAAAGTGTTTTAGCAGTTGGTAGTCCTGATCAAATAAAAGATAAATTAGATGCTATAAACATAAGCTCTATAAGGGAAAATAATTTCTGTGATTAGAAAATGTTCCTTATTAATTTTGAGCTTGATAACAGTTTTGGCAAAGTCCGAAATATTCGAGTGTATGAAACAAAAGTTGAAACTTTCTTGGATTTTTTTTAGGGGCATGAATATCTTTAACAGGACAACCTTCCATTTTCGACGTCTCTCCGCATTGAACGCAGGTCAAATGATGAATGTCTCTATCTACGGGAGTGTAAAGAACCTCTCCTGTTGGGAGATGTCTAGAACGAATTAAACCATGCTTTATAAGAACTTGAAGATTCCTGTAAACAGTTGTCAGTCCCATAGCTTTTCCGCTTTCAATCAATTGTCTATGCAACTCTTGACCGCTCAGTTCATCCTCGCATTTATTAAGTTCTTCAAGAAGTTGTTCTTGTCTTTTGGTAATGTCAGACTTAGTTACCATTGTTTCCAAAATCTTTTTTTGCTTCGTATTTTTGATCATACCGAATCTTTCGAATAATGTCTTTTATTAATAACAACTGGTGGCTGGTTCCATTAATAATAACTATATTTTCCGGGATTTTATGCCCAGCTATGGGAACTGTATTAATCACTCATAAGAGATTATTACAAGTTAATTTAATCTCTCATTGTGTGTTGCCTGGACTTGCTCTCGCATTAGCGCTTGGAATTCACCCCTCAATTGGAGGTGTTATAAGTGGTCTTCTGGGCTCAGTAATTGCGGAAAGTTTAACTAATAGAAAAAGTGAAAATTATGAAGCAGTTATGAATACTATTCTCGCTGGAATGCTTGGGTTTGGGGTCCTTATAATCCCTTTACTCGGAATAAGGATTGATTTGGAGGCAGTATTATTTGGCGATTTATTGACAGCAAATTTTGGAGATTTACTTAGAACAATAATTGCTTTTTTAGTATTTATACTTTTAATGACTTTTGGATATGAAAAGGTTGTTTACGTGGGATTGGATCCAGAAGGTGCATCGGCGAGTGGTATAAATGTTTCTTTATTAAATCTTACTTTGAGTTTTACGACGGCATTAGTAATTGTTAGTTCAATGTCAGCGGTGGGAGTAATTCTTGTAATTGCTCTTCTTTCTACGCCAACTTTGTTAGGGCTAAATAAGGCACATAGTTTAAGAATTGCAATGATGAGGTCTTCATTTTTTGGATTATGCATCTCACTTCTGGGATTTATTCTCTCTATAGTCTTTAATCTTTCGCCTGGGCCTGCAATTAGTGTTATTTGTGTTGCATCTCTTTTGATCCCTAAGCTTCGCAAATAATTAAATCTTAAAAGTCCAATCAGAGTTTAATGCTTGAGCTTCTGGATTGTTTTTTAAAGCTACTTCCATAGCCTCTTTTTTATTGTTAGCTATAACAA
>QCHG01000030.1 GCA_003278045.1 Prochlorococcus sp. AG-402-A04 | reverse complement strand
ATTAATTAACTCATTATTGAAGATATACTTTAGATAAGGTTTGATTTGATTAGTTTGAGGAGATAAAATAGCAATATCACTATATTTAATACTCTCGGAAGAATTTATTATTTCTATAATCTTATTTCTTATATATTCTAATTGACTATTCTGGTTAAAATGCTCACAAAGTAATATTGAATCATCCCTTTCATTTACGTTAAAATCATTGCTATTATTATCAATTAGTCTTTTTTGTATTTGATTAAGAAGAGGAATATCTTTATTGTCATGAAAATTAGTTGTTGGATCAATATATATTAAATTATTTTTTAAATTTATATCTTCTTTATAAACATTTTCCTCAATTAATTTCTGAAAGTTTGCTCCAAATTTACCAAATATCTTCTCTATATTTAAATTGTTTAAATTCGATTTACTTTTAAAATTATCAAATTCCAACTCACCTTCAAGAAGATTTATTCTATTCCATAAATCATCTCCTGCAGATAATAAATATAAATTTACCTTAGTAAATTTTGAAAGTTCTGAATAAAAGTTAATATGTAGTTTAGATAAGTTATTATCGGCAATAATATAAATTTGACTTGGTACTTGAAATTGAACTTTTTTAACTTTTTTTAAATGCTTTATTAATTTAATCATGTATAAACATGAAGGCTTTGCAGATATCTTTTTCTCTAATAATTTATACAAAATAGGTTGCCAGAATTGATCTGAATTTAAATTCTTAAATAGATTAAGTGAATTAATTTCATATCTATTCCATTCAGCAATCATTTCAGGTCTAAAAATTAGATAATCAATGAAATTATTAGCAATCTTTTTTGTAAGGTTATATATGTCTCCATCTATTGTTTTTTCATTATCCAAATATTTATTAATCCAATTTTTAAGAGGAAATGATTCTTTAAAGCTATTTAATTCTTCTAATGAATCAATAATGGCCCATTTAATTGACTCAAAATTCCATAAACCCATATCAATTCCTGGGAAAAAATTTGTCAATAATGATTCCGTGAAATTTGATATTGTCTTAAATTCGTAAAGAGCACTTATTTTGTTTTTTATAGTTATTTGTTCACTTAACCACTTCCCCAAAAAATAATTAGGAACAGCTATTTCTAAATTATCAGTTATGAGAGGAGGACATATTTTTAATTCTTCTGCCAATAGCTCACTAATTACTTCAATTTTGTTTGACTTATATAGATTGAGCAATTTACTGGTTGGTTATATTACTCAACTTTAAATGGATCAATTATTTCTGCATTAGGAAATTCGAATTCCCCAACAGCAACAAACTCTAAACGCAGCTTTAAGAAAGTTATAAATTTTTTGTCAGTCGATAAAATAGCTGCTGGCGGAGATGGAATATTTGCTTTTAGATCAACAAATTGGGTGGTTTGCAAGAATGATGGATTTTTTAAAAGCCAAAAATCTATTTCTTTATTATTTTCTTTATAGTTTCTGATCCTCTCTTTCAAAATCTCCTCAATTGGTTCTTCAACAGTTAAAAACTTTTCACTTGCCGCGACGAAAAAATATGTTGTCATTTTGAAATTTAATTTGATGTAATAAGGGACTTCATTTCACGTACAGACTTTTCTAATCCTATAGCTAAAGCCCTTGCAACAATACTATGACCTATGTTTAACTCGTTCATATTGTTAATTGATGCAATTTTTTTAACATTATTATAGTTAAGGCCATGACCAGCATTAACAACTAATCCAAGGTCATTTGCTAAATGTGTAGACTCAATAATCCTTTGGAGCTCCTTATATTGTTCAGATCCCGATAGTTCAGCATATTTTCCAGTATGTAATTCTATAAAATCAAAGCCTATTTCTTTGGAGTAATTTATCTGTTCACCAAGAGGATCAATAAATGCACTTACTTCTATATTTGAATCCTTTAAATTCTCAACAGCCTTCTTAAGGTATTGCATATTACTTTTTAAATCCAACCCACCTTCAGTAGTAACTTCCTCTCTTTTCTCAGGTACAAGCGTTACATAATCGGGAAGAATTTTTTTGGCAATTTCTAACATTTCTTCTGTAGCAGCCATCTCTAAATTGAGTTTTGTTTTTATAGTCTCTTTCAGAAGGAATACGTCCCTATCTTGTATATGTCTTCTATCTTCTCTTAGATGCACTGTTATGGAATCTGCCCCTCCTAATTCAGCTAAAAAAGCAAATTGCACAGGGTCAGGCTCGACAGTTTTCCTTGCTTGCCTTACATTTGCAATATGATCAATGTTTACACCTAAAGTAGCCATAATTTTGAAAGTCTTAGTTTCTAGACAATCTAGTAACCGCCCAATAATAGCTAATAAAAAAAGGCAAACACTTAAATTATTAATATATAGTAAATAGAACTTGAAGAAGAATTCCTTAAATATTTGGCATAAAATCAACCCTGCATTGGGATTTATTGCAATGTTTATCACTCAGGACGTTGTTTTGAGATTCTTTTTTAGAAAAAAGAAAATATTAAAAAATGGGTTTTCGATTCCCATTAATTCCTCTATCATTTTGGCTCCAACCCACAGATCAAGATGGGACGGCTTAATACTCACAATGGCAATGGGTAGAAGGGTAACAAAAAAGGATTGTAGATTTATGGTTACTAAATCCGAAATGAGAGGAATTCAAGGTTGGTTTTTAAAAAGACTTGGATGTTTTTCAATAAATCAATTATCGCCATCTCTCTCAGCTTTAAGATATGCGATTGATCTTATAGAAAAAGGAGAACAACTAGTTGTTTTCCCCGAAGGAAAGATTAATAGATATGGAAAAAAATTAGTTCTCAAAGAAGGACTATATAGATTAGCTAGATTAGCTACCAAAAAAACAACCTCTATTACTATTATTCCAATAGGAATTGCTTACAGCAAAATACCTCCGAACTTTAGGAGCGAATTTTGTTTATCCATAGGAAAACCAATACCAATTAATGATTACTCAAACTTTACGATCAAGGACTTTAATAAATTTCTAAATGAAAAAATGACTCAAGAGGAAGAAAAAGCATTAAAAAATGTAGGTAGATGAATCTGCAATAAGTTACTATGAATTTTAATAATTGAAAAAGAAAATGAAATTCTTAAAATTTATTCCAATTTTATTTATATTTTTTGTAAATGTGCCCTACAAAAATGAAGTTCATGCAGAAATAAATAATCCAGAAAACTTCAGAGCACTTTCAAATGAGAGTAAGAAGCTTTCCATCTCAAACGTTGATTATTTTATAAAAGAAGGTGATAAATACATCAAAAACGGGGAATTTGATAAAGCTAAGGATTTTTACTTAGATGCTAGAAAATTAGCAAAGCAACTTGCGTCTTTTTATTCTGATCTAAATTCATCTTTCAAAGGAATTGATGCGAGAATACCAAATGAAATGCAAAGGAAAGGTAAGCAAACATTACAAATTTTAGCAGAATCAAATGAGAGATTAGCCTCTTTATACATAAAAACTGAAAAGCCCGAGGTTGCAGTACCCTTACTTGTTGAGACAATTAGAATAATGTCACCTAATAGCCCTGAAGGTAAAGAAGCTTATGAAAGATTGATCCAACTAGGATTTGTTGAGACAAAATATAAAGGTTGATTAAAATTTACTATGATTACGAAAACAGAAGTTATTAAATTAATCACTAAAAAAATCCCGGGTTCCCAAGTTTTTGTTGAAAACCTCAAGGGAAATGATCATTTGCAAGTAACTGTAATTGCATCTGAATTCAATGGATTATCATTAGTTAAACAACACCAGCTAGTATATTCTGCTTTGAAGGAAGAATTAGCTTCAGAGGCTATACATGCACTGGCATTAAAAACAGAAACTCCAAATTGAATTATGGACAACCTAACAAAAGATAAAATACAAAAACTGATTGAATCTAATCCAGTGATGGTTTTTATGAAAGGAACAAAATTAATGCCTCAATGCGGTTTTTCCAACAATGTAGTTCAAATACTAAATTCTTTGGGGGTAGAATTTGGTACGTTTGATGTTTTAAGTGATTTCGCTATAAGAGAAGGTATCAAAGAATATTCAGATTGGCCAACAATTCCTCAAGTTTACTTAAAAGGAGAATTTCTTGGAGGATCAGACATTCTTATTGAGATGTACAACTCTGGATCTCTTAAAGAAAAAATAGAAATTGAATTAGCGTCTTAAGACAATTAGTGAGTATAAATACTGTATTGGTTAATAAAAATTAATATTTTAAATCCTTTTTTTATCAAA
The DNA here is from genome assembly GCA_003278045.1 of Prochlorococcus sp. AG-402-A04. GTDB lineage: Bacteria > Cyanobacteriota > Cyanobacteriia > PCC-6307 > Cyanobiaceae > Prochlorococcus_A. The sequence goes on along the minus strand of QCHG01000030.1, from coordinate 3,168 downwards.
AAAACCTTTATTTCCATCTCCATCTGGATCAATAAAACTTGACGGATCTAAAATCCATCTTTCAATTAATCTTTCTAATTTCTCTTGATCCTTTTGCTCTAAACTACTGCAATTCCTTAATGCTTGGAGATAACCATCACTATATAATTTAAGATCAGATGGCGTGTGAAAACGAGTAACTAAGTCCTGACAACTATCGCAAATTGACTGAAAGTGACGAATTGCTTTGGGGTTTTCAAATGATGTCATAATTCGATAAATTCTGATTTTTATTTTGCATTTGTTATACCTTATTAAGAACGATCAAAAATTGCCTGGCCAAACAGTAATTAAGAATGCAATCAACTGAGCAAATCTTAGCTTCAACTCCTGGCAGTTCACAATTGCCTACGAGCTCTCAAACTCCCTCAAGAGTTCTAGTTGTTGAACCTCACCCCACACTTAGAACAGTCCTTGTGCAAAGGCTTCGCCAAGATGGCCATTTAGCTGCAGCAGTAGGTACAGCTGCAGAAGCTATTGACTTATGCAGAGAACAATCACCTGACTTATTAGTTAGCGCAGAAATCCTCGAGCAGAATACTGCAATGAGACTAGCCCAACAACTGGGGTCTTCAGTAATAGTTTTAACGGCAAGATCAGGGGTTGAAGCATTGGTAAATCTATTAGATGAAGGGGCAGATGATGTTCTTAGAAAACCTTTTGGACTTGAAGAGCTTGCAGCACGATGCAGAACACTCCTAAAAAGAGGAAGGATAGGATTACAAGAAAAAGTTGAAGTTGGACCTTTAGAGGTTCATCTTCTTTTAAGACAAGTTACTCTAAGCGAGAAGCCCGTGGAATTAAGCCCTAGGGAGTTTGCATTGCTTTGCGCTCTTTTGATGCCACCTGGAATGGTAAGAAGTCGTCAAGAGCTCTTAAGGATGGCCTGGCCGCCATTCAGTGGTGGGCCTAGGTCTGTAGATACACAGGTGTTAACTTTACGCAGAAAATTAGAACAGGCTGGATTGGGAGAAGGTGGTGGAATAACCACTGTTAGACAACAAGGTTATCGATTCAGTATTGATAATATTTAGTTTAGAAAAGCAAAAAGTTCGCCAATAATCATTAAAACTGATATTGATGTCAACAATTTATATGTCCATAGTGGTGATATATAAGATATTTCACTAATATCAATCCCAGTATTACTGGAAACAACTAATAAGAATTTTTCAAAGTTTTCCACTCTTTGTGGAACAAGAAAATTATCACCTTGAAAAGTATTAAAGTAATAAACTTTACTACCCTGACTGGTTGGTAAAGATTTGATTAATTTAATATCTTTCCAAGAAATCTCCCAATTTTTTTTTCCTAAGAATTTAGAAATAAAGCTACTTTTGTATGAAATTTTATTACTACAAGTTTCAACATAATCACTTGTGATATTGATTATCAAATAAAGTCCTAAGGCAAAAATTATAATGGATGGGATTTTTAATTTTTCAATTGAAATAATTGGTAAAGGAATTGTAAGCGCTAAATAAAGAGAAATTAAAGAACTTTTAACAAAAAAAAGAGTTTTAAACTTTTCTATCATTTCAGAGGATTCCTTTTAGTCGGGCAATTTAAAACTATTTATGTTTAACTTTGCACCTATTTTGTGAGCGCATGCGTATCCGCTAAAAGCAACTGCATTAAGGCCTTGGCCAGGGAAGCATGAATCCCCTACACAATAAAGGTTTTGAATTTTTGTAGTATTGAAAGGCATTGGTAAAAGTCCAAGCAACTTTTTACTGGGAATTGGCCCATAACTACCTTCATATCTTCCAAGAAACTTTTTATGAGTTTTAGGAGTACCAATTTCTTTGTGATCAATATTTTGTTGAAGATTAGGAAGAATAGTTGATATTTTTTCAACAAGAAATGAAAAATATTTTTCTTTCTTTTGCAAATATTCTTTCCTTGATAGTCCTTCCCATTCACTCATTGATGAAGGTGTAAATGCATGTACGATATGTTTACCTTCTGGAGCTAAAGATGAGTCAAGCAAAGTAGGTATAGAGACAAAAATTACTCCATGTTCACTTTCTAATTCATCCCAATTTTCAACGATGATATGATGGCAATTAAAATTATCGGGTATTAGATTTTTTTCTACTCCAAGGTGAATCGAAACAAAAGAGGGTGAGGGTTTATAAGTTTCTGACCACTTATATTCACTTTTTGGCACATTTTTACCAGAAATTAATCCTTTGGTATTATCTTTTAATCCAAATGTATCCCATCTAGTGGAGTTGGATACAATGATGTCTGAATATATTTCTTCCCCATTTGAAAGCTTTACTCCTACCGCTTTCTCATCCTTTAAAAGGATTTCAGTCACATTAGCTTTGTATCTTATTTTGCCTCCTAATTTTTGTATCCCAGTAACTAACTTTTCTGCTATGGTTCCAACTCCACCTTTTGGATAATTTATACCTCCAGCATGCCTATCAGTAAAAACCATTCCCGCATTAATCATAGGAGTTTTAAGAGCTGGCATTACAGACCAACAAAAACATTCGATATCAATAAATTTTAAAAGTTCAGGATCTTTTATAAACTTTCTAGCAACATCCCCTGCATTTGCTGGTAACCATCTAGCTAACCCTAAACAGGATAATGGAGATTTAAAGAAAACTTTAAAGAGATAACTTGGATCCTCTATTGATAAAAGAGGCATTGAATCTAAACATTTAAATACACTTGCACAAGTATCATAGAATTTCTTGATACCTTTTTTTTCCTTAGGGAAACTAGCTGATAATTGGCTAATAAATTGCTCATAATTTTTATTTACAGCAATATTAAAGTTATGTGGTAAGTGATATTCCAGTTGAACAGGATCGGGAATAGTTTCGCATTTTTCATTTACATCATTCAAAGCACGAGTTAATAAATTGGTATAACCTTTCTCTCCAAAGCCAAAAATCATTGAAGCTCCCACATCAAAGGTATAGCCTTTTCTCTTGAAAGAGCCTCCACTCCCGCCTGGAATTATATATTTTTCGAGAACTAATACTTGAGCTCCTTTCGCCGCCAATTGTGAAGCAGTTACTAAGCCTCCTATTCCTGAGCCAATAATAATTGCATCGAAATTTTCCTTATTTAATTCCATTTTTTGGATCTTTAATAATTAATCTTAGTAAA
>QCHG01000029.1 GCA_003278045.1 Prochlorococcus sp. AG-402-A04 | reverse complement strand
GGTACAACAAATTATTCCCACGGATATCCTTTTTTTGGGACTTCTATTGGTCTTGTATATAAAAATAAGCCAATTATAGGAGCTATATCAGTACCTTATTTAAATGAACTATATTCAGCCTGTATAGGTTTAGGCTCATTCTGTAATGATAGTGAACTTAAAGTATCAAATCCTTCTAATCTTTCTGATAGTCTACTTGTAACTGGTTTCTCTTATGACAGATTTGAGACAGAGGATAATAATTATGCTGAATTTTGTTATTTAACACATAAAACTAGAGGTGTTAGAAGAGGAGGTGCAGCAGCAGTTGATCTAGCATTTGTTGCGGCAGGTAAGGTAGATGGATATTGGGAAAGAGGATTGGAAGTATGGGACCTAGCGGCCGGTGCTATTATTGTTTTAAATCCTAAGAACACCTTTTATAACCTTAAACGATTTATTGGTAGTGACTGGGATGAATTAGATGAAAATAGCATTTCTGTACCCTATAACGTTAAGGCTAATAACAATGGAAGCGTTAGGGTTCTTAGTCCAAATACAGAAAGAGAGTATGCACCAGAAGAATTAGTGAGCTCATTGATTAGAAAATTAATTAATGATGCTGAAACTTATCTTGGAGATACTGTTGATTCTGCAGTCATAACTGTCCCTGCTTACTTTAATGAATCTCAAAGGCAAGCTACAAAAGATTCTGCAATATTAGCTGGTATTAAAGTAGATAGAATTCTAAATGAACCTACTGCTGCTGCTCTAGCTTATGGTTTTGAAAAAAGTTCTTCTAATAATGTTTTGGTTTTTGATTTAGGAGGAGGAACATTTGATGTTTCATTATTGAAAATTTCTAATGGTGTATTTGATGTTAAAGCAACTTGTGGTGATACCCAGCTAGGAGGAAACAATTTCGATTCAAAAATAGTTGATTGGCTTGCAGAAAAATTTCTGGTTAAACATGATATAGATCTAAGAAGGGATAGACAAGCCTTACAGAGATTAACTGAGGCTGCTGAAAAAGCTAAATGTGAATTGTCAGGATTACAAAAAACAAAAATATCTTTACCATTTATCACAACAAGTAAAGAAGGGCCATTACATATTGAAGAAACCATAGATAGAAAAATATTTGAATCATTATCACAAGATTTACTTGATAGATTACTGGAGCCTGTGCAAATAGCTTTAGATGATTCTGGATGGAACGCAGAAGATATTGATGAGGTAGTTCTTGTAGGCGGGAGCACAAGAATCCCAATGGTTCAACAATTAGTAAAGACTCTTGTTCCAAATGATCCTTGTCAATCTGTTAATCCTGATGAAGTCGTAGCAGTTGGAGCTGCGATACAATCTGGAATTATTAGTGGTGATTTACAAGATTTACTTCTAAATGACGTTACTCCCTTATCTCTAGGTTTAGAAACTATTGGTGGTCTTATGAAGGTACTCATTCCTCGTAATACACCAATACCAGTTAGACAATCTGATGTATTTAGTACTTCCGAAGCTAATCAATCATCAGTAGTTGTTCAAGTACGGCAGGGAGAAAGGCCTTTAGCCTCTGAAAATAAATCACTTGGTAAATTTAGACTATCAGGAATACCTCCAGCTCCAAGAGGGATACCTCAAGTCCAGGTAGCTTTTGATATTGATGCTAATGGTCTTTTAGAAGTAAGTGCAACTGATAGAACAACTGGAAGAAAACAAACAGTTACAATCTCTGGAGGTTCGAATTTAAATGAACAAGAAATAAATTCGATAATTGAAGAAGCCAAAGCAAAAGCTAATGAAGATAGAAAGAGAAGATCTGTAATTGATAGAAAAAATAGTGCTTTAACTCTTATAGCTCAAGCCGAGAGAAGACTTAGGGATGCTTCATTAGAATTTGGTCCATATGGTGCAGAAAGGCAACAACGAGCTGTTGAATTAGCCATTCAAGATGTTGAAGAGTATATTGATGACAATGATCCTCAAGAATTAGAAATTTCAGTAAGTGCCTTACAAGAAGCATTATTCGGTTTAAACAGAAAATTTGCGGCAGAAAAGAAAACTGATAATAATCCCCTACAGGGTATTAAAAATACATTTGGATCATTAAAGGATGAACTCTTTTCAGATGATTATTGGGATGATGATCCTTGGGATAATCAAATGAATAGAAATTATAAAAATTCGAGGTATGGTAATTCTAGGGACGATGATCCATGGGACAATGACTACTTCCTCTAAAAAAGACTATTTGTCGATTTTGGGTTTATCCCCTGATTTCGATGATAAAGAACTTAAAAAGGCCTTTCGAAGAGAAGCAAGAAAATGGCATCCAGATTTAAATAAAAATGATCTTAATGCAGAAGAAAGATTTAAATTAATTAACGAAGCATACGAGTATCTTCGTGATCCTAATATAAGAAAAAATAGTTCGGATGAAAATATCAAGGATGATTACGAAAATAATAATTTCAAGACAGGCTTTCCTGATTTTCAAGATTATCTTGATTCATTATTTGGATATGAATACTCACCAAAGAATTATGAGGAATATGATGATGAACCATTTGAGGATGAATCGATAAATACAAATAATGATGAATTTAATAATTTTCAATACCCTACAACTTCTCCAGAAGAGCCGCCTCCAGTTAAACTCCACCAAGATATTGAAACAGTTATTGAATTAACTCCTGATGAGGCCTTAAATGGAGCTTCAATTTTAATTGAACTTGAAGATGAAACTGTAGTAGAGGTAGATACACCACCTTTCGCTGGAGATGGCTGGAGATTAAGACTTGAAAATATTGCAAGGGGAGGTAAAGATCATTATTTACAGTTAAAAGTTCAAACTGAAAGTGGTCTAAGAATTGATGGATTAAGAGTTCTATATAAATTAGAGTTATTTCCTCATGATGCTCTTCTTGGTTGTGCAGTAGAGGTTCCTACTCTTGAGGGAAATGTCACACTTCAAGTACCACCAAAATCATCTACAGGCAGAATGTTACGTTTGAAAGGGAGGGGTTTAACTTTTGAAGATAATGTAGGTGATCAATATGTTGAAATCATGGTAGTGATACCTGCTGATATTAATGATGAAGAAATTGCTTTATATACAAGATTACAAGAATTATCACTTTCTGATTCTTAATCAAATACTATATAATAAGAAAAATAGATACTTATGGACATATTTGTTCTTTTATATAATTCAGGAACAGATAAAGAAGGAATTCATTCAATCGAACTTAAGGGAAGGACAATTGTTCTCATGTTTGAAAATAAGGATGATGCAACAAGATATTGTGGTCTACTAGAAGCTCAAGATTTTCCTTTGCCAACAGTTGAAATGATCAACATAGAGGAAATAAAAGATTTCTGTATTAAATTAGATTATGAATACAAATTAGTTCAAAAGAATTTTGTACCTAAAACCGCAGAAGATAGGTTATTAATATCACCACCAAAGAAAAACCTAGAAGTTGAAAATTGGGAGGAAGACAAAAATAGTAAAAAAGATAACATTGATATAAATACCATTAAGGAAAACCTTGAAAAGTTGCTTTAGCTATTAAAATATCAATAGATTATTAAACAAATAAAACATGACAACAGCATTATTTGAGACAGAGGTTGGAAGCATAAATATTGAATTTTTCTCTGACGACGCACCTAATACAGTTAAAAACTTCACGAAGTTGATTAGTGATGGTTTTTATGATGGTCTAGCATTTCACAGAGTTATTCCTGGATTTATGGCTCAGGGTGGATGTCCAAATACTCGTGATGGAGCATCTGGTATGCCTGGAACTGGAGGACCTGGATATAATATTAAATGTGAAATCAATTCCAATAAACATTTAAAAGGGTCACTTTCAATGGCTCATGCAGGAAAGGATACAGGTGGTAGTCAGTTTTTTATAGTTTATGAACCACAGCCTCATCTCGATGGAGTTCATACTGTTTTTGGTAAGACAGATGATATGGATGTAGTGCTTAAACTCAATAATGGGTCAAAAATTTTAAAAGCAACTTTAAAATAGTATTTTAGCCTTCAAAAACAATACTAAATGTCTCTTTATCTAGATTAAATTTTCTTGTAGAAGAATATAAGATTTCGTTATTAATAGTGAATTTAGTATTGATTAGTTTGATACTACTTTTTGGATGTAATGCTTGTTCAATATTTCTCGAAACAATAATTCCAATCTTTGTACTATTTTCATATTTGGATAAAAACTGAATAAATAATTCTATATTTTTTATTTCCTCATCATTAATGTTTGAATTGGTTCTATTCTGATCATGTAAAATTCTCCATATTAACTTTGGTCGGTTCCAAAAAGCCAATAATCTTGGACTACTTTCAAGTTTAATATTAATGTTTTGTTCACTACAGAATTTAATAACATTATTTTTTATTGGAACTAAATCAATAGATTTATATTTTCCGTCAAGAAAAATTGATATAAATGGATCAATATTACTGGATTTAGAATTGTCATCATCAATCATGTGACCTAACTTTGTTTTTTTAACACTCAAATATTCTGCATTATTATCGTTAGGACAAATAACTAATGGAACTCTCTCAATAACTTCTATTCCATAGCCACCTAATCCAGCAATTTTTCTAGGATTGTTGGTTAGTAATTTTAATTTTTTTATACCTAAATCAGTTAAAATTTGTGCTCCAACTCCATAATTTCTGAGATCAGCGGGAAAACCTAATTTTTCATTAGCTTCTACAGTGTCTAATCCACCATCTTGTAAACTGTAAGCTTTTAATTTATTTATTAAACCAATACCTCTGCCTTCTTGTCTCAAGTAAACAACAACTCCTTCTTCCTCTTTTTCTATTCTTGATAAAGCTGCCTCTAACTGAGGTCTACAATCACAACGTAATGATCCAAAAGCATCACCAGTTAAGCACTCTGAATGCATTCTTACTAGTACAGGTTCGCATAATTTCGATGATTTTTGTTTAACTAATGCAACGTGCTCTGAACCATCTAGTTCATTAATATATCCATAAGCTTTAAAATTACCAAAAATACTTGGAAGAACAGCATCAGATTTTCTAAATACAAATCTCTCAGTTTGAAACCGATAACTTATTAAATCTGCTATTGATATTAATTTCATTCCCCACTGTTTTGCATACTCTTTAAGTTGTGGAAGTCTTGACATAGAACCGTCAGGATTTTGTATTTCACAAATCACTCCAGCGGGATAAAGACCTGACATTGCGGCAATATCTACTGCCGCTTCGGTATGACCAGCCCTTTTTAATACTCCACCTTTTTTAGCTCTTAATGGAAAAATATGTCCTGGCCTTCTTAAATCATCAGGTTTTGTATTTGGGTTTATAGCAACTTGTATTGTCTTTGCCCTGTCTTCAGCGGAAATACCGGTAGTAACATTATTTTCAGGGCCAGCATCAATTGATACTGTAAAAGCTGTTTGATTTTTATCTGTATTTCTATCTACCATTAATGGCAAATCTAAAGAATCAAGTTTTTCACCTTGCATTGCTAGGCATATAAGACCGCGTCCTTCAGTAGCCATAAAATTAATTTGCTGTGGGGTTGCAAACTGAGCCGCACATATTAAATCTCCTTCATTTTCTCTTCTTTCATCATCTACAACAATTATGCATTCACCATTTCTTATAGCTGCCAATGCATCACTGATAGGATCAAATTCAATTTTAAAAGATTCATTTATATCCAAAATTGTTCCATTATTTGATTTGGGACTTGTTTCTTTCATTATTCCTATCAATATAGAAAAATAGTGTTTTAGTTACCTTAAATTCAACACTTTATAATCCTATCTCAAAGTCTGCCAATTCAAAGAAATGAATGTTGCAATAGTAGGTGCTACTGGTTACGGCGGTATTCAAGCGGTAAATCTCTTAAAGAAAATTAAAAAATACAAAATTTCATTTTTAGGAGGTAATAAAACATCTGGATCAAAGTGGAATGATAATTTTCCTTTTATTTATCTAGATAATGATCCATATATAGAAGAAATTTCCGTAGATAATATTTCAAAAAATGCAGATGTTGCTTTGCTTTGCTTACCCAATGGCCTATCTTCAACATTGACAAGGAAATTATTAGATCGAGGACTTAAAGTTATTGATTTATCTGCTGATTACAGATATAAGTCTTTAGATGAATGGAAAAATGTATATTCCAAAGAAGCTGCTATTTTTAAAAGGAATGATGATGATTTATGTAAAGAGGCAGTCTACGGTCTTCCTGAAATAAATAAAGAAGCCATTTCAAAAGGAAGATTAATTGCCTGTCCAGGATGCTATCCAACATCTGCTCTTATTCCATTAGTTCCTTATCTTTCGCAAGGAATTATTGAAAATGAAGGAATAGTGATTGATTCTAAAAGCGGAACCTCTGGAGGAGGTCGAGAACCAAACCAAAAGCTACTCTTATCAGAATGTGGTGAAGGCTTATCAGCATATGGATTGATAAACCATAGACATACCTCAGAAATCGAGCAAGTAGCATCTATAATTTCTGGAAATAAAATTGAACTACTTTTTACACCTCATTTGGTTCCAATTTCAAGGGGTATGCATTCGACTATTTATGGGAGATTAAGAGATCCAGGATTAACTTCTGATGATTGCAGAATTCTTTTGGATAATTATTACAGAAATTTCAAAAATATTAAAGTATTACCTGTAGATACATACCCTTCAACAAAATGGGTTAAAAATACAAACCTAATTTTCCTTTCTGTTAAAGTTGATATTCGAAATGGAAGGATTATTATTTTATCTGCAATTGATAATTTATTAAAAGGTCAGACTGGGCAAGCAATTCAAAATTTAAATATTATGAGTGGATTTTCAATGGATGAAGGTCTTGATTTAACTAATAATTTTCCATAATATTATTTCTTATCAAAAAACCAGCTTGAGAGATTGAGTGAGGTAAAATTTTATGCTCAAGCATTTGTATCCTTTTGGAAAGTGATTCAATATCATCATCATCTCTAATTGACAATGCAGCTTGCATTATTAATGATCCACTATCTACCTCCTCTTCTACAAAATGTACTGAACAACCAGTTATTTTTGAACCATTTAATATTGAGTCCTTTATAGCAGAACCACCTTTATATGCTGGAAGTAATGAAGGGTGAATATTTATTATCTTATTCTTAAATTTATTGATAAAAAATGGAGTAACAATTTTCATCCAGCCTGCCATAACCACAAGTTCAACATCGTAATGAATTAAAGTATTTACAATTTCTAATTCAAATGCCTCTTTTTCCAGAAAGTCTTTGCCTCTTATAATTTTGTGAGGTATCTTCTTACTTTCAGCTCTTCTAATACAACCGGCTTCTTCTTTATTTGTTATTAGAACTTTTATATCTATATCTAATTCTCCTTTTTCTGAGAGATTAATTAATTCCTGAAAGTTTGTTCCCTTCCCAGAAGCA
>QCHG01000028.1 GCA_003278045.1 Prochlorococcus sp. AG-402-A04 | reverse complement strand
TATTGGAGGGGTGTTTGTAGAAGCTTAATCTTTAGATTTCCAGATGACCTCGAAATTTTAAAGCTTGATGTGAGAAGTTATGTAGATAGATCTAAAGGAATAATTCAGATAAGATCTGCAGCAAGATTAGGGCAATCAGATTTAGGTGTGAATCTAAGAAGAGTGGAATACTTGTTTAATCAATTAGAGAAATTTTAATTAATCTATTTTTTATAAATTTAAGGTTCTTTTTACCAAATAGTTGTGCTTTAATTCATAAGAATATTTGAATTGCCATGGTGAAGATAATTTTAGTTGGAATTATTGTCGCGCTTGTATATTCTCAACCTGACCTCCGTCTTACAGTCGCTGATTGGTTAAAAGCAGCTTCTGATTTTCTTATTGAATCAGTACAAGTAAAACCATAAATTAATTTTTAATCAAGCATTAAATAAGACCTGAGACAGTAATCATTTGTTTAATGCATACAGCTACGAAAATAAATATTATTATCCTGCTTAATATGTATTTCACTTAATCAAATAAATAGTTTTAGGAACATAATAGAAAATTTTTTTGAAATTTTTGAATAGTTAACGATAATAAGGGATATGAAGCTTAGATTATTTGAGTTCTATTTTATTAAAGACTATTTAAGGCCTTGGTTTGGTCTTATTTATTCTTTATTCTTTCTGTTTTTTTTAGGTGCAATTGGCTATCGAATAACAGAGGGCTGGGAATGGAGTGATTGCTTATGGATGGTTCTGATCACAATAACCACTATTGGTTTTGGAGAAGTTCAACCTTTAAGTCCTGAAGGCAGGATCGTAACTGTTTTAGTAATCGTTGGCGGATTGATCTTTATTCAATTTACCTTTCAAAAAGCTGTAAGATTATTCGAATCCGGCTATTTTCAAAGAGTAAACGAATTACGTTTTAAAAGACTTCTTAGAAAAATGGAAAATCATGTAATTTTGTGCGGATATGGGAGGGTAGGTCAGGAAATATCTAACCAAATAAAAACGCAAAATATTCCAATTATCGTTGTTGAGAGTGACGAAGATAGAAAAAAGATTGCTGAAGAAAATGGTTTAGAAGTACTTTGTGCTGATGCAACTCTTGATGAGACGTTAAAACTGGCAGGATTAGAAAAATGCAAAAGTTTGGTTGTTACTTTGCCCAATGATGCTGCTAATTTATATGTGGTTTTAAGCGCAAAAGGGATAAGAAGTTCTATAAGAGTAATTGCAAGAGCTGGAACTGAAGAAGCCGCAAGTAAATTGAGATTAGCTGGGGCAAGTATAGTAGTAAGTCCTTATATTGCAGCAGGGCGAGCTATGGCATCAATGGCTTTAAGACCTATCGCTATTGACTTTCTTGATCTGCTTGCAGGAAGTGAATGTGAAATTGAAGAATTTGAATTAAGTAATGATATTAGTCTTTTTGAAACAGCAGAGAAAAGATCACTTTCTGAACTTGGAATAGGTAAAAAAAGCGGTGCAAAAATTTTAGCTATTAAAGAAAATGAAAAGTTGTTCACTAATCCTGGTGGTAATTTCATACTTCAGCCAGGTCAGGTATTAATTGCCTTTGGCAGTAAAGAACAACTAAATATTTTGAACGGATTATTAGGAAATCTTGTCGTAGCAGTAGAACTATTAAAATAGATAGATCGAGATTAAGAATTAATAGCTAAATTAGTTGTGAGTGAAATAAATCAAATGAAAATATTTAAATATCTACTTGTAATTCCTTTAATAACTTTAATAATTGTTTTTCAAACCTCTTTGCAAAATAGATATCTAATGGCTTCTGATATTAGAGATGGAGAAACAATTTTTAGAAATGTTTGCGCAGGCTGCCATGTAAAAGGTGGATCAGTCGTTCTCAAAGGATCTAAATCATTAAAACTTTCCGACCTTGAAAAAAGGGGAATAGCAGATGTAAATTCAATAACAATAATTGCTAATGATGGAATTGGTTTTATGAAAGGTTATAAAAATAAATTGAAGGATGGAGAGGATAAGGTTCTTGCACAATGGATTATTCAAAATGCAGAGAAGGGTTGGGAGTAAATGAAAAGCTTATTTTTTGCATCGTTTTTATTTCTATTAACTGAATTTTCTTTTGCTGAGCAATTAACTAATTACACAATTACATCTGATTCTCAAATAAATACTTTAGAAGGTGATTTAGAGGCTAAGGGAAATGTAGTCATTAAGAGCAATAGTGGTAATTTTGAGGCTTATTCTGACAAGCTTTCTTTTGGCAAGGATGATAAATCTCTAAAACTTATTGGTAATGTATATGTTAAGAATTTAGAGTCTGAAGGAATTTCAATTGAAGAAACATCTGGAGATGAATTGACAATATTTACTGATACTGGAATTTTTGAATTCAAATCTCAAAATAAAAACAGAGTAAAAACAAAAATTAAATTCTAAATAAAGAGTTGATATTTAATTGAAATTTAAATTGCTAGCTGAGCTCTTAATGCCGATATATACATAATAATTTTATATATCAAAATAATTTGATTTATATATCTTTAAATTTTTAATTACCTCATGGTTGTAATTTATATTAAACAGACTCATTTCTCATTACAAAGTGGGTATTTTTAAAAAAATCCTTGTTTTTTCTTCTGCTATCTCATTAGTTCTCTCTCAAGAAGCGATTGCTTCAAAAAGATTGAGCGGAGCAGGTGCTACATTTCCCTCGAAAATTTATACTAGGTGGTTTTTTGACTTAGCCAAATCAGGTGGACCAAGAGTTAACTATCAAGCAGTAGGTTCTGGTTCTGGCAGAAAAGCCTTTATAGATGAAACAGTAAATTTTGGTGCTTCTGATGATCCTATGAAGGCTAAGGATATAGAAAAGGTATCAAGAGGCTTAGTACAGATTCCTATGGTTGGAGGAACTATTGCCTTTGGTTATAACTATGATTGCGATTTGAAACTTACTCAAGAGCAAGCAGTACGAGTTGCAATGGGTATGGTTAAAAACTGGAAAGAATTAGGCTGTAAATCAGGAAAGTTAACTTGGACACATCGTTCTGATGGTTCAGGAACTACTAAAGCTTTTACAAATTCTATGGAGGCTTTTTCTAAAACTTGGAATCTTGGTACTGGTAAATCAGTTAAGTGGCCAGCAGGTGTTGGTGCTAAGGGTAATTCTGGTGTTGCAGGTGTAATTCAAAACACTCCAGGAGCAATTGGGTATGTAAATCAGTCATATATTAAAGGTAATGTTAAGGCTGCTGCACTTCAAAATCTTTCAGGGGAGTTTCTAAAACCATCTGCAGAAGCAGGAGCTAAAGCTCTTAATGGTATTACGTTAGATGAAAATCTTGCAGGTAAAAATCCTAATCCAACAGCAAAAGGAGCGTACCCTATAGCTTCATTGACATGGATACTTGCTTACAAAAAAGGTAATGGTAGAAATACTAAAGCAATCAAACAAGCCTTTAATACATTGTTAAGTGATGAGTATCAAGATAAGTCTTCATCCCTTGGATTTATCCCCTTAAAAGGAAATATCCTTTTAAAATCAAGAGCTGCCGTTGAAAAAATAGGTAGTTAAATTTTTTAATAGATGTCAAATTATCATGACTTTCATATACCTTTAAGTCCTCTTAAAGTCTTTTACGACATTTGGTAGTAGATTTATAGAGATATTCTTTTTTTAATGGAAGAGAAATTAACTCTTTTCAAGAATCGTAAAAGATTCGGTATCGAAAAAAATATAGATATTATTTTTAAGAATACAGCTCTAGTCTTGTCTAGTTTCGTAGCAATAATACTTTTAGGAATTATTTTAGTAGTCTTTTTTCAGTCATTTGAATCCTTTTCAAGGTATGGCTTGAAGTTTTTAGTAACCTCTGAATGGAATCCTGTAAAAGATGAATATGGAGCTTTTACCGCAATATATGGCACATTAGTAACTTCATTTCTTTCGTTATTAATAACTATCCCTTTGGGCGTTGGAACTGCAATATTTATTACTGAGGACTTTGTACCGAAAGTTTTTAGAGAAATAATAGGTTCTTTTGTTGAATTGTTAGCAGCTATTCCATCAGTTGTATTGGGACTTTGGGCAATATTTGTAATGGAACCTTTTTTTAGGACCTTTTTTGTCTTTTTACATAATTTCTTTGGTTGGATACCTTTATTCAGTACAGAACCTACAGGCAGGAATTCTTTGTTAGCAATATTGATTTTAGTAGTTATGCTTTTGCCAATAGTGACTTCTATTGCAAGGGATTCACTTAATCAGGTTCCTAAAAAGCTAAGAAATGCGGCTTATGGAATTGGAGCAAGTAGATGGAAAACAATATTTTCAGTAATTTTGCCGGCAGCATTATCAGGAATTATGGCAGGTGTTCTATTGGCTTTAGGTAGGGCAATGGGTGAAACAATGGCTGTGACAATGATTATTGGTAATTCAAATGCATTTAGTTGGTCTCTATTATCTCCTGGATACACCATTTCCTCCATGCTTGCAAACCAGTTTGGTGAGGCTGATGGAAGTCAGGTCTCATCACTGTTTTATGCGGCTTTTGTACTCATGATCCTTTCTTTAGTAGTAAATATCTTTGCGCAGTGGCTAGTTAAGAAATTTAGTCTCAAATATTAGATAATTATGAATTCACTCTATTACCAGAAAAGATTATCAAGAAATATAGGAGATAAATTCTTTACTTCTTTATCAGTAATTTGTGCATTGATCGCAATACTCCCTTTGATTTTTCTGGTAACTTATATTCTCATCAAAGGTGGATCCCAAATTACACCCGAACTATTTACTTTAGAACCAAATCCCCCAGGAGATGATTTAGATGCAGGTGGTATTAATCCTGCATTGATCGGAACATTAATAATAACTACTATTGCTTCAATTATCGCCATTCCAGTAGGTGTTGGTGGTGGAATATATCTAGCTGAATACTCTAAAGGCGGAGCTTTTTCAAGATTTATTAGATTCGGAGTTAATGTTCTGGCGGGAGTCCCCTCAATAATTGCGGGTGTCTTTATTTATGCCTTAATTGTTTCTACAAAGATCCTGTTTGGGAGTATGTACAGCGGTTTAGCTGGAGGGATGGCGCTTTCAATATTGATGTTGCCTACTGTGATTAAGACCACTGACGAAGGTTTAAAGTTAGTTCCTAACGAATTAAGATATGCGTCTCTTGGTGTTGGAGCAAGTATGTATACAACCATATTGAAAGTTACTTTGCCCTCTGCCTTTAGGTCTATTGCTACTGGCGTTGTACTTAGTATCGCAAGAGCTGCAGGTGAAACAGCACCTTTGATATTTACGGCTTTATTTTCTTACTACTACATAACAGGCTTTGGGGACTTGTTTTATGAGATGGGTTCCTTGGCTGTATTGATATATAACTTTGCCCTTGAACCTTATGATGCTCAAAATAAATTAGCCTGGGCAGCTTCCTTTATTCTTGTTTTGTCGATACTATCAGTAAATATATTTTCAAGGATTTTGGCCGCTTTTACAGAGAAAACTAAGAGAGTATAAATGATTAAAACTAATAAAAAAATACCAAAAAATATCATTTTGTCTGTTGAGAATGTTTCTATTAGCTATGGAACTTTCGAAGCAGTAAAAAATGTTTTTTGTAATTTTAAAAAAGGAAATATAACTTCCCTTATTGGCCCCTCCGGTTGTGGTAAATCAACTGTTCTTAGATCATTAAATAGGATGAACGATTTAATTCCTAATTGCTCACTTAAGGGCACTGTCCTGTTTGATGGAACAAATATTTACGATAAAAGAGTAGATCCAGTTGAAGTAAGAAGAAGAATCGGAATGGTATTTCAACAACCTAATCCTTTTCCTAAATCTATCTACGAAAATATTGCATTTGGAGCAAGAATTAATGGCTTTACGGGAGATATGGATGAATTAGTGGAGAGTTCACTTAGAAAAGCAGCTTTATGGGACGAATGTAAGGATAAATTAAATGATAGTGGTTACTCTTTATCAGGTGGACAGCAACAAAGATTATGTATTGCTCGAACCATCGCAATTGAACCTGAAATAATTCTCATGGATGAGCCATGCTCAGCATTAGATCCAATCTCTACTTTAAAAATAGAAGAGACTATGCACGAACTGAAGAAGAATTACACAATAATTATCGTTACTCATAATATGCAACAGGCATTAAGAGTTAGTGATATGACTGCATTTTTTAATGCTATTGAATATGAAGATGGTGATGGAGGGAAAGTTGGTTATCTTGCAGAATTTAATTCGACAAAGAAAATTTTTAACTCTCCAAAAGAAAAAACTACTCAGGAATACATATCAGGTAAATTTGGTTGATGTTAAATTTTTACCTTTAAAAAGAAAAATTTTTACCTTTAAGAAAGGCAAGGGGTAGACAAACAGTATAAATACCTATATAGTTATT
This sequence comes from Prochlorococcus sp. AG-402-A04, assembly GCA_003278045.1. GTDB lineage: Bacteria > Cyanobacteriota > Cyanobacteriia > PCC-6307 > Cyanobiaceae > Prochlorococcus_A. The sequence goes on along the minus strand of QCHG01000028.1, from coordinate 1,586 downwards.
TCGAATTAGTAAGTTTATCGTTGAAAAACTATCCTTTTTTACCTTTCTTGATTTTCGCAGGGGCTCTTATAACAACTGCAACAATAGGATTGCCTGTATTTACTTCATAATTTAAGAGACCTTCTATTTTTGGTAATCTTATGGTTTCAATATTAAATTATGAATTGATTGGAAGTCCTAATAAAACCCTAATAAAGGGTAATTTATTTGACTTTATAAAAAAAAGAGAGAATATGAATCTGTGTGGGAGTGAAAAATCTGTATTAAGACCATTTTTAAAAGTGGTTAATTTCTAATTTATTTATCATGGATAAAACTAAAGAACAGTTAGAAAAATTAAGAGAAGTAGCAGAGGCCTCTCTTACAAAAACGGATGAACTTCAAAAAGTTCTTGCTCAAATAGAAGCTTTAATGTCTAGAGAAGAATCACAAACATTATCAAAGAAGAAATAATTATTTATAAAAATAATTTTAGGTTTTGTACTTTTAATTACACCTCTACAATTGCATTGTAGTTACTAATTGGTTATGCAGAACCCGTTCCAAAGTTTTCTGTTAGGTCTCGAGGTCTTACCTTCTTTAAGTAAAAGACCTCTTTAATTTGTCTGTTGTTATTATATTTTTTAACCTACTTATTTAGTTGATTACTTTATATATTTCTTTCAAGCAGACATTTACATCGAAAGATTCAGTATTTACAACCTCTAATCCTGTTTTTTCTGTAACTTCAACAGTTGCATTACATTCGTCTTGTTTAAGAGCCATGTAACTTGGCTTTTTGTCTTCTATATCTAATGCAACACTTGATTCAGTATCTTCCTTATATTGCTCCATTACTAGTGTAAGTGCCTCTATCTCAACAGAAAAATTATCATTTGCTTTTGCCTCAAATGGAATCATAAGAAATGGAAATAAAATCAAGGCTATTAATTTTTTCATTTCTACAAAATGTGTTTATTTTTTTTATAACGCGTATTTTCTGCTAAGGAAAGGGTCATTAGCTCTATAAATTTTTTTATTATCTATTTTTACTTTAGAAAACAGATTTATTAAATTATTAAGTTAATTGATAAAAAAACTAATCGAGACTTTTAAGTATAAATTGGTATATCTAAATGAAAAATTTAAGTCACTTCACTAGGATTTCTCTTAAGATTTTATTTCGATAATTTCTTCTTCAGAAACAATTGCCCATTTTTTGAATGATTTTTTGCAGTGATATCCTCCTGTTAAGTCTCCAAATGCAGGCATATATAAAACATTTTTATTCATATCCATTGCAAAACACCTAAAAGATAATTTATCTCCATTGCTTTTTAAATAGATTTTTGGATGATAATGTCCACAAATATTCAAGGTTTTTTTGTTTTCTAAATTAACAGGTTCATGGCTAAAGGTAATATTTTTAGTTTTTCTAATATCAAAAATTTTTATATTTTTAATATCACAACCTACATCATGATTTCCGAGGATGAGTTCAACATTAGTTTTTAGTAGTTCAGGAAGATTCTCAACTTTTTTTTGAAGAGTTTTATCTATTGAATATTTGCTGTGGAATAAATCTCCTAATATTATTAACTTTTCAG
>QCHG01000027.1 GCA_003278045.1 Prochlorococcus sp. AG-402-A04 | reverse complement strand
GTCACCACCATCAACCTCTTGGATAAAGATTCCAGGTGTAATAGTCATGCCATCATTTAATGCATAAGAGTAAGACGCTTCATATATAAGAGTCTCAGTCGCATTGTCAGCAAATAGACCAGTAGCATTTACACTGTCGTAAGTTGCAGCAGCAATGTTAACTGAACCAGGACCAACTTCAGGGAAAGTTAAACCAACGAAGTATCCAGAAGCATCAGTTCCGCCTGTTTCTGCAGTTTCGTAACCAGCACTTATGCTAGCTAAATCAAAAGTGTAGTAACCGTTAAGACCCCAGGCTGTTAACTCATCGCCTGTTCCATTGTCATCAGATCCGTATGCAAGAGCTACTCCGTAACTGTCTGTTGAATAAGCCGCATTAATAGCGTATGCATCAGCAGCATCACCTAAGATTTCCTTATTTCCGGATGTTAGTCCACCAGCTAGTGAGAATCCAGAATCAAACTCATAACTTAAAGCTGCTGTAACACCTTTACCGGATGCACCTATAGTGTTACCAGTACCACAGTCGTCAGGTGTTGCATCAGTGAATGCACTATAAGCACAAGCACCTGTAAATAATGCACTAAGGTCAGTTGAATCACCAACCATCATTGTTGCTCCACCTACAGGGAATGTGTAAGTAACACCATCAACGTTTAGTTTAGTGTCAGAGTCGAAACCCATTACTCCACTCATTGGAGATGGTGTTGCGCTACCACTATCAATTGCTATATCAAGTGAATCTTCGCCTGTGAAACTTGTTGATAAGCCTATGTTGAATTGGAAATCTAAACTTGTTGTTTCGCTAGTTGTATCGCCATCGATAGCACCAAAAACAGTGTCAACGCTAAATGATCCAACAGTTGTTTCTGAAAAACTACCAGCTTCAAAGTTGTTTAGTCTAGCTTCTAGACCGTCTACACGGCTGTTTGTAACTGCAATTTCTTCTGCAGCATTGAAGTCATTAATAGTGACTTCGTTCGCAGTCGCTGCCATAGGCGCAAGTAGGCCTAGAGATGCAGGAGCTACGAGCAAGCTCTTAAATAGCTTCATAAATTTCCTCACACGAAATTTAAAGTACACCTCAAGATAGTGTATTTAGGCATACAAAATCAAGTATCAACGACTACATTTCCGAAAAATATGTGCCACTTTCTGAAGTTATACAGTAAGTTTTCACCTAGTAAATCTATTTAAAAAGTTTGTATATCTAGACTATTAATCTAATAGTTCATATTTTTTTGGAAATTTTGAAAGAAACTTTTTCTGTTTTGTATTTTTTCTTTTTTCTATTATCAACTGCATCAACATACCAACCAGAGGCAAGCCTAGTGTCAATTTCCTCATAGCTTTCTTTTTGATTTAATTTATTTAAGGATTTCTTTTTATAATCCATAAATTCTGATGTATTTGAATATATTTGCAAAATATAGCATTTAAAGTAAATTTGAGCAGTAGTTTTATCTGGTTAAAAGTTTTTTATTAGCATTTGGAGTACTATTTTCTTCTGGATTTTTATTTTCCTGAAATCTTTAGAAAAAAGAAAAAAAAGACTTTTTTTTCCTCAACAAAAAAAATAATTAGTTATATTTTTCAAATAAATTAAATATACCTGAGGAGCACAAGGTTAAATGACTCAACTAAAGTTATTTGTTAATTCTATGCCAAGAGATTTAACTGAGTTTACATTTTTCTTGGTGGTTGGTTTTACAGCCGGATCTATAGGATTAATTTGATTAAATTAAATCAAACATGATGATAAAAAAAATTTGTATTAAAAATTTTATCCATTCCTAAATTAATATTAAATTTTTACTATAGACTCTACGGGGAAATCGAACCGATATCTACCTTTTAACTCTAATAATTCAACTACAGTTAATAACCCTGAAGTATATCGATTATTTTCTCGTATTAATTTAGCCACACAATCAGCAGTTCCGCCTGTAGCTAATAGATCATCAACAATCACATAAGAAGAGAATTTTTTTAGAGCTTCTTTTTGTATATTTAAAGAATTTTTTCCATACTCTAAATTGTAGTTACCTTCAATTAATTCACCAGGAAGTTTACCAGGTTTTCTTGCAACTATCATTGGTTTCATTGCCTGAAAGGCAATTGCTGAGCCGAAAATAAAACCTCTTGCCTCAATTGATATTATCGCTTCAGAATTTCTTATTATTTGATGTGAAGACATTTTTATAATTAGTTCCCTAAAAACTTCTGAATTTTGAATTATTCCAAGCACATCCTTAAAAGCTATACCTTTCTTAGGAAAACCATAATAAGTCTTAATCAAATTCTCTAATTTTTTCATACCACAAGATTCAAGTAATATTTTTGATAATAATTCTCCTTAAGAATTTAATACTCAGATATTTCCATTAGATGATAAATATTTAAACTAGAAAATATTTAGCAATTTGCTTTTTATATAGATGACTTTTATAAAATAAGATCTTATGAACAGGTCGTGACGCAGCTTTGCAGCGCGGGTGCCTCGAAAAAATTTGTGGTTCCTAATAAATTCAGTTTTTTTTTTCAAATATTTACAAAATAAATACAGCTAAAAAAGGAGCATTTTTTTGAACAAACTTTCAAAAACATTACTATTAACTTTTTTGGGATTCTTTTCTGTAAATCCAAGTTATGCATTTGATGTTTTTTCGCTTGAGTCCGATACAACAAATAATATATTGCAGGTTTATGGAGTGGACTTAATAACTAAAGAGAAGACATTATTAACTGAGAAAAATTTAGGTGGATCAAATCCCTCTTCAGCGGGTAGAAATTCATATGTAAATCCCAATTCTGGTGAGCTTGTGATAGTAACAAGTGATAGCAGTCAAGAGGCATATAACTGGAGGACAAATACATGGAGAACGATTGATGAAAGTTTATTTCCCAGTTCGCCCCATATTTTGCAGATGCCTTCTGCGAATGGGAATGGTTCATCAGAAGTTATAAGTATTGGAGAAAATTCTTTTAAACTTCAGGAAACCTCAACAGAAATGAAAATTTGGGCGACCGACTCAAATGGAAAGATTGCACCAATAAACATAACTAACGGGAGTAAATTATTAATAGATGGTAGAGATGTAGAGCAGTCAATTAATAATGTAGGGGCATTAAGTGCCGCCCTTACAGGTTTACCAACTGTTCCAACCAAAACCAACCTCGCTTGTGGATTAGGGACAGGAACTCATGGAGGAGATTTTGCATTCTCAGGTGGGTGTGCATCAAAAGTTAATGAAAAACTGTCAATTAATTACGCCGCGTCTATGACTATTCCTGGTCAAAATTACGCTGGCGATTTTGAAGATACTTTTTCAGCAAGAGCAGGTTTTGTTTGGGAGTTAGGTAAATCATTAAAAACCACTCAAATCAGCTTCAAAGATAAAAAAATAATTGATCAAATAATTTCGCAGAATCAAAAACTTTTAGAGAGATTAGAAAAATTAGAAAATGTAGCTTTAAAGTTTCAATCAAGTTCAGAGATGATTTCTGTCACTAGGAAAGACTAATTTCTGGCGTCAAAACAAGTTTTTCTAGTGACAAAATTGTGACAAAACTCATTTTCTAGGCTCAAGATTGATTTTTTATCAATATTTTTAAAATTTGGTCTTTAACAGATGCATGTTATGAACTAAGATCTTATGAGCGGGGCGTGGCGCAGCTTGGTAGCGCGGGTGCTTTGGGAGCACTAGGTCGCAGGTTCGAATCCTGTCGCCCCGACCATTTAAAAACCAAGTCATACTAGCGAGTCTCCCAACTCGCTTTTTTATTTCTCAGAAGTCTCAATAATTTAGATAGCGATTAAATAGCGATTATTTGTATAGCCTTGTATAACTTTGTCCAGTTAATCGCTAACCATCACTAGGTTCATTAAACCTCTAAATAAATAAAATAATCAATAAAGTACCAATACTGAAAATTAAACTCCAACCCTGAGAATTAATTTTCAATTTAAAAATTATTTATATGTAATGAGTAAAAAACCTAAATAGGTAAAACTATTTATTCACAAGACCTTTTACTTGATGATGACTGAATTAAATTACCCATCCAATTTTTAATATCTGATAATACTTCCAAATCTAATTTGTAGTAAACCCATCTACCTTCTTGTCTATCAGAGATAAGACCTGAATCCTTAAGGATTTTTATATGATAGGAAATTTTAGATTGAGATAATCCAGTTACTTTAACTATGTCGCAAACACATATCTCTCCACCCATCATTAATTCAAGAATATTTATTCTAATCGGATCTGAGAGGGACTCCATTATCCCAATAAATTGATCACTATCAATCTTTTTAAGTTGTTCTAACAAAATCAAAAGATCATTAACTTTTTAAATACTAACCTAAAAAATTTAATTACACATATCAAGAATTATTGATATATCAATTATTTTTGATATATATTATATTAGGTTTTGAAATTTCTATGAAAATTGGAATTAACGGATTTGGAAGAATTGGTAGGTTAGTTTTAAGAATTTTATGGGAAAGAAAAGATATTGAAATAACTCATATAAATGAAATTAATGGGGATTCTTTAACTGCATCTCATTTACTAGAGTTTGATTCTGTTCATGGTAAATGGAATAAAAAAATAGCTTCGAATGACAACGAAATAATAATTGAAGATAAAAAAATTTCCTTTACATCAATAAAGAACTATCTGGATGTTCCATGGAATAAATCTTCGGTTGATCTTGTTTTGGAATGTACAGGTAAAAACAAAGCTCCTAAAGAATTAAATCCATACTTTGATTCTCTTGGAATAAAAAAAGTAATAGTTGCTTGTCCTGTGAAAGGAATTGTGGGAGGGGAACAAGCACTTAATATTGTTTATGGAATTAATCAAGCCCTTTATAAACCTGAAAAACATAAATTAATTACAGCAGCATCCTGTACTACAAATTGCTTGGCTCCCATCGTAAAAGTTGTTAATGAAAATTTCTCAATTAAACATGGGGTTATAACAACTATTCATGACGTTACAAATACACAATCTCCAGTAGATTTTTACAAAAGTGACTTAAGAAGAGCAAGAGGATGCATGCAAAGCTTAATACCTACTACAACTGGATCAGCTAATGCGATTGCTGAAATTTTCCCTGAATTAGAAGGAAAACTAAATGGTCATGCAGTAAGGGTTCCACTTCTAAACGCTTCATTAACCGATATAGTTTTTGAATTAAATAAGGAAGTAACTGAAGAGCAAGTAAATAATGAATTTAAAAAAGCATCTGAAACATACTTAAAAGGTATTCTTGGATACGAGGAGAGACCCTTAGTATCCGCTGATTACTTAAATGACTGTAGAAGTTCAATAATTGATGGACTTTCAACGATGGTTGTAAATTCTAATTTATTAAAGATTTATGCCTGGTATGACAATGAGTGGGCTTATAGTTGCAGGCTTGCAGATCTTACTTCTTATGTAATTGAGAAAGAAAATAAATTTTAGTTTTTATGAAGTTATCTAGCCTTCAACAATATAGTGTCGTTACCGCAAACTATTGGGCATTTACTCTTACTGACGGTGCATTGAGAATACTAGTTGTTGGTCATTTTCATGAACTTGGTTATTCAACTCTGCAAATAGCTTTACTTTTTCTTTTCTATGAATTTTTTGGAATAATTACAAATCTATTTGGAGGATGGATAGGGGCAAGATATGGGTTGAGACTTACTTTATGGATAGGAACGATTCTGCAAATTCTTGCTCTTTTCATGCTGATTCCAGTCAAAGAGAATTGGTCAATAATCTTTAGCGTCTCATACGTTATGTTAGCCCAAGCACTTAGTGGGGTAGCAAAAGATTTAAATAAAATGAGTGCAAAAAGTGCAGTTAAATCAATAGTTCCAGATTCAGAAGAGAATAATCAAAATAGTCAAAAACAATTATTTAAGTGGGTTTCAATTTTAACAGGATCTAAAAATGCACTTAAGGGTGTTGGTTTCTTCCTAGGGGGTCTCTTATACAAGCTATTGGGCTTTAATAATGCAGTTGGAATAATGGGTTTAGGTCTATGCTTCGCATTCTTTTTAACTTTATGTCTTCCTAAAGATTCAGGGAAAATGAAAAGAAAGCCAATTTTTAAAGACCTTTATTCAAAGTCTAAAGGTATTAATATTCTTTCAAGTGCAAGGTTTTTCTTATTTGGAGCAAGAGATGTCTGGTTTGTAGTAGCTCTTCCAGTATTTTTAGACATTTCTTTTGGATGGGATTATTTAAAAATAGGGCTGTTCTTGGGTGGATGGATAATAATCTATGGTTTCTTTCAAGTATTAGCTCCATTACTTAGAAAAGTATGGGGGAAAAATAATAGCCCAACAAAAACTACCGTTCAATTTTGGGGACTTATCTTGACGGTTATTCCTTTATTTATTGCAGGAGCACTAAACGGTGATAAATCATTAGGTCCTGTAATTGTTATTGGATTAATAATATTCGGCTTTATTTTTGCAATGAATTCATCTACTCATTCCTACTTGATTTTGGCTTATTCAGATAATGAGAAAGTAAGTTTAAATGTTGGTTATTACTATATGGCTAATGCAGCGGGAAGATTATTTGGAACCCTACTATCGGGCTTATTATTTATGCTCGGTAAAAATGCCACTATTGGTATGCAGTATTGTTTATATACTTCATCTATTTTGATTTTTATTGCTTGGCTTACTAGTTCTAAATTACCTTCCTATTCTTCCAACAGCTTCAATTGATTTTTTTAAAATTTCACCTTTCAAGGGAACGAAACCCAAGGCAGGAGCTTTATCTTGGTATTCATCGCTGAGCAATTTATAGAATGTATCTTGAATTGCCTTAGTATTCCTTCCATTACCTGTTTCATAAGCAAGTATCCAAGTTAAGGTTGCTATTGGATAAGCTCCTCTAGCAGTGGGGTTTGGATTTTTACCAGCCAAGTTCTTATCAAGAGTTATTCCATTTAAAGCTATTGCTCCTGATTCAGTATTTGGAGTAACAAATTCACCAGAAAGATTTTGAAGTGCAGCAGCCTTAACCTTACCTTTAATGTATGACTGGTTTACATAACCAATTGCACCTGGAGTATTTTGAATAACACCTGCAACACCAGAATTGCCTTTTGCGCCAACTCCCGAAGGCCATTTAACAGATTTACCAGTACCTAAATTCCAAGTCTTAGAGAAAGCCTCCATAGAATTTGTAAAAGCTTTAGTCGTGCCTGAGCCATCAGAACGATGGGCCCAAGTTAATTTACCTGACTTACATCCTAATTCCTTCCAATTTTTAATCATTCCCATTGCTACTTGAACAGCTTGTTCTTGTGTTAGTTTCAAGTCGCAATCATAGTTATATCCAAACGCAATTGTTCCACCCACCATCGGTATTTGCACAAGTCCTCTAGTAACTTTTTTTATATCAGCTTCTTTCATTGGATCGTCAGAGGCTCCAAAATTAACAGTTTCGTCTATGAAAGCTTTTCTTCCAGATCCAGAACCTACTGCTTGATAATTAACTCTAGGGCCTCCAGATTTAGCTAAGTCAAAAAACCACCTGGTATAAATTTTCGAAGGAAATGATGCACCAGCTCCACTCAATCTTTTTGAAGCCATCGCAGATGGAGAAAGTATTAATGAAATTGCAGAAGATAAAATGAGAGTTTTTTTGAAAATACTCATTAGACACTTAGATTGAAGACAATTTATTTATAGCATCAAACAAAAAGCGAAATACAAAGATTAAGAAATACATCAAAATATTTTGATATAATCAATAATTATTGATATATACGACCTGTTCGCTCTTTATAAACGCTTATTACTAGCATAAAAAAGAGGGTTTTATCCCTCTATATTGGATCGACTGTCAACCAATGATATTTTACAGCTCCTAAAGCACTAGGTCTTTGGTTAGCGATTATTTAGCGATTAATTGTATATCTAAGGATAATTTTGTAAAACTTTGGCCTATTTTTAAGACTCGTAATTTTGTAGATATAGCAACTAACAAGCTATAGCCTGACTTGTTTATTTAACCCAATGTCTCAAATTGGAGGGCGGGTGCTTTGGGAGCACTAGGTCGCAGGTTCGAATCCTGTCGCCCCGATTGGAGTCTCAGCGATTAGATATTTTCTCTGTGTGTGATTTGAGTGTAATCAACTGTCTCAATAAAATACTTTTGACAAATGGACTTATGTTTCGGAATTATCTGCTTCCAATAATTTGCATTAAAGATAAATAGACTAGCGCTAATAACAAAACTATAATCTGAAAAATAT
>QCHG01000026.1 GCA_003278045.1 Prochlorococcus sp. AG-402-A04 | reverse complement strand
CTCACTTAAGCCAACTGTTGAAATTTCTGGTATCGTGAAAACTGCCTTCGGGATATTTTCATAAATTACTTTTCTTTTTTGGTCATTAAAAAAATTATCCGAAAAAACTCTCCCTTGTTCTATTGCTACTGGTGTTAAGTTTGGTTTATTTATGATATCGCCAACTGCAAATATATTTGCGTTGCTTGTTTGATTAAGTTCATCAACATCTAAATATTCGCCATCCATCTTTAGATTTAAAAAATCTAAATTTAAAGGTAAAAGATTTGGTTCTCTTCCTGTAGCAATAAGGATATTATTAGTTAGGATTTTATCCCCTGAGTCTAGAGTAGATTCCAGATTTTTATTTACTCTGTTGATAGACTTTAATTGAGCATTAGAGATTATATTGATTTCAGTAAAAGTAGGTGATTCCTCTAGGCATGAAGAAAGATCCTCATCAAAACCATTAAGTAAATGTTGACCTCTTATTAATTGAGTTACTTCAGTACCTAAATTTCTGAAAATAGAAGCAAATTCACAAGCAATATATCCTCCTCCTACTATTAATATTGATTTGGGAAACTTTTCTAATTCAAAAATATCATCACTAGTCCATGCTAAATCTACCCCAGGAATATTTAATTTCTTTGGTTTACCTCCAACTGAAATAAGAATTTTTTTTGAACTTATTTTATTTTTTATTTTCTTCGTTTTTGGACAAATAATTTCTAATTCATTTTGAGTAGTAAATCTTCCTAAGCCCTCGAAAACAGTTATATTCAATTTTTTTAAAGAATTTCTATGTAAATTACTTAATCTAGAAACCTCTTCTCTAACATTCTTCAATAAAATATTTGATTCAAAAGTAATACCTTCATTTTTTAATCCATATCCTTCAGAAGAATCCATATTTTTTTTACTTTTAGCTGCATAAACCATCAATTTCTTAGGAACACATCCCCTTATCACGCAAGTTCCTCCTATTTGATTAACTTCTATGATTGCGACTTTTACTCCATAACTAGCTGCACGTTTAGCCGCCGCGAGTCCACCAGATCCAGCGCCAACGACAATTAAATCAAATTCAAATTCCAAGACTTTTTTTAATCAATTATTATAACGTTAGTTTATAGCTTTAATTCAAATAATGAATGGGATTTTGACATGGGATGATTTAAGTAAATTTGAAGTTGAAGATCTTGATAGAGTCCATGGTATAAATAATTCCTACGCAAATTTAAGATTATTTGGGCATTGTGAAAATGATGTATTAGTTACTCTCTATAGGGACAGGCATTCTTGGTGTCCTTACTGTCAGAAGATATGGTTATGGCTTGAATTTAAGAGAATTCCATACAGAGTCAAAAAAATAAATATGTTTTGCTACGGTCAAAAAGAAAGTTGGTTCCTTAAAAAAGTCAGATCGGGGAAATTACCTGCAATTGAATTTAAAGGGCAAGTTATAACTGAAAGCGACGATATCATAGCTTTTTTAGAAAATGAATTTGGAGCACTTGGATCTTTTATATCATCTATTCAACTTATCAAAATTCGAGAATTAGAAAGAGAAATTTTCAGATCCTGGTGTAATTGGCTCTGCCGAGAAAGCTTTAATTTTATAGATAACTCTTTAAGAAAAAAAAGATTTAAAGAATCCATTTCTAAACTGGATGAAATCTTAAGTAGATCAAAATCAGGGTTCGTTGATCCATCAGTATCCAATACGGGTGATATGGAGCCTGGTGTTGGAGATATAATTTTTATTCCCTATATGGAAAGAATGAATGCATCGCTGATTTATTATAAAGGTTTTAATTTAAGATCTAATTACCGTCATGTAGATAATTGGCTTACCCTTTTTGAAGGGACAAGTGCTTATAGAGGCACTCAAGGAGATTTTCATACTCATTCTCATGATTTACCCCCACAAATGGGTGGATGTTATAAAGAAAGTAATGAACAACAGATTACTTTCTCTAAGCTTATAGATACTGGGGAGGGTCTAGGTAATTATGAATTAAATAAAAATTATGAGTCAAAATTTTTCGCAAAAATTGCTCTTAAAAGAGTGATAAAGCATAAAGATAGTTTACTAAAAGTAAACCCATACAATAAAGAATCCTTTGAGGAATCATTGAGATCAGCTTTGACCCATATGATCACAGGTGAAGTATTAATCCCTAAAAAACTTTCAGGAATCTCTCTAAGATACTTAAAAAATAGAATCTCAGTTCCAAGAGATATGCCAATTATTTCAGCAAGGTTATTAAGGCAATCATTAAATAAAATTGAATCATTTAGTGATATCAATGAAATAGATAAGATACCTTTCAGGCATAGATATGATCAAGATCCTAGAAATTTCATTTCTAGTTAACAGTAAATCTATAAATTTTTTCTTGAATCTATTTGAAGTAAATCCCTTATTTTTTGAACTTGACTTGCAATATTAGGATCAATAGACAATTTTTTTTCAACTTGTTCAATAGCATACATAACTGTTGTATGGTCTTTGCCCCCAAACTCATCTCCAATTCTTGGTAGGCTTAAATCCGTTCCATGTCGCATAAGATACATGCCTATTTGCCTAGCTTGACTAACTGGTTTTCTCCTACTTGAACTAATCAATTCATCGGTAGAAACTTTAAAGAAATCTGACACTTTATTAATAACTTGTTTTGGAGTAACAACTACTCCAACACTATTCGGATCAAGCATTGGAGCAATTGATTGAACCGTCATTGGCAAGCCTGTTATTGATGCAAATGCAACAGCTCTAGTAAATGCTCCTTCCAATTCTCGAATATTCGAAGTAAATCTTCCTGCTATAAATTGAATTAAATCTCTTGGAAGACTCATCCTCTCTTGTTCTGCCTTTTTTTGAAGGATGGCTGTCCTCGTCTCAAGGTCAGGTGGTTGAATATCTGCGGTCATACCCATTGAGAACCTAGAAATTAATCTCTCTTGAATTCCCGACAATTGATTTGGAGGTCTATCACTCGCAATAACTATTTGACTTCCTGATTCATGAAGAGCGTTAAAAGTATGAAAGAATTCTTCCTGTGTATACTCTTTGCCTTCTAAGAACTGTATGTCGTCTATTAAAATCAAATCTACATTTCTATATTTATCTCTAATAGCTGTCATTCCATCTCTTCTAATGCCACTAATAACATCATTAGTAAAAGTCTCTGTAGATACATATTTAACTTTTGCTTCTGGATCTATTTCTACTCGATAATGGCCTATTGCTTGCATTAAATGAGTTTTACCAAGACCTACTCCACCACAAATAAATAATGGATTAAATTCTCTCCCAGGTGATTCGGCAACTGCCAAGGCCGCGGCATGAGCCAACCTACTGTTTGGACCTACAACAAATCTTTTAAAGACATAGCGCAAATTTAGACCATTGGGATTTTTGGAGCGATTTTTTGAAGGAATATCTTGACTATTATTAGGATATGATTTTGTTTTATGATTCACGATCTGTTCATCTAGGTTCTCTTTATTTGTTGAATCGCTTCTAAAATTTGTTTCAGATTTAAAAACAACTTTTACATCATGGCCGCATATTTCTGTTGCAGCCTTTTCGATAGTTTGACAATAATTCTTTCTTAACCAATCACTGGAAAATGTATTTGGAGCAATTAAGGTTAATAAGCCATTTTCAAAACAATTAAATTTTGCAGGCCTTATCCATGTCTCAAATGAAGGCTTGCTTAAAGTTTTTTGAAGTGATTGTTGAACTTCCGCCCAAATAGGATTAATTGCTTGCAAAATTTTATTCTCTAGATTATTAATCTAGTTGGAATTTAATAATTGGCCATTAGGAAATCACAAGATCACGACAAATTTAAAATTACTTAACAAAGCATCGTACAAATCTATAAGAAAATTTTTATTTTATTTATGAGCATATAATTAATTTTAAATCACACTAGATTATTGGATAAAGCATTACTTATTATCATGGCAAAATGGCATGGTTTTGGAAGATGCAAAACAAGATTATCTAAAGATATCGGTAAAAGTAATTCTGCAAAGATTCAAAGTGTAATGACCAAACACACTATTTCAGTCGCAAAATCTCTCGAAGAAAACAAACTAATTGATATTTCTATTGCTATGTCTGGTTTGGGAGTGGGTAGTTGTAGAAGATGGACTAGAGAATTAGGTATCAAAAAATTTAATTTACAGGGGAAAGGCTGCTTGGGAGAAAAAATGAAACGGCAAATAATTATCAACAAAAAATTTTGTTTAAGACATAAGATCAAAAATATTATTTTTATTGGTACTGACCTTCCAGATTTATGCCATCAAGATTTATTGAATACTCTAAAAGAGCTTCAACAGAATGATATTATTTTAGGACCATCTAATGACGGAGGATATTGGCTTATTGGTTTATCAGAAAAAATAATGTCATCTCATATATTTTTACCTTTTATCAACATAAAATGGGGGACAGAAAATGTTCTTCAAAATACAATTGATAATTTTGCTTCTACAAAATTAAAATATAAGTTTTTAGATAAAAAAATAGATATAGATACAATTTTTGATATTGAAAAAAGAAAGTAATCAACTTGTCAAAAATCTCAATTATCATTCCAACTATTAATGAAGCTAATAATTTGCCATTATTGCTTTCAGACTTGTCAAGTGTTCAGAAAGATGGCGAAATCATAATAGTTGATAGTGGAAGTGAAGATAAGACTATTGACATAGCAAATATTTATGGAGCGAAAGTATTTATATCCAAAGAAAGGAATCGAGGATTACAATTAGATATTGGAGCTAAAAATTCAAAAGGAGAGTGGCTCATATTTTTACATGCAGACACAAGATTAACTCATGATTGGTTTAAAAAAATAAATTCATTTTTTGAGGGAAGCAAGAATAGTATTTACTATTTTGAATTCAAAATTAATCACAAAAAGATAATTTATAGAGTCCTCGAAATTCTCGTAAATTTTAGAAGTAAATTTTTCAAACAACCTTATGGTGATCAAGGTTTAATAATTCATAGATCTACCTATTTTAAGAATAATGGTTTTAGAAAGATACCTTTGATGGAAGATGTAGATTTTTTAAGGAGATTAAACAAAAAAAAAGATTTACAGCAATTAAATTTACCTATTTTTATAAGCTCAAGGAAATGGGAAAGAACTAATATTTTTCTCCAAGCAATTAAGAACTGGCACTTTAGAAGAAGATGGTTAAAAGGCGAATCGTTAAAATCTATATATTCTGACTACTACAAAAAATGATTAATTTGCATACCAAAAAGCACATTTAGAGCCTTTAGGTTCTAATATCCAACCTTGTCTTTTGTAAAATGAAACCACTTCAGCATCAGCAAAAAGGGTTACTTTAGAAACGCCAATATTTTTCAATTCTTTTAGGACATATTTCATTAACTCTTTCCCCAATCCAAGGCCTTGATAGACAGGGTTAATAGCCACATCCCAAACTGTTGCTTCTAGAATTCCATCGCCAGTGCATCTGGCAAATCCTACTAGTCTGGGAAATTTATCATCATGACGCCATAACCCAACCACCAAAATACTGAAATCTAAAGCTCTTTTTACCCTCCTTATAGGTCTTCTGCTCCAACCAACAGTTTGCAAAAGTTGATCTAGTTCTATTAGATCTAAATCTTTATTTTTACTACAAACAAATATTTCTTCTTTATTTCTTTGAGTAAACTCATAAGAATTCAAACCATAGAGATCTATCAGCTCGTCCCTTGATATAGTGTTTGATTTTTTTATTAACGAACCTTGGTTTCTAAAAATCATTAAAAATTCACGAATCCTTTTTGTTGAAGCTCAGAAAGCTGAAAATATAAACCCTTTTTCAGTCTCAATTCACTGTGTGTTCCTTCTTCAACTAGTGATCCCCCTTTTAAGACTAAAATCTTATCAGAACTTTCAATAGTTGCTAATCGGTGAGCTATTACTAATGCTGTTCTTTTTGACAGAATTCTTTCAAGATCTTTCTGCAAAGTAGCCTCTGTAGAGGGATCCATAAATGCTGTTGCTTCGTCCATGATTAAAACAACAGGATTTCTAATCGCTACTCGAGCTACTGAAAGAAGTTGTCTCTCTCCAGAAGAAAGATTCCCCCCTCTTTCTCTTAGTGAGGTATTCAAACCTTTTGGTAATTTTTTTAACAAATTATCTAATCCTAATTCGTTGCAAAGATTTTCTAGTTCAAGATTGTTTACATTCGAATTAAGTTTTAAATTATCTGCGACATTTCCACTAAAGATAAAGGTATCTTGCAAAACTACTCCCAACATATTTCTAAGAGTTGCAATAGGAATATCTTTGATATCTATATCGTCAATTAAAATTTGACCTGATTGAGGTTCATACAATCTACATAATAGTCTTATTATGGTCGTCTTACCTGAACCAGTTGGCCCTACAAAAGCCACATGCTCTCCTGGATTGATTTTGAAAGATAAATTTTTTATGATATGTTCTCCTTCGTTGTAGAAAAAATTAACATTCTTGAATTCAATTTTGCCCTTAAATTTTTTATTTACATTTTTAACATTTTCTAAAAAATGTTTTGCCGAAATAGAGTCCTTTATCTGTATTTCTTCATCCAATAATTCGTTTATTCTTTCTACAGCTGTTAACCCTCCTTGTATTTGAGTAAACCTTTCTGCAAGCTGCCTTAAAGGTTCAAAAAGTCTTTGGGAATAAAGAATAAAAGTTGTTAATGTTCCTAAACCAATATTTCCAGAAGTGACAAGATATCCTCCAACTGCCAAAACCAAGGAAACTGCCGCAAGAGAAATCCATTCTATAAATGCCGAAATACTACTGTCATAAAATATTGTTCCATTAACTGCTTTCTTATATGCAACTCCAGTTTTGGAAAATTTCTTGCTATTTAAAGCCTCTCTTCTGAACATTTGAACGACTTCTAAACCTTGAAGATTCTCTTGAAAATCAGAGTTGAGTTGAGACAATTCTTCCCTTACTTGATAATTAGCTCTTCTATAACGTTTTTGAAGCCAAATAATAAAATATGAAACTGGGATTTGAGTCAAAAGTAATAGAATTGCAAGCCCTCTATCAATTGACAGCATTGTCAAAGAAATTACTATCAGACTGACGAAGTCAGCAATGACTCCAACTGCCCCACTACCAAATACCTCGGCTAAAGCATCAACATCATTTGTTAATCTCGTTAATAATTTACCTACAGGCATTCTATCGTGATACTTAAGAGATAAAGATATTGAATGATCAAAAAGTTCTCTTCTTATTCTCGCTGTCAAACGTTGTCCCACTGCTTGGATATTGTAAGTTTGGTATCCTTGAAGAACTAATCTGAATAATACAGTTATAAATAAAGTTAGTATTATGGCATTTATTGACTGCCCAATGAAAGTTTTACTTAGCCAAACATCTGTAGTTTCTTTCTTTAGGATAGTAATTGCTTGACCAACTAATAATGGTTGAATAGCTCCAGAGAAAGAAACAGGTAACAAAACTATCAAGATTAGATAGATTGTTTTTTTATCTTTAGTTAAATATTTACCTAACTTTTTAATCCTTCTAAAATCTTTAAAAAACATTTAGCTAATCTTCTATAAAGCATTATTTGATTCTATTGATAAAATAGTATCTCTGAGATGATTATCATCTAACCTCATAGATAAGGGATTTCCAATTAGTCTTGCAGTTGAGTAGTAAAGATCATCTATTTTAATTAAACCATTCTCTTTAAGAGTCTTTCCAGTTGCCACCAAATCAACTATTGCCTCTGCCATACCTGTAATAGGACCAAGTTCGACTGATCCTGTCAAATGAACTATTTCTACAGGAATATTTAATTCTTCAAAATAAGATCTTGCTGTTTTTATGAATTTACTTGCTACTTTACAATTTGCTGGAAGATCAGTTGGTTTTGAATAATTGCTATTTTTCTTAACCGCCAACGACATATGACAACCACCAAACCCTAAATCTAATAACTTTGCAACTTTCAATTCAGATTCTCGTAAAACGTCATACCCAACAATACCCAAATCAGCCTGACCATAACTTACATAAACAGGGACATCTCCATTTCTTACTAATAAAGCTTTTGCCCGTTTGCAATTAGATTCAAAGGTTAATGATCTATTATTTTCGTCCAACGCATCAGAGAAATCTAACCCAGCTTTTTTAAAAGTTGAAATTGAATCTTTTAACAAAGCTCCTTTTGGTAAAGCTATAGTAAACATAGATTAATTTCATCCAAGGATTCTTCATTCTAAGTTAATAATGGAATTTAATAAAGCTCGAAATATAATCGGACTTAGAGTTTTAAGTGATAACGTCATTTGGTTGTTGGTAAAAGATAAATCCGTTGTAGTTGTAGATCCCTCTGTTCACGAACCAGTTATTAGATACATAAATGAAAACAATTTTCACTTAGAAGCTATTTTGCAAACTCATCATCATTCAGACCATATTGGAGGGACGAAGTCTCTTATTAAAAGATGGCCAAATGTAAAGGTGATTGCTTCCTCCAAAGAAAAAAAGCGAATTCCTTTTCAAAATGTCTCTGTAGAAGATGGAGAAACTTTGAATATTTTAGGTGAAGAAGTAAAAATAATTGAAGTATTAGGACATACAAGCTCACATATTGCCTTCTTTTTGAATGGGGAATATCCTGTTCTTTTTATTGGTGATACATTATTTTCTGGAGGCTGTGGAAGAATTTTTGAGGGAACTTATCAACAAATGTATTCTTCACTAGAAAGAATCAAAACTTTACCAAAAAATACCCTCATATATTGTGCACATGAATATACAAAGGCAAATATATTGT
>QCHG01000025.1 GCA_003278045.1 Prochlorococcus sp. AG-402-A04 | reverse complement strand
ACGTGAATGCGTCATAACTCGACGTGCCTGCTTTAGTTCTAGTCACCGTTATTGGCTCCCTGAAAAAAGCCCAGAAGAAAATTTATCTCTTTTTGGAAAGTGCAGTATTGCACCAGGTCACGGTCATAATTATGAACTTATTGTTTCAATGGGTGGAGAACTAGACTCTGATGGAATGGTACTTAATCTTTCTGATGTAAAACACTCAATTAAAGATAAGGTTACTGGACAATTAGATTTTCGTTTTTTAAATGATGTCTGGCCTGAATTTAATGTTAATAATCAAGAAGGTATACTTCCCACAACTGAAGCATTAGTAAAGGTCATTTGGAGTCGTCTGAAGGATGATTTACCTCTTACAAGTCTAAGACTTTATGAAAACCCAAATTTATGGGCAGATTATTTTGGAAAAAACATGGAAGCATTTTTAACAGTACAAACTCATTTTGCAGCCGCTCATAGGCTTGCAAAAGAAGAGATATCCTTTGATGAAAATAAAAAAATCTATGGGAAATGTGCCAGAGTTAATGGACATGGTCATAACTATCTTGTCGATATAACTGTAAAAGGAGACATTGATAAAAGAACAGGAATGGTTTGCGACTTATCTGCCCTCCAAGAGATAATTAACGATTTAGTTGTTGAACAACTAGATCATACTTTTCTAAATAAAGACATCGAATTTTTCCATAATTGTGTTCCAACTGCTGAAAATATAGCTTTATATATTTCTGATATTCTTAAGAAACCAATACATAATCTTGGTGCAACATTACACAAAATAAGACTCCAGGAGAGTCCAAATAATGCTGCAGAAATTTATGTTGATCAAAAGTTAACCAATTCGTTGAAATTGAAATTGGAAAATAGTTTCGTAACGCAAACTTGAATATCCCAAGAGTAATAATTGTTATAGCATCAAGTCTGGATGGGAGAATTGCATTTCCTAGAGGTGGAGAATCGCATCTTGGAAGCAATGAAGATAAGAAAATATTAAATCAAAACTTATCAATGGTTGACGCCACCATTTTTGGTTTAGGTACTTTAATAGCTCATCAATCAACTTACCTAGTTAAAAATCTCACTGATAATGACGAAGTAAATATATCAAAAAGCCAACCAATTTCTATAGTTGCTTCAAATAGCAAAAAATTTAACAGTAATTGGAAATACTTTCGTCAACCAATTAGAAGATGGCTAATAAGCTCAAGTAAAGATGATAATTCGTCGAATAATAAATTCGAGAAAGAACTCTTTTTCGAAGATTCATGGAAAAAAACTTTAATTTCACTTAAAAAACAAGGGATAAATGATTTAGCTCTGCTAGGAGGTGCAAAACTTATAAATTCATTCATAAAAGAGGATCTAATAACAGATATAAAAATTACAATAATTCCACAAATTATTGGAGGTAGATATACATGGATCCCTCCAGAACAAACAAATGCGATTTTTAATCTCAAAAGGCTATGGGAAATAAAATCAATTAAAAATTTATTGAATAATGAAATCCATCTTCATTACAAAAAGATTTGAAATAGTTTCAATAATAAATGAACCAAAAAATACATAAAGTTGAAGTCAAATTGTCAATTAAGGAAATCTCCAAGGAGATATGGAATGAATTAGCAAATGAAATTAATAATCCATTTTATGAATGGACTTGGATTAAAAACCTTGAGATTTCTAAAAGTGTTTCAAGAGAAACTGGTTGGCAGCCTCTATATTTTGTTGCTTATAAAAATGAAGAAATACTAGGAATTGCCCCACTTTTTTTAAAAAATCATAGCTATGGAGAATTCATTTTTGACCAATCATTTGCAAGATTGGCTCAAGAGCTGAATTTAAATTATTACCCTAAATTAATTGGAATGAGTCCTTATAGTCCTGTAAATGGATATCAATTTCTTTATAAAAAAAATCAAGACAAGAAAGAAATTACAAATTTACTTATAAACCATATCGAAAGCTTTGCAATTGCAAACAAAATCCTAAGTTGTAATTTTTTATATATTGATGAAAGCTGGGGCAACCATCTTAAATCTTTGGGATACTATGAATGGATAAACTCCAGCAGTGAATGGAGGAGTAATGGAGAAAAAACATTTGACGATTTTCTATCTAGATTTAACTCCAATCAGAGAAAAAATATAAAAAAAGAGAGGAAATCAATTACTAAACAAGACATTAAAGTAGAAATTTTTAATGAAGATGATATCAACCAAGTAATCCTCAAAAAAATGCATAATTTTTATGAACAGCATTGTTCGAGGTGGGGAGTTTGGGGAAGTAAATATCTAACATCTACATTTTTCGAAACACTGGTTGATAATAAAAAAAATCTTTTACTTTTTAGTGCATCAAAACATGATTCAAATGAGATTTTTGCTATGTCGATGTGCGTTAAAAATCAAAACAACTTATGGGGTAGATATTGGGGTAGTCAAAGAGAAATATCTAATTTACATTTTGAATTGTGCTATTACCAGCCAATTGAATGGGCAATAAAAAATAGTATCCATTTGTTTGATCCTGGAGCGGGTGGTAAACATAAAAGACGGAGAGGTTTTTTTGCAAAAAGCACTGTTAGCATGCATAAGTGGTTTGACAAAAATATGGAAAATATAATTTATCCTTGGCTAAATGAAGTGAATAAACAAACCGAGATTGAAATTGATTTTGAGAATAAATCTATACCCTTTAAATAAAAAATTATTCGGCTTTATCAAAGATTATATTAGTAATATAGTTTTTATTAATTTCTAAGAATGGATTCTAAGAACAGTTTTGATGAAAAAACAATAATTGATAATAACCTATCCAACCGGTATATAGATTTAGATCCAAACGGTTATTTTATTATCAAAGTAGATTTAGAGATAAATCATATAATTTTAGAGCACTTTCTAAATAATATTAATGATGACGGATATGCGCTTGACCCAGAAACAAATGAACCAATTAAATGCGACTCTCAAAATAAAAGAGTTAGTAATGAAGTTTTTAAAGGTATTAGTGCGAAACAACTTGGAATAATGATCACTGAAGAAAGAAATGACTTAATAACCAGATTCGACCATGCCCTTTATTTAGGCCGGGAACTACAAAAAGCAGAAGAATGTTTATACAAAAGATTACCATATATCCAAGATTAAGAAATTAAACGAAAAAATCTAATCTTTTCATCTGATGTTAAATTAAATAAAAATAAAAAAATTAATGAACATCATTTTCTATTTTGCATTTATTGGTTTTGGTTTTGGAGCTGCTTTCGCATTAGATAAGCTCTTAAGAGCAGTTAAATTAATTTAAAAAAACTATAAAATTTTAATAGTCTCTCCATACAAATCATATTCATCCGCAAAAGAAATATTTGCTTCAACAAATTTACCAATATAATTTTTCAAATCAATTTTATCCTTAACAGATAAAATTACTGTTCCGTCAATTTCAGGTGCGAAATTATAGGACCGACCTATTAATTCGTTATTATCTGATATTTTTTCTACCAAAATCTTCATTTTTGAACCTACATATGACTGATTTTTATCTTTGGAGATATTTTGTTGAACTGAAATAACGTTATCTTTTCTTGCCTCTGCAACCTCTAGGGAAACTTTATTTGGCAAATGAAAAGCTGCAGTTCCTTCCTCAGGAGAAAAAATAAACACTCCCACATGATCAAATTTGTACCTTTCCAAAAATTCGAGAAGATGTTCAAAATTTTCTTTTTTTTCTCCCGGGAATCCAACAATGAGACTAGTTCTTAATACAGCAGATGGGATTTCTTCTCTAATTTTCTCCAAAATTGATTCATTCAAAGAAGCCTGCCAAGGTCTATTCATACTCTTTAATACATCTGGATGACTATGCTGAAGTGGTAAATCAAAGTAAGGCACTATATTCTTTGAATCTTTGAAAGCTCTAATAACTTCATCAGTTAAACCCGTTGGATAAGCATAATGTATCCTTATCCAAGGAATTGGAACTTTAGAAAGCTCATTCAAAAGTTTGGCTAATGATGGTTTTCCATAAATATCTTGACCATAATTAGTTGTTATTTGACTAATTAAAATGATTTCTTGAATACCCTGTTTTGCAAGACTTTTGGCTTCTGAAACTATAGATTCTATTGTTCTACTTCTTTGAGGACCTCTCAACTTAGGAATAATACAAAAAGCGCAATTATAGTTACAGCCTTCAGCTATGCGAAGATAAGCAACAAATTTATTTTTATCTACAAAACGAGGTATTTCCTGATCTGCAATAAATTCCGGTATTTTTGAAACTTCATTAACGATTTCCCCTTTTTCTACTCTGTCTAAAACCTTGGCTATCTTTTGATAATCTCCTGTTCCAATCAAACCTTTTATTTCAGGGATTTCTTTTATAAGCTCATCTTTAAAATGCTGAGCCATACAGCCTGCAACTATTACTTCCTTGCCTTGATTTGTATATTCTAGAATTTTTCTAATAGATTCTTCTCTAGCTGTTTCAATAAAACTGCATGTATTTACAACAACAACATTTGCATCATTTATATTGTTGTCAACTTCATATCCCTCTTTATCTAATAAGCCTTGCATATGTTCAGTATCAACAAGATTTTTCTCACAACCAACATGACTGAATGCAACCTTAGATAGTTTTTTTTCTTTTAAATTGAGACTGTTTTGTTTCACAACTTGAAAAATAAGAATTAAAAGATTTATACAGCATTTTGTATATAACTCTCATGCCAAGATAATATTAGGATAGATAATGTAAATAACAAACTTTCTTTTTGTATGGCCCTTAAGACTTTAAAAAGAAGAAACAAAAAAGATTTGAAATGGCCAAAAATCATAATTGCAATTCTTAGCACTATAGGCATAGTTGATACAGGTTCGATTACTTTAAAAAACTGGGGATTATTTACTTCGCTTTCATGCCCAGGGATACAAAATGGTTGTGAAACAGTTTTAAATAGTCCTTGGGGTACTTTATTTGAAAATAATCAAGTAAATATACCTCTCTCATTAGCTGGATTCATAACATATTTATCAATATTAGTTATCACTATAGTACTCTCGCTTAATTTAATTTCCCCAAAAGAAAAACTTAATAAGTTTTTATGGTGGTTAGTATTTCTAATTTCTTGTGCGTCATCAACATTTAGCTTTTTACTGATAAATATAATGTTTTTTAAGATTCAAGCATATTGCTTTTTTTGTATACTTTCTGCAATTTTATCGTTTTCTATCTTTATAATTTCTATGATTGGAGCAAAGTTCGAAAGTAGAGAACCTATGATTTTTAGAGGTTTTATTGTAGCCATTAGTGTCCTGCTAGGGGGGCTAATTTGGTCAACAAATGTTGACCCCTCTAAGGCTATTGATGTTGCAAATCCCACTGAAAATGTATCGCCAATAATTACCACTTCAAGCTCGCCCCAGAAGGTAAAGTTTGCAAAATTTTTAAGTGAAAACAATATTGTTATGTATAGTGCATACTGGTGCCCGCATTGCCACGATCAGAAACAATTATTTGGTAATGAAGCAGTTAAAGAATTAAAAGTAGTTGAATGTGCTAAAGATGGTAAAGATAATGAGTATGAACTATGCCAAACGAAAGGAATCAGTGGATTTCCTTCTTGGGAAATAAATGGAGAAATTATTAGTGGTACTCGTGACTTAAATGAATTAGCAACAAAAACCGACTATCAGGGAGATCTTAATTTTTAATAAATCTTTTTTGAATTTTTTGATCTAACTGTTGTCTAGTATGGCATTCCCAATTTTTATCTTTATCAGGGAAATCATCTCTATAGTGCCCTCCTCTACTTTCTTCTCTAAATAGACAAGCTTTTAATAAAGTTATGGTGGTTATTTGTCTATTCTTTAAATCAAGTAAAAGATTTAATGCTCTCCTATTGCGTTCACTAAGTTTTATTTTTTGATCAAATTTTATTTTTTCAAGACTATTTAATAAATCATTTTCATTTAATTTATCTATATCAGTTTGAATATAATTTAAAAATTTACTCATATTTACCTTATTTCGAGATACACCTAAATTTAACCAACATAGTTTTCTCAGCTCATCAATTTTTTCAGCAATTAAAGAAATTTGATCTTCTCTAGGATCTTCAATATCAAACTCTTGAAATGATCTATCAAATTTTTCAAATTTAGAAAGGTCATTCAAAACAATTGAAGACATTTTTCTTGCGAAAACAAGACACTCCATCAGTGAATTACTTGCCAGTCTATTAGCACCATGAACACCTGTAGAAGCAACTTCTCCAACTGCATATAATCCTTTTCTTGTTGAAGATGCATTTAGATCAGTTTTAACACCTCCCATCCAATAATGAGCTGCAGGAGCTACGGGAATAACCTCATTTAAAGGATTAACGCCATAATCCTGACATCGACTTAAGATCGTGGGGAAGCGCTCTACAATTTTTTCTGGGTCAATATAACGAAGATCTAAGCCAACATGATCTACATTGTTATCATGCATATTTTTCATAATTGCTCTACTTACCTGATCTCTAGTAGCTAGATCACGATTTTGAAGATTTTTAACTGGACTTTCACCATTTTTATCAACTAAGATAGCTCCTTCTCCTCTAAGTGCCTCAGATATTAAAAAGCAAGGTGCACCATAAAATTTTAAAGCAGTTGGGTGAAATTGCACGAACTCTAAATCTTCAATAGCTGCGCCTGCTTTCCATGCAAGAGCAATCCCTTCACCAGAGGATTGAGCAGGATTTGTTGTGTTAGTAAATAAATGTCCTCCACCACCTGTAGCCAAAACAACAGCTCTTGATTGAATCCAATATAAATTTGCTCCATCAAGAACCTGAACTCCTCTACATTCTTTATTTTCAATGAGAAGTTCAGTTACTCTTACACCCCTACAGTGGAGAATATTTTTTTTATTCTCAATATGATCTTCAAGAACTTCAACTAATGCTCTTCCAGTACGATCCTTAACATGTAAGACTCTTCTGCGTGAATGGGCTGCTTCTAAAGTAGTGGCTAGTTGATCAGAACTTTGGTCAAAAATCATCCCTAAATTCTGCAACCTATCTACACAACCTGGAGCTTCTTTAACTAACATTTCAACAGCTTGAAAATCACATAGTCCATCTCCTGCTTTTAAGGTATCTTCAGCATGGAGATCAAATGAATCATCTTTTCTAACAACTGATGCAATTCCTCCTTGAGCCCATCTACTAGAAGATACCTTACTAGTGTTTCTATTTAAAAGAAGCACTTTTAAACTTTTGGGTAATTCAAGACAAGTCATAAGACCAGCAGCACCAGCACCTACAACGATTACATCCCAATTGTTTATTGGTATCGGTTCTTGCGAAAATGGAGGCCTTAACATTAAACCAATCCACTAAAAGTTGGTTGCAGAATTGCTAAAATAATAAAAATACCATCAACAATTAATGTCGTTTGAATTACATAACTAGAAACTAAAAGTGCTTTACCACTAGTTGTATTAATTGTGGCAGAATCTAAAATTTCTTTTGAAATAAACCAAAGTATAAGAGCAACGAAAATGATAATTGATATTGATTTTATTTGGATAAGACTCTCTGAGGTTTTTTGAAGAATCATAGGTGCATTTTCAGAATCTGCCGTAATTACCTGCCTCCATTGATCCATGATTCCGATCAAAAATATTGTAATGTCGGTAACTGCGGTTCCAAATAAAGAAGAGATATAGAAACTTGAACCTATTTTCCAGTTAGTACCAAATCCAATTAAAGCTAATGGGCAAACTACAGCTTCAACAGGTATGTGTAGGATAGGAAATGGGCTTAACCATCCCCAGAACAAAGACCCACCAAGCCAACTACCTGATACACCAAGTAATAATGAACTAACAATAAACCACTTATTTGATCCTTTTTGATTCAAAACAATTGCAACTAAGACAATAACAAAAGTAAAACAAAGAGCACTTATTGGCTCCAATCTAACCCAAGGAGCTTGAACAAAAATAGGTAAAATTACAAAAAAAGAAGACCACAATCTTAAAGATATAGGATTTGATAAAAAACTATTGTCGTATGAATCAACTGTCTTATGAGATTCATAGTTGAATTTATCTTTTACTTCTAAATTTTTTGTAATTAATTCTTTCAATGAAAAAGGTTATTTTAGTTAATCTAAATCGTGTTTTAGAAAACTGCGAATGCCATATTTTAATAAATTAAAGGCCCATAATTTCGCACCTATATTAAGTTTTTTAAAAGTATTTAATACACTTTGAGTCATATATAAGTTTAGAATAAATATAAATACGAGTATTTGGCCTTAAATTGTGTGGCAAGAAATTAATTACACAGAAGATCCCAATGAGCTTTTGGTTCCTTCTATTACTTATAGAATAAACCCTGCAGAAATTGAAAGTATTGAAGCTAATTCCATTGCTCAAGAAATAGGATTTGAATCGGGTGACTCAATTATTAGTATTAATGGGAAAAAACCAAGAGATTTGATTGATTATCAGATTCTAATTAGTGAAGAAATTTTAGACATATCAGTTTTAGATAAAAATCATGAAATTCACAATATAAATATCGAAAAAGATCAAGACGTTAATTTAGGTATAAATTTTAAAGATGCATTATTTGATTCAATCAAGCAATGCAATAATCGATGTCCATTTTGTTTTATTGATCAACAGCCAAGTGGCAAAAGAAAAAGCCTTTATATTAAAGATGATGATTATAGATTAAGTTTCCTATATGGCTCTTATCTAACTCTCACGAATTTAAAAAAAGAAGACTGGGAAAGAATTGCTATGCAAAAACTATCTCCACTTTTTATATCAGTTCATGCGACCGATCCCGCCACAAGAGAAAAATTATTAAAAAATAAAAAAGCAGGAATCATACTTGATCAAATTTCGTGGTTTGAAAAAAACTCTATTCAAATACATGCTCAAATTGTTGTTTGTCCAGATATAAATGATGGGGATATTCTTGAGAAATCAATTTTGGAACTTTCTGAATTCTATAAAAAAACTTCTCAGACAGTACTTTCAGTTGCAATAGTTCCTGTAGGACTTACAAAATTTAGGCCTGAAAATGATGGATTGAAAGCAATAAGCCCAGAATACGCAAATAAAACTATTAAACAAGTAGAGAGAATTCAAGCCACTTTACAAAATACTCTTGGGACTCGTTTTTGTTGGCTTGCAGACGAATGGTATTTAATCGCTGGTACAAATTTACCTAGTTACAAAACCTACGAAAATATGCCACAAGAATCTAATGGAGTTGGTTCTATTAGAAACTTTCTAGAAACATTAAGAGAAAAAACTCAAAACTTACCCAAAAAAGTAAAAAAGCCAAAAAAAGTTAGTTGGATTGTTGGCAAATTAGTTTATGAAGCCCTAATTCCTACAGTTAAGAAATTAAACTTAATTGATGGATTAACAATTAATTTATATGGTTTACCAAGTATTTATTGGGGTCAAGAT
>QCHG01000024.1 GCA_003278045.1 Prochlorococcus sp. AG-402-A04 | reverse complement strand
AAATAGCTTCTTTTACGAAGCTGTTTAAAATGTCCTCTCTCTTACTTATTCTATAGATCTTATCTACTACTTCTTGAATTCCTCCATCACCCCAATTTTGCCCATTTTTAAAATATTCAATCAAACTTAGTCCTACTATTCTTATTAACCAGCCTGCTGTAACTGATTGTATAGATTTAGATAAAATTATTTTAGTCAGGCTTGTAGCTAAAGCAGGAGAAAGAATGGCGAGACTCCCTTTTAGTATTCCTTGTTTAGCTAATGCGCTTAACAATGATGTCGCTAATTCTTTAGCATCTTTTTTTGTAAGCTTTATTTCATATATTTTTGATAATTCCATTATCATTTGAAGGTTTACGGAGGTAGTAGTAAGGAAATCAACAGCTGGTAGTGGATTAACTAGTATTACTCCTCCTGTAATCCACATATATTTATTAATAACTTTATTTGACATTAAATACCTTTGTTCTTGTACGAAATTTTTACTTTTAATTCCTAACTTATTTGAACGAAAAAGAATATTATCTGCCAACAACTCTTCACCATTATTATCGAGTGTTTCAATTATTTCCCTAAATAAACTTCCAACCTCTGGAACTAAATTTAAAGCATCTGATTTTGTATATGGAGATTGTTGATTTATTGCAATTGTTTGAACAATTGAAATTTTATTTTTTCTAGCGGAAGTTATAGAAATTATATTTTCTTGGATTAGGTTATTTTCATCTCTAGACCTCAAATCACATTTATTTAGAACTATTATTATTTTTTTCCTCAATTTTAATAATTCATTAATTAAATAGTTTTCGTATTTATTTATGTCTTGATCTAACACAAAAAGAACTAAGTCAGAATTTGATGCTTGTATAATTGTCGCTTTTTCTCTTTCTTCTCCTAATCTAGATGGTTCGAATAAACCCGGAGTATCCACTATGTTAATGTTTCTTTTTAAGATTGGGATACGAATTTTATAGCTATTAATTTGCTTTGTTGTCCCTATTTTTGCTGATGTTTGTCCGACAATATTTTTCAATAAAGATCTTGCTATAGATGTTTTTCCTGAGGAACCTGCTCCAAAAAGAGTAACTTTATAGTCTCCTGTTTTTAATTGGGACTCTAGTTTATTTTTTTGGTAATTTAACAATTCAACTTTTACTTTATCTTTAATTTTTTTATTAATTTTCTCGACTCCTTCCAAACTTATCTTGGCAGCACCATATGTATTTTTGAATGAGAGTGTACTTTTTTTATTTTTATAAATAATTTTATAAACTATTTTTTTAAATAATTTTTTATCAATACTATAAAAGATATAAATTATTACTATTAAAAATAAAAGGTTATAAATATTTACTATTCTTAAAAATATTGAAAATAAAATATAGATAAATAATATTAGTGCAATATACTTTATATACTTATATTTCAAGTAATCCATTTTATCGATTTTTTTTAAATATGTTAAAAAGTAAAAAAATAAAACCAATATTAATAGATATATCAGCAATATTAAATACTGGAAAATTAATAATATTTAAATTTATAAAATCAACCACAAAACCTTTATAAATCCTATCTATACCATTACCAATAGTTCCCCCAAGAATAAAGCTATATGAATATAGATCAAACAAGTTTAAAGTATTTTTCCTAAATATTAAATAAATAAGTAATATTGAAAAAAAAATACTTATTAAAGATAAAAATATTCTACTACCACTAAATATATTAAATGCTGCCCCGTAATTTTTTACAAAGTCTAACTTGAATAAAAGAAAATTTTTATTAATAAATAATTTATGATTATAAAAAATTAAATATTTCGTAAATTGATCTATTAGAACAATAAATATACTTAAAGATAAAAAATATAATTTTGCTTGTATCTTATTAATCATTATTTGCTACGTTTTAAACGTTCTATAGGTTTAATAAATAATAAAAGTGGAAAAAGCATTAAAAAATGATATCCAATCTTACCTAATGAGTATTTCCCTAAATTATATAAAAATAAATTAAATTGACTGTAAATTATAATTTGTATGAGGTTGTAAAAAATTCCAGTTAAATGCATAGCACATATTGCTATAAATCCATTTTTTAAAAAGTTTCCAACGTTTATTTTATTTCTAGCATTTAAATTATCAATTATTTTTATTAATGGATATAAACCTATTAAATAACCAAAATTTGGAGTGAGTAAATAACCTAATGAACCTCCTTGATGAAAGACAGGAAATATAAATAATCCCAAAATTAAATATATAGAAAATGCTCTGAAAACAACTTTTTTATGAAATATAAGTGTTAATAAAATTATGGTTGGAATTTGCCATGTGATAGGCAATTCAAAGTTATTACTAGATTTATTTATAAAAGATAGTGGAATATAAACAGGCAACATTGACGTTATTACTAGTGATTGAAGACTCACCAGTATCTCAATAAATTTATAAAAATTGAGCATTATTATAAATTTAATTTATAAACTTCTCAATGCAACAATTGGATCTAACTTAGAAGCTCTTTTTGCAGGTAAAACGCCAAAGATTAAACCTATTGATCCTGAAATGATCATTGTGGAAAAAGTAGTTGTAATTCCAACTGATGCAGGAAGAGGTGTTATCACAGATAAAAGAAAAACACCTGATAATCCAGTCGTTGTTCCAATTAATCCTCCAATTGTAGATAAAATCAATGCCTCAATTAAAAATTGAACTAATATATCTGACTGTTTAGCTCCTATTGCTTTTCTAAGTCCAATTTCTTCAGTCCTTTCGCTTACAGAAACGAGCATAATATTCATGATTCCTATGCCTCCAACCACTAAAGATACTGCCCCAATACCAGCCAATAAAAAAGTTAGTCCACTTGTTATGTTGGTTACTATATTCAATGCATCTTCTTGTGATCTAACCGCAAAGTCATCATCCCTGATTATTTTATGTCTTTGCCTTAATAAGTTAGTAATCTGAAATTTAGCGGCACTAGTTGCATTTTTATTTATCGCTTCAACACTAATGAAGCTTAAACTTACTCCATAAGTAGGGTCCTTCCCTGTAATTCTATTGACCATGGTAGATAATGGAATATATGCATTTTTGTCTTGATTACTTCCAAATACAGCACCTTTTGGTTTTAATATTCCAATAATTTCATAAGTGTGGTCTTTAATTCTGATTTTTTTTCCAAGTGATGAAGATTTATCTTTGAAAAATTCGTCTTTAAGATCAGGACCTATTACAACATAACTTCTTGCACTATTAACATCACTTTTTGATAAAAATCTACCCTTATCTACTTCAAAGCTTCTTACTTCAAGAAATTCAGGTGTAACTCCAGCAATTGATATATTTAAACTTTTAGAATTTGATTGCACTATTTCGTTAGCTGAGATTTGAGGAGCTACTTTTTTAACTGTTGGTACTTGATTTCTTATTGCTATTGCATCTTCTAAAACTAGGTTTTTAGGAAATGAAATACCTCTTCTTCTTGTGTCATTATTTCCGGGAACAATGAATAAAACATTGGCACCTAAATTACTTAATTGGTTTTTTGCTAATGTTTGAGCACCTCTACCAAGACCAACAAGTGTAATAACTGAAGCATTTCCGATAATTATCCCCAGCATTGTTAACGAACTTCTCAATTTGTTCGAAACTAAAGTTTTTGTTGCCATGCCTAAGGCTTCTTTTATTGAGATATTCCTAGACATATTTATATTTATCTATTGCATCATCATCTTCAATTTGTCCCATGTATATAACACCTTCATTAAGCTGGAGTGTAATAAGGTCACCATTACTGATTTGATGATTATCTATATTTTCTAAATTACAAATAGTAGAAATCTTTTTATTATTTTTGTTGAACAAAGCATAAACATCATTTACATTTTGGTTCGTAACAATGCCGGCAATATTTTTACTCAGTGGAATATTTTGCATTAATTCCTTTGGAACAAATAATATTTCTCCTGGGCAAATTAATGACATATCAAGATTATTTTTAATTATTCTGGCTTTACCTGTAACACCAATTTCCCCTATTGAAATTCCTCTTGATACAATCTTTCTTACTAAACCGACTTTTATTAAATCTGTAGAGCCGCTAATTCCTGTTAATGTACCTGCGGTTTGGACTACTAAATCTCCTTGATTTAGGATCCCCATCTCCTGAGCAATTTGCATAGCTAAACTAAAAGTTTTTGCTGTTCTTTGATCATTTTTAACTACTAATGGAGTAACTCCCCAAACAAGTTGCAATCTTCTCGCTACACTTCTCTCTGTAGTAGTTGCCAAGATAGGTGTTGGTGGTCTGAACTTACTTACATTTCGAGCGGTGGAACCTGATTTAGTTAAAGGGATTATAGCTCCTGCATCAAGTTGTCTAGCTATATTGCTTACTGCTGCACTAATAGCATTTGGGATCGTACTGGGTAAGTGGCTTTCAATAGCCTTAAGTGGATAATCCCTTTCAATTCTTCTTGCTATGGTTGCCATCGTTTCAACTGCCTCCACAGGATAATCGCCAACTGCAGTTTCGTTTGAAAGCATTACAGCATCTGTACCATCAAGAATTGCATTTGCAACATCACTAACTTCGGCTCTAGTTGGTCTTGGGTTAGAAGCCATAGAATCAAGCATTTGAGTCGCTGTAATTATTGGGATTCCTAATGTATTAGCTTTTCTTATTAATTCCTTTTGTAAAAGAGGAACTTCTTCAGCAGGCATTTCTACTCCTAAATCACCTCTTGCAACCATAACCCCATCACATAAGGGTAATACTGAATCGATCTGATCAATTGCTTCAAATTTTTCTATTTTTGCGACTACAGGAGTTGAATGCCCATTTTTGTTTATTAAATCTTTTATCTCATTTATATCGGATGGATTTCTTACGAAACTTAGTGCTATCCAATCAACACCTTCAGATAATCCGAATTTTAAATCCTCTTTATCTTTCTCTGTTAATGCTTTTACTGATAATTGAACATCTGGAAAATTAACACCTTTATTGTTTGAAAGAACCCCTCCTACAGTTACAATGCACTCCAAATTATTAGCTTTTTTATCAACTTTTTCTACAATCATTTCTATTTTTCCGTCATCTAAAAGTATTCTTTTCCCTTCGCTAACTTCTTTAGAAAGTTTGTCGTAGGTTACATTTGCAATAGTATTTGTACATTCGACTTCATTTGATGTCAGTGTAAATTTATCTCCTTTTTTAACTTTTACTGGCCCGTCTTTAAAGCGCCCTAGTCGTATTTTAGGTCCTTGAAGATCTTGCAATATTCCAATATCTATATCTAACTTTTTTGATACTTCTCTTATGGTTTTTATTCTTTCAGCATGATCTTTATGATCTCCATGTGAGAAATTTAATCTGAATGTTGTTACTCCAGCTTTAATTAAATTTGTAATTATCTCTTCAGATTGAGTTGCAGGGCCAATAGTTGCTACTATTTTTGTTCTTCTTTTTAAATCAATATTCGACATATATAGATAATATTGCTAGATATAAATAAATTTACCATACCCAAAGTTAGTTATTTAAGTCATGGATTTTAAAACTTATCAGAAAAAAGCTAGAGAAACAGCACAATATCCAGATTTAGGCTCAAATAATATTTATCCAACTCTTGGTTTAGTTGGAGAAGCTGGTGAGGTGGCAGAAAAAGTGAAAAAGGTTATAAGAGATAAAAATGGAATATTTGATAACGAATCAAAATTAGGGATTAAAAAAGAGTTAGGAGATGTTTTGTGGTACATATCAAATCTCTGTACAGAATTAAATTTTAATTTAGAGGATGTTGCATTACAAAACCTTGAAAAATTAAAATTAAGAGCTGCTAAAGGGAAGATAAGAGGTTCTGGAGATGATCGATAAGTTCAGCTATAACCTAAGCTTGCATACTGAAGATTTGTAATTAAATTTTGTATGACATTTAAAAGTAAAAAAGCTAATAAGGATGAAATATCAAATCCACCAATTGGAGGGATAATACCTCTAAAAATGTTTAAATAAGGATCTGTGATAGAAGTTAATGCAGATAAAACACCGTTACTCCAATCAATACCTGGAAACCATGTAAGCAAAATTCTTATTATCAATATGAAAGAATAAATTGATAAAGTCTGGCCCAGAACTGCAAAAATCTCAGATAACATTATCTTGTTGTAATTTAATATATCCTAGCATTTACTTATTATTGCTGCTTATTATAACTGCTTCCTATATTTGAAAGATATTCATTACTTACAGCAAAAGTTTGAAAAAACTTTTCTGATAATGATAACCAATATGATCTACCATCTTTTTGCTTTCGTTTGACAATAAATTTCTTTTCTAATAATTCTTTAATATGATCATAAGCACCTGAACCTCTAAGAAGTATAAGATCCGATTGTAGGATCTTCTTTTTGATCGCAATAGTAGCCAATGTCCTTAATTCGGATGTTTTCAAATCAGAAGGAAGTAAATCATCGACGAATTCATTAAGACTAGATTTTAGTTCGAGAGAAAAACTGTTATTAACTGCATTTAATTCAATAGCTGAGTTGGGATTAGAGTATTTATTTTTTAAATCTTTAATTGCATCATTTATTGAGTTTATATCAGAATTAGTAATTTCTGAAAGATCTTTTTTTGTTATTGGTCTGCCTTTCAAATATAGAACAGCTTCAACTTTAGTAACTAGATCTATATCAGAAATTGGCGTGGTATTTAGATCAGATTGAGTGATTTTAATTACCGATATCTTTCCTAATTTACCTTAAATTTAATCTGATGCACCAAGGAATAATCTATATGTATCGTTTTGAGTTTCATCCCAAAATTTATAGCCTAGAATTCTTACAAATTTATTCCACTCTAAAATCTCATTTTTATCGATTAAAACTCCAATAACAATTTTCCCTACATCAGCTCCATAATTCCTATAGTGAAATACGCTTATAGACCAATTAGATTTCATATTATTCAAGAAGTTTATTAATGCGCCAGGCCTTTCAGGAAACTCAAATCTGTATAAAAGCTCAACAAAGTTTCTATTATTCATTTCTTTAAAATTCTTTGGTAATCTTCCACCTACCATATGTCTTAGATGATTTTTAGATAATTCATCATCACTTATGTCAATAAATGAGTACTCAGAATTTCTAAACACATTTAAAAGATTGTTTTTGTCATTTAATCCATAGACTTGAACCCCTACAAAGATCTGGGCATTCTCAGAATTCGACATTCTATAGCTAAATTCAGTTAAATTTCTATTATCAAGTAACTTACAAAAATCAATTAGACTACCAGCTCGTTCAGGAATTTCTACAGCCATCATTACTTCTTTACATTCTCCAAGTTCTGCTCTTTCTGCAACAAATCTAAGCCTCTCAAAATTCATATTTGCACCACATGCAATCGCAACCATTTTTCTATTTGAATGATTCGAATTTAAAATATCTTTTTTCATTCCTGCTATTGATAAGGCACCTGCGGGCTCTAGTATTGATCTAGTATCCTCAAAAACATCTTTTATAGCAGCACATATTTCGTCAGTATTAACCCTAATCATCTTATCTATATATTTTCTACAAATATCAAAAGTATTTTTACCAATTTTCTTAACCGCCACTCCATCTGCAAATTGACCAATAGAAGATAATTCCACAATTTTTTCTTCTTCCAAGGATTTTGTCATGGCGTCTGCATCTTCTGGCTCTACGCCAATAATTTTTACTTCAGGCCATATTTTTTTAATATATAATGATATACCTGAAATCAATCCACCACCACCAACAGCAATATAAATTGCATAAGGTTTTACATTTAGTTGTTGTTCAAGTTCAATAGCTATAGTTCCTTGTCCAGCTATTACATCTGGATCATCGAAAGGATGAATAAAACATAAATTTCTTTCTTTGCTAATCCTTATTGCTTCTTTGTAAGTTTCATCATAATTATCACCAAATAATATAACTTTTGCTTTTAAATTTTTAACTGCATTAACTTTTACTAGAGGTGTTGTAATTGGCATTAATATTGTTGCTTGACAATTTAATTTAAGAGCACTAAGTGCAACACCTTGAGCATGATTTCCAGCACTTGAAGTAATTACTCCTTGAGCAAGCTGCGATTTACTGAGCTTACTCATCTTATTGTATGCTCCTCTTATTTTGAATGAAAATACATCTTGAAGGTCTTCTCTTTTTAGAAAAACTTCATTATTAAGATTATTACTTAAATTATGAGCTTTCTCTAGTGGTGTTTTTTTTGCTACTTCATAGACTTCAGCTTGAAGTATTTTTTCAAAATAATCATTCATATATATATTTTTAGCATTAATTATTAATCTAATAAAACATTACATGATCTATTTGAAAAAAAATACTCATTTTGCACCTCGGCGTTTTAGATTATATAGATACCAATTTTTGTTAAATGCTTTTAAGTGAGTTAAGTCATCCAAATCAACTTCATGGCTTAACAGTTTCACAATTAGAAGAAATTGCTTGTCAAATAAGAGAAAGACATCTTCAAGTCGTATCTACGAGTGGTGGACATCTTGGTCCTGGATTAGGTGTAGTTGAGCTTACATTGGCTTTATATCAAACTCTTGATCTTGATTTCGATAAAGTTGTTTGGGATGTAGGTCATCAAGGTTATCCTCATAAATTAATAACAGGAAGGTTCAGTAAATTTGACTCCCTAAGACAACAAAATGGTGTAGCTGGATATCTCAAAAGAAGTGAAAGTAAATTTGATCATTTCGGTGCTGGACATGCAAGTACTTCTATTTCTGCTGCTTTAGGAATGGCAATAGCAAGAGATAGAAAAGGTGAAAATTATAAATGTGTCGCTGTCATTGGAGATGGAGCCTTAACTGGAGGAATGGCTTTAGAAGCTATAAATCATGCAGGTCATCTACCAAGTACTCCTTTAGTTGTTGTATTAAACGATAATGATATGTCTATTTCACCTCCAGTTGGAGCCCTTTCTTCTTATTTAAATAAAGTAAGAGTTAGTCCGCCATTGCAATTTTTGTCCGATAGTGTTCAAGAAAGTGTAAAAAATATTCCGTTAATTGGTAAGGATATTCCAGAGGAACTGAAAAATATTAAAGGTAGCGTTAGACGACTAGCTGTACCAAAGGTCGGTGCTGTTTTTGAAGAGCTTGGATTTACATATATGGGTCCAATTGACGGTCATGATATTGGAAATTTAGTTAATACTTTTAACGCTGCTCATAAACTTAAAAAACCTGTACTTGTTCATGTTGTTACAACAAAAGGGAAGGGTTATCCTTATGCAGAAGCTGATCAGGTTGGATATCATGCACAATCTGCATTTGATCTAACAACTGGAAAATCTATTCCATCCAAGAAACCTAAGCCTGTTAGTTATAGTAAAATATTTGGTCAGACCCTATTAAAAATATGCGAACAAGATAGCAAAGTTGTTGGTATAACAGCAGCAATGGCTACGGGTACTGGTTTAGATTTATTGCAAAAAAATATTCCAGATCAATATATCGATGTTGGAATAGCAGAACAACATGCAGTTACTCTTGCGGCAGGTATGTCGTGCGATGGTCTTAAACCTGTTGTAGCTATTTATAGTACTTTTCTTCAACGTGCATTCGATCAATTAATTCATGATGTAGGGATACAAAATTTACCTGTATCATTCGTCCTTGATAGAGCTGGGATAGTTGGAGCTGACGGTCCTACTCATCAAGGTCAGTACGATATCAGTTATATGAGATCTATACCAAATTTTGTGTTGATGGCCCCAAAAGATGAGTCTGAATTACAGAGAATGTTAATAACTTCAATAAACCATAACGGTCCTACAGCATTAAGAATACCCAGAGGCTCTGGGTTAGGAGTGGCTGTAATGGATGAGGGTTGGGAACCTTTAAATATAGGCGAAGCTGAAATACTTGAAGAAGGAGAGGATATTTTAATTATTGCTTATGGTTCAATGGTTGCGTCAGCTATCAAAACAGCAAAGATACTAAAAAATATGAACATTAATGCATGTCTTATTAATGCAAGATTTGTGAAACCTCTCGATAAAAATCTTATTATGCCTCTAGCTAGTAGGATTCAAAAAGTTGTAACTATGGAGGAAGGAACCCTTATAGGAGGATTTGGTTCCGCAATAGTTGAATTATTAAACGATAATGAAATAAATATTCCTGTATACAGAATAGGTATACCTGATGTTTTAGTTGATCATGCTTCACCTGATCAGAGTAAAGAAAAATTAGGACTTATGCCTGATCAGATGGCAGATAAAATCGTTAAAAAATTTAAGTTAGATAATTAAAAATTTAATAAATAAATTTTTATAAAACACCACGTGAGGCTAATCCTAAGATTGCTCCAATTCCGAAAATATGACCTAGGCAATTAGCACCTACAACTGATGCGTGACTTAAACCACCATAGAATTTTGAATTAGGTATTTCAAAACCTTCATTAGGTTTTCTTATTGTTGCTCTAGCAATTGCATAAGCAAAAACATTACATGCAATCATTACGACGGCACACTTTGGAGACCAAGAAAAAGTTGCTGGATCTGCAGCTGCAAATAATGTAGTAAACATAAAAAATCGTTATTTTCATATATTCTCTAATACTTTTACCTAAAAAACACAAAATTGTAAAAGGTCTTAAGAGTTGTTTACTTCTAAGCCATTTAACAACTTTATAAATCCAAACAAAATAACAAAATCACTTAGAGTTAG
>QCHG01000023.1 GCA_003278045.1 Prochlorococcus sp. AG-402-A04 | reverse complement strand
GACTTACTTCTGAAGAACAAGCTCTTCAAGTCGCTAAATTAGGAGCGAATGCTATTGGCATTATTTCGGTTCAAGAGTCTCCAAGGTATGTATCAGCTGAAATTAAGAAAAAAATATTTAAAACCCTAGAAAACTTTTATCCAAAAATCGATAGAGTAACTGTTGTGCAAAATTGTCCTATAGATTTAATTATCAAAAACTTTTTAGGCAAGCCAAGTGAAACTATCATTCAATTGCATGGAGATGAAGATATTGATTATTGCAAAGAAATAAGGAAAAAAATTCCCTATATTGGCCTATGGAAGGCTTTCAGAATAAAAACGGAAAAGGACATAGATAAAATAAAACCTTTTGAAGATTTTGTAGACGCGATACTACTTGATTCTTGGAATAAAGAAACTTATGGAGGTTCAGGGAAAAAAATAAATTCTATTTATTTAAAAAATTTGCAATTTAGCAAACCATGGTTGTTGGCAGGTGGAATATCAATTGAATGGATTGATGAAATCCTCACTGACTTCAAACCAGATGGCCTAGATATTTCTAGTAGTATTGAAATATCTCCAGGTTTAAAAGATATAAAAAAAACAGAGGATCTTTTTAAGTTGTTAAAAAGACTTTAGTAATTATTAGTAGCGGACTGCTGTTTTACAAGCTCAAAAAATTCTTGTTTTAAACTTAAATCGTGTCTAAAATCGCCTCTCACAACAGAATTAATCATGCTTGTATTTGGTTCTTTGACTCCCCTCCACTTCATACAATAATGTTGGGCCTTTACAATAATACCTAAACCTTTAGGTTCGCAAAGTTTTTCAATTTCATCTGCAAGGATCATTACAGCTTCTTCCTGAATATGAGGTCTTGAAAAAACCCAATCAGCTACTCTCGCAAATTTTGAAAGTCCTATGACTTTATTTCCAGGTTTTATACCTATCCAACACTCCCCTAAAATTGGAACTAAGTGATGTGAACATGCTGATCTCACCGAAATTGGACCCACTGTATAAATTTCATCAAGATTCTTATCATTAGGGAAACTAGTAACCTTAGGTTGTTCATGATATCTGCCTTTAAAAACTTCATTTAAATACATTTTTGAAACTCTTTCAGCAGTTTCTTGAGTATTATGATCATTCTCAACATCAATTACGAGGGACTTCAGTAAGTCTTTAACTCTTGAGGCAACTTCTTTTTCTAAAATTTCTAATTCACCAGGATTTATAAAATCAGAAATATTATCGTTAGCACTAAATCTTGTTCCAGAATTTTTAATCCTGTCTCTTATGATTTCAGAAATTAGTTTGTTAGTAATCTGGTCGTCAAGGTTTCTAATATTATCGTTGGGTAATGTAGAGGTCATAAAATTCTTAACAGAAAATTGTATGCAACTTAATTAACTGTATCTTCCAAAAGCTTAATTGCTCATATACTATATCACATTCTATTGTTCAATCGGGTTCAAATAGCACTAAAAAAAATCACTGTTTTAAGACTAATCAGATAAACAGAATGTCTAAAAGGCTCCCCCAGAAGGCATCAAAGTCAAGTCTTCGATCAATTGTGATTCAGGCTTTTGAGCCATGTAGAGAATAGTTTCTGAAACCTCTTTTGAGGAGAGCATAGAAGTTCTATCAAAATCAGAATTGATTGATTCGGAATCCCAAAGAGGTGTATTTACTGAACCAAGTGTTATTGTGCATGCTCTTATTGAATTAGATCTCTCCTCCTCTCTCAAACATTTAGTAAACATAGCTAGTGCAGATTTTGAAATACAATAAGCTCCCCATTGGGGGAATGCATTATAAGAGGCATGACTACTAACATTGATAACTAAACCACCATTTTTTCTCATTTGAGGAATTATTGAACTGCAAATTTGAAAAACACTTGTGAGGTTTATTTGAATAGTTTGTTCCCATTGACTTAAACCCATTTCAACTAAAGGGCCATTAAATGCGCAACCGGCATTATTTATCAATACTGAAGGGCACCCAAACTTCTCAATTGCTTCTTTAACACAATGATCTATTTCTAAAGGATTAGATAGATCACATCTTACTAAGTTAATTTTTGATTTAGTAGTCAACAGCTCGCTCTTTAGTTTCTCCATTAAATCCATACTTCTGGAAAGTAAAATTAAATCCCAGCCAGCATTGGCAAAAGTAATTGCGGTAGATCTACCAATACCTTTCGTAGCACCCGTTATAAAAGCTAGTTTCAATTTATTCAGTTATTTGGGGGATTTCACTGTAAATCTCTTCAATATTATTTGCTTCGATAAATTTACCTAAAACCCTAAACTTTTTGTATCTTTCCTCAATTAATTCATCTTCAGACATTTGCAGTAAAGCATTAAGGTGCTTCTCAATAGCCTCTTTAAGTGTATTTCCAGCATCTAAAGGAGCCCAATTATTCCCACCCGAAGGTTCAGGTAATACCTCGTCTATTATCCCTAATTTAAGTAAATCTTTACCTGTAATTTTAAGTGCTGATGCAGCTTCTGATGCCTTTGCAGCATCTCTCCACAAAATTGATGCACATGCTTCCGGACTAGCAACTGTGTAAACACTGTGTTCAAACATTAGTAACCTATCTGCAACACCTATTCCAAGTGCACCTCCTGAACCTCCTTCTCCAATAACAGTAGCCACAATTGGGACTTTCAATCCAAACATCTCTCGAAGATTCCTCGCAATCGCTTCCCCTTGACCTTGTTCTTCAGCTTTTAAACCAGCATAAGCTCCAGGAGTATCAATAAATGTAAGAATTGGCAAAGAGAATCTATTTGCATGCTGCATTAATCTGAGAGCTTTTCTGTAACCTCCTGGTTTTGCCATTCCGAAGTTCCTTACTACATTTTCTTTTGTGTCCCTTCCTTTCTGATGCCCTAACATCAAAACTGGTCTATTATTTATCGAACCTATCCCACCAATTAGTGCCATATCATCCCCACCATTTCTGTCTCCGTGTAATTCTATCCAGTCATCACAAAACATTTGAACAAAATCCAAAGTACTTGGTCTTTGAGGATGTCTAGCAACCTGAATCTTTTGAGCAGGGGTAAGAGATTTAAATATTTCTTCTCTTCTCCTAGCAGCTAAGGTTTCTAGCTGCAGAAGCTGTTGACTAACATCCACCTCTGAATCTCGAGCTAATTCTTTAATTTGCTCTATCTGCTTCTCAAGTTCAACAAGAGGCTTTTCAAAATCAAGAAGGTATCGTTTAGCCATAATTTAGACAGTTAATACTTTGGGATGCTTATCAAGTCCAATGGCGGAAAAACCATGCTTTAAAGAAGCTGCTCCAATAAATTCCATCTTTTCAAGGGAAATGTTATTTCTTCCCCAACTAAAGTTTGTATGACACTTTTCAAATTCTAAAATCATAGCTTCTGCAAAACAAGCAAACATTTCTCGCTGAGGGTTTTGCATTTCCGCAAGTTCCATCATATTCCAACCAATATCATTGAAAAACTCTACTATACCTCCCTTTAAAACATGAATATTTTCACCCTGAAATTTCTCATCAAGATTTTTGGGGTATCCACCATCAATCATTAAACATGGTTTTTTTAAGTTATCAGTATCAATTTCAATAGTTTTAGGCATACTTGCAACCCACACAACAATATCCGCCTGAGGTAATGCCTCATCTAAACTTGTTATGGTGCCACCATCTAATTCTTTTCGTAACAGCGCTAGTGGCTCTTGTTGTCTTGCTACCATAAGAAGTTCTGAAATCCCAGTTTTATTGATGAGCCACCTACAGACAGCACTACCAATATCACCTGTCGCACCAATTACGGCAACAGTTGCTTTTTTAAGGTCTATCCCAATGCGA
The DNA here is from genome assembly GCA_003278045.1 of Prochlorococcus sp. AG-402-A04. Lineage (GTDB taxonomy): Bacteria > Cyanobacteriota > Cyanobacteriia > PCC-6307 > Cyanobiaceae > Prochlorococcus_A. The sequence continues at coordinate 7,263 of QCHG01000023.1, read as the reverse complement.
GGCGCATTTATTTCTAGTTGCTTACAAATAACCCAGGCGGTATGAGTATTGCCAGTAGTAAACCTTTCCCACTCTAATGCTGTATTTCTAATTTGTTTATGCTGTAAAAGATTAAAATTCTCGAAAATAATAGAAGTAAATCCTCCTAAAGCAGTAATATTAATCCCTTTTTTCTGAGCTAGTTCCATAGCATTTAGTACTTTTCTTCTGGCGGTTTTAAACCTAGAAAGCATTTCAGGAACAAAGCAAGAATCTATGTAGGAACCTTCGATAGAAATTCCAGTAGCACTTTTAACTTCTACATTCTCCACCAATTGAGGAGGAGCTGTACACCAAACATCTAGGTCGCCATCTGCAATATGATCAAAGCCTAGTAACGAAGCTTTTCTTTTTGCATCTTCAAAACTAGTTGAGTGGCCTATTAACCCAAACATTTAAAAATTTATCAATGATTTCTATACAATGTTATGAACAATAGCACAGAGGTAACTACTTAAAAAGAAAGATTAATTATTAAAATGCCTAATTAAGAAGAAGTGTGATTAGACAATAGCTGCCATAGCCATTCTTGCAATTTCTCTATTGTCTAAACCTATTTCCATCAATGTATCTTGATAAGCAATCATAAATTCTTCCATTAATTCTTCTCTGTCCATAGCCAGAGTTGATGCGTCTTCTGCTACTTCATCTAACATCTTTTTAATTAAGGGAAGGTTAACCTTATTAGCTTCCATTAATTCCTCTTTACAAGTAGATAAATTCTCTTTTAGCCATTCTTGACCATAATTTAAATGAAGATATTCATCTTTAACCACTCCCTCTGTTATTTTTTTTGCAAAAGGATCAGCGACTCTTATGTAGACGTTATAGGCAGAAATTGCAAATGCTTCGATTAAAATAGCTTGTATTAAAAGACATGTTGTTAAATTTCCTTTTTCAAGAGCAATTTGAAAATTACCATGTAATTTAGAAAAGAATTTTTTTGCAAATTCCATATCAGCTTCCACTCCTAAATTTCTTCCACAGGCAGTAAAGCCTTTTTTATGTTTCATTTCCATTCTCGCCAATTTTGTTAATTCTTCCAACTCATTTGGTATTAAGGTTGCTATTGAAATGTAATTATCATGAGCTTCTTGCTCTCCTTCTATAACAATTGCATTAATTCTGCTGTATGCATCCTTATAAGAATCTGTGGTGAAGTCGGGTAAATCTGAAGAGATCGGATTAGTCGATTCTTCAATAGTTCTTTTATTTGATTCTAGAGTTTGCATGTCAGTAATCTTTAGCTCATTATGCATGAATATTACATGATTATAGTGAGTTTATTTAAATATCATGAAAATAGTTTCAATTGTTAAGTCACATTTTTTACTTAAACTTTTTAAGAATTGTTTGGCCAATCTGATTGCATCAGATTCATAATCAATTTGAACCAATGATTAATCAATAATTCCTTTAAATTTTTTCCTAAAGAATCATTTGCTCCTCTGCTATCCCCAATAACACCTGATTTACTGAAGTCGTCAGTAAGCCAAGCAGTAGGGGCATTTCCCTCTAGACTCCAGCCTTCTGGAATCTTTCCTTTAATGCCCTCATATGGGCGTTCATCGCCTACTAATTCTGGTTTTAAAGCGAGCATCAAACTTGTTTCAGCTAAAGAAGCATGAAGCCCGTTCTTGATCTCAGTTTTTGTTAACACTTCACTTAATCCATTAACACCACTCCATAAGAAACAAGGGAAAACTGCCATCCCTGGCGAGAAACTTCTTAGCTCTCTTGCCGCAGTATTTAGTAGTGAGATTTGACCTCCATGTCCATTAATCAATATTAATCTTTTAAAACCCATTTCAGATAATTGGCCTCCGACTTCCTTAATCATTGAATTTATTAAATTTGAGGAAAGTGAAATTGTCCCGGCAAAACCCTTATGCTCTGGAGAAAAACCAATATATTGAGTTGGAAGTCTTTTTAATGGAATATCGGCAGGGAATAATTTAAAAATTTCGCTAATGATTTCATCAACAAAAATACTATCTGTAGCAAGGGGCAAATGAGGTCCATGTTGCTCAACGGCTCCGAATGGCCAAATCACTGTTGATCTTCTTTCTTTTGCAATACTTTCAATTTCTTGCCAATTTAAATATTCAAATTTATTAGGTATTGGTTTAAAGTTCATTAATTTTAATTTTGAGTACTAACATTTAGAGTATGTTAATAATAAATTATTCTTATTTTACCTACGATGGGAGTCAGTAATAAAAATGCCCAAGATAATATCCAACCAAAGGGCAATAAAAAACCTCTTCAGGTACTTCACATAAGCAAGAAAGATTCTCAAGAAATATATAATGAGCAAACCAATTCGCAAGAAGATATAAAAAAAGAAAATTTCGCAATCAAACCTCAAATCACTAAAGAAGATTCAGTAAAAGAAATTGATGACAGTAATGAAAAGACCAAGGATTTTAATATTCCTCAACAAGATTTAAAAAGACCTCTTAATTTTTCTGAGCAAAACACAGATTTTCAATTAGAAAGAACAGTTGATGAATTCGATTTTGATGAAAGTGCTTTTTTGGAGGCTTTAAATGCAAATGAGCCAATTGGGGCTACTGGAGAAACAATTACAGGTAAGGTTATAGCAATCGAAAGTGATGGATTATATGTTGACATTGGTGGAAAAGCACCTGGTTATATGCCCAAAAAAGAATGTGGTTTGGGTGTCATAACGAACTTTAAAGAAAAGTTTTCTATAGGCCTTCAAATGGAAGTTTTGGTTATCAAAGAACAAAATGCTGATGGGATGGTGACAGTGAGTGCTCGGGCATTAATTCTCAGGCAAAGTTGGGAGAAAGTATCAAGTTCCGCAAAAAATGGAGAATTAATTAACGTTTTAATTAATGGATTTAACAGAGGTGGGCTTACTTGTGATGTAGATGGATTAAGAGGATTCATCCCAAGATCTCAACTTGAAGATGGTCAAGATTATCAATCTTTCGTTGGCAAAAGTCTTAAAGTCGCGTTTCTTGAAGTTAATCCAGAATCCAGAAAACTAGTTCTCTCTGAAAAAAAAGCATCATTAGTCTCTAAACTTACAAGTCTAAAATTGGGTCAATTGATTGAAGGAGAAGTTTTAGCTGTAAAACCATATGGCTTTTTTATTGATTTAGGTGGAGCTAGTGGACTTCTTCATCAATCCTCACTAACAAATGGATCGATTCGCTCTTTGAGAGAAGTTTTTAGAGAAGGGGAAATTATAAAAGCTTTAATATCTGAAATTGACCTCGAAAAAGGGCGCATTGGTCTTAATACAGCACTCCTAGAAAACTCTGCGGGAGAATTAATTATTGATAAGCAAAAAGTTATGCAAGAAGCCACAGAGAGAGCACTAAAAACCAAAGCACTCTTCGATAAAAGAGAACAAGATAAATGAACATCAATAAAAAAATGGAGTCAAGTCTTAAATTAAAAATTTCAGATTGGGAATTAGACTTTTACTCAAGACCAATTATTGAATCAAATGGAAAAAAAAGGTGGGAGTTAATTATTTGCTCTAAAAGAAGTTTTAAGACAGAAGATATTTTTCTCTGGAACAAAAAATGCCCTGCCAATGAAGTTAACTCAGTATGGCTTACAAAAGCACTAAATGAAGCAATAAGTGAAGCAAAAAAACAAGGGTGGGAGAAACCTTCAATAGTTCGATTCTGGAGATCATCAATGAAATCGATCATTAAGAAATCTCTGGAGGCCCTAAGTATTGAGGCTATTGTAAGTAGAAGAACTTACGATTTATTAGATAGAATCAAATTTCTTGAAAAAGAGATTTATCCAAAGGAAAAAGGTTATGTAAGAGGCGTATTAGCCCCTAATTTTACTTCAAAAATGGAAAATTCTCCTCAACCTCTGCCAGAAGCAGTAAGGGGCGATGCTTTAACTATCTCTGAAATATCAATTGGCGAATTAAAATCAGCAGAAAATTGGCCTATAGAATTTGGAGATATTTTTCCAATTCAGCAAGATTTAGATAATAATTACTTGGTTCCTGGATTAAGACTTTTTAGCAAAGATAGATCTTTAGCACTTTCTGCATGGTTCAGTTGTTTAGAACCTATTAAATTAGTCATCAACAAGAACCAACTCATACTTGAAGCTTCAGAAGACGATAAGTGGCTGGTAACTGATTTGCCAGAAAAAGATGCAAACATTTTGAGTACAAAGTTTGTAGAGAATAAAAAAAATTCTTTTGGTTATCAATTTATTTCAATACAGTCGACGCCATACATCGAAAAATTTGCAGGATTTTGGATCTTGAGAGATATTGAATTAATTTCATAAATTCAGTTTAGGAGCAGGAACTATTCCATACAAAGAAATATATTTCTCAAAAGCTGAGATTTTTATTCAAAACAATAAATTTGAGTATTATTCATCGCCTATCCTTAGTCAATATAATTTCAAACATGCATATTTTACGAACTCTAGCGCTGAAAAATATCTTAAATTATTGGGGGATCATTTTAATCAAAATTATATAAATTGCGTTTCCAATCAAATTCACAGTAATGTGATAGTCTTCGGATCATTTTCGCAAGAGGGGAGTAGAACTTATGCAGATGGTCTTATTGGTAATAAATGCAATCAAAACTTATGGATTTACACTGCTGATTGCATGCCAATATTTTTTGCAGATAAAAAAACAAGAAATGTAGCAGCCTTGCATTGTGGAAGAAAAGGTTTAGAAAAAAAAATAATAAAAAATCTGGTTAAAATTTTCGATAATTTTGGGACATCTAGAGATGATTTACTTGTAGCGATAGGACCATCGATTTCAAAGGAGCAATATCTAGTTGATAAAATGACATTCAAAGAATTTTATAGAAAAGCCGAAAACAAAAACATAACGAACAATTTGATTAAAACTGAAAAAGATCATTGTTTTAGTGATTCAAATCACTCCAAAGAGCAAAACTTAAATCAACTTGATCTTAAAAAATCTGCTTACAGACAACTCTTAAATGAGAACATCCCAAATACAAATATAGATATCTCAAATTTATGCACATACAAATTAAAAAATGAATTTAATTCTTGGAGAAGAAGCAAAACAATCTCTAGGCAATGGAATTTTATTTGTTCGTAAAGATAGTTAACTTGGACAAATTTTACTAGTAAAGTCTTTAGCGACTAATAATTCGGTCATCTCTTTAGTACCTTTGATATTAAAAACTTTGGCTAACAAAACATTCTCTTTGGATCCAAAAGGTTTTATTTTCACTTTGCTTCCCCTTGGGAATTCACTCTTAAGTAAATTAGTTGCTTCGAGCTCATCTTTTTCATTTACATCAACGCAAAATAATCCAATAGTTAAATTCCTATTTTGATCTCCTACCAAAATAGTATTTGAACTTTTAATTTGAAGAATTTCAGCCGAGTTTACTATTACAGGATTAAGAATAATCAAGAAAACTATAATTAAAAATTTTGATAATTTTTTCAATTCAAAGATATCTTAGTTTTTAAATAATCTTAAAGTAAAGTTTTAAAATGACGCATTTAAAAAAAATTAATCTTCACAATTAACATATCCAACCATTTGAGCATTACTTTTACCGGGAGGAACCATTGGATAACAATTTTCACCTCTTCTGACAAGGATATTAATCAAGGCAGGGCCATGATGATCAAGCGCATTTTTCAATTCGTTCTGTAATTGATTTCTATCAGAAATTAAGTATCCTTTAACTCCAAAAGACTCAGCAAGTTTTACAAAATCAGGTTCACCACAACTCATATCAGATGATGAATATCTTTCATCGTAAAAACTTTCCTGCCATTGTCTTACCATCCCTTGCCAGCGATTATTTATAATGATCAATTTCACGTTTAGACCATATTGAGATAAAGTTCCTAATTCTTGAATATTCATTAGAACACTTGCATCTCCTGCAATACAAATAACATCTGCATTTGGTAAGGCTGCTTTTACTCCAATTGCCGCTGGCAATCCAAAACCCATAGTTCCTAAGCCTGCACTACTAATCCATTTTCTTGGGGAATTCCTAAGGTATTGAGCAGCCCACATCTGATGTTGTCCTACATCTGTAGTTACGTAAGCTTCTGGCGACAGTTCCCTCACTTTTAAAAGAACTTCCTGAGGATAAATTTCTCCTTCTTTGGGAGGGTCATATAAAGGGTGTTTATTTTTCCAAAAATCAATTTTTTCTAACCAATTTTTCGTCTTACAAGAAAATTTGTTTTTTAGAGATAGTTCATTAATTTTGAGAACAGCTTTTAAAACATCAGAAACAATTGCAACATCTACACGTCTATTTTTATTAACTTCTGCTGGGTCAATATCAATATGAATTACCTTTGCATTAGGTGCGAAAGTATCTAATTTTCCTGTCACCCTATCATCGAATCTAGCTCCAATAGCAATTAAAAGATCGCATTCTGTAACAGCGAAATTTGCGTAAGCAGTTCCATGCATTCCTAACATCCCTACTGATAAATTGTCTTTTTCATCAAAAGCGCCCTTCCCCATTAAGGTTGTGGTAACTGGTATTTGATAATTCTTTGCCAAAGTTTTTATTTCATCATGAGCCCCTGAAGATATTGCCCCACCACCTACGTATAGAAGAGGTCTTTCAGAATCTTCTATTAATTTAATTGCTTTATTGATATCGGAATCATTAATTTCTCCATTCCTTTTAAATCCTTTAGGAATAATCTCACCAGGCAAAACTCTTTGATAATTAAAGAACTCCTGACCTACATCTTTGGGTATATCTATTAAAACAGGGCCAGGCCTTCCAGATGAGGCTATAAAAAAAGCTTCAGAAACTATTTTCGCTATATCTGAAGGATCTCTTATTACCCATGAATGTTTCACTATTGGAAGAGTTATGCCAAAAATATCAGTTTCTTGAAAAGCGTCTGTCCCTATAGCAGGCCTTGGGACTTGACCTGTAACTACAACTAGGGGGACTGAATCCATTTGCGCAGTGGCAATCCCAGTTACCAAATTTGTTGCACCTGGGCCTGAGGTACCAAAACATACTCCTACTTCACCAGTAGATCTTGCATATCCATCAGCCGCATGTGAACCACCTTGTTCATGCCTAACCATATAATGCTTTAACCAACCTTCTTGTTCTGCCTTATGCACAGCATCATATACTGGTAGTATGGCTCCCCCGGGATATCCAAATATAACTTTTACTCCATGAATTTTTAAAGAATCCATTAGGGCATCTGCACCAT
>QCHG01000022.1 GCA_003278045.1 Prochlorococcus sp. AG-402-A04 | reverse complement strand
AAGTTCAGCTTATTCTCTGCTAGCCGGTTCTTTATTAGGATTTCAAAAAGGTTACATGACAATAATCTTTTCTGATATCGTTTTTTGCCAAGCTGCGTTTTTTATTGCAAGAAATTATGGTCGGGTTCCTGTACGTAATTTAGTAGGCCCGAAAGCAATGAAAAAGATTGAAAGTTTTAATCAAAACCAACTAGAAGAAAATTTCTTTCTTATGACGGGTTTACTAATGACTGGCCTTTTTGATTTTCTAAGCTACGCAATTGGTATTGGAGGAACTCGATGGAAAATATTCACTCCAGCATTATTAATAAGTCTTTTAATTAGTGATTCTATACTAGTAGCTGTAGGAGCTGGCGTTAGCCAGGGAGCAGGATTATTTCTAGGAGTTGCTCTTTTGGGAATGTTTGCATTAGCTACTATTTCAGGATTAGCAAAAAATAAAATGCCTAAATAACAAAAAAGTTAAATATTCTATTTTAAAAGAATTGTGAGATATGACATTTTTGCAAACAAGAACTACAAGAATAAGAATTCATGCAAGAATAGAAATCGATTAATTTTTAAAGTTATTAGATGACTTCATTTAGACCAACTTCATATGATCGCCCTGGAGAACAAATATCAATCACTCCTTCTGGATTAAAAATAACTTCTGCAAAGAGATTAATGGTGGATTCAATGGTAAGAATGATTCAAAAAGCTGAAAATCATTCCGCAGAAGATAAACTTGACGAAGAATCTATCAACAATTAATCAATTTATCTATAAAAGTATAGGAGAGTGGAAATCCATAAGAAGCACTCATACTTTAGCTTTTCAGGAATTTGAAAACTCAACCAGTAAAATATACATAAAACATATCAATTCTAAAAATAAAAACGTAATTGAAATTTTTAAAAATTATAAATTAAGTTTAAATCTAGAGAGCATAGCCATTTCTATAAACTGGCAAGCTATTAGTGATTGGGACAATGATGATATCCGTGAGGGAGATGAAACTATTCTGATTTTTTTACCCAAAGATGAAAATTCAGGAATTGTTTTAAGAAATAAAGGTTATACAGAATCCTTTATTTCATCATCCAATTATTTTGTTGATGAACAAAATAATTTATACATTAAAACTATTTATAAATCAACAGTTTCCGAAGAAAGAATTTCCTTCTTATCCACTCATGTAAGATCCAGATTTTCTACTATTAGAAATCTTGAAAATAACTCAGTTATACAGACGTCTCATACTTCAGAGATAAGGAATTTAGCTAGTTTAAAAGATTAATTATCCTTTCAAATTGAAACTCTGTTTCAGATATTAATTTAGGAAGAAAGCATTTGTTTCCACGCATATTATTAACTGTTGAATTCAAATCAGAGATAGTTGCATCTCGCATTAATTCAAAAACCCTTCTTGCATTTCTTAAAGGTACCCCAAGAGCAAGATAAGTATTTTTAAGATCCTTCAAACAACTTTTTTCTAAAACTGATTCATCATTAGAAATTAAAAGATAAGCAACAATCCTTAGGATTATTTCTCCATCTCTTAAACAAACGGACATCTTGTTAGTTGTATTTAAAGAAATTTTTGAATTAAGTGAATCTTGATTTTCGCAAATCATTGCTGTCACAGCGTCTGCTGCAATTGCATGTGAATTATTGGTTATTGAGGTTATTGCATCTAATCTTGAGTTTGCAGTATTAATAAATTCTTTTATATTGCTTAAATCATTTAATTTCTTATCGGCTGAGAATAGTTGTTTATTATTTGAAACTGACATTCCTGTAGTAAAAAATTAAAGATCGATCTTAAGAATAATACAAAGGTAGTAAAAACAATACAATTTCAAACTTAACGCAACGCTTCTTAATTAATAACTTCATTCCAAAGTGATAGTTGAAATAATTCAAATAAAAAATTTTTTTCCGCTAAAATACTATTACATTTTTAATAAAGTTTTGGATCAACAGGATTTAAAATTATCAAAGAAACTTATTTCCTCATATAAAAAGAGATTGGAAAAAGAAATTCTTGACAGAAGTATGAAATTAAAGATGCCCCAAAATAAGTTTGAAGAAATAATTAATAACAATAATGAACTTATCAATTTAAAAAAAACGTTAGAAGATCTAGAAATGGAATCTGAATCTCATAGTAAAGTCTGATTTTTGAAAAACCCTTCCAAAAGTGTCTCAAACCAACAATTTCCTTTTTAAGTCTTTAAATAATCAACAACTTCAAGCAGTAAAACATGTTTATGGACCACTATTAGTTATAGCTGGTGCAGGTAGCGGAAAAACTAAGGCTCTTACTCACAGAATTGCAAACCTTATTGAGGGGAACTCTATAGATCCCCATAACATTCTCGCAGTCACTTTCACTAACAAAGCTGCTAAAGAAATGAAAGCAAGATTAGAGGTTCTTCTAGCCCAAGAATTAGCTTTTAATCAATTTGGTCAGCCTTGGACAACTCTCAAAGAAATTGATCAAAATCAATTAAGAACTAACGTTCAACAAGAGAGGCTTCAGAACCTTTGGATCGGTACTTTCCATTCTTTATTTTCAAGACTTCTGAGATACGATATTGAAAAATATACTGATCCAGAAGGCCTAAAATGGACAAGGCAATTTTCAATTTACGATGAAACAGATTCTCAAACATTAGTAAAAGAAATTATCAGTCAAGATATGAATCTTGACCCAAAAAGATATGATCCCAAAAAGATTAAAAGATTAATAAGTAATGCTAAAAATCAATGCTTAACTGCTAATGATCTTTTAGAAAAAGCAGATAATAATTTTGATAAAACAGTCGCAGATGCCTACAAGAGATATAGAATTTCGCTCTCAAAAAATAATTCTTTAGACTTTGATGATCTGCTCCTTTTGCCTGTTTTCTTATTGAGGCAAAATGATATAGTCAGAGATTACTGGCACAAAAGATTTAAACATATTTTAGTTGACGAATATCAAGATACAAATAGAACACAATATGAACTTATAAAATTAATTACGGCTGGAAATACTGAACCAAAAAAATTCTTCAATTGGGAAGATCGGTCAATTTTTGTAGTTGGGGACGCTGATCAAAGTATTTATAGTTTCAGAGCAGCTGACTTCAGAATTTTAATTGGTTTTCAAGAAGATTTTAAAACTTCAATCAGAGAGGATGCAAAATCATCTTTAATTAAATTAGAAGAAAATTATAGGTCATCTTCCAATATCCTTGATGCTGCAAACTCACTAATTGAAAACAACTCCGAAAGAATTGACAAAGTTTTAAAGGCTACTAAAGAAAAAGGGGAACTTTTAACGTTACTAAGCTGTGATGATGAAATTTCCGAGGCAGAAGCAATTACCAATAAAATAAAATCACTCAATAACTTTAATCAAAACCCAATTTGGAAAAATTTTGCAATTTTATATCGAACCAGAGCTCAGTCGAGAGTATTAGAAGAATCTCTTGTAAGGTGGCGCATTCCTTATACAATTTTTGGAGGATTGCGTTTTTATGATAGAAGAGAAATTAAAGATGCAATAGCATATTTGAAAGTTCTGGTTAATTCTTCAGATAACGTTAGTCTTTTACGAATCATAAATGTTCCTAGAAGAGGGATTGGTAAGACTACTATTCAAAAACTTAATGAACTATCTAATAGGTTAAATATCCCATTATGGGAGGTTCTTAATGATAAGCAAAGTCTTGAAGAAACAATAGGCCGATCATCAAAAGGAATTTATAAATTTACTGAAGTTATGAATGATCTTCTGTGTTACCTAGAAAATTCAGGTCCCGCTCAACTACTACAACTTATATTAGAAAAAAGTGGTTATTTAAGTGACTTGCTCTCTAGTGGGACTGAAGAATCTGAAGATAGAAGAAATAACTTACAAGAACTAATTAATGCAGCTACACAATATGAAGAAGAAACAGAGAGTGGGGATGTAGAGGGATTTCTTTCTACAGCAGCCTTAACAACTGATAATGATACGAAGAAAAATAATCCAAACTCTGTAACTCTCATGACTCTGCATAATAGTAAAGGTTTAGAATTTCAAAATGTTTTTATCACTGGGCTAGAACAAGGTCTCTTCCCGAGCCATAGATCAATAGATACTCCCTCACTTCTTGAAGAGGAAAGAAGATTATGCTATGTAGGTATTACTAGAGCTAAAGAAAGAGTTTTCTTAAGTCATGCCAGAGAAAGAAGATTATGGGGTGGAATGCGTGAAGCAACAATTCCTTCAATATTTCTTTCAGAAATACCTGAAGATTTAATGGATGGCGAATTACCACAAACTGGTGGTGCTTCTATTAGAAGAGATTTGCATCTTGATCGTTTAACAAGAGTTGATCGAAACTCTCCAAATGAATTTGCTAACAAACCAATAAATGCAGTAAGGAAATTATATTCAGGGCCAAGTAAAGGGAAAAGCTGGATAGTTGGAGATAAGCTAATTCACTCAAAATTTGGGAAAGGCGAAATTATACATATTTTTGGGAGTGGGGAAAAAATATCTTTAGCAGTAAAATTTGGTGATAAAGGAAGTAAAATTCTAGATCCCAGATTAGCTCCAATTCGTTATGTAAGTTAAAACTCATGAACGATATCTCTGATTACATCCAAGGGGAATTAATAAAAACTCCATTTAATCTATATAACCTTATTACTAAATACATAGAATCTAATAACAATACTAAAGTGGCTTTTGTTGGCGGTTATTTAAGAGATTTGTTAATTAGTAAATTCCACAAAAAATCGTTTTCTAAACCTGTAGATATTGATCTTGTTATTGAAGGATCCTCTATTGCTCTTGCAAAATTTATAAAAAAAAATATTGTAAATGTAGATTTATGTTTAATCAAGGAATTTAATTTATACAACACTGTAGAAATAAATATTAATGACTATAAAATTGATATTGCTTCTGCAAGAAAAGAAATTTATTCTGCTCCAGGCTTAAATCCCATAGTAAATAAAAGTACTATTGAGGAGGATCTTAAGAGAAGAGATTTCACTATAAATTCAATAGCCTTCGAGGTCTCGACAAGGAAAATCTATGATCTTTATGGAGGAATTTCTGATATAAAAAGTAAAAGATTGAACTTACTTCACAGTAATAGTATTTCAGATGATCCAAGTAGATTAATTAGATGTGCAAAATATGCTTCAAGGTTAGATTTCAATATTTCAAAAAATTCCCTCAAACAATCTCAAGAAACAGTTAGACAATGGCCATGGCAAAGTTCAGAAACTGATCAGAAAATGATTTACCCTCCTGCACTAGGCATAAGAATAAGGATGGAACTAGCTGAAATATGCAAACACGATAATTTGACTAATGTAATTTCTATAATTCATCAATGGGAAATTATCTCAATCTTAAATGAAAATATTAAATTCGATAAAAGGTTTTTAAGAGGACTAAATTGGATTAAGAAGTTAAAGGGAAATCATATGCTTTACTTATTAAAAGATTCAGAAGATTTAGAAAAAGCATGTCAAAGATTTTTGGTAAATAATAGTGAGATAAAAATATTAGAAGATTATTTAAATATCAAAAAGACATTAAATACAAACCAAAAAAATTTCAATCATTTTTCTCCATCTAGTTGGACAAAATTTGTTGAGGACAGAAACCTTAATGATGAGACAGTCAAATTATTAATTTGTGATGGAGGACCATACTGGCGTAAATTGTTTAAGTGGTTATTTATTTACAAATTCATAAAATCAAAAAAAGATGGAGAAACTTTAAAAAAAGAAGGATGGGAACCAGGGAAGAAGATGGGAAAGGAAATCAAAAGATTAAGATATTTGGAAATTGACAAATTAAATAGAAATTAATTACATTTTTACAACCTCTCCAACCTTGTACCATTTATCCTTTAGAACATTTTCATATTTACGATTGCAACTAATCAACAAGGGGCCACATGTTTGAGGATCTAATAGTAATGATATTCTCTCGTTAAAAGTCTCTTGATCTAATGAATTTTCGTTTAAAAAATTAATTATTCTTTTTTGCTTATTTACTTTATAAATTTTGTCAAAAATATCTTTATTAGATTCAAAGAAAGTACTTTTAACATCTTTTCTTATTAAATCAAATACACCAGGATAAGCTTTAAATGCAAATAAATCTAATAAAACTTTTAGTTTCTCAAGATTATTGCTTTGCCTATATAAATTAGATGATTCAACCATCTCTTTAAGATGTCCAATAAATCCATATCCAGTAATGTCAGTCGCAGCATTGACTAATGATTCTTTAAATTGATTTTGAAAAAGATAAATTTCATCAATCAAATATTGCTGACTCTTTACTAAATTATTAATTACTTCAGAAGAACTACCTAGCATATTAATATTTTGCATTTGACCGGCAAAGTAAATCCCAACGCCCAGAGGTCTAGACATCATGAGAATATCTCCAATATTCATTCCAGATTTAAGCCAAGGTTTTGCTCGATTTTTCAAAATGCCTTGGACAGTTAAAGAAATATCTATTCCTAATGAATAAGGTTTATTTACTAAACTTCTTGCCTCGAAAGTATGGCCTCCAAGTAATTCACCTCCATGATCCTCAACTGTTGATTTAATACCTTGAAGGGATTGAGAAAAGAGGTAACTCTGAAATTCCCTTTCAACTTTTGGTAATGATATTAAAGCCTGCGCGGATGAAAGTTTTGCGCCGCATGCCCATAAATCTGAGCAAGCATGCAAAGTAGTAATTTTTGCATTAAGCCAAGGATCACTTACCAACGCAGGAAATCCATCTACACTTTGCAAAATAATATCTTTACCATTTTGATAAATCTCAACTGAATCTTCAGGGGATGAAGCAAAAGAATCTAAATTAGAATTTATTAATGATTTATTCAAAACAATCTGAGGAATTTTAGCTGCACAACCCCTGCAATCATTCAATGAAATATCTTTTCCACTACCTTTCATAATTAGCCTTTTTGATCTGAACTTTTTAATAAAGTTGAGATCAATTTTATGCTTTAAAATCCAAAAAACAAAAGAAGGGCCGAAAACAAAATTGCGATAAATAGCAAAAGCCTTTGGATGATAGCTTGGAAATATATTTACTATTTGCAATCCGATCTTTTGAGGAAACCACTTTTTTAATGATCTCCCTTCTATATCTCTTTTTAGATTTTGTACTAATGTATTTACAACTTTTACTGCAAAAACTCCCGATGCTGGTCTTTTTGCTGAACCTACAACAGCGCAATCACCGACAGCAAAGATTCCAGATAAACTTTTTATCTGCAAATTCTGATTTGTAATTATTCTGCCATAAGAATCCGAATATAATAATTTTTTTTGTACCCACAAAGGAGATGTTGTATTTCCAGTACATAAAAGAATCTTGCCATAATCAAAATTAAGGTTTTGAACCAAATCAATATTAGAATTCCATAAACTCTTTAGAATTTTATTATTAATTTTTCTTGAATCACATAATAATTTTAAAGATCTATTTCTCCATCTTTTTCTCAAAGCATATGATACTTCAATTGCTGCAAGTCCACTCCCAACTATTACAAATGGAAGTTCATCAACTGAATCCAATATGTCCTCTTTTTGTATTAATTCATAAGCCCTAAAAAAAGGTTTAATTGTAAAAGCATTTTGATTTTTAACTGGTGACTCAAATTCTTTTGGAATTATTGTTTGACTTCCATAATTAAGAACCAACTTCGAATAATTAATTGAGGGTCTTTTACTTAAAACAATTTTCTTTAAATTAAAATCAATATCCTTTACTTCTTCTTGTACAAAAGATACTTTTGCATTTTTTGCTAAAGACTTTATATCAATTAGACTCTCTTCTAAAGAAATTGATTTTGAAAGCACCGATGGGAACATCGCCGAATAAACCAAATGAGAATCTCTAGATATAATTGAAACAGGAATTTCTGGCATTAATTTCGGAAACATTAACCATTTCTTCAATAAAGAAACATTTGAATGTCCGCCTCCAATTAGTACCAGATGATTAAAAGTCATTTACATCACTATGAATAAAGAACATTTATTACCAATTGAAAAATCAAGATTAGGAGTGATTGGTGGAAGTGGATTTTATTCAATGGATCAAATAGAGTACTTGAGAGAACTAGAAATCAATACTCCCTATGGTAAACCTTCGGATTCAATAAAAGTATATAAACTTGGAAATCTAGAGATAGCATTTATTCCTAGACATGGAAGAACACATAGTTTAAATCCATCTGAAATCCCTTACAAAGCTAATATTTGGGCTCTAAGATCAATAGGAGTAAGATGGATTATTGCTCCATCAGCAGTTGGTTCATTACAAGAACAGATAAGGCCACTTGACATTGTGGTTCCAGATCAATTTATAGATCGGACAAAAAATAGACCTGCAACCTTCTTTAACGAGGGAGCTGTTGCTCACGTAACTATGGGAGATCCCTTCTGCACAAATTTATCACGTATATTAAGTGAAATCGGAGAAAAAAATATTCCTGGGGGTAGACAATTGCATAGAGGGGGTACCTATCTAGCAATGGAAGGTCCCGCTTTCTCAACTAGAGCAGAATCTAATTTATATAGGAGTTGGGGATGTTCAATTATTGGAATGACAAACCACACAGAAGCAAGATTAGCTAAAGAAGCTGAAATAGCTTACTCCTCCTTATCTATGGTTACTGATTATGATTGCTGGCATCAAACACATCAAGAAGTTTCTGTAGAGATGGTTTTGGATAATCTTAGATCAAACACTGAAGTGGCTAATAAAATAATATTTGAAGTAGCTAAATTAATTGAAAAAGAAAGACCAAAAAGTAAGTCTCATTTTTCATTAAAAGATGGATTGATAACCCAAAAGGAAAATATCCCAAGCTCCACGAAAGCGAAACTAAGGATATTTACTGATTCTTATTAGGCTTATTTGATAAAAGTGATTATCAGGTCAAAGTAAGGGATTGTTAGCCTCCAGCTCCAACGCCTTGGTATGAACCATAGAAGAATATTCCTAAGACGAAGATAACTGCAATTCCACCTGCTGTTGCAACAAGCCATAGAGGAAGAGTTCCTTCGGTCCATCTTCTTTCCCATGCAACTGCTGGTCTACCATCGGGAAGTCTGTCTGGAATTCTTCCATCAGGTCCTTTTAATTTACTCATGATTTTAATTTAATTGAAAAAGTAACTGGAAAATAAAATTCCCAATACAAAGACTGATAATAAGCCTAAATAAAGGCTTGTACGATTAAGTTCAACTGGAACTTTGTTAGGATTTTCGTTTACTTGCATGATAGTTAAATTTATCGGGCTACGAATTGCATAGCAGCAATAGAACCTAGGAAGAATACTGATGGAATAGCTAGAGCGTGAACTGCTAGCCAACGGACAGTAAATATAGGATAAACGCGGACTTCCGCAGCCTGCATTGGAGCTTGAGAATTAGTCATTGTTATTTTGTTCTTAAATCTAGTTGAGATTTAGCTTCATATCTTTGTGTTACGACAGGTGCTTTAGATTCAGATGATTGGAAATAACTATCTGGACGAGGAGTTCCGAAAGCATCATAGGCTAAGCCTGTATATACAAATAAGAAGCCTGCTATAAAGATAGCTGGTAATGTTACTGCATGAATAATCCAGTATCTAATACTGGTGATTATTTCAAAGAATGGGCGTTCACCCGTTGAACCTGCGGCCATAATCACAAATGTTTACCCTATGATCTTACAGTGTAAAATCATAAGTTCGCGAAGAAATTAACAGGTTGGTTACAGACAGTTGCTAAATCTTTCAAAAATTAATTTTTTTTTTACTATTAACTCGAGTTATTTAAAATTAGCTATTCCATTTAAGGATATAACCACGCTCGCCAAGCACAAATCCTTTTTGATTATCTAAAGCCTCCTTATCAAGAAAAACTATTTTAATGTAGTTTGTTGGCAATTCAGAAGCAATAGGATCTTTATTCCAAGTTTTACCTTGATCTTTACTTACTATTAAAGTTCCATTACCCCCGCCAGCCCATATATCACCATTTGGATCCCATCCCATATCTAGATAATTGTATCCATTAAGAATTGGTATAACAGGCTTTGACCAATTTTCTAGATCATTAGTATCTTCATTAAATCTAATTTCTGCTCCTCTAGAAAGCATCCATAAACTTCCTTCTGGGTTAAAACCAATACTTTGAACTCTTTTGCTACTGGCTCTTTGATGAGCTATCCATGCATCACTGTCATTTTCCAAAGTAGAAAAGAAATTACCTAGACTACTAACACTTACATAATCTCCTTTATTAGTTCTTCTTAAATCTCTTACACCACCAGAACCAGATGCATCTACAACTTTTGCATTCCATGATTCACCACTATCTGATGTTTCATAAATAGCACCTGCAGTGGTAGCCAATTCTGCAACACCAGCATCGACAGTTGTTATTAGAAATGGTTGCCCTGGTAATTTGTTACCTAGAGATAAACGTGTCCAGTTCTTTCCTGCATCAAGTGTATGCATAACTAATGAAGGCTGACCTATTAACCATCCCTCTTCCCCTTTAAAATCTATATCTAGGAGACGAAAGTTCTCTTCACTTGGTAAATCTAAATTTCTTTTTTCCCAAGTTTCTCCTCCATCATTAGTTTCCATAATAAGTCTATTAGAACCTACTAAAAATCCATTATTATCATCTATAAAATCAACATCTAAAGCATTAGCTTGGTCCTCAAACTGAATTGTTTTCCAAGGGCTGCTATCACTCATCTTTACTCCTGTAGATGAACAACTGCTCAATACAAAACAAAGAAGAACTGATAAAAGAAGATTGGGAATACTAGTAATAATTTTTTTCATTTGTATATACTAATGCAAAGAGTACAAAGAAAGGAACATAGCAGCAGCAAACGCCAGACCTCCAAAAATCAATATGTTTTTTTGTCCAGGAGGTAAACTATTAAAACCAAACCCATAAACTAAATTTTCTTCAAACCCACTAGGTTTAGATTTAGGACCTATATCCTTATAGAAATTTTTACCAGCTCGACAAACAGGGCAAGCGAAGGTATTCCCATCTAACTCTGAAAAAGGAGTATTTTTAGGTATGTTTAGTTTTTTATTTCCTTCAGAAGGATCATAAATGTATCCACAACTTCTACATTCGAATCTATTTTGTTCTAAATTAAGGACAGGTTGTTCAACATTTACTGCAGAGGAGTTTTCAGAAAGTTTTTCTTTCTCAAAATCTTCGACTATTTTGTTTTCCTCAGAGGCTGGTTGAATGTTTTCACTCACGGTTTATTATTGTTCTTTAAGAACTTTAAAAGATTTTGCTTAATTAAGCGACTTTTATTCAAAATTAATTTTTTAAGATGTTTTTATTAACTGGCTATGAATATTTTTTAGGTTTCCTTCTAATTGCCGCAGCCGTACCAGTATTAGCTCTTGTTACTAATCTCATCGTTGCTCCAAAGGGCAGAACAGGGGAAAGAAAACTCACATATGAATCTGGAATGGAGCCTATAGGGGGAGCATGGATTCAATTTAATATTCGTTATTACATGTTTGCCTTGGTTTTCGTTATATTTGATGTTGAGACAGTATTCCTTTATCCTTGGGCTGTTGCCTTTAATAGATTAGGCTTATTAGCTTTTATTGAGGCTTTAATTTTCATTGCAATACTTGTTATCGCTCTGGCATACGCATGGAGAAAAGGTGCTTTAGAATGGAGTTAAAAAAATTGAATCCACAATTATCCCCAAAAGCAATAAGAGAAATCCGAGAAGGAACATGCAATCCTCTTGGGGCACCCCAAGTTACTACAGATTTAAGCGAAAATATTATATTGACAAGTTTAGACGATCTTCATAATTGGGCTAGGTTAAGCAGTCTATGGCCCCTCCTCTATGGAACAGCTTGTTGTTTTATAGAATTTGCTGCCCTAATTGGATCAAGATTTGATTTTGATAGATTTGGTTTAGTACCTAGAAGCTCGCCACGGCAAGCAGATTTATTAATAGTTGCAGGGACGGTAACAATGAAGATGGCACCCGCACTGGTAAGACTTTATGAGCAGATGCCTGAACCAAAGTATGTAATCGCTATGGGTGCTTGCACAATCACAGGTGGAATGTTCAGTGCTGATTCTACAACTGCTGTAAGAGGCGTTGATAAGTTGATACCAGTTGATTTATACCTTCCAGGATGCCCACCAAGACCAGAAGCAATTTTTGATGCTGTAATTAAGTTAAGAAAAAAAGTTGGTAATGAATCAATTTTAGAGCGCACAAAAACGGAACAAACTCACAGATACATAACATCTGATCACGAAATGAATCTCGTTTTTTCTGAAAATACAGGTGAATACCTAAACAAAACTTCATCTAACGTAATACCTCCCTCCAAAAAAGAAAAAATAACCGAATTACCGGAAAATACCGAAATTATCAATTCTACAGAAGAATAATGGAAAACGACGGTACAGCCACATCCTCAGATACTTCAATAGAAAAAGAAGGTATTATAAGCCAATCTTTGTCTAAAGACGGAATTCCAAATCAATCTTTATATGATGACCACATAGGAATTGAAAACATTTCTGTGGAACCTAGCAAATTATATGAAGCAGTATCTGCCTTAAGAAATTACGGTTTCAACTATCTCCAATGTCAAGGAGGATATGATGAGGGACCAGGCAAAAATCTTGTAAGTTTCTACCATTTTATAACTGTTGATGATTTGCAAAAAATCGAAGAAATTAAAGAAGTCAGATTAAAAGTTTTTTTAAAAAGAGATTCTGATTTATCAATCCCTAGTTTGTATAAAATTTTTAAAGGAAGTGATTGGCAAGAAAGAGAAACTTTTGATATGTATGGAATAAATTTTATTGATCATCCCAATCCAAAAAGACTCTTAATGCCTGAAGACTGGAGAGGATGGCCATTAAGGAAAGATTATATTCAGCCAGATTTCTATGAACTTCAAGATGCTTATTAGTTTAATTTTTTTAACTTGCGGTAAATAAACATAACTGCTCTTGATAATCTCCTTGGATCATGTCTAAGGGTTGGAGTTATTCTTTTGGAATATAATGGTGCTTGCAAAACATAATAACCCTCAGATAATAATTTTTCTTTATTACATCGGACAGGCTCTGCACCTCTACTTTCGTAATAGTCTACTAATGGAGATTTTTCAAATTGAATCTGAGATAAGATTGAATTAAAAATTCGCGTATTAACTCCAAAATTTGATAATTGTTTTTCTATTGCTTTGATATGTTGATAGACATCAAGACCATCCGTTTCTCCGGGCTGAGTCATCAAGTTACTTATATAAATTTTAGGAGCATTACTTTGCAATAAGGCATCCACTATCTCTGGTACTAACAGATTAGGTAATAAAGAAGTGTATAGACTACCTGGTCCAAGAACAATTAAATCAGCTTCTTTTATAGATTCAAGAGCACTTGGAAGAGCTGAAGGATTTTCTGGTAGGTAACCAATCCTCGAAATTAATTTTTTAGATTTACTGATATTGCTTTCACCAAAAATTTTTTCACCATCTTC
Source organism: Prochlorococcus sp. AG-402-A04 (assembly GCA_003278045.1). Lineage (GTDB taxonomy): Bacteria > Cyanobacteriota > Cyanobacteriia > PCC-6307 > Cyanobiaceae > Prochlorococcus_A. Next base: position 710 of record QCHG01000022.1, on the reverse strand, counting down.
TAATTCGGCCCATAACATAACATCAATATTTGTTGCAGGTAAGACTTGACCTTGTACCGCCAAAACCTTACTAGAAGCTTGAACTGCTTTTTCTAAACTTCCTGTAATTGTTGTTAAAGCTGACAAGAATAGATTTCCAAAACTATGACCTTCCAGACCACTTCCCCCTGAAAATCTGTACTGAAATAATCTTGTTAAAGTAGGTTCCTCGTTGGATAAGGCTGCCAAACAATTTCTAATATCTCCTGGAGGTTGTACACCTAATTGTTTTCTGAGAATTCCACTGCTTCCACCATCATCTGATACAGTTACGATTGCTGTAATATTACTACTGTAATTTTTCAAGCCTTTTAATAAGGTAGATAAACCTGTACCTCCGCCAATTGCAACAATATTTGGACCTCTGTTTAATTTACTTTTAACTCTTAATGCATCAACTAAAAATGTATTTTTTTCTGGAACAAGCGCTTTTTGAATAGAATTAATACTTCTATTTTGTCCAATCCCGATTAATAATAGTCCAATAAAAAAAATCAATGGTCCCATTAATGAAACAGGCAAAATAGTTGTTAAACCTGTAATTACTCCAAAAAAGATTTCAATAAGCCAATAGAGGGGTCTTAAATTCGTCCAAATTATCAAGCCTAATAATGTAGTCAAAAATCCTATCGCAGATGTAAGCATCCATCTTTTTATTACCAATCCTGGTA
>QCHG01000021.1 GCA_003278045.1 Prochlorococcus sp. AG-402-A04 | reverse complement strand
TTTTTCATACACAGAAACGTCAGATAATACAGCTCCTGTTGCAACATCATTTACTTATGATCCAATAAAAAAAGCCGGTGCTCGTTTCTACGATTTAGACGGAGATGGCACTGCTGATACGGCAGATCTGCAGTTTATTGATGGCGGTTACGGAGATAAAGATGGCGTTAAAGATGGCACAATTGTTGACCCGTCAACAGCTGGAGTTGTTGATTTAAATCCTGTTTTTACCTCTTCCACTAACACCCTCACAGTTTCTGATGCCTCAGATGCAACTTCACCTGCAGCACTTTTAGTTAGAACATCAATTTCCACATCCGCCTCCACTGTCAATCAAATTGGTTATGTCGCCTTCGACTCTGCAGAAGACAGCATACTCACTTATGAGCTCATCAAAAATAGAGGTTCAATTTTGCTATCAAATCTAGAAAATAATGATATCCCTGATACCTCTTCTATCACATTCAACAAAGATATCAGTTTAATAAATGGGCAAAAACTTGTTTTCTTTGAGGTTGTTGACACAACTTTAGAATCACTTCTAGCAAATAATACAACCTTAGAAAGTTTTGGAACAAGCTTCCGCACTCTTGATTTATCAAACATCACTTCCTCTGCCGCAACTGCAAGTAATAGTGGTAACTCAGTCTCTCTCTCCCTAATTGATGGAGTCTCTGGATTAGATGATTTGATCTCCAGTGAAATGGAATCAGATCCAATCCTAGATTTTACAGGGTTAGCAGGTAGAGATATCAGCGGATCTATTTCTCTTGCAAGAGAAGCTAATTATGACAGTGTTGTCGGTTTCTACAAAATTCAAAACACTAATGGTGCTGTTATTGATCCAATTACAGGTAATTTGATCACTCCAGGCACAGATGGATACTCAACTGCAGCTCTTGATAGCAGCAATCTGTTTACAGGTTTCGGTACTTTATCAACAACAAACAAAACCTCAATCACTAATACGATTTCTTCTTTTTCAGATGCAGAGATGCTCGCTCCTTATGCAACCATATCAACTACTGGTGAGACTTTCTTTTCATTCTCTGCTGCCAACAGTGATGGCCTTACTCATTTCAGATCTTTTGGTTCTGGAGTAATTGGTTTAGAGGATTTAAAAGGTGGTGGTGATCAAGACTTTGACGATCTTATTTTGGGCTTTGATTTTCAATTGGCGTCTGTTTAATTAACAAAATATATGATTTATGACTTAAATTTTTACACACAAATGTGTGTGATTCAATTACGAACCATTCACTTACGTACATCTACAGAGTCTCATATTCAATACATAACTATTGTTATAGCTTAAATCTCTTAGTCTCACTAACTACACACTATTGCTTTGGGAGCACTAGGTCGCAGGTTCGAATCCTGTCGCCCCGACTCTTAAAAACCAAGTTGTACTATCGAGTTACCAAGACTCGCTTTTTTATTGAGAAATTTGTCCACGCCTAAAGTGGACAAATAGTTGACAAATCTGATTGACAGTCGATCTAAATTAGGTAGCAGTTAGCTCCTTTTTTAATAGCAAAGTACGCAATCCGCTTTAATTGATTCTGCGACTAGAACATCCGGCATCACAAACTCTGCTGAATATCCATCTAGAAGCTTCTCATCGTAACCCCTAGATTTAGCAGACATACCTGAAACATATATGGTAACTTTTGATTTCTTCAGATTTTGAAGATGTTCGTATAAATCTCCAGTACCTTGACCAACTATTTCACCAGCTTTTTTGCAATCTAATATTTGTACTCCGTCTCCTGCTAGAAAAAGAGTTACTTTATGATCGTTTTTTTCTGCAGTAAGGGCAACCAATAAACCTAAAGTTACTTTATTTTTGGATTCTAAACCGCTATAAATATGAACTAACACTGTATTGTCGGTAATGATAGACATTTAATACTCCCGAAATTTTTGTTTTTATATCTTAAATAAAATCTATTATCATTAGCTGTTTTTTTGTGAAACGCTTACTACTTGCAACTCTTAAAAATAACTTTTAAAAATACTGGTTTTCTTCCAACCTTCTTTCAATAATTCTACATATTCTTTTCTTGCTTTTTTCTAATATCTTCGTAAGTATGCGTATATAGGATTTCACATAGGGGTTGACGATTATGAAAATTCCAATCGAAATGATGAAACAAATTAGAGAAAGTGGGTACGATAAAAAGCTTGTATATAACTACATAAGAGAGCTATTAGACAGCGATAAAGAAATTAAAGAAAATAACAATCTAGAGCTTTTAGACCATTACTTATTAGACAAAGATCCACAAGAAGTATCTAAAAATGCTGCTGAGATAGTGATGGCAGCAGAGCTTTTAGACGCTTACTTATTAGATAAAAGATTTATGAGAGAGCTTGAAGATGAAGAATATGATGCTGCTTAATTAGATAAAGTACCTATTTTTTCCTATTTATTTAAAGGTTATTCTTTTGAGTAAATAACAGGATTAAAACAATGATGAAACTTGCTATCATTTTTTTACCAATTTTATTTGCAGTTATTTGGGCTGCTTTTATAGGGTTAAGAATAAATAGAGTAGAAACTAGAGATGGAAAAAGAAAATTAATTAATTACTAAAAATAGCTTTTAAATATAGAAGTTTTCTTCCATCCTTCGTTTAGTAGTTCGCTATTATTTTATATTTACTGTCAATCAAAAAATATATAGATTTATTTATTAAATTAATTATAAGATAAAGAGATGAAACAATTTATAAAGTATCTAGGTGTGGGTGCAATAAATACCTTTATTACAAGTTTGGTAATCTTTATATTTATGAAATTTACTAATTCAGGTTTATATCTTAGTAACGTCTTAGGTTATATTTTTGGATTATTATCTTCTTATGTACTAAATAGTTTATTTGTCTTTAAAAGCAATGATATTTTAAAAAAAAAGAAATTTATAAAATTTATAATCGTTTTTCTTACTGCCTACACTTTAAACATAATATCCTTATATATTCTGTCTAATATTATTTACATTGGAGACTATTTGAGTCAATATATTTCAATGATAATTTATAGTTTATCTTTTTTCTATCTATGCAAATTTTATACTTTTAAGAAACAGATTTAAAGTAATAATTTGCTATCCCCAAAGTCCACAAAATTCTTTATTAAATATAAAATTGAAATAATTAGAGAAAAAGTTAATATGATTTTTGGATTATTTACAAGCATTCTTCTCTTACTATTAATTAAGATCGCAAAAGCTACGTAAAAGTATGGCTGTCCAAACACATATCTACCTAATGAATAAAGGAATTGTTCTTGAGTAAAAAAACATATCAAACTGTGAGAAATAGAAAATAAAATACAGTACAAAAAAAGAAATTCATTTTCTTGAAAGTACAAATCATCAGCTTGACTTAGATTAATTAAAAATTTTTTCGAACGGATTAGCTTCCTATCTGACTTTTTTAAAATCGAAATCAATAACCCTAAAGGTGGATAAATTAGAGTTATAGGAAAATTTTGATATATCAATAAGGATAATTTTTCAAATTTAATCCTCAATACTGAGAAATCTACTAAATAGCTTGCGAATATTAAAAAAGGATAATAGAGACCCCAAAGGTCAATAACAGGAGATCTTGTATTCAACAGAAATAAAGGTCTAAAACCCAGAGATTTCCCCCATTCTTTCTGATAGGCGAATGGAGCAAGAAATCCTTCACCTGAGACAGAGCAAAATATTCCTATAAGCAAATATCCGAATAAACAGCCTGTTATCATACAGACAGAAAATTTAATAAGTTTTTTAAAATTCAATTGATTATCATTTGGAGAACTATTGTTTAATTTAATTAATATCAACGATCCAAATGATGAAAAAATTGTTTGTACCATTGTTGCTCTTGTCAAAGATAATAATGTGTAGATAAGAAACAAAGATAAAAAGTGGCTAAATTCAAAAGAATCATTATTGTAAAATTTAATAATCATAGATATAGCGATCCAACTCAATAATGAGAAAAAAGCTTCTGTGTATCCAACGAAGAAAAAAACCGTCATTGGACTTAATACATATATGTATGAGAGGATTGTGGATGATTTTTGATTAACAGATAATTTAGTTATCGTATTTATCCCTATAAATAAAGAAATCAATCCAAAAGTAATTGATAATGTTACAGCAGATAAGTGAAGGTTGATAAATTTCAAATGTGAAAAACTTTTTATTAACAATGGCCATAATGGATAAAAAGCAGAACATCTTAAATTTTCGGCCAGACTAAGATAATGATTAAGGTCGTTATACTTATTCGAAATATGAATACCTGCAAATCTTTGTAGAATTTCAGAATTAATTAAAACTGAAGAAGGGATAACTAATATGAATAAAAATAATATTGGGAAATATTTAAAAAAATAAATTTTTCTTAAAAACAAATTCATATTATTTTTTCCTCAACAATATATAGAGGTCTTTTCTTTGCCTCTAAATATATACTTCCAATGTATTCTCCTAACATTCCAATAAGAACCATTTGTAGACCACTACTTAAAAGGATAATAATCGATAAAAAAGCCCATCCAGCAACCCATTGAGCAGTAAATATTCTGACAAAAACTACATATAAAATTGCTACGATTGAGACTAAAGAGAACAAAAAGCCCAAGTATGATGACACCTTAAGGGGTTTATTTGAGAAAGAAATAATTCCTTCTTTAGCAAGTCGAACCATTTTTTTTAATGGATACTTGCTTTTACCTGCAAATCTCTCATCTCTTGAGTAAAGAACTTGAGTTTGATTAAAGCCAACCCAAGATATTAAACCCCTCATAAACCTTCCTTTTTCCCTCATTCCTTTAAGTTCAATTATGATTTTTTTATCAATTAGTCTAAAATCTCCAGTATCTCTAGGAATATCAATATCACTTAGCAAATTTAAAAATCTATAAAAAATACTTGCTGTAATTTTCTTCAAAATTTTCTCGGATTTCCTTTCTTTTCTTTTTGCGTAAACAACATCAAATCCATTTTCCCATTTTTGAACCATTTCCAAGACCACCTCAGGAGGATCTTGAAGATCTGCATCAATTATTATGGCTGCTGATCCAGAGCAGTTATCTAGACCTGCTTGTAAAGCTGCTTGATGTCCAAAGTTTCTAGACAACCCAATTAAATTTATTCTTTTATCATTCTTATTTAATTCTTTTATTATTTCTCTTGTATTGTCTTTACTCCCATCATCAACAATTATTAGCTCATTATCATATTTCTCCATTAATTGACTAACATTTAAGATCCTTTTAACAGCAACTTCTATTACTTCTTCCTCGTTATAGCAAGGTATAATCCAAGATAATTTTTTCATAAATTTAAATATATTTACTTATTGTTTATTCGTTTAAATAAATAATTAAATCATATCAAAATCTTAATTTTTATTTTCTAATTTAAGCAAACTTTATCAGTATTACAAAATTTAATTAATTTCATTAAAAAATAAGTATTTAACTTAAATATTTTTTTTGTTTGAGAAATTTTTTTTGATTAAAAAATAAATTGAAATCTCTTTGTAGATATATTTTAGATTTGGCCTCAATTAAATTTTTTCCCATCTCCCAATAAGTATTCTCCTAATTAGATTTTTCTCTTAATTATCTATCTAGAGTTAATTTAAAATCAAATCCTAATATTAAATCATCAAAATCTTGATCTCCTCCTCCATACGTATCTTCTAAACCAATAGTTCCATTTCCAAATTCTCTGAAGTGTGAAAGTCCATCAGCATTAGCGTCAGAAAATGCAAAATAAGTTTGTCCAGTATTAGTTACAGAAGCATAAGGAGCTAACATTTCAAAATCAGAGAAAGACTGAATAGAACTTTTAACAGTACTATCATCAACGGTTGATAATGTACCAAAACTCGTATATAGATTACTTGAATCTAAAGCTGCGACTGAATATCCTTCATTTCCAGGAGTAATTAAACTACCTGTGACTGGATCGGTGACAGCTCCATTAGCATTTTGTATTTTATAAAAGCCAACAGTACTATCAAAATCAGCCTCTCTTGCCACAGAAACATCTCCTTCTAAAGTTAAACCCAAAAATCTTTTGAAATCTAAAATAGGATTAACACCTTTATCACTTGCTATAAGATCATCCACTCCTAAGAATTCAGACTCTAAAGAAATTGCAATTGTATTCCCTCCTTTACTAGCATTTGCAGAAGAATCAGTTGCATTTGATATATCCAGTATTTTAAAACTTGCTCCAAACCCTTCTAAGCTAGAATTTTGAGTCAGAAGAACATCCAGTGTGGTGTCGATGACTTCAAAGAAAATTAATTTTTGATTATTAATAATACTGATATCAGTTTCTAAATTTATTCCAGTTAAGCTAGGAGTGTCAGAGTTTTCTAAATTAGAAAGAATAATAGTCCCCCTATTTTTAATTAATTCATAACTCAAATCATCATTCTCGTTTGAATTAAGAGCTACGTAGCCTATTTGATTAACTGTTGAAGCTTTACTAGAAATACTTACTCTCAAATCAAAAGCTGCAGGAGAGGTTTTATCGGTAGGATCTGAAATAGTTATTGCATTTAAAGATGAAGTAAATTTTGGACTTAGATCAACTACTCCTGCAGTTGAAGGATCAACTATGACTCCATTTTTTATGCCATCTTTATCCCCATAACCACCATCAACTAATTCCAGAAGAACTTTATCTGCCGATCCATCTCCTTCTAAATCATAGAATCTTGCCCCAGCTTTTTTTACAGGATCATAAGTTAGGGTAGTGGCATTTGGAGAAGAGCCATCTTCTTGATCTGAATATGCGAAATATGCAATATTTTTATTCGTTGTAGTTAAACCATCAACAAGCGCATCGATATCAGTAATCACCGATCCGAAACTATCACTAGTTTCATTTATTTTTAATTTAAAATCTACACCTGTCTGACTAATCGCAAGATCCGAGGACTGGCTTTCTCCTATTGTTGGGGCATTAGTTAATTTTTTTAGAGATATTTCACCATCAAAACTTCCTGATGATGGGGTAATTGCAGGATTAATGAGTTTTCCATCTGCATTTGTATAAGTAAAAGTGTATTCACCTGAGGAGTTTTTTTCAGCACAATCATAAACCTGAACTTTGTTAAGCCTGTCAATTTTTATGTTCTCAGCATCTGTAGCTCTTACAATGACTTCGTAAATATTATCTAAATCTGAATCATTTGGATTTTCGAAATCAGGCTTTTCCTTAAAACTTAAAGAGCCTGTATTTGAATCAACTTGAAATTTATCAGAATCAACTCCGCCAGATATACTCCAAGTTACTGTTTTTGATGCTGAAAAAGTTTTAGCGAATGAACCATACTCAGACATGCTTACTGAATCATCAAAAGCCACTGCATAATTGATTGTGTTATCAATTCCTTGGGCTGTATTTAAGAATTTAGTATGAGTATCATTATCGTCAGTATATGAGAAATCAAAGTTATATTCTTCTCCTCCAGAATTAATCAAAAATTCACCAGTTTTATAGTGATTTCTCATATCTAAGATTGAATCTAAAACTATATCTGGCTTATCCAGATCAAAATTAGAGCTATTAAACCTCCAAGCGTTATATTTATATGCTTCTTCAAGAGTTCCATCTAGGCCATTAACTCTCTCTTCTTTAACTAACCAAACATCACCATCAGTTTCTGGTACTAGGAAATAATCGTAATGTCCAATCCGTCCTTGAACATACCCTGGCTGTCCATATTTTATTGATTGCTGAGAACCTATAGATGTCGTTTCAATAGTTTTATCACTTGAAATTTTCACCACCGAATAATCATCTTTGTAATGAGTAACCCCATCTACATCAACATCACTATTGCTTGTTAAAATATAAAATAAATTTCCAGTTTTATCCTCTAGTAATTGTTCTATACCTATTGAAGCTGTCCCTACGGTTTTATCTAATTCTTGAACAATTTCTGGACTATTACCATCTGAATTAATTATAAATTTATACTTAGTTGAATCGCTAATTACACTTACAGTCCCATTGTTTTTGGTATTAATCTGACTAAATATAAAGTTCTCATATTGAGTACCATCATTTAAGTCAATTCCAAGTGACAATAAGTTTTGGTTTAATTTATTACTTGAAGTTGCTTTTGTATTCCCAAGAAGTTCAATGGAATGGCCGTAATCTGATGAATAAGCTATTGAAACTCCATCTACTTCATCTATATAGAAATTATTGTAATAATTGAAATCATCTAAATAAGGATTGGAATCTAAATTTTCTAGTTTAAAAATATTACTACCATCATCTGTATAGTTTGTTATTTTCCATTCACTAGTATCTTTATCAAATTTATAATTTAAATTAAATGAGAAGGCTTGAGGCTCGATCCAAAAAGATGCAGTTTCATAGTTTAAATTTCCTTGGCTAGTGAAGTCATATACATCACCTAAATATTTTTCTGAAAAGGTTAAATTATAATTGGAACCATTTTGCGTAATCGATTTAATATAAAAGGTATCAGAAGATGTAATACCTGTGGGCAAAGAACCTCCAAATGTTTGAAAATTTATTCGATCACCAACTTCTAGAGTCGATAAACTGGAGATAGTAATAGTATTATTTACTAAATCTATATCGTTTGCGTCAAAATTCGTTATCGAGGGATTCCTAATAGCTAGTAAGCTTTCTCCACCACTACCTTGATCAGTAAAATCAAATTTATCTCCATCCTTTTGTTTTGAAAAAGTAAATTTATAATTTTCACCATCTACAGTAAGGGATTTCACATATAGCTTTTCATCTTTGATTATTCCATTTGGTAAATTTCCTGTACCTTCTTTTAAAAAACTTACTTGTTCCCCAACTGAAAATATTTGATCTGATATTGTTATTGTGTCATTTTCGATATCTATATCGGATTCGTTAAATCTTCTAGAATTTGATCCATCAAAGTAAGTTAATATTACAGAATTGAAATCCTCAAAGTCATAATTTGAATCATAGATTCCATTATCCTCTGATCGGACAGATATAAAATTTACATTTTCTAAACCATATTTTGATGATATAAAACCATGAAAATTCTCTAAGATTTTTTTGGAGTCTTCAGAAAGATATGAGATACCTTTCTCCGTTTGAACTATTCCTGTAGTTTGAAAAGAGCTAGACATCTATTTAAAATTCATTTTAAACATAATATCAAATAAAAAAATAACAATAAAATGGCTAATTTACTTTTATTTTATATCGAGTATTAATTATTTTTTTTTGGATAATTACAAGAGGTTACTAAGTTTTATCTGGTAGTTCTAAGGGGGCGCTAAATGACGATCTCATGCAAATTCATGCAATCGCAAGACAGGATTTTGAGACTCAAATACTTTCCAACACATTAGATAAACCTAGTTAAAATTTACGTTATTAGGATTTTCTCATTTTCACATAAACGTGCTTTGGGAGAACTAGGTCGCAGGTTCGAATCCTGTCGACCCAACTTTATAAAACCAAAATAATACTTGAGAGTTCCCCAATCTCTCTTTTTTACTGTCAAACATAAGATATATGAGACTTAGCTACTAGATAGCGATTATTTGCATAGCTCTGCTACACTTTTCATTAATTTCTTAAAAGAATAAGGGAAAGTTTAATTGAAAAAAAATTTTTTACTAGGGATATCTTGTTTTTATCACGATAGTGCTGCTGTATTAATACGTGATGGTGAAATCATATCTGCAGTACAAGAAGAAAGATTTTCGAGAATAAAACATGATTCAAGATTTCCAGAAAATGCTATTAAATATTGCTTAAAATCAAATAATTTAGATCTAAGAGATATAAGTAACATAGTTTATTATGAAAAACCTTTACTGACATTTGAAAGGCTATTAGAAACTTACCTTGCAGTGGCTCCCAGAGGCGGAAGATCCTTCATTGCAGCAATGCAGGTTTGGTTAAAAGAAAAACTCTTTTTGAAATCAGAATTAAAAAAAAGTTTCAAAATTATTCAAAAAGAAATAATTAAAAACGATGATGTACATATACCTGAGATTCTTTTTGCTGAGCATCATCAATCACATGCATCTGCAGCCTTCTATCCAAGCCCTTTTGAAGAAGCAGTTGTTCTTTGTATGGACGGAGTAGGTGAGTGGGCAACAACATCTACATGGATAGGCAAAGGCAATAAAATAAGACCTCTTTGGGAAATAAGTTTTCCACATTCTTTAGGACTTTTATACTCAGCCTTTACTTATTATTGTGGCTTTAAAGTAAATTCTGGCGAGTATAAATTGATGGGATTAGCCCCTTATGGGAAACCAATATATGCAGAATTAATTAAAGAAAAACTTATTGATATTAAAGAAGATGGGACATTTAAACTTGAAATGAGTTATTTCAAATACCATCGTGGTTTTCGTATGACTAGTCAAAAGTTTCACAAACTTTTTGGTTCACCTCCAAGAAATGCTGAAGATAAACTATCCCAATTTCATATGGATTTAGCATCATCTATTCAAGCCGTTACAGAAGAAATAGTTATTAAAATTGCTTGTTCTCTCAGAAAGGAAACAGGTATTCAGAATATTTGTCTCGCAGGTGGAGTCGCTTTAAATTGTGTAGCCAACGGGAAGTTACTTGAAAAAAAAATATTTAATGATATCTGGATACAACCTGCTAGTGGAGACGCTGGTTCTGCTCTAGGAGCTGCACTTGTTGGTTGGCATGAATACTTAAATCAGCCAAGGAAGGTAAACCCAAACGATTCCATGAAAGGGACTTATCTTGGTTGTAACTTTTCCAATGAAGAAATAATTAATTATTTAAAACATATAAATGCCCCTTTTGAGACATATCAAGAGGAAGAACTTTTTAAAAAGATTGCTTTAGAACTTGAACAAGGTAAGGTAATTGGCTGGTTCAATGGACCAATGGAATTTGGTCCAAGAGCTCTTGGAGCAAGATCGATTATAGGGGACCCTAGAAATCAAGAAATGCAAAGTGTAATGAATTTAAAAATAAAATATAGAGAAAGCTTCAGACCATTTGCCCCATCTGTACTTGAAGAGGACGTTGCCAGTCAATTTGAAATGAAACATAAAAGTCCCTATATGTTATTGGTCTCCCCAGTAAAAAATGAACTTTGTACTGAAATGAACGAAGAACAAAAACAATTATTTGGAATAGATAAACTAAATATATCTCGATCAACATTACCTGCAATTACTCATGTTGATTATTCTGCAAGGGTACAAACAGTAAGCAAAGAAACTAATCCTCGTTATTACAACCTGATAAATTCTTTTAAGAAACTAACAGGTTGTCCATTAATAGTTAATACATCATTTAACGTTAGAGGAGAACCGATAGTTTGTACTCCTCAAGATGCATATCGTTGTTTCATGAGAACGGAGATGGATATATTAGTCCTCCAAAATCAATTTCTTCAAAAGTACGCTCAACCCAAAACTGAAAAAAATGAAACTTGGAAACAAGAATTTGAATTAGATTAATTAATGAAAAATCATATCCCCAAAAAAACACTCAGAGAATTTGGCTTTCTTATTGGTTTTATATTCCCTTTTTTAATTGGATGGATATTACCTTTGTTTGGAGGTCATTCTTTTAGGACTTGGACACTATTTATTAGCATTCCATCAATAATTTTAGCTTTTACAAAACCAATGCTTCTAATATATCCATACAAAGTATGGATGAAGCTTGGGCATATTCTAGGATGGGTAAATAGTCGTATAATATTAGGATTAGTTTTTTTAATTGTTCTTCAACCGATAGCATTAATTATGCAACTTCTTGGCCATGATCCACTCAGAACAAAAAAGTTTGCTCAAGAATCTTACAGAGAAATCAAGACTAATAACAAAGTAAATTTTAAGAAAATTTTTTAAATATGGAAGCCTTCTTAGAACTAGTTAGAGATGTCTGGGATTTTTTAAAAACAAGGAAAAAATATTGGTTAGCACCTTTAATTATTACAATTATTTTAATGGGAGCTTTAATTGTTTTCACACAAGGTTCAGTTGTCGCTCCCTTTATTTACAGTATTTTCTAAATTGAGCAAAACTAAATTAATAAATATATTTCTAGTTCTATTTTCCAGCATTCTCCCAATTTATATTGCAGACTTAGTTCTTAAAAATATGAGACTACCAAAAGATTCAAGTAGGTTGATGCTTCTTGCTGGATCAAGTTTGTATAGCGACTTAGATGGTTTTAGGAGATATGAACCAAATAAAAATGTAGAACAATTAGCAATTTATGATAAAGATATCGCATATAGATATAACTATAAAACTAATAATAAAGGCCTTGTTTCATACCCCGATTTGCAAAAAAATGATGATATAGATTTAACTATTAATGGAGATTCCTTTAGCGAAGGACAAGGAGGATATCCCTGGGTTGTAGAATGGCAAAAAAAAGAGCTAAAAGATTCAAACATCACAAGTATTAATTACTCAATTGCTGGGAATGGTTTTGAAGATTTTTTAGAAGGCTCTAAGCACTCCAAAAAATATTACAACGCATCAAAAAATATCATCTTCTTTATTGAACATAATGCATATAGACCTTATCAAAGAATGTCTAAAAACAGAAGTTGTTCTTTCTACTCAAATGGGATTTTAGATAATATATTAGGCCCTTTAACATGCAAAACTTACGGTATTGTTTGGCACCATATCGAATTAGAAAAAAGTGATAAAGAAATTCTTGATAAAGCAAAGTATCTACAACAATATGGGGTTTTAGCTTCTTTTAATAAATTTCTTAAAGAAATTAAAAATTCATCCCATAAAAAAAATATAGTCCAAGTTGATAAAGAAAATGAATACAAATATCAAAAAGTTGAATTGAGGCTAGGAGAAATACCCTCATATACAAAAATCGCAATAAGTAAAATTAATAGTATTTACGATAAAAATAATGTTTTGTATGTCCAGTTACCTGAAAAAGTCGGGGAGCCAAATAAAAGTGCTTTAGAATTTACAAAACGACTAGAAACTTTGGTTGATAACAAAATAATTAATTTGTGGGAAAGCTGTCCACTTGAAAGATCTGATTTTCATGTTTTTGATAATCATCCAAACGTTGAAGGTTATAAAAAAATCAAACGCTGCATTTCTGAAAATAAAGATATAAATAATTTTATTAAATCTTAAATTTCCCTTTTTAATTTTTTCTTAAAAACTGCCCTATCAGACTATAGGAGACTTATTCATAAGCTGGCTCAAAAAATACTGTTTTTTATCTGAATAGCCATTTAGTTTTTATTTACTACCTCTCCTCCATATTCTCTTGCTATTACATCTAAACATCTAAGAATATCCTTGCTTTTCAATAGATCTGTTTGCTCTAGATAATTAAGAAGAGTTCTTATTTGTTCAATTGTATTTTCCTCTAATTCCTTCATTTATTTTCCTCCTGATTACTTATATTTATTGAGTAATCGATTATAAATTATAAATAATACTATTACTCCACCCATACCATAAATTGCATGGGAAGGGTCATGATGATTCTGCCAAAGCTCCTGTAAAAATTCCATTAATACTTAACTAACAAGCTCAATAGAATATACAGTATCCTTACAATTATTTTTTTTATCCCATTCCTTCGCAAAAGGTGATTCCATCTCTGCACCTAATTTTTCCAAGTCAGTACAATTCATTAATAAATGAGATTTGTGTTCATTGACTTTTACAAACTCATAATCAGTTACAAACTCCTTGCACATTTCTTCAAGAAATAATGTCGTCACATCATTTTTAAATTCTTCAAATGTACAGCTAAAAGTTGAGACGATAAGAGTGTTCATAAAACAAGGGTCTAATTGCCTCTTATTTTAGATTAACTGTCAATCTCTTTCTATGAGTAGACTTTGGCAACTATTGGACCAGCTTCTTCATCAGTAAAGACCGGTGTAGTTTCCCAATTTAGAAATTCACCCCATTCAGCAGCATGTTGATATATTGCTTTTGGATCATCAGTCTTCAAAACTATCCAACCCTCTAAAGAGCCTGGTGCATGATATCTTCCAATCATCTCAACTCCAGGATAATCTCCACCACCACCAAGAAATTTTTCCGCACCTTTTTGATGATATCCGGCCTTAAATGACCAATGCTGAACATAAAGCATTTTATTTTTTTGATTTTTATTGGCTTTCTATTACTAGCAAAAAAAATAATTCCTGAAAATAAACATTGTTAATTAGCTTTTAATTTAGATCGAATTTCAAAAAAATATTTACATCAGATTTACAGGTTAAGACTTTTACTACATACATTTACTTCCTACATCCTTAATGTAGATAAAGTTGGTTAATCTTGTTTTTTTACTTTCTTATCTGCTTCCCATGATTTGAAGTCAAGGGAAATAGACTAGAACTAAAAATAAAACTATAATTTGTGGATTATTTGATTTTATTAATCTACTAAATGACTGACGGATTAATAATAAATGGAACTTCAGGTGATGACAATATCACTGGTGGTGTTAATAACGATACTCTTAAAGGACTAGGCGGTAACGACACCATTACTGGTCTTGGTGGTAATGACACCATCGACGGTGGAGATGGTAATGATCAAATAGATGGTGGAGACGGCGACGACACCATTACTGGTGGAGAAGGTAACGATACTTTAACTGGAGGTAGCGGCAACGATCGCATCGACGGCGGGACAGGTAATGCCACGAATAGTGGTGGCGGTGGTGATGATCTAATACGTGCTGGAGATGGGGATGATAGCGTTTCTGCTTATGGTAATTCAACTATTTATCTTGATGCTGGTGATGATAGTTTTCATCATGGATCTGGTTCGGCGAGCACGGATCCGGGGTTAATTATTTATGGAGGAGAAGGTAATGATACTTTCACTTTACTTACTGTTAAGACTCTTGATGCGGGAACAGGTGACGATACTGTATCCATTTCGTCAAATAATTTATCAGAAACCCCCACACTTATTTCTGGTGGAGAGGGAAATGATACTCTACATTTCACCGATTCGACTATTCCTAATTTCTCTTATTGGTCTGTAGTTACTGGCTTCGAGGAGTTAAAGTTTAGTAATATTATTTTTCTTACTTCACCAGATGATCTAGTTCCTTCTGGGGAAACATTAAAAATAACTTTTACAGGAAATGGAGGGGCAAATCTCGATTTCAGTGCAGAGAGTGATGGAAAAATAGAAGTTAATACGGGTTCAAGAGCTTCTGACAACAATGTTCCTGTCGGATATAACGATACTGGTAATGACAAGATTATTGGTGGTGCAGGTGATGACACCATAAATGGACTGTGGGGCGATGACACTATAAAAGGTAATGCCGGTGACGATACTCTAAACCTTGGTTCTGGTAACGATACCGTTACAGGTGGTGCAGGTGATGACACCATCGACGGTGGAGATGGAACTGATATAGCTATCTTCTCAGGGAATAAATCTGATTACACAATAACCAATGTTTCCTACGCTAATTACAAAGTAATTGATAGTAGAAGTACAGACGGAACTGATACTTTAAAAAATATTGAGACTTTACGATTTACAGATCAAGATGTAGATATTACTCCTGACGGACAGGAATTAACCGGTACTAGTTCTAATGATACTCTCTCTGGAGGTGTTGGAGACGACACCATTACTGGTCTTGGTGGTAATGACACCATCGACGGTGGAGATGGTAATGATCAAATAGATGGTGGAGATGGCGACGACACCATTACTGGTGGAGAAGGTAACGATACTTTAACTGGAGGTAGCGGCAACGATCGCATCGACGGCGGGACAGGTAATGCCACGAATAGTGGTGGCGGTGGTGATGATCTAATACGTGCTGGAGATGGGGATGATAGCGTTTCTGCTTATGGTAATTCAACTATTTATCTTGATGCTGGTGATGATAGTTTTCATCATGGATCTGGTTCGGCGAGAACGGATCCGGGGTTAATTATTTATGGAGGAGAAGGTAATGATACTTTCACTTTACTTACTGTTAAGACTCTTGATGCGGGAACAGGTGACGATACTGTATCCATTTCGTCAAATAATTTATCAGAAACCCCCACACTTATTTCTGGTGGAGAGGGAAATGATACTCTACATTTCACCGATTCGACTATTCCTAATTTCTCTTATTGGTCTGTAGTTACTGGCTTCGAGGAGTTAAAGTTTAGTAATATTATTTTTCTTACTTCACCAGATGATCTAGTTCCTTCTGGGGAAACATTAAAAATAACTTTTACACGAAATGGAGGGGCAAATCTCGATTTCAGTGCAGAGAGTGATGGAAAAATAGAAGTTAATACGGGTTCAAGAGCTTCTGACAACAATGTTCCTGTCGGATATAACGATACTGGTAATGACAAGATTATTGGTGGTGCAGGTGATGACACCATAAATGGACGGTGGGGCGATGACACTAAAAAAGGTAATGCCGGTGACGATACTCTAAACCTTGGTTCTGGTAACGATACCGTTACAGGTGGTGCAGGTGATGACACCATCGACGGTGGAGATGGAACTGATATAGCTATCTTCTCAGGGAATAAATCTGATTACACTTTTGAATACAAAACTGTAGGACTTGTAGAGACAATTACAGTATCCGGTACTGATGGAATAGATACTGTTACCAATATAGAAACACTGAGATTTGACGACGGAGATATGGAAGTACGACCTGCCGGTCGCACCATTAAAGATACAGGTCAGGCAAAATTTGCTCCCATCGAGGGCAAAAATCTTGAAGGAGAAACTCTTACAGCGGGCTCTTTATTAGATGACCCGGATGAAATTAATGATGCAACTGCAAATATCACTTATCAATGGCAAATTGCATCTTACACAGACAGTGTCTGGACAAACATTATTAACGCAACAGCTCAAACATATGTAGTACAGAATTCAAATGTAAATAAAACAGTAAGAGTTAAAGCAACT
>QCHG01000020.1 GCA_003278045.1 Prochlorococcus sp. AG-402-A04 | reverse complement strand
TTAATTCTAAATTAAGTTTTTCGTTTACTTCAATTTCATTAGCCAAAAAAAGTGATTTATAGGATATTATTCCTATCTTTTCGCCTTTTTCATTTTTCCAATCATATAAATAGGGATCTGCATAAAATGTAATATTGAGAAAATCATCAGGAATTAATTTTTCATCTAAAACTAAATAATTTAAACAATTAAGAAACTTTCTATAATTATCCAGTCCTCCAGATCTTAGTAATCTAGAAATATTTAATGCAATATTTTTATCTATACTACCTATTTCACATAAGGGAATTTCCTGTTCAATAGTACCTGATAGGATTACTAACTTCCTTTTTTTATTAACTGCTTGCCAATTTAAAAGTTGTTCAATTCCATAGTTCCATGTACCTTTATCTCCAAATATTCTAAGTACGACAACTTTTGCATAATTTATTGTTTTTAATAAATAATTATCTATTTGAGCTGAGGAATTTAAATTAGAAATTTCTAAAGCTCTTATATTATTTTTTAATGAAGCAAATTCTTTTTCTAGCAATAAGTTTGATATAAGATTTAAATCAGCCTTGACACTTGTTATAAAAATAAAATCTGCAGCTGGTTGCTCAATTAAATCATCCTTATTCTTTTCATTTCCTGCTATATTTAATATCCTGTGCATTTTTATATATAAATAAGGTTTAGAATACGTAAGTAGGATAAAACAAGTTTACCTTAATTAAATAAATTAAATATGCATGAATTTCTTCCATACGCCTGGTTCGAAGGTAAATGTATTCCATTTAAAGAAGCAAAAATATCAATAGCTACTCATGCACTACATTACGGTACTGCTGCATTTGGAGGAATGCGAGCGATACCTAACCCAACAAATAAAGAAGAATTCCTTTTGTTTAGAACTGATAAACATATAAAAAGATTATCTCAAAGTGCAAAATTACTCTTAACTGAAATTTCTGAAGAATATATTTTTAAAGCCTTAAAAGAAGTTATAAAAAGAAACAAGCCAGAAAAACCTATTTATATAAGACCATTTGTATATACAAGCGATCTAGGTATAGCGCCAAGGTTACACAATATTGAAACAGATTTCTTTGTTTATTGTATTGAACTAGGAGATTATCTATCCCCAGATGGTGTTTCTTGTAGAATGAGTAGTTGGACAAGACAAGAAGATAGATCTCTCCCCTTAAGAGGAAAAATAAGTGGAGCATATATTACTAGTTCACTAGCCAAAACAGAAGCTAGTTTATCGGGTTTTGATGAAGCCCTGCTATTAAATTCAAGTGGTAAGGTAAGCGAAGCTAGTGGTATGAATTTATTTATTGTAAGGAATGGAGACTTAATCACTCCTGGTGTTGATCAAGATATCCTTGAGGGGATTACTAGAGCTAGTGTAATTGAATTAGCAAAATCATTTGGAATAAATGTAATTGAGAGGCCTGTTGATAAAACAGAATTATTAATAGCAGATGAAGTTTTTCTAACTGGTACAGCAGCAAAAATTACACCAGTTAAAAAAATTGAATCAACTGAATTAAATGTTGAAAGACCAATAATGAATAAATTAAAAAGTAAGCTTATAGAAATAACAGAAGGTCGTTCTCAAGACTATGATAATTGGGTAACAAGAATTTCACTGAAATAAATTAATTTTTACCTAAAAATGGAATCTTTCAGAACTTATCTAAATAGAGATGAAAAACCATTAATTATTTTTGACGGAGGTACTGGAACATCTTTTCAGAACTTAAATCTTACTGCAGATGACTTTGGAGGAAAAGAATTAGAGGGATGTAATGAAAACCTTGTTTTATCATCGCCAGAGGTAGTTGAGAAGGTTCATAATTCATTTTTAGAAGCAGGTTGTCATGTTATAGAAACTAATACATTTGGAGCCTCATCAATAGTTCTTGATGAATATGATATTGCGGATAAAGCTTATGAGATAAATAAAAATGCGGCATTTATAGCAAAAAAAGCTGCTGCCAAATACTCATCAGTTGATAAACCAAGGTTTGTAGCAGGTTCAATTGGGCCAACAACTAAATTACCTACCTTAGGACATATAGATTTTGATGAATTAAAGAAATCATATAAAGAACAAATTTATGGTCTTATAGATGGAGGAGTTGATCTTCTTTTGATTGAAACTTGTCAGGATGTTTTACAAATTAAATCTGCCTTATTAGCATCAAAAGAAATTCTTGAAAGTAAAAATATTGATATACCCTTAATGGTATCTATAACAATGGAAACAACAGGTACTATGCTTGTTGGGTCTGATATTGCTTCTGCATTAACAATATTAGAGCCATTTAATATAGATATCCTTGGACTTAATTGTGCAACTGGTCCTGAGCAAATGAAGGAACATATTAAATATTTGTCTGAAAATTCTCCCTTCGCTATAAGCTGTATTCCCAATGCAGGTCTTCCTGAAAATGTTGGTGGTGTAGCTCACTATAGATTAAAGCCAATAGAATTAAAGATGCAGTTAATGAATTTTATATATGACTTTAATGTTCAACTAATAGGTGGATGTTGTGGGACAACACCTGAACATATAAAATACCTGTCTTCAATAATCGATGAAATTATTGATAATGAAAGGACTAACAACAATGGTAAGAAAAATTCAAGCGGTTTTATTCCATCTGCCTCATCAATATATAACTCTGTGCCATATAAACAAGACAATTCAATTTTGATAGTAGGAGAAAGATTAAATGCAAGTGGATCGAAAAAAGTAAGGGAGTTATTAAATAACGACGATTGGGATGGCTTAGTTGCAATTGCCAAGCAACAACAAAAAGAAAATGCTCACGTTCTTGATGTAAATGTCGATTATGTAGGTAGAGACGGAGTGAAAGATATGAAAGAAATAACTTCAAGACTAGTTACCAATATAAATTTACCATTAATGATTGACTCTACAGATGCTGACAAAATGGAAAGTGGATTAAAGTCAGCTGGTGGCAAATGTATAATAAATTCAACCAATTACGAAGATGGCAATGAAAGGTTTGATCAAGTTCTAAATTTAGCCTTAGGGTATGGTTCAGGTCTTGTTGTCGGAACAATTGATGAAGATGGAATGGCCAGGAATTCAGAAAAAAAATATAAGATTGTCCAACGAGCGATTAATAGAACAAGAGAATGTGGTTTGTCAGATTATGAGCTATTTTTTGATCCATTAGCTCTGCCAATATCTACAGGGATAGAAGAAGATAGATTAAACGCTAAAGAAACTATTAGTTCTATATTAAAAATTCGTGAGAATTTCCCAGATATTCATATCATACTTGGGATATCAAACATTAGTTTTGGTCTTTCACCATTATCAAGAATTAATCTAAATTCAATATTTTTAGATGAATGCATTAAAGCAGGATTAGATTCTGCTATCATCGCACCAAATAAAATTTTGCCGTTATCAAAAATTTCTGAAGAAACTAAAAAGCTTTGCTTAGATTTGATTTATGATAAAAGAAAGTTTGAAGATGATATTTGTATTTATGATCCATTAGTAGAATTAACAAAGGCTTTTCAAGATTTATCTATTCAAGATTTCAAAAAAGCATCTTCAGAAAATAAAAACCTAACTCTTGAAGAAAGTCTGAAAAATCATATTATTGATGGAGAAAAAATAGGATTAGAGGATCAATTAAATAAAGCGTTAAAAAAATATAAACCTCTTGAAATAATTAATACCTTTTTACTAGATGGGATGAAAGTTGTAGGAGATTTATTTGGCTCAGGTCAAATGCAATTGCCATTTGTACTCCAATCCGCTGAAACAATGAAATTTGCTGTTTCAATTTTAGAACCATATATGGAAACTGTAGATGAAAACATATCAAATGGAAAACTCTTAATTGCTACTGTCAAAGGCGATGTACATGATATAGGAAAAAATTTAGTAGATATAATTCTTACAAATAATGGCTATGACGTAATAAATCTAGGAATAAAGCAAGATGTTTCAGCAATTATAGATGCACAAAAAAAGCACAATGCAGATTGCATCGCTATGAGCGGATTACTTGTTAAATCAACTGCTTTTATGAAAGATAATTTAGAGGCTTTTAATAATGAAAATATTAGTGTACCAGTAATATTAGGAGGCGCAGCCTTAACCCCAAAATTTGTAAATGAGGACTGCAGTAAAATATATAAAGGGAAAATATTGTACGGAAAAGATGCGTTCACTGATCTTAAATTTATGAATGAATATATGGATAATAAGAAAAAAGGTAATTGGTCAAATACAGAGGGTTTCATTAACAATGAGGGTATAAATATTAATTTAGCCTCATCAAAATCCAACTCTCTAGCTGCTAATAAATCAATATCCACATATACCGAGAGTTCCAAATTAAATTTAAAAGAAAATTTTATAAGATCAAAATTTATAAATGAAGAAGATCCAATTAAAGCCCCATTCTTGGGAACGAAAGTCTTGAACGATATTGATATAGATTTAAATAAGCTAATATTTTATTTAGATACAAAAGCTCTATTTAGCGGGCAATGGCAAATAAAAAAAGGAAAAAACCAAAGCGTAGATGAATACAATAACTATTTGGATTCATATGCTAAACCATTGCTAGATAAATGGTTAGAGATAATTATAGAGAAAAAACTCATATCACCCAAAGCAGTTTATGGATATTTCAAATGCGGGAGAAAAGATAATAGTATTTTCTTATTTGATGAGAAATCATTAAATAAAATTTCCCAATTTAATTTTCCACGACAAAAATCTGGGAATAATTTATGCATAGCTGATTTTTATTGTGATTTAAAAAATCATAAACCGATAGATATATTTCCTATGCAGGCAGTAACCATGGGCGATATTGCTAGTGAATATTCTCAAAAATTATTTAAAGAAGATAAATATAGCGATTATTTGTTATTCCATGGACTTACAGTGCAATTAGCAGAAGCTCTAGCTGAGTATGTCCATGCATTAATTCGTATTGAATGTGGTTTTAGATCTGAAGAACCAGACAAAAATAGAGAAATACTAGCTCAAAAATATAGAGGAGCTAGATATTCCTTTGGTTATCCTGCATGTCCAAAAGTATCTGATTCAAACATACAATTATCATTGTTGGATGCAAAAAGAATAAACTTGACCATGGATGAATCTGAACAACTTCATCCAGAACAAAGTACTACAGCTATCATTTCACTACACTCAAAAGCTAAATATTTCAGCGCCTAAGCTAAATTTTTAGTTGTTTTCTAAATATTCAATAATTTCTTCCTGTAGTTCTTCCATCGTTTCATTATCACCCAGATCAATTCCCTCACCAGCGGCATCCTGTGTTAACTCAAGATAATATGAAGCACCATCACTAGATAAAAATTCTAATGCAGAAGTTTCATCACTATCTTTAAAAGCTTCATAAAGAGCTTTAAATGCAATGTTTTCAGTAAAGTCCCAATCCATAATGAAAAAAACCTTATTAGAATTATTACCTCCTTACCCCCCATACTCGTCAACCTTTTTTAAAGAAATGTTGGTGTTTTATTATTATTAAAAAAATCTATGACCATAAATAATCAAAATCAGTTAAATGTCCTTGGAGAAGAAATTGAGATTTGTAGTTGCGCACCTATGACAGGGTGGTTCAGGAATGGATTTTGTAACTATGACAAAAATGATGGAGGGAATCATTCCATATGTTGTGTAATGGATGATAATTTCCTGAAATATAGTAAATCACAAGGTAATGATTTAATAACTCCCATGCCTATTTATTCCTTTCCAGGACTAAAGGATGGTGATCATTGGTGTATTTGTCTAGATAGGTGGAAGCAAGCATTATTAGACGGTCTTGCACCAAAAGTCATATTAGAATCAACGAATATTGTAGTCTTAGAATCAGTACCTCTGGAAAAATTGAAAGAATATCAATTTAATAAAAAGTAATTACAAGTTTAATTTTTTTTTTAAAATGATAATGATAAATTTTTTTAAATGAGTTTAGAAATATATTGGAAAAAAGCACTAGAACAAACTCGATTATCAATTGATGATGAATCATTATATCCTCTCAAAACTGATATTATTACAAGAGATTTATATGAAAAAGACGACTTCATAATTAGGAAACTCGATACTTCAAAATTTAATAAAAAAAAAATTTATGGTCCTAAGCAAAATCCATTTTGTCCTTGGGAAAAGATACTAGAAATTGATAAAATTGGAGATAATCATCAACTAATATTAAATAAGTACCCTGTACAAAAAGGTCATATTTTACTTATTACAAATAAATGGAAACCTCAAAATGGATGGTTAGATATTAAAGATTGGAGAGCGATTCAACAAGTTAATAAAGATACTAGTGGATTATGGTTTTTCAATAGTTCTCCAATTGCGGGAGCAAGTCAACCTCACAGGCATTTTCAACTTCTGCGTAGATCTAAAGGTGAGATATCATGTCCTAGAGAAAAGTGGTTTTTAGAGATGAACTCATGTCAAGATCTAGATAGTAAACTTAAAAAAAATATTATTGTATCCAAATTTAATTTTTTAGAAGATCCATCATGTCTTTTTGAAATTTACTTAGCATTATGCAAGAAATTAGGACTTGGGGACCCTATAAGTGATATGAAACCTATATATCCTTACAATATTTTAATAACTAATAAATGGATCGCTATTATAAAAAGAAAAAATGATCATATTCATGGTTTCAGTATTAACGGTTTAGGTTTTGCAGGATATCTATTAGTAACTGAAAATTCAAATATTAATTATTTAAAGAAATTTGGACCTGAAAAACTTCTAGAAAGTTTTGTTTGAATACTAGTTAGTTACTTCAACTTCCTTATCCCTGCTTATTTGGCTTTCTAGAACTACTATAGATGCTGTTACAGAGGCAATTTTACGTTCAAGTGAATCCTTAATATAATTGAGCATTTCTAATTTCTTATGTTGATAAAAACTCTTTTTTTCTTTAGATGACTTGAAATAACAATTAAACATTTTTTCATTTTATTATAAAAAGATACTTAATTGACTTGTGACATAAAAATAAATTGGTTTTAATTTAAAAACAATATTACGTATGGACTTTCAATTTTTTTTGAATAAAATTAAATAAATTCCATATTATTCAAGAAAATATTATTGAATATTCCTGAAAATTCAAATACAAAAAGAATTTCAATTGATTTACCTGAGGAACTAATTTCCAGGTTTGATCAATTACGAAAAGAGTGGGGATTTAGAGCAAGAGGACCTGTAATAGAAAAGATACTTAAAGAACTTCTTCAAGAAGATGATTTACTGCCTAAGAACCAACAGCAAGAAATAGACTTTAACGAGAATAATAATAATGAAAATTTAAATATTGATGAAGATACTGCATTGGTATTAATTAAATCAGACGTAAAAAAAGAAGTTAATGAGATATCTTTGAATGAAAAATTTACAAATAACAATCAATATAAAGAAAAAGCCAACTCAAACATAAGCCTTCCCAATTTTGTTGAAAAAAAAGTAAAGAATCTAAGAAGAAGTATTAATATTGAAAAATTAAAGGAGAATATTAATGATATTCAAATCAATACAATTAAGGAAACAGAATTATTAAAATGTCGAATTGAGTTAATTAGTCATTGGAAAACCTTATATGGATCAGTTCCTAATGACAATGTAGTAGAAGCTTCGATGGATTGGTTTGAAAGGGATATATGGCCAAATCTTGATGGAACTGAAAATCTACCCTTTACGTGGAATGCAGCCAATAAATTAATGACAGAATTATGCCCATTTTGGATAAAGAAAAACCCATCTCTTGAAATTGTATTATTAATGATTGGCGTTTTAGAAGACCCTTTTGCTACATCAGATCTGATAAATAGAATACCAACACTTATGAGAAGGTTTGTAAGTAGATTTAAGCGAAAAAATAGATCAAATTCATTTGAAACTTTGGACTCAACAATGACAGTACATGGCGCACTTAAATTATTGAATTTATCAACATCCGCAGGATCCGCTCATACGTTATGTAAAATTAGGGAGGCCTATAAATCAATAGCCTTAGAGACGCATCCAGATGCTGGAGGATCAACAGATCAAATGAGAAAATTAAATGAAGCGTATCAATTGCTAAAAAATTTATATAGAAATTAGTATACTAATTCTCAGATAAGACTACTACTAAGTCTAATAAATAGTCTCATATAAGATAGATGTAAAGTTTAAAATTTCTAATTTTCATCATTTATTTTTTTATCAAATTTAATGGAAAAACAATTATGTATAAATTAAATTAAAAAAATATACTTTAAAAAAATATGAATTTCATTGTATAGCACTTCTTATATGAGACTTATTATAGGTCTACTATATAGTCTCATCTAAGATAAATGTTAATCTCAAATTTCTAATTTTTATGAAATATTTTTATTCAAATTTATGGACACAATAATTATGTATAAATAAAATTAAAATAAAATATACTTTTAAAAAATAAGAATTTCTTTGTATAGTACTTCTTATATGAGACTTATGATTAGTCTACTATAAAGTCTCAAAATAGATAAATAAGACAATTCAGCTTATCAACCTGGTTGGATCATCCCCAACTGTTTATTACCTAGAAAAAATTAAAAAATGAATAATAAATCAATAAACTGTGTCCTTTCAATGTCCAAGAAATTAATAAGGGGTAGAAAGTCTATCTATAAGGGGCTTTTAAGTTTTACTGTACTGCCTTATAGACAGTACTACTTTCTTTGAAGCTTTTGAATCGCAGTTTGTTTATCAATACTCGGGACATCGCTTAAACCGTTTGCGTCAAACCAAGGAGCACTAGCCCAGTCAAACCCTTCGCCAAAAGTGTTATCAGGAGCGGTTATGTACCAATGACAAGAACTGTCAGGAACATCGACAGCGCATTTTGACCAATCATCTGACCACTGAGGGACTTGTACCCAAAGCACTGAAGATAATAATAGAGATAAAAAATTTATCATGAACTCTATAATACAACATTAATTAGTTTTATAGGATTATTACTTATCTTATATAAGAATTATAGATAGACTAGTTTATAGTCTCATATAAGATTAGCAATACATTTAATTTCTCAATTTAGTTTTAAAACATTTTTCAATATTAGAAATGATATTTGAATGTATTGATGTAATGTCCGAGTCCAGTAAAGTTTTATCTTTATTTCTATAAGATAATCTAAATGTATAACTTATATGATTATCGCCAAATTTATTATCCTCAAAAACATCAATTAAATTTACATCCTCTAAAAGATTTTTTCCTGTTTTTCTTATCTGTGATGTTATTTCACTTATTAAAAATTTCTTACTGAAAACAAAATTAATATCCCTTTCCATTTTTGGAACAATTGGGAATTGCTTATATATTGGAATCCATTTGTTTTTTCTCGTACTAGCTATCAAGAGATTAGAAACATTTATGCTAAATAAATAAACTTTTTTTAATGACTTCTTTTCTAATATTAATTTGGGATGTATTTCACCAAAATAGCCTGTATCTTTCCCTTCAATAATTAATTTCGCAGTTCTTCCTGGATGAAGGAAATCAATTGAATCAGTAGGTTTATCCTCAATTTTTATATTCAATGATGATAAAGCCTCTTTTAACTTTCCTCTGGCCTGGTAATAATCAAGATCATTATCCTTATCCGAATTTATCCATTTTCCAAATTTTTTATTTCCATAAATCGCACCATTCAGAACTTCTTCTTGAATAAACTCAGTTTTCTTCTGAAAAACATTTCCAATTTCAAATATATAACAACTTGTTTGTCCAGCTTTTATATTACGGTTTACAATCTCCAAATGTTCTTTCCAAATATTATCTCTTAGACAACTAGTTTCTAATAATAAAGGATTAGAAATCTTTATAAGTTTTTCATTATCTTCTGGAACAAGAGAGTAGCTTAGTACCTCGTTAAAACCATTTTCTATAAAACCATTTTTTACTTTTCTCAATGCCAACTGTTCTGATGACAATTTTCCAGGCTTAATTGGATTAGGAAGATTTAAGTCGAATCTGTCATACCCTATCAATCTCGCAATTTCTTCAATTAAATCTATTTCTCTTATTAAATCATGAGATCTATTAGGAATTACTGCTACATCCCAGCCATATTCTTTATTCTTTAAAGTACAACCTATAAGTGTTAATTTATCTACTATTTCATTATCAGATAAATTTCTTTTTTCTAATTGATCATTAATTATTAATGGACCAAGAATTTTATGTATTCGATTTCTCCGTAGTTTAATGGATATATCTTCATTATTTTTAAAATTTGAAGTATTTATGATAGGTGAATTAATAGAAAAATATTCTTCTAAAAGATTAATTGCCCTTGTTACAGCACTTATTGTATTTTTTGATGAAATTCCTTTTTCATACCTGCTACTAGATTCTGTTCTTATGCCAACCGCTTTTGAAGATTTTCTTATAATAACTGGATTGAAAACAGCCCCTTCAAGATAAATAGATGACGTAGTCTTGCTTACAGAAGTCTCTAAACCACCTATCACCCCAGCAATAGCAACAGGTTTATCGCAACAAGTAACAACTGTAATATTTTCATTTAATTCATATTTTTTACCATCTAAACAAACAAGATTTTCGTTATCCTTGGCTTTTCTTACAGAAAAGTCTTCTGGAGAAACATCCTTTCCAATTAAATTAGATAGTTTTGCTTTGTCAAACGCATGCAAGGGTTGCCCTTGTTCTAAAAGAATATAATTTGTCAAATCAACTAGAAGATTAATCGACTTTATACCTGATTTTTCTATACGGTCTTTAAGCCATTTTGGCGATAATTTATCTCCATTTACTCCATCAATGCAGCTTATTGTATATATGCAATTAGACTCTATAGCCTCTGGACAGAATTTATGTCCATTCAGTAAATGAATATTGTATTTATGGGTTAATTCTGGAAAATTTAATGTGGATTCTAAAAGGGCAGAAATTTCACGAGCTATACCTATAACCGACATTCCGTCAGGTCTATTAGCAGTAATTGCTAAATCATATATAAAATCATTTAATTGAAGTAAATTAGATGCTGGAGTGCCCAATTCATGTTTTAAGGCGAAATCCTCATCAATGATCTCTATCCCTTCGCTAGTGTCTTCTAATCCTAGTTCTTGCAGGGAGCATATCATTCCTTCACTCATGACACCTCTAATTTCACTTCTTTTAATAGTTAAATCAACTGCATTTAATTTCGCACCGACAGTAGCAACATAAACGTAAATATTTGGTTTAATATTGCGCGCACCACAGATAATTTGTAAATTCTTTGAAGTACCAATATCGACTTCGCAAATTGAGAGTTTGTCAGATCCTTCGTGTTTTAAAACAGATAATACCTTACCTAAAACAACACCATTAACATTTTCTGAACAATCTTCTAATGATTCAACCTCAAATCCACCAATAGACAATTTCTCAGAGAGATCTTCAGGAGTAGAAGTAATTTCTACTAAATTTTTCAACCAATTTTGAGAAACTTTCATAAATATTTTTTAATCAATGATGATAAAAGAAATAAGTATATCTTCAAAAAAGTTTGTTGAAGATGTACAATAGAAAATTATACAATAAAGTATTAATCAAAATGGCCAAAAAAGGGACAAGAGTTGTAGTGACCCTGGAATGTACTGAAGCTAGGACAAGTTCAGATCCTAAGAGATCAAATGGTGTCTCAAGATATACTACTGAAAAAAATCGTAGAAATACAACTGAAAGATTAGAACTAAAAAAGTTTAATCCTCATTTAAACAGAATGACAATTCACAAAGAAATAAAGTAATTAAATTAAATTAAATCATGTCTAATTCAATTTTTAAAAAACAATTATCACCCA
Source organism: Prochlorococcus sp. AG-402-A04 (assembly GCA_003278045.1). GTDB lineage: Bacteria > Cyanobacteriota > Cyanobacteriia > PCC-6307 > Cyanobiaceae > Prochlorococcus_A. The sequence goes on along the minus strand of QCHG01000020.1, from coordinate 9,124 downwards.
TCAAACCTGGAGATCCCATTGACTATAAAGATGTAGAACTTTTAAAAAAATTCATAACTGAGAGGGGTAAAATCCTGCCAAGAAGGATGACAGGATTAACATCTAAGCAACAAAGAGATCTTACATTAGCTGTAAAAAGAGCCAGAATTGTAGCTCTTTTGCCCTTCGTAAATCCTGAAGGATAATTTCATATTGAAAATAGTTGGCACTATAGTTGATATCTCAAATATTTGAAAGATTTAACTAATTTAAAAACATATATTATTGACTCTGATGATCCACAAGAGGTCGATGATGCAATTTCATTAGAAATAAAAGAGGGAAATATAAAAACTTTATGGATACATATTAGTAATCCATGCAAATTCTTTTTGCATGACTCTAATGTTGATATAGATGCAAGAAAGAGAAATAGCAGTTTATATTTAATTGATCAATATGTCCCAATGCTGCCTAAAAATATTCTTGAAAAGGCAAATTTAGCGCAAAATAAAATTTCAGAAACTATTAGTGCAGCAATAGAATTTAATGACAATGGATCAATAAATAATTATGAAATAACCGAAGCAATTATAAAACCAAAATATCAATTAACATATGAAGACGCAAATGAAATATTAGAGTTAGAACCTAAAGAAGAAATAGAATTAATTGAAATTAAAAATTTATTAGAAAAAAGTATTACATTCAGAAAAAAACAAGGAGCAATTATTTTTGAAAGTCCTAATAGTAAAATTAAAATATATGAAGATAAGATTATACTAACAAAATTAGAGAAAACAATATCACAAATTATAGTTGCAGAATCTATGATATTAATGGGTTATGTAACAAGTTTATTTTTATATAAATATAATTTAGCGGCTGCATTTAGGATTCAAAAATTAAACTGCAATCCATCTGAAATACTTACTAAATACATTGATAGTGATATCAAATATATAATATTAAAACAATATATGGGAAGAAGTTACATAACTACTAAGCCAGGAATCCATGAATCATTAGGCCTTAAAATGTATGTACAATGTACATCACCATTAAGAAGATATCTTGATTTAATTATACAAAGGCAAGTCTATAATAAAATTAATGATTACGAAATTCTAAGTAAAGAATCAGTCTCTAAGATTATTGATTATTCAAAGAATAGACAATCAGAGAACAATAATATATTTAAAAATGATAAATTTAAGTATTTAACAATATTTTTTAAGAATGAAAAAAAACCTTTTTATAAAATAATATTCGTTAAGTGGATTAATCATAAAAAAAATATTGCTTTGGTTTATTTTCCAGATTATTCACTAGAAATACTTATTACTCTTTATGTATCAATAGAAATATATAGTAATAAAATTTATAAAGTTAAATATACAATAAATGATAGTAATCTTTTAGAGTTTATTTATTAATAAGATAATAAACATAATAGTACGTTATTAGTTTAAAAAATATCTGTTAGTATTAATAAAAAAGCTTTATGACTTTTGTCATTACTACACCTTTATACTATGTTAATGATAAACCTCATTTAGGAAGTGTATATACAACAATAATATGCGACTCAATAGCTAGGTATAAAAGGCTTGCGGGTGAAGAAGTTATTTTCATCACTGGTGTTGATGAACATGGTTTAAAAATACAAAGAACAGCTAATGAAAAGGGTATTGAACCAAAATCACATTGTGATGAAATCTCAGAAGTCTTTAATAATAATTGGAAAAATTGGAATATATCCTTTGATAAATTTATCAGAACAAGTTCAAAAAGTCATGAATTTGTTGTTAATGAATTTTATGAAAGAGTAAAAGCATCAGATGATATCTATATGGGAGTTCAAAAAGGGTGGTATTGTGTCGGTTGTGAAGAATTTAAAGATAATCCAGATAACTCATCAACATTCAAGTGTCCCATACATCAAAAAAATCTTGAATGGAAAAATGAAGAGAATCTCTTTTTTAGGCTTTCAAAATATCAAAAAGAAATTGAGAAAATAATCAATGAACCTTCTTTTATAGAGCCAATAGAAAGAAAGAATGAAATTATAAATTTTGTATCTAGAGGTTTAAAGGATTTTTCAATTTCAAGAACGAATGTTTCATGGGGAATTCCTGTCCCTGGCTACGATAACCATACCTTTTACGTATGGTTTGATGCTTTACTTGGATATGTAAGCGCCATAAGCTCTGATTCGACACAACAATTATTGGAAAAATCAATTATTGGAGGATGGCCAGCTGATGTTCATTTTATTGGCAAAGATATTCTGAGATTCCATGCTGTATATTGGCCAGCAATGCTTATTTCTGCCAAGATGAAAGTTCCAAAAAAGGTTTTTGGACACGGGTTTCTTACAAGAGAGGGGCAAAAAATGGGTAAAAGCTTGGGAAATGTACTCGACCCTGATTTATTGCTTACAAAATATGGAAATGATCCTGTAAGGTGGTACCTCATTAAAGACATATCACTAGGAAATGATGGAGATTTTCAAGATAAAAGATTTGTTGACATTATCAATAATGACTTAGCTAATACAATTGGTAATTTATTAAATAGAACATCATCTATGTCTAGAAAATGGTTTGATAATAAAGTGCCTAATAATGAAAAAATTGTAAGTGAAAATAAATTAGAGAATACTGCCAAAATTGCAGTCGAAAACTATATCTATAACTTTGATATCTACAAATTAGATCTAGCAGCTAATGAAGTCCTTAGCTTAGCAATTAATACCAATTTGTATTTGAATGATAATCAGCCATGGATGTTAATAAAAGATAAAGATAATCTACCTCTAGTTAAACAAATTATTTATAACGTTTTAGAAAGTACCCGAATAATAGGATTGTTATTAATACCTTTTTTGCCCGAATTATCTACAAAAATTAATGAGCAACTTGGTTCAATATATAGAGAAGAAATTCCTTGGAAAAAACAATTAAGTTGGGGATTATTAGTAAGTAACTCAAGTCTTCCTAAACCCACTCCAATCATAAATAAACTGGAGTATGAGCAACATTTATAGATTATTAATTTTCCTTCCATTATTTATGCTTGGTTGCGCCCCAAATGTAATTGATGAAAATAAAGTAATCCAAAAAATAGAAAGTTTAGATATGACTATTTTCTCTAAAAGTGGAGATAAAATATATTCAATTACAAGTCCAAATTCAAGTTATGACAATATTGAATTAAAATTCGATTTAAAAAACCCTATCATTAATATTCTCAATGGGGAAGAAACTAAATACATTATTAGTTCAGAAGAATCTACATTATCAGACAACAATAAACTCCTGAAATTGAAAGGGAATGTTATATTAAAAACTCTTAAGAAAGATGGGGATTTTTTATATGCTGATAATTTTATTTGGAATATAGAAAATACTAACTATCTACTAGAGGATAATATAAGATTTGAAAATCAAAATATTATCTTAAATTCAGGAAAAGCCATATTGGGTTCAGATAACATAATTGAATTTTTCAATCCAGTAAAATATATAATAAAAGATGAAAATAACGAAAATAAATATGAAATAAATTCAGAAAATGCTTACTATAATTTAACGACTGAATCAGTAAGTTTTAAAGCAAAAGATAAAAGAGTAAAATCAATAATATATTTTTAAATTTTATTTTTTGAAAAAATATTATTAATCTTTTTAGACCAGTTATTAATCCATTTTTCATCAGACTTCGTAAAACACTTAGTACTCCAACCTCCAATCAATATAAAAGCCTTATTATTTATAGGAACAACTAAAATAGATGGAATTTCGGCACAAAAATTAAAAAATTCATCTCTTCCAGGATAAAATTTAGTGTTTGCTAATGATATTAATTTCATATCTTTTATAGATCTCAGACAAGTTTCTCCAGGTTGAAAATCATTACTTGACGTGATTCCCCTCCTCAATATATTAACGCCATCATTGTGGATTAATATTGCTGCTGCCGCTGTAGAAGTTAATATTGCTTCAGAACCCCATGCAAGTTCATCAATAACTTCATCCGGCATGTTTCTATCGAAGAGAAACTTATTTTCCCCTTTTAAAGCAGCTTTCTCACCAGCTAATGGTTCGAATTGTTTAAATAAAAAACCTATCAAAATAATAATTAATGAAGCTATTGCGGCTAACACTTGTGCTCTTTCAAGCTCAGGAGTGATAGTTTCTATTGAAATGAAATTTGCTATCTGAAAAATAAAGAGTATTACACCGACTAATATTAATGATTTCGCATTGAATCCCATATTTTAAATATGTTATTTCTAATTAAATTATGCAAATATTATATTGTTTAGTACATTTAAAATTACTCAAACATATGGTTTTTAATATATAATTAACCAAAACCTTTCAAAATGAACCTAAAAATCTATAAATATATACTTTCTCTTATCTTTACCGGCTTAATTTTTATTCTTATCCCCTCTACTACATACGCAAACGATATTATTAGCACAAATAAATACTTTGGTATTACTCAACAAAAGACCATTATAAATTACGAAAAAAGTCAGCCTTCATCTATTGACAACCCTGTAGTGGATCCAAATTTTAACACTATGAGATCAAAAGATACTGAGAGTTCAACTGCTACATATATTGTTATAGGTTTGTTAATTGCTGCCACAATTATTCCTTTAGCAACATGGTGGTATTTCTCTAAATAATAGAGAATTTATGAATGCAAAGGATTTAAGTATTAGTGAATATTCATCTTATATAGTTTTTATTACAGGGGGGACAAAGAGTGGTAAAAGTGAATTCGCGGAGCATCTTGGAAAAGAGGTAAAAAAACTATCTTATGTTGCCTTATCTGAAAACAATTTGGATGATAAAGAATGGCAAGATAAAATTAATCTACATCGAAAAAGAAGGCCAAAAGATTGGAAATTAATAGAAACGACAGATCTATTAAATACATTAAGGAAAGAAGATGGTCCATTATTAATAGATTCGATTGGCGGTTTTGTTATGAAAAGCATTGGCAAAGAACAAAATGAATGGTCAAGAAAAATGAATTCACTTATAAGTCTCTTAATGAAAAGAAAAAGCATAACAATTATTGTTGGAGAACAAGTAGGTTGGAGTCTGGTCTCTGAATATAAAATTGGTAATACTTATATTGAAAGAATCGGCGAACTTCAAAAGAGAATAACCAAAATATCAAAAGATAATTGGCTGGCAATAAATGGCAGAGCAATCAAAATAGATGAAATAAGTATTGAAATACCTACTTAAAATTGGAAGTCGCTCTTTTTGAACCTAGAATCCCACAAAATACTGGTAATATTGCCAGATCATGTGCTGCATTTAATATACCTTTAAATCTTATAGAGCCCTTGGGTTTTAAACTAGAAGATAAATATTTAAAAAGAGCAGGATTAGATTATTGGCCTCTAGTTACTGTGAATAAGTATGAGAATTTTGAAAAATTTTTTACCTCAAAATCAACAAAAAGGATAATTGCTTTTAGTAAAAAAAATGGATTATACCTGAAGGATTTTAAATTTAACCAAGATGATATTTTGCTATTTGGGAGAGAGGATTCAGGATTACCAGATTCCATTATTAATAAAAGCGACTTTTTAATATCAATATTTATGCCTAATTTACAGACTAGAAACAATGATCAAAAAGGTGTTAGAAGTCTAAACCTTTCTGTAGCATGCGGAATTGCTATATATGAGGCCCACAAACAAATAAATTTTAAAAATGGCAATTAAGTACAACCAATGCCCTACAATATTCCCATGTCTCGGTAGCTCAGCTGGTTAGAGCGGCGGATTCATAGCCCGCAGGTCGCGTGTTCAAGTCACGCTCGAGACATTTCAATACTTTTCAATTGAAGAACATAGGTGAAATTTCAATTTAATTAAACTATTAAAGATAATAATGTTTAACTCACCAGGCACAGTCTTAGATCCAAAAAAATCTAAAGCAAAATATTCAGAAGCAAGAGTTATAGTTCTTGATGACAATTTTAATACTTTTCAGCATGTCGCAAATTGTCTTCTTGCAATAATCCCAAGTATGAGTAAAAAAAAGGCATGGGATCTAACCTTCAAAGTTGACAAGACAGGATCGGCCGAGGTTTGGAGAGGTAATCTTGAACAAGCAGAACTATATCATGAGCAACTCATCAGAAAAGGATTAACAATGGCTCCAATTGAGTAAACATAAAATAACTAGTTTTGACAGAAAATTATTGGCTTATAAATTCGAATCGTTCAAGGGTTAAAAGGTTTTCAAGGAATAATCAAAATAAAGATAAATTTTTTGAATATATGTTTATTGACTCTGGAAGAATTCTTGGTGTTTTAGGAAAAGAACCACCACTTATGACAACCAGAGAAGAACTTAAAGTTGAAAAAGCTAGAGATGAATGGAAAAAATTAATCTCTCAAGGATGGAGGAGAACTAAACCAGTTTGGGAAGAATCTTAGTAACCAATATTGTTATTAGGGTTAGTTATATAAATTATGAGATTAAGGACGTAGTTAGCGGGTAAATTTAATGGCTTCAAAAGTAACAAAGCCATTCCTTGAGTCACATTAAATTCTTTATTTTTCATAAAAAAAGAAAAGTCTCATACTAATTATAAAAGCCTGTCAAATACAAACTAAAAATACTGAAAAAAAGATATATAAGCATTTAGTGATTAAAGATTTTCAAGATTTCTTATATCTAAAAATTATTTTAAAAAATTATAGATTTAGTATTACTTGTTATTTTTTTTTAAAAACAAAATTCACGTAATAATCTCATAATCATTACTATTAAATAATAAATACCCAATGAAATATCTCATCTCAAACAAAAGATTCAGAGCTTTATTTGGTATTGGAATAGTTGCTATAAGTATTGGATTAATATCAAAAAAAGTAATTAATTATCCAGCTGGAGGTTGTACGAAAGGGGCTCAAGAAATAACATTTAATATCTAGCCATTTTTTAATCTTCTTATCTATTACTTAATTCTTAAATCCAGTCAACTTTGATAACTCTTTTAGTGAAAGTACACCTAAAATTAGTTTTCCATTTATTTCCCATGTGGGAAACCCTTTAATTTTTTTATCAATGCATAATTGAGTTTGACTGTTTATGCCATCTCTTGCACATTCAACTACATTAAGTTCTCTATAAGCTTGCTTACCAAATAATTCACTTTGATTAAGGCAATTAGGACACCAATATGCTGAATATTTAACTACACCATTATCTTTAAGGTGTTTTGCCAACTGGATAGATTCCCTAGTGCTTTCTGAGGTGACTGTAAGTTCTCTCTGATTATTCAAATGGGTGCTATGAATGACACTTGGTAAAGTAAGGGAAACTAATAGTGGGATTAATATCCGTTTCATTTATTTATTACTTTTCCTCCATATTTTCTAACTATTTTATCAAGCAAAATTCGTATATCTTTATTTTTAAGTTTCTCAATTTGCTGAAGATTTTCAAGAAGATCACATATTTGATCCTGAGTATCTTCATTTAATTCACTTACTGCCATTAATATTTAAAGTGTTTATATTCCAATTTTAAATCAAAAGTAAATTTACATACTTATTGTATTTATATTTTTTTGTTGCTATTTTTTTAAAGCGGGCTAAGGTTCATATCTCCACGAGGATTTAGTCCGCTGAATTTTTCAAGATTCAATTTATTTTGGATCCCTTTTTAAGAAGTTGATTAGAAATATTCAAAAATATTTATCTTTGCTTAATTTCTAAATTCTATTGAAAAACAATCTCGTACAACATTAAAAGTGTGACACTATTCATTCAAAAATATTGTTATTTCGCTTCATAACCTTCTTAAAATACTTATATTCAATGAATTCATGCATCATTTTAATATCATCAGATAATACTTTTTTATTAAGTGAATAATCGTCTACTTTACGTAGAGGTTTATTATTTTCAATGAATTTTTCTTGATCAAAGGAAAAATCAATCAAATCTTTATTTTCAATCCTTTTTTGACTAAAAGATTCATTTAATACTCCCCGAGACCTCAACGCTTCTTCGACCAATAATCCTGTTACTTTTGACTGACTAAATTCATTATCTGTGCACATTTTTTCTATGATTTCATGAACTTTTTCACTTGGCAAAAAACCAATTCTTTTCCTCGGTGAGGGCATAATTAAAAAAAAATAGTGTCACACTTGCACATTACAAGTGTTGCACTATATTTAATTTAAGTCAACTAATTTAGCTATGCATATTTTAATATTTCCTGCCGGATTTATTCTTTGGTATTTAGCTTATGAAGCAAAACCTATCATTAGTGATGAAGTAACACTTCATTGGGAAGAGAAAAATACAACTAAAAGAAATAAACTTTTAAATATAATCAACGAAAGCTTTTAAAATTACTATCAATCGATTTTGACCATTCCTTGTGCTTAGAATCTAGATCTGAGATTAACTGTTTTTGATAAGTAAATTTGAGTTGATTTTCGTTAAGTGATTTTTTTGTGATAATCATCTCTTTAGAGAAAAAATCAGGAGTGTTGGAACTACTAATTTTTTTTTTGACTTCCATATAAGTAATTCATCTATTTTTTTTATATGATTCAAAAGGTATTAGTCTTAATATTTTTATATTCTTTTTATATTTACTTAATATATATTTTTAGGAGGTTTGTTAAAAATATTAGTTTATCAAATAAAAAAGGCTATATTTAAAAAAAATATACGTTTTATTATGAATCTTAAGGAGAGAGGAATCACTGTTGGAGATTTATTAATCATAATAATAATAATAATTACTACTACGATATTAATTAAATTTTTTAACAAGGAGAAGAAAACAACACTAAATTATAGTTATCAAGAGAAAGTTTCTTATAAGAAAAATTATTATCAAAAATTTATTTGAATAGCTTATATAAATTATTTATTTAACTTTTAATTAATTCAATTAACTATTATTTATCTATAATATAATTTTTAAAAATTCATAATTATCAAACAATGAGTTTATATGTTTTTAAATATTTGATGAAATGATTTAGAACTTTCCCACTTCAAATTATCCTTTAAATCATTGAAATCATTTGATATTGAAACTAAATTCACCATTTGAAGAATTTGAGTTTTATTTAG
>QCHG01000019.1 GCA_003278045.1 Prochlorococcus sp. AG-402-A04 | reverse complement strand
GGGATGAAGATGGAGATCCGCTTGATGTAGAAATTGTTGGGGTAACTGAGCCATTGATACCAGGATCTATTGTGGAAGCAAGGATTATTGGGGTGATGAAATTTGATGATGGTGGAGAGGTCGATGATAAGGTAATAGCGGTTCTCGCAGATGATAAAAGAATTGATCATATCTCAAGTTATGAAGACCTTGGAGATCATTGGTTAAAAGAAACAAAGTATTATTGGGAGCACTACAAAGATCTAAAAAAACCAGGAACATGTACTGTCAATGGTTTTTTTGGGTTAGAAGAAGCTGTTAAAGTGATAAAAGATTGTGAAGAGAGATACAAAAAAGAAATTGATCCTAAATTAGTAAATTAACTTATTTTATTTTTCTCTAAATTTTTCAAATATTTCGCTTAGTATTTCTTCGGCACCTTGCTGCTTTAATTTTTTAGCTAGTTCTTTACCTACTTCTTCGGGATCATTAATATTGCCAATATATTGATCTTTAATAAGCCTTTCTCCATCAAGAGATGCAACCATACCAGTAAGGCAAAGTTGTTCATTCTGAATTTTACTATTCACACCTATTGGGACTTGGCATCCACCTTCAAGCTCTCTTAAAAAAGCCCTTTCTGCTAGACATCTTTGACTGGTGGGTTTATCTTCTAAGGTATTTATAATTTCTAAAACTTTTTTATCATCAGATTTACATTCAATGCCTAGTGCTCCTTGGCCAACGGCATGAAGGGAAACATCACTTGGGATAATCTGGTGAATTCTTGATTCAAAGCCTAATCTCTTTAAACCAGCGGCCGCAAGAATTATACAATCAAATTCTTCTGCATCTAATTTTTCAATTCTTGTAATAACATTTCCCCTGATATCTTTGAAAACAAGATGTGGGTACTTATTTCTTAATTGTGCAAGTCTTCTTAGGGAGCTTGTTCCAACAATCGAACCTTCAGGTAAGTTTTCTAATTTATAACAGTCATTTTTTTTGTTTACTACTAAAGCATCTGCAGGATCCTCCCTTTTTGTAATGCATCCTAATTTAAGGCCATGAGGCAAATTGGTTGGTAAATCTTTTAGAGAATGTACTGCTATATCTGCATGTCCTACGAGCATTTGTGCTTCAAGTTCTTTTGTAAATAAGCCTTTGTCGCCTATTTTTGCTAAGGCTACATCAAGGATTTTGTCACCTTGAGTTGCCATAGCTTCTATAGATACCTCTAAATTGGGAATATTCCTTTCTAGTTGATCTTTAACCCATAAAGTTTGAACCATTGCTAGCTTACTTCTTCTACTAGCTATTTTTAGCTTAAAATTAGTCATTAAATATTATTTTGAGTTTGTATTAAAAATTAAGTCGAATTTATTTTAAGCTATTATTTTGCCAGTTTTTAAAGCTAACTATTATACTTAACTTTTTTTATTTTATATATTCCTTTAAGACCCCATTTCGATTTGGATGTCTAAGTTTTCTTAGAGCTTTTGCCTCTATTTGTCTAATTCTTTCTCTCGTCACATCAAAAATCTGGCCAATTTCTTCAAGAGTTTTCATTCTTCCATCATCAATTCCATATCTCAATCTGAGAACATCTCTTTCTCTTGGACTAAGAGTGGCTAATACTCCTTCCAAATCTTCTCTTAGTAAAGTTTTAGAAACATCTTGCTCGGGATTTTCTATATCAGCCTCTATAAAGTCTCCTAGTCTTGAGTCTTCTTCTTTCCCTATTGGAGTTTCTAAAGAAATAGGAAGTTGCGCACTTTTAGCTATAAATCTTAATTTTTCGATTGTCATTTCCATACTCTCAGCGATTTCTTCTTCACTAGGTTTCCTGCCAAATTCTTGGCTAAGAACTTTTGTGGTTTTTTTAATTCTGGATATTGTCTCGTATAAGTGAACTGGCAATCTAATAGTTCTACTTTGATCCGCAATTGCTCTTGTAATGGCTTGGCGAATCCACCAAGTTGCATATGTAGAGAACTTATAACCTTTTTCATGGTCGAATTTTTCCGCTGCCCTAATTAGACCCAAACTTCCTTCTTGGATTAAATCTTGAAATGATAAACCTCTATTCATATATTTTTTAGCAATGGAAACAACTAATCTTAAATTTGATTGAACCATTTTTTCTTTAGCTCTCCGCCCTAAGAGAAGTCTTCTTCTGAATTTGGGAAGAGGCATATCGATTAACTCGGCCCATTCTCTTACTGATGGGAAATGTCCTTTTTCTGACTCATATTGAGTTGCTAGCTCTTCTAATTGGAGTAAGTCAGCAATTTTTCTTGCAAGCTCAATTTCTTCATCTGGTCTTAAAAGTCTAATTCTTCCAATTTCTTGGAGATAAACTCTTATTGAATCTTCAGTGTAGATACCTTTTGGCCCAAGTTTTATATTCCCGAGCCCTTTATCTTCTTCAGAATCACTAAATTCATTATTGTTATTTTCAATATTGCTTTCGTTTAACTCAGCAGATGTCTGTAAAGTTTGATTATTTTTATTACTATCTTCTTCAGCTACTGTTTCTAAATTTGTATTAATTTTTTTATTGATCTTTTTTTTTGAACTAGGCTTGGAATTCTTTGATTCTGCTGCGACTGGACACATAATTGACTCCTTTCTACGGTGAATTTAACTAGATAAAATTTTATTTAGGGCTAATTTGAACATTTAGTAGTAAAGTCCCCTTAATGTTTAAAAAACTTTTTTACAAAATGAGGATAAGAAAAGTTTTCTAAATTGTTGAAAAATTTAAATAGTGCTATAGATTACCTAAAGTAAAAAGTCTTGGGATTTCTCAGACAGGCAGATCATTTTTGAATTTTCAGTCAATGATCAGAGCTTCATGTCTCCCTTAAGAGCAGGATACTTACAATGTGCAAAAAACACTTTGTGGAATGTTCAACAATCCAATACTAAGAAAAAGTTTTGAAGCCGGCAAGTAATCAGTTATTAAATATCTCCTATAAATTTGAGATTTTGCTTGATATAGGTAGTAGTAATGAAAGCTTTTACTATTTAGATGGAAATAATCTTGGAGCAGAAGTTGGAGATATTGTAAGTGTGAGACTAAGGGGGAGATTATTGAATGGGTTGGTGATCTCCAAAAAAGACTTTTCGTCAATGAATAATGGTGAATCAAATATTACTGGAGGAAAAAGCATAAGATATTTGTTTGTTGAAAGTATTTTGCAAAAAAAAATAATTGATGAATCTTGGAGAGAATTGATAGACTCCCTAGCCTCTTTTTATATGGTGAGTAATTTAAAAATGTTTAAAACTGCATTTCCTCCTGGCTGGATTGGCAAATATAAAAATTTCTCAAAAGGTTTAAAAGATCAAATATGGATTGAAACTAAAAAAGAATTTGATATTAAGAAAAATGGATTAACCAAAAAAGAATTTTTTTTAATGGATACTTTATCTAAAAAAGGGAATTGGCAAAGTGAATTAATAAAGTCTGGTTTTAATTACACTCTAATCAACTCAATGGTCAGTAAAAATTATCTTGCTAAATCTAAAAGAAAAAAAAATATAAATAGTAAATTAAATTCCTTTGTAAAAGAGCATATCGCAACGAAAAAACCAAATCTTACAAATGAGCAAAAAATTGCATTACAAAAATTTCAAACAATGAAACCAGGAGATGCATTACTTCTTTGGGGCGAAACAGGTTCAGGTAAAACTGAAGTGTATATGAGAATTGCTGAAGATCAATTTCTTAAGAAAAAAAGTTGTTTGATACTAGCCCCAGAAATTGGATTAATTCCTCAACTTATTGATAGGTTTAGTAGGCGATTTAATAATGTCGTTTACGAATATCATAGTAATTGTTCTCCCGTTCATAGAACTTTAGTTTGGGAGAAAATTATTAATGCTAATGAACCTTTAATAGTAATAGGTACAAGGTCGGCAGTTTTTCTTCCAATCAGAAATCTGGGATTAATAATAATGGATGAAGAACATGATGTTTCTTATAAGCAAGATAGTCCTATGCCTTGTTATGACGCGAGAGAGATTGCTATTGAAATAGTAAAAAGGAATTCTGCAAAGTTAATTTTTGGGAGTGCAACCCCATCAATGAAGACTTGGAAAAAGTGTATTTTTGAAAGGAATTTTAAATTGGTAAGAATGATTCAAAGGATATCCAGTAATGAGACTCCTGAAATAAAAATTATTGATATGCGGGATGAGTTCAAGAAGGGAAATATGAAAATTTTTTCCAATGATTTATTACAATTGCTTCCTCAACTACGCTTAAAAAAAGAGCAGGCAATAATCTTGATCCCTAGGAGGGGGCATAGTGGATTTTTAAGTTGTAGAAATTGCGGATATTTAATAAATTGCCCCAACTGTGACGTTCCTTTATCAGTTCATCTCGGATCACAAGGAAAAAAATGGTTAAGGTGTCATTGGTGTGATCATAAATCAAGATTGATCAACCGTTGCCCAGATTGTCATTCAACTGCTTTTAAACCTTTTGGAATTGGTACGCAAAGGGTAATAGAGTTTTTAAATGAAGAATTTCCTTACTTAAGAGTACTTCGCTTTGATAGAGATACAACTTCAGGAAAGGATGGTCATAGAGATATTCTTTCAAAATTTTCTAAAGGTGATGCTGATATTCTTGTCGGTACTCAGATGTTGGCAAAAGGTATTGACATCCCCAATATTACTCTTTCAGTAGTTATTGCAGCAGATGGGTTGCTTCATCGCCCAGATATTTCAGCAGAAGAAAAATCATTACAATTATTTTTGCAAGTAGCAGGAAGGGCCGGCAGGGCACAAAAAAAAGGGAAAGTAATTTTTCAAACATATAAACCTAACCACCCGGTGATTTCGTATCTTCAAAAAAGAGATTATGAAAGATTCTTAATTGAAAACTCGAGATTGAGAAAGGATGCTAATTTATTTCCATTTTGCACAATTTGCCTACTTAAATTATCAGGTGAAAATTATGAATTAACTGAGTCAATTGCAATAAAATTAGCAAAATATCTAGTTAGTTTTTGTGAGAAAAAGAACTGGAAATTAATTGGTCCTGCCCCTAGTTTAATAGCTAAAGTCGGTAAAAAATTTAGATGGCAGATATTAATACATGGCCCTGAAGGAACAAAGATACCTTTACCTGATAGATCAAAATTATGGAAACTTATTCCAAAAAATGTTTTTTTAACAATAGATGTTAATCCAGCAGAGTTGTAATTACTTTGATGGAAGTTGAGGTAAATCTGAACCTAATTTAAATCTGTAGAATCTTAATAAATAAGCCAATATTATGATTATTAAAATAATAGATATCCCAATCAAGAGTTTGTTAAGGCTCCAGAAAGAAAATTCAAGACTATTTATCTGCCCTTGATTTAAATCCCAAATTATTAGATTTTTTGTGATTTCTAAATTTGAATTATTTTTATCGGTAAGGATAGCTTTATTAGGGTGAATAATTTTGAAAATGAGTTCTAAATTATCAATGCCTTTAATAGAATTTAGATCCAAATCTAACCTGTAAAAGTATTTTTTAAAAAAAATGAAGTTTTTTTGAGTAGTATTAATTTCTATATTTGTTGATTCTCCCGCTAACTCTCCAGCTGTATTTTGGGTGATTTTAAGAACTTGCTTTGTATCCTCTAAATTGAGATTTTTATGTTTCAAAGAAAAGGTTGATTCGTCTAGTTCAATTTCTGCGTCAGGAAAAATATCTTTCATCTTCTCTTCAAATTTTAATTGCCAAGGAAATTTCTTTATGTATTTACTCTCTATCACTAAATTATTAGTTATTGAATCAAGTTCACTAAGATCAAGGGTATCTTCAATTTTTACGCAGCCACTTAAAAGTGGAATTAATAATAATAGTATTAAAAAAATGATCAGTGAAAAACCTTTCTGAAAGGGTTTTGTTTCTCCAGTTGGCGTCTCAGTTACATTAATAAATTTTTTTTTCTTCAATACTTCTCTTTTTTTGCGCAGTGAGTTAAGAGATTTTTTATTGAGTGATGGGTCGCTTTCAAACTGTAAGTTCCAGTTTTCTGGCTTTTTAATGTCAGGAGAGTCTATAACTTCCATCAAATATTTTGCATTTTCTCTCGTCTTATTATCGTAAGATTTTAGAAGTTCTTTACAAAACCTTTTAGCTTCCTCCCTTTTATTGATACCACATAGAGCAGTAATTAAGATTGTTCTTAAATTTACTCCCTCTTTGCTTGATAAAGGAAATGATTCGATTATGGGCAAAAGAAATTCAATGCAATAATGATACTCACCTTTAGCTAAAGCAAGTTCTACTTTTTCTAAAACTTGCTCATAAGTTTTCATGGGTTAGGCAACTATCATTGTACCTATTCCGGAATTTGTAAAAATCTCAAGAAGTAATGAATGTTCTATTCTTCCATCAATAATGTGAGCTGCTTTGACTCCTTGGGCTAAAGCTCTTATACAGCATTCTGTCTTTGGAATCATACCTTCAGTCACAATTTTTTTATCAATAAAATCCCTTGCCTCTTTGAGATTAGTTTTTTCAACAAGACTATTTTTGTTATCTTTTTCTTTTAAAATCCCTTGAGTATCAGTAAGAAGAATAAGTTTTTCTGCATTTATTGCAGCTGCAATTTCTCCAGCAACAAAATCTGCATTAATGTTATGGGAAATACCCTCCAAGGTTGATCCAATGCTAGAAATAATTGGGATGTATCCTTTAGAAATAAGAGGATCTAATATTTCAGGATTGATTTTTGTAACCTCTCCCACTAACCCATGGCTACCATCTCCTAGTTCTCTAGATTGAATTAAGTTGCCATCAAGACCTGATATTCCCACAGCTAAGGATCCAGTTTTATTAATCCCTTTTACAATTTGTTTGTTAACTCTACCCATTAGAACCATCTCGACAATTTCCATTGTTTTTTGATCAGTAATTCTTAATCCATTTTCGAATTTAGGAGATATTTCTAATTTCTTTAACCAATTATTAATCTCTGGTCCACCTCCATGAATTACTATCGGACAAACCCCAACGGTTGATAAAAGTGCAATGTCTCTAAAAAAAGCATTTTTTAAATTATCATTCTCCATAACAGAACCACCATACTTGATAACAATTTTTCTACCTGAGAAACTTTGTATATATGGAAGTGCTTCGCTTAATATTGATACTCTTTGAGAATCATTCATTATTAAAAATCATTAAAACTTGATTGAATTGAGAAATTAGGTTTTTACAAATATATCCCTATATTCAATAAAAGAGAATAAAATCAAATTCTTTTTTATTATCGTCGATAATAAATTCTGATTCAAGACCTTTGACGAAAAATCTATTTAATCTTTCTTGTTTTTCAATCCATTTTTCTAGAGGGACAGCGTTTAATTCGAAACGCATTCTGAGACCATTTTTTTCTTCCTTTGTAATTTCTTCTATTTCTTTTAATTGAGGAGGGTTATCCTCGTCCCACAAATTTAAAGATTCTAATGACGATTCAAGATGAGCTTTTATCCCATACCTCCATCTTGTAACATCTTTAACTAATGCTGTTAGTTCTTTTGGTCTATTAAATTTATTTGTCGCAAAATTTGTCTTGTCAAATAACTCTACAGGAGGTATTTCGGAAGTCTTTAAGCCTAAACCAATTAGGAAAATAGGTACTCCATAAAAAAAAGTAGGTACACTTAAATTCACTGAGTCTGTAAAATAAGCAGTCATTCCAACAAAAGCTAATATACCTCCAGCCGTTACGATTAAGTTTCCAGGCGATAAATATTTCTTCATTTTGATTTAGTAGAATGAGTTTTAAATGGGCTAACAAGTATTATGCAAGATCCTAATACTGCAAATCAAGGAGATTTAATTTTTAAACTTGATCAAGATAGAGCATGGCTACTAGAAAATCTTGATAAGGGTAAATGGCCAGAAATCAGAAGCGAACTTGCCGCGCTTGAAAGAAAAATAAGCAAATTAATTATAAGTGTTCAAGAAAATAATGTTGATATTTGATTTAAAAAGGTATTTCGTCCACTTCAGGTACTAAAGGTGAACTATCCCAACTAGATTTTTTTTCAGTTTCTTTATTTTCAAATGACTCATTATTTTCTTTTTGATCAGACTTAGTAACATCAACTGGCGATATTTGATGAATTTTTGAAGCTGTTAGTTCTGGTTGTTTTTCTTTAGTTCCGTCTTTTCTAGTAACAGAATTCATCTTTAGACGTCCCTCAATAACAATATTTTGCCCCTCCTTTAGTTCATCTACCATTTCTTGGGCAATATTTCCCCATCCTATGATCTTGAGATCTCTGGTTGGATCTTCACTACGTAATCCTTTAAAATTAACAATCATTTCTGCAATTGGAGTTTGGTTTTCTTTGGTATACCTCATTTGTGGAGCGCTATTAATGATCGCCTGAATTAAACAATGATTCATTACTTACTATTTAATTAAAGACATACTGATGCAGAATCAAGGAAATTGCTATAAAAATGTTTGGATCCTATCAGGAACTTCGGATGGACCTGTAATAGCCAATAGGCTTCTTGAACTTAATTATTCAGTCTTTGCAAGTGTTTTAACTTATAAAGCAGGGCAAGCTTATATTAAAAATCCAAAGTTACATATCATTACGGGGAAATTAAATAACAAAGATCAAATAATTAATTTCATAAATAAAAATAAAATCACATGCGTTGTCGATGCTACTCATACGTTTGCCGTAATAATTTCTGAAAATCTTAATAATGCATGTAAAGAAATTAATACACCTCTTTTACTATTTGAGAGGAAATCTCTAATAAATAACACTAATAATTTTTTTTATATTGATCATTTAAAGGATATAAATAATGTTGATATAGAAAATAAGAATATTCTTCTTGCAATAGGATCAAGATTCCTTAACGATACAGCTAGTTATTATATGAATTGTAAAGCAAATGTATTTACAAGGGTACTTCCAACTTATGAGAGTATAACTAAAGCTTTTGGATCATGTATTAAAAATTCAAATATAGCGATACTTGAACCGAGCAAAAATAATAAAAGCATTTTAGAAAAAAAACTTTGTGATTTTTGGGAGATAGATTATGTTCTATGCAGAGAATCTGGAAGTTATTCTCAGAAAAACTGGGAGAGTATAGTTTCTGGAAGTAAGATGAAGTTATTTTTGGTTAAAAGGCCGAAAGTTAAAAATGATTATTCTTACTCTTTTGATCAATATCACAATTTGATAAATCACATAATTAAAAAATATTGATGTTTAATTCATTATGGAAGTATTAGTTATGATCACAACTGAATCAAGTAACGAAAATGCTTTGCGAATGGCTAAATTACTAATACAAAAAAAACTTGCAGCTTGTGTTTCGATAAAGCAAATTTTTTCAACTTATAAGTGGGATGATGATATTGAAAAAACTAAAGAGTTTGAAATCACAATAAAAAGTAAACTAGAATTTAAAGATTGTTTAATTGATTTCGTAAATAAAAATTCCACATATGATGTCCCTCAGATTATTTACAAAAAATACCATGCTGAGATGCAATATTATGATTGGTTGAATAAGACTATTTGATTAATCTATTTTATTAACTCTTTAAGATCAATATCCGATCTAGATCCTAATTGCGTAATTATTTGCCCCGCACAAATTGAAGCTATCTCCCCGCATCTTTTGAGGGAACAATTGTTTATTAATCCATGGATAAATCCTCCCGCATAGATATCTCCCGCTCCTGTAGTATCAATAATCTTGCCTTTCGTTATTGACTCAATTATTTCAACATTATTTTTGTTAACTATGAGAGAACCATTTCTTCCAAGAGTTACTATGACTAATTCACATAAGGAAGATAGGTCTTCTTGGCAGTTTGCTAAATTATCATTTTTAAATAGACTTAACACCTCGGATTCATTACAAAACACAATATCTACATATTCATAAATTAATTCCAAGAAACTCTCACGATGTCTATCTACACAAAATGAATCAGACAAAGAAAGGATTATTTTTGTATTAGATTGTTTTGCAATTTGGGCGGCTTTAATAAAAGCTTTTTTAGCTAATTCGCTGTCCCATAAATATCCTTCTAAATATAAGTATTTACTTTCTTTAATTACAGTAAAGTCAATGTCTTTTGGTTCAAACTCTACAGATGCTCCTAGGTAAGTGCACATAGTTCTTTGTGCATCAGGTGTAACCAAAATGATTGAATGAGCTGTTGGAGCACCTTCAATAGTTGGCGGAGTATTAAATATAGTTTTACTTTTTTTTATATCTTCAGAAAAGAAATTCCCAAATTGATCATTTTTCACTCTTCCTATAAATTGCACATTATTGCCTAATTCTGCTAAAGAAACAACGGTATTTGCTGAGGACCCACCTGAAATTTGTTTGATTACTTTGCAATTTTCTAATAATCTTTGAGATTCAACAGAATTAATTAGATTCATTGATCCTTTATCAAGATTATTTATCTCAAGAAACTCATCTTCAATATTTACAATAATATCTACTATTGCGTTGCCCAGACCAATGAGATCAACCGTTTTATTATTTTCAAAATGTCTAAAGGATTCCTTCATTAATTTTGAACTCAATTATCTTAGAAGTGCTCTTTTAGGACCATGAATTGGGTCTTCAATTACTATAGTTTGATCTCTATTCGCCCCTAACGAAACAATGGCAATTGGGACCTCCATTAATTCAGCTAAAAATCTTAGATAATTCATAGCATTCTCTGGGAGATCAGATAGTTTTCTGCAATCTGCAGTTGAGCATTGCCAACCTTTTAATTTTTTAAAGATTGGCTTGCATTTTTTTAAGTCATCTGAATTTGTTGGAAAGTAGTCTATTTCCTCTCCATCGAGATCATATGCAATGCAAACTTGAATCTCATCTAATTCATCTAACACATCGAGTTTTGTAACGGCTAAACAATCAAGACCATTTACAGATACAGCATATTTACCAATAACTCCATCAAACCACCCACATCTTCTCCTTCTTCCAGTAGTGGTACCAAATTCACTTCCTCTATCACAGAGTTGATCATTAATACTCCCTTGCAATTCTGTTGGGAATGGCCCTTCACCTACTCTTGTGGTGTAAGCTTTTGCGACACCTATGACTCTATCAATTAAAGTGGGACCCACTCCAGCCCCTATACATGCCCCTCCTGATATAGGGTTTGATGAGGTAACAAAAGGATAAGTCCCATGATCCAAGTCAAGTAGAGTACCTTGAGCACCTTCGAAAAGAATATTCTTCTTGTTTTTTGAGGCTGCATGGATAGTCCTCGTGCAGTCAACAACATGCTTTGATAATCTTTCCCCATAGTCAAGATATTCTTCAACAATATCTTCTAATTTAAGTGGTTTAATGCCATAGATTTTTTCTAGTAGACCGTTTTTTTCTCTTAATGGAATTTCGATCACATCACTTAGTCTTTCCTTATTAAGCAAATCTCTTATCCTAATGCCATTTCTTTGTGACTTATCCGCATAAGTTGGGCCAATTCCACGACCTGTTGTACCTATTTTATTTGAACCTCTATCAGCTTCCATCGCTTCATCTAATATTCGGTGGTAAGGCATTGTTACATGTGATGTTGATGAAATTTTTAATCCTGAGATATCAATTCCATTATCAATTAACATGTCAATTTCTTTAAGCAAGATTCTTGGATCTACAACAGTTCCCGACCCAATTAGACAAGAAGTATTTTTATAGAGTATTCCTGAGGGAATTAAATGTAATTTTAAGACTTTATCATCTACGACTATAGTATGACCTGCATTTACTCCCCCTTGGTAGCGAACGACGACATCTGCCGAACGACTCAGTAAATCCGTTATTTTACCTTTTCCTTCGTCACCCCATTGGGCTCCGATTACAACAACATTGGCCAATTTCAGAAGAGCATTATTTTTGTGCGAATATTTAATATATTCAAAAATATTGGTTTACTTTTAAAAAGTAAATGAATTGTATCAACTTTCTCTTAGAACCATTTTTTCAGCAAGAGAAAGTTCTTTGGTTAAACGCTCTTTAAGTTTATCTGGTAAAGGTCTACTTGCAAAGTTTTTGTAATGACCTGCCATAGCATTTAATGCTGTTTGCATGGTGGTAAAAGATTGCGTTTTATTTACCATCCCTCTATTTCTGTATCTGGAGATATAGTCAGTTATGAGTGTAAGAGCCTCACTTCTAACTTCATCTTTATTTGGAGAATCTTTTGGAGTATCAACAGCTGTTTGTAATGTTTTAACTACTGAAATTGTATCCTGTGTATAGTCACCTGTCATAGAGGTTTTTGCAGCTATGGAAGGGGAACTAAATAGGGTAAAAACAACGATTAATGATATTGCAAAAGATATAGCTTTGGTAAGATTCTTAAAAAATAATTTTGATGTCCATTTCAGTAACATAACTTAGCTCCCAAAAAAAATAAGCCTTAAGACTTCTTATTGTACATTATTTCAGATTCGGAAATAAATGTTTCCAACAATTTATCAGATCTAATTTTAAGCTTAGTATTATTTGTTCTGCATAAAAGCTCTACTTCTTTATTAATAGAATCTCTGCCAATAATTATCTGAAAAGGAATACCAATTAATTCCGCATCTTTAAATTTTACTCCAGCTCTATCGTTTCTATCATCAAGAAGGACATCAATTTTATTAATTAAAAAGTTGTTATAGATTTGCTCAGTAAGATCACTTTGAATAGGATCTTTTAGGTTTGTTGGAATAATAATAACTTCAAAAGGAGAAATCTGGATAGGCCAACAAATTCCTTTTTGATCATGATTCTGTTCGATAGCAGCTTGAGCTATTCTTGTCACTCCTATTCCGTAACAACCCATCCATAAATTTTTTAACTTACCATCCTTATCAGAGAACTTTGCATTTAATTTTTCACTATATTTCTGACCTAGTTGGAAAATATGTCCAATTTCGATACCTTTTTTTTCTTTAAGTTCTTCATCATCATCAATACTTATTTTATCTCCTTTTTTGGCATTCCTGATATCCCCAATTAGATATTCTTTCGAAGCAAAAGAAAATTCTTGAAAAACTTTATGGAAATTAACTTTATTCCCACCACTTATAAACTTTGAAAGGCCACTTGCGGAATGGTCAATTATTCTTGTCCATGTTTTATCCCAATTGGAAGTAGCTTTAATAGTTTTATTATCTAAATCTGGCCCGATAAAACCTAAGGGAAAATCAATTAGATTTTTTTCGATATTATTTTTGTCTTCAATCTTTTTAAGATTAAGGAGATTGAAATTATGAAGTTTATTTATTAAGTTAAAAAGCTTTACTTCATTAATGTGTTGATCGCCTCTTATGCAGGCAAGAATTGGGACCTCAAATCCACTTTCGAACTGTGCAAGGAATATTACTACTTTAATAATCTGACTAGGGTCTAAATTATTATTATCGCAAACCTCTAGGATTGTTTTTTGATTAGGTGTTTCCAACCACTCTGCAATATTATCTTTTAGTGGAATGGGTTGAGAGGGTAGAGAAACAGCTTTTTCAATATTGGCAGCATATGAACCACTTTGAGTAAACAAAATGGAATCTTCCCCAGCATCAGCAGTGACCATAAATTCTTTTGATGATGCGCCGCCAATTGCTCCACTATCAGCTTCAACTCCTACTGTCTGCAGTCCACAAGATTTGAAAATATTTTCATAAGCATTGCCAACCTTTTCATAGAAAGAAGCCAGATCGTTTTCTGAAGAATGAAAAGAATAACCATCTTTCATTATAAATTCTCTACTTCTCATCAATCCGAACCTTGGCCTTATTTCATCTCTAAATTTTGTCTGAATTTGATAAAAACATTGAGGTAATTGCTTATAGGAGTTGATGGTCTCTGATGCAATACTAGTGATCACCTCTTCGTGAGTTGGAGCTAAACCAAATTCTTTACCTTGTCTATCTTTGAGGTTAAACATTATTCCTTCCCCTGCAGTATATCCTTCCCATCTTTCACTTTTTCTCCATAAATCTGCAGGATGAAGTTGGGGTAATAGTAATTTTGTACAACCAATACTATTAAGTTCTCTCTCTATTATTGCGGATATTTTTTCAACAACTCTAAGCATTAATGGCATGTATGCATAAATACCGCTATTAACTCTGCGAATATATCCAGCTTTTAAAAGTAATTGATGTGAAATAATTTCAGCTTCAGAAGGTGTGTCACGAAGTGTCCCCAGAGGAAATGAGGTTGTCACGCGCATACAAAAAAATCCTTAATGATATTTAATTTTATCAATTAAGATGAAAAAATAATTTAAAGTGTCTTGAGTCCCTCAACGCGGCTAGTCTAAAAATACTGTTTCTGCTAACTTTTTCAGTAATGAAGTTCAAACTCTTTTAAAAGTTCATTATTACTAAAACATTCTCTTAAGATTATGGAAAATATAGATTCCAATATTTCTAGCGAAGAGGAATTAGTAGGTATTGATGAAGTTCAAAAATTCTTAAACAGATCAAGAGCTTCTGTCTATAGGTATACAAACACAGATATAAGAAATCTAAACCCAAGCTTTAATCCAAGAAAATTAAATCCCGAATTTAGAACTGATCAAAAAGATCCTTTGAAATTCCATCCTAATGAAGTAGCAAGATTTGCGAAAGACATTTTAAGAATTAAGGAAGTTACTGTAGAGGTCTTTAATACACCTTCCTCTGCTGCTCAAAATATACTGGTGCAAATATTAGACGAACTAAAATCTATTAGGTCTTTATTGGAAAAAGAGTAATTAAAAAGTTACTAGTCAATGTTTTGATTTATTGACATTTTAAATGTAGGATAATGGTGTTTAATTATCTCCTTAATCTTTACCAATTAAGAGTTCTTGAGTTACACGAAATCAAAGCAGTCTATTCAAAGTAAATCAAGCGAAGAATCTTTTTATGGTTCTGCTCGAAGTGATTTTGAAAACGATGATGATGACCCTTTAAGTATAAGGAGTTTATCAATTACATCTCTAGGTATTATTTTTGCCATTTTGACAATTTTTTTACCTTCGATAAGCATTTTAATTGGAAGACCTTTATCTCAAGGAAACGAGATAATTCATAATCACGATTTTAAAAAAGATGGACCTTAGTTCTATACCTCCATCTCCAATGAAGGGAATAGTAAATATCGTTGTTGAAATACCTGCGGGGAGTAGGAACAAATATGAATATTGCTCTGATGCTGGAATAATGGCCTTAGACAGAGTATTGCATTCTTCAGTGAGGTACCCTTTTGATTATGGTTTTATCCCAAATACCCTCGCTGATGATGGAGCTCCTCTTGATGCAATGGTGATTATGGATGAGCCTACTTTTGCTGGTTGTTTAATAAAAGCTAGACCTATTGGAGTTTTGGATATGCATGATTGTGGTGCATATGATGGAAAACTTTTATGTGTGCCTATGGCTAATCCTAGACAGGCTAATATAGTCAGTATTAATCAAATTGCTCCTAATCAGCTTGAGGATGTTGCTGAATTCTTTAGGACAAGTAAAGGACTTGATGGAAGAACAGTTCAAATTGATGGTTGGAGGGATTTTGATGTGGTGGAAAATTTATTGAAAAGTTGTATACCCCTTAAAAAGAAAAACTTGAAAGTTTTTAAGAAATCAAAGATTAGTAAATCAAATTGAAAAAAATAATTCTTTATAGTTATTTAAAATGCTCTACTTGCCGAAAAGCTGCAAAGTGGCTTGAAAGCAAAGATTTCGAATTTAATTTAATTGATATTGTAAAAGAACCACCACTTGTTAATTATTTAAATCTCGCCTTAGACCAATACTCTGATGATATAAAAAGTATTTTTAACACAAGAGGTCAAGCTTTTAAAATGCTTAATCTTGATATTTATAGTTTATCAAGGGAAGAAATTATTCAACTTTTTTTAAGTGATGGCAAATTAATAAAAAGACCATTTTTGATTTATGAGGAGGAAAAAGTAATATTAGGTTTTAAAGAAATTGAATATGCCAAACAATTTTTATAAAGTTAAAAAATTAAAACTTTATTAATTTCATGCCTGCCTCTATTAAAAGTTTTTTGAAAGAATGGGGTCTACTAATTCTATTAACTTTTTTTGTTTCTTCTTGTAGATCTTTTTTAGCAGAACCACGATATATCCCCTCTGGGTCAATGCTCCCAGAATTACAAATAAACGATAGGCTAATTATTGAAAAATTTTCGCTAAGAAACTCTTTGCCAAAAAGAGGAGATATTGTAGTTTTTAACTCACCTTACTCCTTTGACGAAAAATTAATTTCATTAAGATCTAAGCCTCTACCAAAAAAAAGATATTGTTTTTTGATGAGTTTCCCTCCAATGTCGTTTATTCCTGGTTTGAGGGATCAAGCTTGCGATGCTTATATTAAAAGAGTGGTGGCACTTCCAGGAGAAATTGTCAGTGTAAACGAGAAGGGTGAATTAATAATAAATAATAAATTAATTCCTGAACCTTACGTCTCTTATAAGTGCTCATTATCCCTCTTTAATAAATGTGGTGAATTTGAAAATATAAAAGTTCCTAAAGATCATTTTTTAGTTTTAGGTGATAACAGGTCAAATAGCTGGGATGGTAGATATTGGCCTGGAAGTAAATTTCTCCATAAAAAGGAGATAATTGGGAAAGCATATTTCAGATTTTGGCCTCTTAGTCAAGTTAGCTTTTTCAATAAATAAACCTTTTTTCTGCCTCTGACTTCATCGAATAAAATTTTAGAAAGGGTTTTAATTTAAAGTGCCCCTGAAGCAGTTGAATCAATTATTCCTCCTAGGTGGGTTGTAATGTTTAGAGCGCTAATAACAGGGGGCTTGTTGGGATCATTGAAAAGGTCAATTATAGTTATGCCACCATTACCTTGTTTTATCATCCAAATATTTGAATAATTAATCCCAAGGATATTGCAAATTAGAGTTTTATTGACTGCATCATGAGCAACCAGAAGGCTAAGATCATTATCTTTTTGAATTGAGCAAATTTTATTAAAAGCTTCTACAGACCTTTCGGATACATCTTTTATAGATTCACCTTCGGGCATTATTACTTCTTCAGGTTTATCATGCCAATTTTTTAGTAAAACAGGCCACTTTTCTCTGATTTCTATTTCCAGTTTGCCTTCCCATAAGCCGTGACTAATTTCTACGAGTGAATCTATTCTCTCTATTTTTAAATCTTTGCTATTTTGGAGGATTATTTGTGCAGTCTCATAAGGCCTATTCATGGAACTTGAGAATGCCTTGTTGAAAGAAATATTTCTCAAATATTCAAAAGTCTTTCTAGCTTGATCTTTTCCGTTTTCATTTAAAGGGATATCAATTTGGCCTTGGAATCTTCCTTCTTTGTTCCAGTTAGTTTCACCATGCCTTATAAGAAATATTCTGGAATCTCCTATTTGATTTGGAATATTTTTATTCAGATGTGAGGTTTGATTTAAGCATTCAATTTGTGTCTTATAAGAGTTATCTTTTTTTGAAATATTTAGTATAGAGAAAGAAGCATTTTCTAATCTTATTTTTCTAAAACCTTGCTTAGGCTTTCCTAATAACAAGAGGATTAAACATCTGAGAATTGCATTATGTCCCACAATTAGTATATTCACATCATCTTTGTCTAGATAAATTTTTAAAATCTCTTCTACAAAATTTGTTGCTTGAAAAAATAACTCTTGAATTGGTTTATAAGTCTTTTTGTCATTTCTTTTTAAGATTAGATTTTCCGGATCGTTTTTCCATATAGGGTAAATTTCTGGAAATTTCTTTTTTATTTCATCAATTTTTAGACCAGACCATTCACTAAGATCGACCTCTAGCAAATTATCATCAAATACAATGTTTTGTTCTTTATTGAAGGTCTTTTTAATTGTTTTTGCAGTCTCTGCCGCTCTCACAAGTGGGGAGGAATAGATTTTATCGAAATTTATTTTTGATAATGCTTTGCCTGCTTTTCGGGCTTGTTCGTATCCTTCATCAGTTAATAATGAATCGTCTGTTCTTCCTTGAATTAATCCTTTTGCATTGAAACTGCTTAGTCCATGCCTAACTAAAACTAATCTTATAGTCATTATATAAATTTGAAAATTAAGGTAATTTAATCATCTCATGGAGTGATTAAAATAGATACATAAATACAAGGAAACTCAATGATAACTAAGTATAATTTTCAACAATACAATAAATTATGATCTTTAAAAATATTTCTAAGTCAAAACTCATTTTAGCTTTTATTTCTATAGTCATAACTTTTTTTGTATGGCAACAAGGCTTAAGAGATAGTTTGAATAGACCATCTGTTTCATTTGATATTAGTCAAAAAGAGCAAGAAATTGCTGAATTATCTGTCCAATCAATACCTGTAAATCTTAAAAAATTTTTTATCATTAATGATCCTGTTGACCAAATAAATAAATCACTCTCTGAGGTCTCATTTGAAGAGCTTACAGAAAGAAATAAATTAATTCGAATAATTACTTCAGAATCAAATGATCTTAAAATCTATGAAAATAGATCCAAAAATTTTGAAAATAAAAACTTTAAATTTCTGATTGATGAGATAGAAAAAAAATCTAATAATAATTCATATAAACCAAATTCTGATAAATTTGATTTGTTTAAAGGTGATAGATTTTTATATCATCTATTAAGCCGAAAATTTGATTTTGACGATAGTGCATTAATAACAAAATCATTTTCAAGCAAAATGTTTTTAAAAATATTAGCAATAAGACTAATACCACTTTTTACAATACTTATTGGCTCTATTCTGGCTTTAAAAATCTTATGGACAACCATATCTTTGAAAAAGTTTCCTTGGAAAGAAATTAAATCCTTAGATTTAGAATTAATAGATATGGTTTTATTAATTGCGGGAGGATTTGTTGTTTTAGGAGAAGTTGTATCACCTTTGTTTTCTATTAGCTTAGTTGAACTTTTTTCTAAAAATATCTCTAATGAATTGTCTCAATCTTTAAAAATTTTCTTTGGATATCTTTTTATGGCTATTCCACCATTAGGGATAGTTTATTATCAAATTAAATCTTTAAATGGTCAATTTACTTTTAAAAAGGATTATTTACAGTTCAATTTCTTGCCAATAAAATATGCAATTATTCAGGGCATTAAAGGTTGGTTAGCAATTGTTCCTTTTGTTTTATTGATCTCCCTAATTATGAATAGTCTGATCGATAATCAGAATGGTAGTAACCCTTTGCTGGAAATAGTTCTTAATAACAATAATTACTTATCATTTTTTCTATTATTTATAACAACAACTCTATTTGCCCCTCTATTTGAAGAGATTATATTTCGCGGTATTTTACTACCAACTCTATCAAGAGATTTAGGAATAAATTCTGGCATCATAGTTTCAGCCTTTATCTTTGCATTAGCTCATTTAAGTTTGGGAGAAATGCCACCATTATTTGTTTTAGGGATTGGATTAGGAATTACAAGAATTGCGTCAGGAAGTTTGTTCTCTTCAGTGATTATGCATTCTTTATGGAATGGATTGACCTTCTTAAATTTGTTCTTATTGAGGACATAAAGAATTTAATTTTTTACTTGCGAATCAAACTAAAAGATGTTTATTTAATTAATAACGCCTCTTTAATTTAAAAAATAAATCATAGATGAAACCTTATGGGAATCAACTTAATTTTAAAAAAAAAGTTTTAAATGAAAGTAAAAAAAATTCCGAAAAAATATTCATAATCAATATCAAATTAATACATCAAATTTTCGACACCATTAATATCTCTCTTTTGGTATTAATTTTCACCTTATTTTTCTTGTCTTTTAATAGTCAAAGGAAATGGTCAAATACATATAAAAACTTATCTAAAACAAGAGCTATCAATAATAATCTGATTGATTTTATTTCTAAAATTGAGGAATTTTATATTAGTGAACTTGAGTCTATTAATACTTATAGAAATACTAAACCTAACGATTTAATCTATCTAGATAAACTTCCAGAAAAAAAAGAAAGTTTATTTAATAAAAATTTAAGTAGTTTCATTAAAGGGTTTAGTGATAGTAAATATCAAAGGGGATATTGATGAAAAAATACAAAAAAATTGTTCGTCTAGTACCCCTTGATCAAAGAAGATTTAAATTTCTCTATATTTTTAGTTTGTTATTAACATTTTGTTTATTTGGTAGGTTAGTTAAATTGCAAGTCTTTAACGCCTCTGATTTGCAAAGGAAAGCTAGATTAATACAGTCTTCTAAAACTAATGCCTTAAAAAAAAGGAGAGCGATTGTTGATAGAAATAATAGACTAATTGCTTACGATAAACCGCTCTATAAATTATGGGCCCATCCAAAATATTTTAATTTTCCTGGTGATTCAATAAATAGAGTTCGCAGTATTGAAGATGTTACAGAAAAATTATCACCTATATTGGACATAAATGGTGAAATACTATTGAGTAAATTTAAGAATAAAATGAGTGGTATTAAGCTTTTGGATAAAATTTCCGAAGAAAAGGCAGAAAAGATTAAAAACCTTCAAATAAGCGGACTTGATTTGTTTAAATATTCGCAGAGATATTATCCACAAGGGGAGCTTTACTCCAATCTTGTCGGTTTTGTTAATGATGAGAATATAGCTTCAGCAGGTTTAGAGCTTCATCTAGATAATCAAATTAAAGTCTTTAATAAAAGTAATTTAATAAAAAGAGGAGGAGATGGAACCCCTCTACCAGATAATTCAGCTCCAGGGGATTTTATCTCTGATTATAAAAGTTTAGGCTTAACTATAGATTCAAAATTACAGAAAGCGTCATTCAATGCTTTATCAAAGCAAGTAAGCAAATGGAGAGCAAAGAAGGGATTTGCCATAGTTATGGATGTTAATAATGGTCAGATTCTCTCTTTGGTTACAGTCCCGTCTTATGATCCAAATGAATTTTGGCAGTATGATTCTGGACTTTTTAGGGGTTGGTATTCTCAAGATTTATTTGAGCCTGGTTCAACTTTTAAACCTATTAATCTTGCCTTAGCTTTAGAAGAAAAAGTAATCCAAAAAGATGGAGTAGTTGAAGATATTGGAAAAATTAATGTTGGAGGATGGACACTTTCTAATTGGGATAAAAAAGGTAATGGATACATTGACTATCCAAAAGTTTTGCAGGTTTCAAGTAATGTTGGGATGGTAAAAATAATGCAAAATTTAGACCCAACAATTTATTGGGATTGGCTAAAAAATTTAGGTATAAATAAAAATTTAGAGACTGACTTATTTGAATCAACTGCTGGCCAGCTAAAGAGAAAAGATTTATTTGTAAATCAATCAATTGAGCCTGCTGTAACTTCTTTTGGCAAAGGTTTCTCAATCTCGCCACTTAAACTGCTTCAACTTCATGCGGCTCTAGCAAATGGTGGTTATGAAGTAACTCCACATGTAACCTCAACTTTCAAAGAAAGAGTTAATAAAAATCCAAAAAAACAATTTTTTTCACACGAAGTCTCTAAAACTGTTCTCGAATGGATGGAGAGCGTAGTTGATAAAGGTAGTGGATCTGGAGTGAAAATCGAGGGTTATAGGATAGCGGGGAAAACGGGCACTTCCCAAAAAGCCTTAAATGGTTCCTATACAAGTAAAAAAGTTTGCAGTTTTGTGGCGACCTTACCAGTTAAT
>QCHG01000018.1 GCA_003278045.1 Prochlorococcus sp. AG-402-A04 | reverse complement strand
AAAAACCGTATGCAGTTTGTTGTTGTAACAATTCAAGGTCTTTTAGTTTGCAGTCTTTAACCCAATCATTATTTTCAATTTTTATAGTTCTATTACTGAGCAGATTTTTATAATCATGCCTTTTAGCTGCTTCAGATTTTACTTCCCAATTTCTAAGTATTCTATTCTGATGAAAGTCAACTGCCAACATTTGTCCCGGTCCTAATCTACCTTTTTCTATTACTCTCTCCTCTTCAAGATCTACTACTCCTGTTTCGGAACCCATTATTACGAAACCATCATTTGTGATTGAATATCTTGCTGGTCTTAAACCATTTCTATCAAGCGTTGCTCCTACAAAATTTCCATCCGCAAATACAAGAAGAGCGGGTCCATCCCAAGCTTCTTGTAAGCTTGCAGAATACTCATAAAAAGATTTAATGTCTTCTCTTTGTTCCAGTTCTGGTTGATCTCTAAATGCTTCAGGAACAAGTTTTAATAATGAATCAGTTATTGGTTGGCCTGAGCGAATATTAATTTCGAGGGTTGCATCAAGATTTGATGAATCACTTTTGTTTACATCTACAATGGGCTTGATTTCATTAGATAAATCTCCCCAAAAATCATCTATATGTGTTTCTGAAGCTTTAGCCCAATTGATATTGCCTAAGAGAGTATTTATTTCGCCATTATGACCCAGAAATCTCATGGGCTGAGCTAATGGCCATTTTGGAAGTGTATTGGTGCTAAATCTACGATGATAAACAGAAAATGAGACCTTAAAACCCTCCTCTTTTAGGTCTTGATAAAACTCAGATAATATTTCAGAACGTACCATGCCTTTATAAACAACTGTGTGAGAACTTAGTGAGGCAAAATAAAATTCACAATCACCAACATGGTTTTTAAAAGTTTCTCTTATGTTTTTTTCAATTCTTTTTCTTAATTGAAATAAAAGCCTCTCAATATCCTTATGATAATTTTTATCTATATATAGAAACCACTGACAGATGAATGGAGCATTTGCTTTAGCTAAAGGACCTAAGATTTCATTATTAACTGGAACTGTTCTCCAAGATGTTTTGTTAACTTTTAATTTTTTTGCTTCCTGATCGCATATTGATTTACATTTTTCAATTTTCTCTTCTTTATTAGGCATAAAAACCATGCCTAAACCTCTACGCAATTCTTGTGTATTTTTTAGATCCATTTCCTCTTCAAGGTATTCCCATGGAATCGAACATAAAATCCCTGCTCCATCTCCTGAGTCACTATCACCACCACAACCTCCTCTATGCTCCATGCAGTTAAGGCCCTTTAGTGATTGTTTAAGTATCCAGTTGCTTTCTATACCTTGGACATTTGCTACGAAACCAACTCCACACGCATCTTTCTCCCCAATTATTCCATTTGGGGAATAACTATCTTGATATGGGCCAACGATTCTTTTGATACTATCTCCCATAGATTATTTAGTTCTATTAAGTTATTTATGTAATCCTATTATAAAAATAAATATGAAAATAAATCTAAAGATAATGAATATTTACCAAAGAATTTTAATTTAACAAATTTTAAAAAAAATATAACTAAAAACTTTTAGTTAGTGCTCTTAAAAGGTTATGATAGTAAAATGTTTATTTTTATCTAAGTTTAATAGATGCCCACCATCTCACAATTAGTAGGTTCCGAAAGAAAGCGCCTGACAAAGAAAACAAAATCTCCTGCACTAAAAGCTTGCCCTGAGAGAAGAGGAGTATGTACAAGAGTTTATACATCTACACCAAAAAAGCCTAATTCAGCCTTGAGAAAAGTTGCTAGGGTTAGATTAACTTCTGGTTTCGAAGTAACGGCTTATATTCCTGGGATTGGACATAATTTGCAAGAACATTCTGTAGTATTACTTAGGGGTGGAAGGGTCAAGGATTTGCCAGGAGTTAGATATCATATAATAAGAGGAACTTTAGATACGGCTGGAGTCAAAGATAGACGACAATCCAGATCTAAGTATGGAGCAAAAGCTCCAAAAGATTAATTTGTAAACATCACTTTTTTGAAAACATGTCACGTCGTAATGCAGCAGTAAAAAGACCAGTTCTTCCTGATCCTCAATTCAATAGTCGTCTTGCTTCAATGATGATTTCTCGATTGATGAAACATGGTAAAAAATCTACAGCTCAAAGAATATTGTCTGATGCGTTTTCTTTAATAAGCGAGAGAACAGGTGGTAATGCAGTGGAATTATTTGAAACAGCTGTAAAAAATGCTACTCCCCTTGTCGAAGTACGAGCTAGAAGAGTTGGTGGTGCAACATATCAAGTACCTATGGAAGTTCGCCAAGAGAGGGGTACGGCCATGGCATTAAGATGGCTTGTCACATTCTCACGAGCAAGAAATGGCAAAAGCATGTCCCAAAAACTTGCTGGTGAGTTGATGGATGCAGCAAATGAAACTGGTAGTGCCGTTAAAAAAAGAGAAGATACTCATAAAATGGCAGAAGCTAATAAGGCTTTTGCACATTACAGATATTAATTTCATCAAAAGGTACTTAAGTAGTTTATTATTATTAAAGTTTACTTATAGGGTGAACTACAATTATCAAAAATTATTTTATTTGGAGCTTTAAAATTGGCACGCGACTTTCCCCTAGAACGAGTAAGGAACATAGGTATAGCCGCTCATATTGATGCAGGTAAGACAACAACAACTGAAAGAATTTTGTTTTATTCAGGTGTAGTTCATAAGATAGGAGAGGTTCATGATGGTGCTGCTGTAACAGATTGGATGGCTCAAGAAAGAGAAAGAGGAATAACTATTACTGCTGCTGCAATATCTACTAGTTGGCAAGATCATAGGATTAATATTATTGATACTCCTGGACACGTTGACTTTACTATTGAAGTTGAGAGATCAATGCGTGTGTTGGATGGGGTTATAGCTGTATTTTGCGCAGTTGGTGGAGTTCAGCCTCAATCCGAAACGGTTTGGCGTCAAGCAGATAGATACTCTGTTCCAAGAATGGTTTTTGTTAATAAAATGGACAGAACTGGAGCGGATTTTTTGAAGGTTAATAAGCAAATTAAAGATCGACTAAAGGCAAATGCTCTTCCAATACAGTTACCTATTGGAGCTGAAGGTGATCTCACAGGCATTATTGATTTAGTCGCCAACAAAGCATATCTTTACAAAAACGATTTAGGTACAGATATTGAAGAAGCACCAATACCATCTGACATGGAGGAGGAAGCTGCTGAGTGGAGATCTAAGCTAATGGAAAGTGTTGCAGAAAATGATGAAGACTTAATAGAAATATTTCTCGAAACAGGAGAATTATCTGAAGAACAACTTAAAAAAGGTATTAGGGAAGGGGTTTTAAAACATGGATTGGTTCCAGTATTATGCGGTTCAGCTTTTAAGAATAAAGGTGTCCAACTCGTTTTAGATGCAGTAGTTGATTACTTGCCAGCTCCGGTTGATGTAAAACCAATACAAGGTGTTTTGCCAAGTGGTAAAGAAGATATTAGACCTTCAGATGATAATGCTCCTTTCAGTGCATTAGCATTCAAAGTGATGTCAGATCCATATGGGAAATTAACTTTTGTGAGAATGTATTCAGGTGTGCTTTCAAAGGGAAGTTATGTAATGAATTCTACTAAGGATGCTAAAGAGAGAATTTCTAGATTAGTGATTCTTAAGGCTGATGAAAGAGAGGAGGTTGATGAATTGAGGGCTGGGGATTTAGGAGCTGTATTAGGTCTAAAGAACACAACAACTGGTGACACTTTGTGTAATACAGAAGATCCAATAG
Source organism: Prochlorococcus sp. AG-402-A04 (assembly GCA_003278045.1). GTDB lineage: Bacteria > Cyanobacteriota > Cyanobacteriia > PCC-6307 > Cyanobiaceae > Prochlorococcus_A. Next base: position 19,880 of record QCHG01000018.1, on the reverse strand, counting down.
TTTTGGAGACATTGTTTATTCCTGAACCAGTTATCTCAGTAGCTGTTGAGCCAAAAACTAAAGGCGATATGGAAAAATTATCAAAAGCTTTAACTGCTTTGTCTGAAGAGGATCCAACCTTTAGGGTAAGTACAGATCCTGAGACGAATCAAACTGTTATTGCAGGTATGGGTGAGTTGCACTTAGAAATCCTAGTTGACAGAATGTTAAGGGAATTTAAAGTTGAAGCAAATATAGGAGCTCCACAGGTTTCATATAGAGAAACTATCAGGTCTAGTTCTAAAGGTGAAGGTAAATATGCAAGACAGACTGGAGGTAAAGGTCAATATGGTCATGTAATTATTGAAATGGAACCTGCTGAAGTCGGTAAAGGTTTTGAATTTGTAAACAAAATTGTTGGTGGAGCTGTACCGAAAGAGTATATTGGTCCTGCATCTAATGGTATGAAAGAGACCTGTGAATCTGGTGTTCTTGCCGGTTATCCACTCATTGATGTAAAAGTAACACTAGTCGATGGTTCATTCCACGATGTAGACTCATCTGAAATGGCCTTCAAAATTGCAGGTTCCATGGCTTTTAAAGACGGGGTTAAAAAATGCAATCCTGTCCTTTTAGAGCCTATGATGAAAGTTGAGGTCGAAAGTCCTGACGACTTTCTTGGATCTGTAATTGGTGATCTCTCTTCCAGAAGAGGTCAAGTAGAAGGACAATCTGTTGATGATGGATTGTCTAAGGTACAGGCCAAAGTGCCCTTAGCCGAAATGTTCGGTTATGCCACTCAACTCCGATCAATGACTCAAGGTCGGGGTATATTTTCAATGGAGTTCGCAAATTATGAGGAAGTTCCTCGTAATGTTGCTGAAGCTATCATTTCCAAGAATCAGGGCAACTCCTGATCTCTAAACCAAAACACTCTAAACCCTCGATTCTTTAATTCAAAATGGCTCGCGAGAAGTTCGAAAGAAACAAACCACATGTCAACATAGGTACTATTGGCCATGTTGATCATGGAAAAACAACACTAACTGCTGCTATTACAAATGTATTAGCTAAAAAAGGTCAAGCTCAAGCTCAAGACTATGGAGACATTGATGGTGCTCCTGAAGAAAGAGAACGTGGCATTACCATTAATACAGCACATGTTGAATATGAAACTGAAGGCAGACATTATGCTCATGTTGATTGCCCAGGACATGCTGATTATGTGAAAAACATGATCACAGGAGCTGCCCAGATGGATGGAGCTATTTTAGTTTGTGCAGCTACAGATGGCCCTATGGCTCAAACAAAAGAGCATATTCTTTTAGCTAAACAGGTTGGAGTCCCTGCTCTAGTAGTTGCGCTCAATAAGTGCGATATGGTCGATGATGAAGAAATTATCGAACTTGTCGAAATGGAAATTAGGGAACTTTTAGATAGTTATGACTTCCCTGGAGATGACATTCCTATAGTCCAAGTTTCAGGTTTAAAAGCTCTCGAAGGAGATTCTACGTGGGAATCAAAGATTGAAGAATTAATGAAAGCAGTTGATGCTAGCATTCCTGAACCAGAAAGAGAAGTTGATAAACCATTCTTGATGGCAGTTGAAGATGTTTTCTCGATTACTGGTAGAGGAACTGTTGCCACTGGAAGAATTGAGAGAGGTAAAGTTAAGGTTGGAGAAGAAGTAGAGATAGTTGGAATAAGAGATACAAGAGTAACAACTGTTACAGGAGTTGAAATGTTTCGAAAACTTCTTGACGAAGGAATGGCTGGAGATAATGTTGGTCTACTTTTAAGGGGTGTCCAGAAAGAAGATATTGAGAGAGGAATGGTTCTTGTGAAGAAAGGATCTATTACCCCTCATACTCAGTTTGAAGGAGAAGTTTATGTTCTCAAAAAAGAAGAGGGCGGAAGACATACTCCGTTCTTTGCAGGATATAGACCTCAGTTCTACATCAGAACAACAGATGTGACAGGTCAAATAACAGCGTTTACTTCTGATGATGGCTCTAATGTTGAAATGGTTATGCCAGGAGACAGAATTAAGATGACTGGGGAATTAATTTGTCCAGTAGCTATTGAACAAGGTATGCGATTCGCAATACGTGAAGGCGGACGTACCATCGGTGCTGGAGTTGTTTCCAAAATTCTCAAATAATAAATTTGAATTTTAAAAATTTAACCTCAATCATCTAATATAGGTTTATGAATAAGGGTCATTTTTATCAATGACCCTTTATTAGAAGTAATTTGAAACTATGACTGCATCAATTGCACAACAAAAAATAAGAATAAGACTCAAAGCATTTGACAGAAGAATGCTTGATTTATCTTGTGACAAAATTATTCAAACTGCTGATACTACTTCTGCCTCAGCAATAGGTCCAATACCTTTGCCTACAAAAAGAAAGATTTATTGTGTCCTAAGATCACCACATGTTGATAAAGATTCTAGAGAGCATTTTGAAACAAGAACACATCGAAGAATAATAGATATCTACAGTCCTTCTGCAAAAACTATTGATGCTTTAATGAAACTAGATCTCCCTAGTGGTGTAGATATAGAAGTTAAACTTTAATAAATCCCGAAAGCGCCCTAAATTGATTAGTATAAAAAAAATGAAATGAGGTTTAAATGGGAGAACTCTCAGTAAGGGAATTACCTTTATTTCCTTTGCCAGAGGTAGTCCTTTTTCCTCAAGAAGTATTGCCTTTACATATTTTTGAATCGAGATACAGGATTATGCTCCGATCTGTTCTTGAAAGTGATTCTATGTTTGGAGTAATTAAATGGGATCCAACTACTAAAAGTATGGCTAACGTTGGTTGTTGTGCACAAATTCTAAAACATCAAACTGCAGAGGACGGGAGAAGTAATGTTATCACTCTTGGCCAACAAAGATTTCAAGTCTTAGAAATTACTCGTTCGACGCCATTCTGTTCTGCGATGGTTAGTTGGATTAGTGATGATAATGTTGATGACTTTCAAAAATTAGATTCTCTAAGAGATTCAGTAAAAGAAGCACTTAGTGATGTAATTAATTTAACGAGTAAATTGACTAATATAAAGAAAAATCTACCTGATAAATTACCAGACAATCCAATGGATTTATCATTTTGGATAGGAGCTCATTTAGGCGGTCCTGTTGCGGAAGAACAGCAAAGACTTCTTGAAGAGAGAAATACTTTTACCCGTTTGCAAAGAGAATATGAAATGCTTGATCATACAAGAAAACAACTTGCAGCAAGAACAGCATTGAAAGAGAGTTTTCCAGATATAAAAGAAAATTAAATGTTTGAATTATTATTCCCTTTTTTTTTAATAGTTTTATTCTTTCTAGGCCTAGCGATAATATGGAGAAATAATGCTAGAAAATATATTTCTTCCGGTACAGTTGCTTCTGCATATGATGCTTGGACCCAGGATAAATTACTTGAGAGATTATGGGGAGAACATATACATTTGGGTTATTACCCCTCAGGGAAAAAAAATATTGATTTTAGAAAGGCTAAAGTTCAGTTCGTTCATGAATTAGTTAAATGGAGTGGTTTAGATAAATTACCAGAGGGATCCAGAATACTTGATGTAGGTTGTGGAATAGGCGGAAGTTCCAGGATTCTTGCAGAATATTATGGGTTTAATGTCACCGGTATTACAATTAGTCCGGCCCAAGTTAAAAGAGCAAGAGAACTTACTCCTAATGGGCTGAATTGCAACTTCCAAGTTATGGATGCTTTGGATATAAAATTTGAAGATGGATCATTTGATGCCGTCTGGAGTGTAGAGGCTGGTGCACACATGAATGATAAAACTAGGTTTGCAGATGAAATGCTGAGAATTCTAAGACCTGGAGGGTATTTAGCCCTGGCTGATTGGAATTCAAGAGACCTGGGGGCTTACCCCCCATCATTTTTTGAAAAGTTAGTTCTAAAACAATTGCTTGAACAATGGGTACATCCTAATTTTATTAGTATTAAAGAATTTAGTAATATCCTTATAACTAACGAAAATAGTTCAGGAAGAGTTATTTCTGAAAATTGGAATTCCTTTACAAATCCTTCTTGGTACGAATCCATTATTGAAGGTATTCGAAGACCCTTCGTAATTTTGTCACTTGGCCCATTTGCGATAGTGAAGTCGATTAGAGAGATTCCAACAATACTTCTCATGAATTGGGCATTCAGAAAAGGTTTGATGGAGTTTGGAGTTTATAAATGTAGAGGGTAAATTAATCTAGTTCAACTTTTTCTGAAAAATAATTTCCAAAATCTACAAAATTCTTGCAAAGTGGCTTTAACTCATTTTTTAATTCAAGTAAGTTTTTAATATTATTTTGATTATTGATTTCTAAATCAACATAAATTATATATTCCCCTAATTCTCTTTTTGAAGGTCTAGATTCAATTTTACTCATATTAAAACCAAAATCTGCAATATAGTTTATAGCTTTAAGCAAAGCACCAGGTTTATTTGAAATTAATGAGAAAGCAAAACTGGCAATATTAGCTAAATTTGAATTTGATTCCTTGCTCAATAAAACAAATCTAGTGCAATTACCTGGAACATCATTAATAGGAAAAGCTAATTCTTTAAGTCCTTCGATTTGAATTAACGATTTTGAACCGATAGCAGCTCTGAATTTACTCCCCTTGATCATATTGACAGCTTCTGATGTTGAATTTGTTGGGAGAGGAATTGCATTCGGAAGATTCTCAGATAACCATTCTGAACATTGAGCTAATGCTTGAGGATGAGATAATACTTCTGAAATGTTTGAAAGTTCTCCATCACTAATTAATGCATGTTTTATAGGTAAAACAATTGCTTTATTTATAAAAATTTCAGGAAATTTCCAAAGAGCATCTAAAGTAGCTGTAACTCCCCCTTCTACAGAATTTTCTATAGGGACAACTGCAGCATCACAATTGTTGTACGCTATTGATTTAATGACCGAATGTAACCCATTACATGGTACAAATATAGGTGTCTGAAAATTGGCAAGCTTTGATAATATATGGGCTGCTTTTTCTGCGTATGTTCCTTGAGGACCTAAATATGCAACTTGTTTGCGCATGATTGATTGTAAAAAAAAAAAGAGATCAAATAAGCATTGGAGGAATATAGAAAATGCTATTGTCTTTTGATGCTAAACAGAAACTCAAGCTTTCTGTAACACGTAATAAAGAATATCTTTCTAAATATCTTTTGGAAGAAGAAAGAGTTGTTGGAGCAATGCTTGACTCCAAAAAATTAGTACCAGAAGGAGTAGGTAGATATAAGTATACAGTAACAAGTTTTAAGGTTTTTCAACTAGATATTAATCCTGTTGTCTCAATTGCGGTAGAAAATAAAGATGGAATTTTAAAAATGAGTGCCCTTGAAAGTACATTGGATGGTTTGGGGATGATAGATGATTTTAATCTTATTTTGAAAGCTAATTTGGAAGCAACTGATATTGGTTTAGAAGGTGAGGCGCTTCTTGGGGTATCTGTAAGCCAACCTCCTCTACTGAAGCTGGTACCAAGGAAAATTTTGGAATCTACCGGTCATTCGGTATTAAATGGGATTCTGTTGGGTATAAAGTCAAGGGTTCAACAGCAACTCGTAAAAGATTTTTTAGATTGGTGTGAATTAAATAAGATTTGATTTTTTTAAAAAACTTTTCCTATGAAGTTTAGTTATTCCATTTTTTTTGATTAATGAAAGATGCTCCCTGGTTCCATAACCTTTATTTTTAAATATCAAGTATCCTGAGTATTTTTTTTCTAATCTCTCCATTAGATTGTCCCGAGAAACTTTGGCAACTATGCTTGCTGAAGCTATCGAGATAAACTTTGAGTCTCCAGATACTATGTTTTTCTGAATTCCCTCCCATGGCCTCAATAATAAGGGACCATCAATTATTAATTCAGATGGCTTTTCTTTTAATTTTTTTAGAGCTCTTATCATTGAAAGTTCTGTCGCAACCCTGATACCTAGCTTATCTATTTCTCTGGCCGAAGATTGCCCAATTCCATAATCTGAAGAGAGTAATAAAATTTTTGGTAAAAGTAATTTTCTTTTTTTTGGAGTTAGTTTTTTACTATCTGTTACTCCGAGTTGTTTTAAGATAAATTTATTTTTTTCAGTTAATACTACAGCTGCTGCAAAAACTGGACCAAATATTGCTCCCCTTCCAACTTCATCTATTCCAACTTCGAATACCTTATTCAACGCTTGCTGAAGATCTTCTTCTTTTTTTTCTTGCATTGTTTAGCTCATCTGTTAGTTCAATTGCAACCTTTTTATCGGTAAATTCAACTTCATTATTTTCATTATTTTCATTAGTTGATTTATCTTCAGAATTGGCATTTGCTTCAATTTTAATTTGTATCTTTTCTTCTCCCGATTTTGAGATTTTTCTACTTTCTTTTGCTTTTGTTTTTTGATTATCTAAGGGTTGTTCCGTTTCTTTATTACTTTCTTTTAAACGCGCAAAATTATTACTGGTCAGATATTCTTTGCCCAACTTAATGAGTGGATTAATACCTAATTGACTGAAAACAATTTTTTCTTCATTTGTAAGATCAACTGTTATTATATTTTTTTCTTTTGAATTTGTTTGGTTTAAATTATCATTATCATTTTCTTTTTTACTAAAAGGATTCTCTTTACTTAGGTCTTTGAAGTTAATTAATTCCTTGTCAATTATTTTTTCCTGCTCATCAGTTGATTGAGAAGTATCCGTATCTAAAGATTTTGGATTGTTTGATTGACTAGATTTATTTTCAACATTTTTAATTTTTAAGTTAGAAATTTCGTAATTTAATATATTTTCTACATGTCCATTACCATCGCATGTAGAACATTTTTTACCGAATAATTCATATATATTTTGACCTTGTCTTTTTCTGGTTAACTCTACTAACCCTAATTCAGTAAGCTGAGCTATTTGAGGCCTAGCAGAATCATCTTTTATTGCCGAGGTAAAATGCTCAAGTAACTGAAATTGATCTCTTCTAGATTCCATATCGATAAAATCTATTACTATGACTCCACCAATATTTCTTAATTTCATTTGCCTTGATATTTCAACTGCTGCTTCGCAGTTTGTCCACAAAACTGTTTGTCTTGAATTCGCGGATCTTGTAAATGATCCAGAGTTTACATCTATTACTGTTAAAGCTTCGGTAGGTTCGATTATGATATAACCTCCCGAAGGAAGATCTACTCTTGGCTGGAGAGCTTTTTGAATTGTTTTCTTGATTTCGTACTTTTCGAAAATATGTTGGTTTAAACTGTTATCGTGAAATTCTATATTTATATCAGATTCATAATTTTTTAAAAAATCTTTTGCCCTTGAAACTGAAAATTTACTATCAATAATTATGCTTTTAGTTGCTTCTTTAATATGATCCCTTAAGATCTTAAGAGAAAAATCATCATCTCTTTTTATTAAATTTGGCGGATTAGAAGCTTCAGAAACTTTTAGTATATTTTCCCATTGTTGAATTAATTGCTCTAAATCTTCAATTAGAAGTTCTTCATTTATTTTTTCAGCCTCTGTTCTAAATAACAAGCCTGTGCTGGGTGGTTTTATTAAAACTCCAAGAGCTTTCAAACGGCTTCGTTCTGTTTCTGTATTTATTTTTCTTGAAATATTTACTCCTTGGCCATGCGGCTGTAGTATCAAGTATTTTCCTGGGATTGAAATACTTCCGGTTAGTCTGGGACCTTTAGATCCTGTTGGCTCTTTTATTACCTGTACAAGAACTTTTTGTTTTGGTTCTAATAATTCAGTTATTCCAAATGTCCCTTTTTTAAGTCTTAGTGGACCTAAATCTGAAACATGGATGAATCCATTTTTCTCACTTTCACCAATATTTATAAAAGCGGCATCAATGCCAGGGAGAACATTTTCAACTGTTCCTAAAAAAATATCGCCAATTTGATATTGACCTTGTGCGACGATTAATTCATCAACTCGATCATCTGTGAGTAGAGCTGCTATTCGAGCCTCCTCAGCGATGATAATTTGCTGAGACATATAGTTAATTCTGAATGATTTGAACTTTGAAAATCGTCTAAATTAATGAATTAGATTTTTTCTTTTAATAAAGCAATTTTTTTATCTATAAATATTTACTTTTTAAAAATTAATAAAGTTAATAGTGATTGAATTCTACTATTTATAAAGCTTTAAACGATTTTCAAACTAATTGAAATAGATTTCATAGCTATGATTATCTCTTAAATTAACCATAACTAAAATAATATTAACATCTAATCACCACTAAAGCACGTTAATACATTATTCTAATATTGGTGAAATTTTTTATCTAAAGTGGTTCAAGTAAACGAAAATTATTTAAAACTCAAAGCAGGCTATTTATTCCCAGAAATTGCTAAAAGGGTAAAAATATATTCGCAATCAAATAAGAGTGCTGAAATTATTAAGCTTGGCATAGGAGATGTTACAGAACCATTACCTAGAGCATGCATAGAGGCTATGAGTAAAGCTTTAGATGATATGGGGACAACAGATGGTTTCAGAGGTTATGGACCAGAACAAGGTTATTCTTGGTTGAGAGAAAAAATATCTGAGCATGATTTTATTTCGAGAGGCTGTCAAATTTCACCTGAAGAAATCTTTGTTTCTGATGGTTCAAAATGCGATAGTAGCAATATTTTAGATATTCTTGGCAAAGATAATTCAATTGCTGTAACAGATCCTGTTTACCCAGTTTATGTAGATAGTAACGTTATGACAGGCAGAACTGGTGATTCTCTTGAAAATGGTACTTATCAAGGATTGACATATCTTGCAATAAACGAGAAGAATAACTTTCTGCCAGAACTACCTGAAAAAAAAGTTGATATTTTATATCTTTGTTTTCCTAATAATCCAACTGGAGCAACGATCAATAAAGCAGAATTGAAAAAGTGGGTTGACTATGCTCTTCAAAACAAATCTCTAATACTTTTTGATGCAGCTTATGAAGCATTTATTCAAAATAATGATATTCCACATTCAATATATGAGATTGAGGGAGCAAAGGATTGTGCTATTGAATTTAGATCTTTTTCAAAGAATGCAGGATTCACTGGAGTTAGATGTGCTTTTACAGTAATACCTAAAAATCTCAAAGGTGTGAGCTCAACAAATGAGGAAATAGAGTTGTGGCCTCTTTGGAATAGGCGACAATCTACAAAGTTCAATGGAGTAAGTTATGTGGTTCAGAAAGGAGCGGAGGCTGTTTATTCTCTTGAAGGGAAAAAACAGGTGAGAGGTTTAATTGATTTTTATATGGAAAATGCAAAAATCATGAAAAATAAACTTCAGAATTCAGGTTATAAAGTTTATGGTGGGGACAATGCTCCTTATATCTGGATTAAAGTTCCAGATCAAATGACATCTTGGGACTTTTTTGATTTCCTTCTCCAAAAAGTTAGTGTAGTGGGAACGCCTGGGAGCGGATTTGGATTAGCAGGAGAGGGTTATTTTCGCTTATCAGCATTTAACTCACGATCAAATGTCCTTGATGCAATGGAAAGAATAATTAATATATAATTATTAGTACAATTTAAACTCTAATAAATTTAATGCTATCTATAAAGTTAGAACAAAGTGTAAATAATAATTCAGCAGTGATTGAAAAGAAACCTGCTGAATTAAAAAATAAATCTCCAAAATATAAGGTTTTACTCCATAATGACCCAGTTAATTCTATGGAGTATGTCACTATTTCTCTTCGAGAAGTTGTTCCGCAATTAAGCGAACAAGATGCTATCGCAATAATGCTTGAAGCACACAATACGGGTGTGGGTTTGGTAATTGTTTGTGATTTAGAGCCAGCAGAATTCTACTCAGAATCATTAAAATCTAAAGGAATTTCTAGTTCAATTGAGAAAGAGGATTAATAACGGTTGAATTTATTATTTAGAATGAGCTAATTTCCTTTCTGATAAAGGACGGACTTTTAGGGATTCTTTTAAGGAGGACTTTCCATATTCTCTCTCAAGAATGTCGATAACTGTTTTGCCAAATTCGTCTTCTAGATTATCAAAAGCTTCTAAGCAAACCTGACCAAGTTTTTTCCCTAATGATCCTGGATTCCAAAGCAGTTTTCTCGCTGTCCAGGGCATCATGCTCATTGGGTTATAATTTGGCTTCAAAATTTTATGCTCCAAGGCATACTTCTCAAGAAGAGTATGAGGTTGCAAACCTATAAAAAATATAGCTGGATCAACTAAGCCTTTACCAAAAATATTTTCTAATTCTCTATGGTAAGCAATTGTTTGTCTTATGGTGCTGGGCGTTTCATCAAAAACATTAAATGAATAATTGACTGAAACATGATTCTTGAAACCTGATTTGACTAGCATTCTGCAATTATTTAATACAGTTTCAAGGTCATACGCTAATCTCATTTTTCTAACAAGTTCTTGAGATCCCGAGGTAATACCTATTTCAAAATAGCTCATACCTGTATCAACCATAAGCTGAGCTAGCTCAGCATCAATATTATCTGCTCTGATGTATGCAGCCCAATTAATATCGTCCCAGCCTTGGTCTTTAATTGCTTGCAAAAGTTTTTTTGCATCTTCTATATGTTTTTTGGCTGGAATAAACTGTGCATCTGTGAACCAAAATCCCCTTACTCCAAGATCATATAATTGCTTCATTTCTTGTATTACTTCTTTAACAGGATTAACGCGAACCTGCTTCCCCTCCACAACGGTGTAAACACAGAAACAACAATTATGAGGACAACCTCTTTTTGTTTGTACCCCTACGTAATAATCGCCACCTTCTATATACCAATCGAATTCAGGCCATATTGATTTAATATATTTATAGTTGCAGGCAGTTTTAATAGTTCCTATGGGTTGTTCATGTATTAATTTGTTGCGAGGTTTTTGTCCAGCAATGTAACATCTTTCTTTCTCTATTGAATCTCCTCTGATGATTTTTTCTATCAGATTTTCTCCCTCTCCGACTGAAATAACAGTTCCTTGTGGGAGTAGGTTCCCCAATTGTTCATAGAAGACACTAACAGCCCCACCTCCTAAGATTACTTTTACATTTTTATTGTATTTTTGTGCTCTCTTTAATCCCATCTTGACTAAAGAAGTATTTCTATATATTTCTCCATAATGAGATGCAATTAATTTTAATCCTCCCCAAGAACCTCTAATTTTTTTAAGGATATTTTTTGAGTAGAAAACTTCAAAAGAGTTTTGTAGGGGATTTCCACTTCTACCATCAACAGGTGCATAAATTTGTATATCTCTCCATGAAAAAATAATTAGATGAGGTCTAAATTGATCAATTTTTCTAGTTAAGTATTTGGAAACTTTATTAGATGGAATTATTGCTAAATCAATGAATTGCTGCTCTATATCTGGAAAACATTTATGAATATGGTCTGCTAAATAAATAGGTCCTATTGGAAATATTGGATTACATGGCAATCTTACAGTTAGTATTTTTCCATAATGCTTTCTTTGGAAATTTTTTTTATTTAATTTTTCGAATTTCAAATTAAAATTCATGTCACGAAATTAAATGAATTTATTTCCATTAAGAATCTAACTACTTTATTACTAATTTGGAGAAATTAAAAATCCTAAGAAAATACTCGCTAAAATTTTATTTAATTCAAATATCAGAAATCATATAAATCCAGCATACTTTGAGTAGTTTTAATCCATCTACCCATCTAGATATATTTGGTGCGCCAGATTTTCTAGCGTAATATCTAACAGGATAATTTAGTATTTTAATATTATTGTTCGCAGCTTCAAATAATATTGTAAAGTCTCCAAATGGGTCAGACTTGGAATCCCAACTTCCGTTTTGTTTCATAAGTTTAAAGAATTTTCTTGAAAAAACTTTTGTTCCACAGAGTGAATCTGATACGGGCTTATTTATGAGAATTGATAGAAAAATTGCGAAGAGTCTATTTCCTATATAATTTGCCCATCTCATCGCATCTTTTTCCATTGGAAAAGTTGTGCGGGCGCAATTAATTAGGATATTTTTATTTTTAGTTGATTCATTAATTGCTGCAATACTGTCATCAATATCTACAGTAAAATCACTATCAATTATGGCAAGGGTCTCACCTGAGGAGATATTAAATCCCTCCACGACTGCGTTTTTCTTTCCTTTGGAAGTTTGTTTTAAAAGAAATATTTTAAAAAAATTTGAGAAATTTTCTTTTAATTCTTTCAAGATGTCATATGTATTATCATTGCTATTACCTTCAACAAATATGATTTCTAATTTATTGGGCATATTTTTGAATTTATTTAAAGCATTAATTAAAAGTTCTTTATTACCAGCTTCATTTCTTGCAGGAATTACAATTGATATTAAATGTTCCGAAATATTTTCAGTATATTTGTAAAAAACTATTTCGAGTTCATAGGCGAGATGTTTTATGATTGGTATTTTTCTGAAAATATTTTTAATAGATTGTGAAATTACCTTTGTTGGTATAGGAGTTAGTTTTTTTGCTTTCCATCTAATTAATCTGTAGTTATAAATTTCTGCTAGAGATTCGATATCGCATAAAGTTATTCTTGCTTTGCTAGTAGTTTCTCTAAAAATTCTTGAATCTAATCTTAGCCATCTAGTGATTGGCTCCCAAGTATTACCGCGGACTTTAATAGAAATAAATTCGTCATTGTCTTTGAATAATTGATGAAGTTCATTATTAGTTAAATTCCAACTATTAACAGATCTCATTATTTTAAAGATTTCAAACAATAACTAATTATATATGGATTATTTCTTTAAAATTAATTTCCATGGATTTAAAACATCATTTTCGTATATTACTTCAAAAGAATCATCATTATTTTTTATTGTTTTAAGATCAGTTGTCCATGCTAATTCAGATTTTTTTAACTGATTAATACTTTCTAGTCCCCCGCCTAATTTAGGAGTTGATAAAGAAATCCTTATGATTTTTGATTGCGATCGAGAGTTGTTGATTCCTTTTTTATCAACCATGATCGTTTGATTTTTTACTAAATCAAGGGACGAAACATATTCCATTTTCTCTCGTAGTTCTCTAGATCTATCAGAGAATAAACCTGATTGCAAAATAAATGAAGTGAATAAGTAAGGCCCAATTATGAGAGTTATTAATATTTCTTTGAACGAATTTTTATGTTTTATTAATGACCAAGATAAACCGAAACTTAATAATCCGAGAATTATAAATGTATTTTCCTTTATATTGAGGTTAATTGATTCCTTAAAGAAAAAATAATATGTGAAAGTTAGAGCAAATATAAATAAAGGTATTATTTTTGAAGTTATAAATATAAAAAATCGACTATATCTTGATGAATTGAATAAATATTTGATTCCTACAAAAGTATTTAATGAAAAAATAGATGAGATTTGCAGAGTATAGTAGGGTGTTTTTGTAGAGAACATGCTAAGGGTTGCTACTAAAATGATGGGGAAAAAAGCAAGTATATATTTACTCTCTTTATTTTGAGAAATAATATATGTTGTACCAATAATTGCGAAAAAACTCCATGGTAAAAATGTTACAGGTACATTCCAGAAATAATAATAGAAAGGATTTGTAAAAGTATTTTTACTTGATAGAAAGTTAAACTTTTCAACTAAGTAAAAAATAATATTTTTGTCTAAATAAGGGTTGATAGAAAACGTCCAGAATAAAAAAGGAATAAATCCAATTAGTAGTCCCAACCATAAGAATTTGGTGAATAAAAAATTTTTTTTAAAAAAAATATAAGGTATGAGTGATAATAACGGTACAAAAACTAAAAAAGTTTTCATCATAAAAGCTAAACCAATCCAAATTCCAAAAAGCAGAATATAGAATTTGTTATTTTTACTTTTTATTTTTACTAAAGCTAATACTCCAATCGTTACCAAACATGAATAAATAATATCTTGAGTGGCTAAGTGTGAGTAGTCAAACCATAGATATGTAGTAGCAAGGATTAATGGAGATATAATTGCATATTTTTTGTTAAATAATTCTTCATGTAATTTATAAGTTGTAAATAGCATTAATATTGAAGCCACTGTTGTTGGTAGATATGCAGAAAAAATATTTCTTCCAAATAAGTCTTGTGACTTTGCGATTAAAAACTGTAATCCTATTGTTCTATCTAAAACATATTCATCCCACCAAAGTGGAATTGTCCAGTTACCTTTTTCTAATATCCATCTAGCTTGTAGTGCATAAAAACCTTCATCAAAGGCAATATAACTTCTTTTGCCAACGTAAAATATAAGAGGAATAAAAACAAATATTTTTAAAAGAAATCTAAATTTTAAAATTTTATTAACCATTTTAATTTGCCTTGTTAGTGCCGATAATTGGAATTGAACCAATGACCTACTGTTTACGAGACAGTTGCTCTACCGCTGAGCTATATCGGCAAATTAAATATTGAATTTTTCATATAGACTTAATCTTATAATTGAAAGAATTTATGTCAAAAATAGATCCTGAATTGAAAAAGAAATTATTAAAGGAATCCCAATCTCCTTTCAAGGGATTGAGAAGAATATTGTGGATAGCTTTTAGCGGTTCTGCATTTTTGGGACTTCTAATAATGCTTTCCAGAATTGCAAACGGAACTGAACTACAGTTAAATAACCTTCTCATACAGTTGGGTGCCTGTGTAATATTTCCTACTTTATTAATCTTTGATAGAAATAAAGATTAATAAGCTAGATGTTTAATTATTGTGATAAGGTCCTCTTTTTGGTGACAAATTTGAATGCTTCGATTACATCTCCTTCAATCCATGAAGAGAATTTATCGCAGCCAACTCCACATTCAAAACCTGTATTTACTTCTTTTACATCATCTTTAGCTCTTTTTAGAGAGTCTAAATTACCCTCAAATATTACTTTCTCTGATCTAATAACTCTCAGAGAACAATTCCTTTGTAACTTGCCAGTTTGTATATAACAGCCTGCAATAGCTCCTTTGCCGACTGCGAAAGTTGCTCTAACTTCAGCTTGACCTAATGATTCTTCGACAAGATCGGGTTCAAGTAGCCCTTCCATGGCCAACTGAATATCTTCTAAGAGTTTATAGATTACCTCATATTCTCTTATGTCAACGTCATTAGCATCAGCTGCTCTCTTCGCGCCGGAAGCCAATGAGGTGTTAAATCCAATGATTACTGATCCAGATGCAGCAGCGAGATCTATATCTGTTTCAGTTATTTCTCCTGGAGCAGAAAGTAGGACTCTGACTTGAACTTCATTTTTTGGTAATTGTTCTAGTGATCCTAATATCGCTTCAACACTACCTTGAACATCAGCCTTGAGAATTAAGTTTAACTCCTTTAGTTCTCCATCATTTGCTTGAGTTGATAAGGATGATAAGCTGACTCTTCTAGAGGCCATTTGCTGAGCTAATTTTGTAGCTCTAGCATCTGTGGCCCTTTCTCCGACAATGGCTCTAGCAGTTTTCTCATCAGGGTAGACTTCGAATTCATCTCCTGCAGTGGGTACTTCACTGAATCCTAGCGCTTCCACTGGGAATGATGGCCCTGCTTCTTTGATTCTATTACCATGTTCATCAACCATTGCTCTAATTTTTCCAAGGACTGAACCTGCAGCTAAAACATCTCCAGATTTCAAGGTCCCATTTTGCACTAACAAAGTAGCTACAGGGCCTTTTGCTTTGTCTAGGTGTGCTTCAATAACAGTACCTTTTGCAAATCTATCAGGGTTAGCTTGTAGATCTTCTACCTCTGAAACTAATAAAATCATTTCGAGTAATTTATCTATGTTTTGTTTTTTGATAGCACTTACTGGAACCATCACTGTCTCTCCTCCCCAATCTTCAGCAATTAAATCTTTTTCTGATAGTTCCTGCTTTACTCTGTCTGGAGATGCCCCTTCTTTGTCAATTTTATTTATTGCAACAACAATTGGTACTTTTGCAGCTCTTGCATGGCTGATAGCTTCTAGTGTTTGAGGTCTGCAACCATCATCTGCAGCAACTACAAGAACAGCTACATCTGTAACCTTAGTACCCCTTGCTCTCATTGCCGTAAAAGCTTCATGACCAGGAGTATCAAGAAAAGTTAATTTTTTCTTTTGAGATTCATGTTCAAATTCAACCTGATAAGCTCCTATGTGTTGAGTGATGCCCCCTGCTTCACCCGAAGCTACTCTTGATTCTCTGATGGAATCTAAAAGACTTGTTTTACCATGATCTACATGACCCATAACTGTAATAACAGGTGGTCTTTTTATTAGATTATCAATATCTTCAGATTCAATCATATCAACTGTTTTCTCAGCAGCTTCTTGGATATCATCTTGCAAAACAGGTACACCAAATTCTTCTGCTACTGTTTCAATAGTTGCTAAGTCTAGTGATTGAGTGACAGTTGCAGTTATTCCTTTAAAAAAAAGAGATTTGATTATTTCAGAACTTTCAAGACTTAATTTATCGGCTAATTCTTGGACTGTTAAATTATCTTCGGGCACGATTATCATTTCAGGTCTTACTTGTTTGGCTTCTTTGGCAGCCTTTAACTCCATAGCTCTTCTTTTCTGTCTTTGCCTA
This sequence comes from Prochlorococcus sp. AG-402-A04, assembly GCA_003278045.1. Lineage (GTDB taxonomy): Bacteria > Cyanobacteriota > Cyanobacteriia > PCC-6307 > Cyanobiaceae > Prochlorococcus_A. The sequence goes on along the minus strand of QCHG01000018.1, from coordinate 3,326 downwards.
GTAGTCTCTTTTTTCCTCTTTTTAAATTGTTTAATAGTTTTTTGAGATTTGGATTCATCAGATTTTTCTTTCTTTGGACGCGCCAAACTAGCTGATAAGATTGAAATTTTTTCGCCTGAATATCCACTAGTTTCAGATGTTAATGAATCATCATTCTCTCCAATAATATGAACTTTCTGTCTTTGTTTTTGGGGATTTTTGCTTCTTAATGCTTCAAGTTTTGCGCTATCGTCCCAGTCTGTCTTTCCAGGTTTTTTAGAATTATTTGAAAATGTTCTATGGGGTGGTTTTTTTGAATTGGGAGCATTATGTGGTCGAGTATTTGGAGCTTTTGGCTTCTGTTTCGTTGTCTCAATATTTTGTTTTTCGTTATTCTTTGTAACTTGTTTGTCACTATTAGATTTGTTAGTTTTTTGAAGTTGTAAGAGTTCATTGGGTGATACTGGCTTTCTAATTCCAGGTGTCTTTGGACCATTGAATTTAGACCCAGGCCTATTGGGCATACCAGGTCTGTTGGGAGTACCAGGCCTATTTGTATTTGATTGTCTATTGAAAGATCCAGGTCTGCCTTGATCTGAGGGTCTGTTTCTTAACTCAGGCCTATTGGGCATACCAGGTCTATTAGGCGTGCCAGATCTGTTAGGGAGAGTTTGTTTAAAAGAAATTTTTTGCTTATTATTTTGTTGATTGGTTTCGGCTCTTCTTATTGGAGCTCCTACGAGCTCAGGGGGGGAAATTCTGTTGTTAATATTTTTTGTTTTAGATTTGTTCGAATTTTGGTCAGGTTTGTTTGATATTTTTCTTTTTTCCCCTGGGCTGGAGATGTTCTGAGAAGATTTATTAGATTCAAAATTATTATTGATATTTTTAGGCTTAGCGATTAGTTGAATAGGAGGTTTCGACGGGCTTTTTATAGGTGGGGTTGTGTTATTTCGGAAAGTTTTTTTATCATGTTTGAGGTTTTGTGAAGTTTGACTCTGTATATTTTGATTTGTAAGTTTTGCTTGAGATTGTGAACTGTTGGAAATTGTAGGTTTATTGAGATTTTTGGGTTGATTTGAAATTATTTTTTGACTCTCAGGTTTATTAATAGGTTTTATTAATAATGGATTTTTGGTTGAATTATCTTTCAGGGGACTCTCTTTCGTAGAAGAGATAAAAGAAGTTTCTTCTTCTTTATTTTGTTTTTTATTATCTTTTTTAATTGAAGGTTTTTTAATAGAAAGTATTTTTTTATCTGAATTTTTTTTATTAATAAGATTTTTTATTTTTTTTGCTTCCTCTGCACTAATTGAACTGCTATGGCTTTTTACTGTAATTGAAAGTTTTTGAGCGGCATCCAATATATCTTTATTTTCCAGATTTAAGTCTCTGGAAAGTTCATATATTCTGATTTTATCGCTGATAGTCATTTAATCTGATTTGTACTCTTTTTGGAAATTAAAGAGGGTTTAATTTAATTATATTCCCTTATTGGGATAGTCATTGTAGCTTGTAATTTCTTTTTCAAAAATATCAATAAATTCAGGTTCTAAAGAAGTTTTTAAAGCTTTTTGAAGCTTTTTTTTGATCTTGGAATCTGAGTAACATTTTTTTGACTTGCAAATATAGGCTGATCGCCCCATACCCTTTTGAAACATAATACCTTGCTCATGATCTTTAGTAATCTTTATAAGATGTTTCCTGTCATATGTTTTTCTACATGAAATGCATATACGCAAAACAGGGTTTTGTCGTATCACCGTTTTCTCTCCTCTTTGGCGGATGTTTCACCATCTTGAATGGTCTCTAGTTGATCACTATCTGAGAAGGTCTCTTCTTCATATAATTCTTGTCCATATTCATCATCATCTTCAGGAAGGGGATAAAGCTCTCTTAATCTTGCATCTTCCGCAGCACGCTCAGCTTGTTCTGCTTCTAATCTAAGCTCAGCTTCTCGCTGGAGATTCTCTTCTTCTTCCCTTTGAGTGATTAATTCAGAGACTGCAGCATCTTCTGCTTCCTGATCGTATTCATGTGAGTTTTTAACATCAATCTTCCAACCAGTTAATCTGGCTGCAAGTCTGACATTTTGTCCTTCTCTACCTATTGCGAGACTTAACTGATCGGGAGGAACTAGTACATGCGCGTGTTGACCTTCTGGGTCAACAAGTCTCACGAGATCGACTTTCGCAGGACTTAAAGAGTTTAAAATATACTGTATCGGGTCAGATGACCATTTAATAACATCAATTTTTTCTCCTCTTAATTCATTTACCACTTGTTGGATTCTTGCCCCTCTCGCTCCTATACAAGCACCTACAGGGTCAACTTCTTGTTCGACGCTATCAACAGCTACTTTTGTCCTTGGCCCAACAGCTCTTGAAGGAGGATTCGCTTCTCTTGAAACAGCAACAATTTTTACTGTACCTTCTTGAATTTCCGGAACTTCATTTTCAAATAAATAAACGACCAATCCAGCATTTGCTCTGCTTACAAAAAGTTGTGGTCCTTTTCTGGCTATTTCGCTAACTTCTTTCAAGAATACTTTGAAAGTTGCATTAGCTCTATAATTATCATTTGGTAATTGATCTCTTTTAGGAAGTTCGGCCTCTACTTCAGGTCTACCAATACCCGAACTAACTCCCATTATTACTGATTGTCTTTCAAATCTTATGACTCTTGCAGTTAAAACAGGATCTTCCAAATCTGCAAATTCTTCTTGGATCATTTTTCTTTGTTGATCTCTTAATTTTTGGGCTAAAACTTGCTTTGTTGTTGAAGCAGCCATTCTTCCAAAATCCTCTTTTTCTGGAGTAACGTCTAAAACAACTGTGTCACCTATTTGAGCATCATCAGCTACTTGTTTGACTTCTACTAAAGATATTTGATGATCTTCGCTTTCAACTTCTTCAACAATTATTTTACTTGATAAGATCCTATAACCTTCTTCATCTAGATCTAGTCCAACATCAAAATTACTAAAGTATTCTTCATCAAATGGATCTTCGTTAACTCCAATGTAAAAAGTTCTTCTATATTTTTCATATCCTTTTAACAAAGCTTCGCGCAAGGCTGCTTCAACGATATTAGGAGGCAACTTTTTTTCCTCACTAATGTCTTCAATAAGATTGTTTAAACCTGGGAGAATAACTAATGCCATCTATGATGGGAAAATTAAATAATGGTTGGAAAATAATTAATCTTTTAAGGTACAAAGACTAATTTTTAATACTTCATCAAAAGGGATTTTCTTTATCCTACCTTTAATGTTAATGGCTAAATAATCATTAGACTTTTCATAAAGTAAACCATTCAGGAATTTTATTTTTGAATTCTTTTGGTTT
>QCHG01000017.1 GCA_003278045.1 Prochlorococcus sp. AG-402-A04 | reverse complement strand
TAGAGGAAGTGTCTAATAAAATTCTTAAATTTTTAAATGATAAGTCTTTAGAAGAAAAAAAAATAATAGAAGCTGCTAAATACTGTAAAAACGACTTATGTAGTGAAATTGTTTTCGAATTCCCTGAGCTGCAAGGGATAATGGGTGGTAAATATTTAAAATATGAGGGATTTAGTGGGGATGTTTGCTTGGCTGTCGCTGAGCATTATTTACCTTCTTTTTATAAAGATGCTTTGCCCTCCACAAAATATGGTGCAATAGTTTCTATAGCAGATAAGGTCGAAACTTTAATAAGTATTTTTATTTCTGGGAAACGTCCCAGTGGATCATCTGATCCTTATGCTTTAAGAAGAAATTTGAATGGCGTGATTAAAATAATTTGGGATTATGAATTTGATTTACCTTTAGATAAATTATTTAACGAACTTATTGATTTTTGGAAAATCGTATTTCCGAATTTAAACTTCTCAAGAGAAACAGTATTTAATGATTTAAATGAATTTTTAGTTCAAAGAATTGTTAGTCATCTAGAAGAAATATCACTAAGTAAGGAATTAATAAAGGCCGTTTGCTTTTCTGATGAATTATCTCAAAAAAGAGTGTTGAATATTGTTGATCTTAAAAATAGGATCAAATGTATTATGAATTTTAACGAAAAGGAGAATTATGGTGAAATCCTGAAGGTAATTACAAGGGTAAGCAAATTAGCTAATAATAGTGATCTTTCAACAGACGTTCTCTCAACAAGAGATTATGTAAACACAAAACTTTTTGAAAAAGATTGTGAATTTAAAGTTTTTGAATTTATTAGAAAATTAGAAAAACTTTTTTCGGATGGTTACTGCAATTATGTGGAACTTCTGAATTTGTTTGAGATTAATGTAAAAACAATTGACGATTTATTTGATAATGAAAGGGGAGTCTTAATAATGTCAGAGGATTTAAAAATAAGAAATAATAGACTCAATTTGTTGAGCTTAATTAGAAATTATTCTCTAAAAATAGCCGACTTTACACTTTTTAACTCTTAACTTTAATGCCTCCCTTTATTGAATAATTTTCTAGCATTTTTTCTACTTCTTTATTTTCCCTAACAGCACTATCAACGGGCTTATATTTAAGAGGTGCAAGGGCTTTCCCTCTTAGAATCGAACCAAGTGTAAGCATTGTAATTTTAAGTTGCTGTAATGGTTTCATGGAGACAACTCTTTTGTATAAGTAACTATCAAAAGTAAGTCTTTGTACATCCATGTCATCACACATCTCAACAAAGGCTTCTCTCGCGGAATCATTTCTGTAGAAAATATTTTGAAGGATTTCTAGTACCTTATAAGTTGTGCCATATTTTTTATCCCATTTTTTAAGATAGTTTTTTAAATCTTTTTCGGATGGAATTACTTGACCGTTTTTAGATGATTCAACAATTTCTTCAGCGCACATTCTTCCGCTTTTTGCAGCAAAATAAATACCCTCTCCAGAACTCTTTGTAACATATCCAGCTGCATCACCAACCAATGCCATTCTCCCAACTACTCTTCTTGGCCTTGGATGCTCAGGAATAGGGTGAGCTTCTACTTTTATTACTTCACCATTAACAAGTCTTTTCTTTGCCCTATTTCTTACTCCTTCTTGAAGCCCCTTGATTAATGACTGATTCTTTTGCATGGTTCCAGTACCAACGGCAACATGATCATATTTAGGAAATACCCACCCATAAAAATCTGGTGAAACATCAGTACCTACATACATTTCAGCAAGATCTTCGTAGTAACTCATTTCTTCTTTAGGTAGTTTAATTCTCTCCTGAAATGCAATAGCAACTTTGTAATCCCCTGCATCCATTGCTTTTGCCACTCTACTATTGGCTCCATCAGCACCGATTAAAAGGTCAACAGTAAGCTCCTTAAGTTCTCCTTTTTTATCTCCATTCGTGAAATCTGAATAGGAGAGTTTATACGGCCCTTGATTATTGTCACCAGTATCAATAGAAGTAACTAATCCATTTATTAGTGTTGCCCCAAGATCTGATGCTCTATTACGCATAAAAGCATCCATAACTTCCCTTCTACACATCCCAATAAACTCATTATCGCTTTTCCCATAAACTCTATCTAGACTTATGTCTACCTCTCTATTTGATGGAGATATCATTCTCATGTGTCTTACTTTTCTATCAATAATTGACTCAGGTAAATCAAATTCTTCTACCATGCAAAGAGGAATAGCCCCTCCACAAGGTTTCGCATTATCTAATTTCCTTTCGAAGAGCCAAGTTTTTATTCCAGCTTTAGCAAGTATTTCTGCAGCACATGAACCACTTGGACCTCCTCCAATAACAGCTACCCTCAACATACGAAAAAAAATAATACTGTATATAAAACCTACATCTTTTTTGCTTATAAAAGTGCATTTCTTAAAATAATAGTTAATATCGAAATATGTTTTCCAGATTCACTTCAAAATATTGGAACAAAACAAAGATTTAATTCAATTTGATATACCCTTAGCTAAAAGAACCCACTTAAATAATTCCAACTCAATATTAAAAATAAAATTATTAATACTTTCTCCATTTCTTTTCCTCCTTTTTTCTATCTTTGCATTGCGATTAACTAGAAATATAGAAATAGGAGCTCTTGATAATCCCAATTTTCATGCTCACATAAATCACGACTATAGAATTTTGGGCCATTTACCCTATGCTGAAATTCCTAAGGAAAAACTAGTTTTAATTGAGCCAAATATTGAAGTTCACATTGATATGCGTGATTCTTTAATTAACATGAGGAATGAAGCAAAAAAGGATGGGATATACTTAGTTTTCTTAAGCGGTTACAGATCAATAAATTTGCAAAACGAAATCTTTTATTCTTTAAAATCTTTTAGAAATCAAGAAGCTGCAGAAAGAGCTAGAGTTTCAGCCCCCCCAGGATATTCCGAACATAGTACTGGTTTTGCAATTGATATTGGTGATGCTACTCAAAGAGAAACAGACTTTGAGACCGAATTCGAAAATACTGATGCCTTTAAATGGTTAATTAAGAATGCAGCAAAATTTCACTTTAAGTTATCGTTCACCAAAGATAATAAATTTATAGATTATGAACCTTGGCATTGGAGATATGAGGGATCAATTGAAGCTTTAAAAGTTTTTGAAAGTTCAAATAGAAAATTTTAAGTCTAATTCATCAAATAAATTCCCCAATATGATTATGTTTTTCAAAGTCTTAAAGAGAAAATTCTCATAATAAGCATTCTTTGAGTTAGCCTTAATAAAGTCAACTTACTATTTATATAAATTTTATAAATGTCATCTTCGATAAAAGAAATTAGGAATGTTGCAATTATTGCCCACGTAGATCATGGGAAGACAACTCTTGTGGATGCATTGTTATCTCAATCAGGAATATTTCGAGACAATGAAGTAATTCCTACATGCGTAATGGATTCGAATGATCTTGAAAGGGAAAGAGGAATAACGATACTCTCAAAAAATACTGCAGTTAACTACAAAGATACCAGAATAAATATTATAGATACACCAGGACATGCAGATTTTGGAGGAGAAGTTGAGAGGGTTTTGGGCATGGTTGATGGTTGTCTGCTTATCGTTGATGCAAATGAAGGGCCTATGCCTCAAACAAGATTTGTTTTAAAAAAAGCATTAGAGAAAGGACTTAGGCCTATAGTTTTTGTAAATAAAATTGATAGACCAAGGGTCGTACCAGAAATAGCTATAGATAAGGTGTTGGATTTGTTTTTAGAATTAGGAGCTGACGATGATCAATGTGATTTCCCTTATCTTTTTGGAAGCGGCCTATCTGGGTTTGCGAAAGAAGAGATGGAATCTAATAGTGAGAATATGATGCCCCTTTTTGAAGCTATTATCAGACATGTTCCACCTCCAGTAGGTGATGCTAATAAGCCTCTTCAGCTACAAATAACTACTTTGGACTATTCTGATTTCTTGGGCAGAATTGTAATTGGAAAAATTCATAATGGAACCATAAAAAATGGTCAACAAGCTAGTTTAATTAAAGAAAATGGAAAAACTATTAAAGGTAAAGTTAGTAAACTTCTAGGATTCGAAGGATTACAAAGGATTGATATAAATGAAGCATTCGCAGGAGATATAGTCGCCGTTTCTGGTTTCGATGACGTCAATATTGGTGAGACCATAGCATGTCCCGATTCTCCTCATCCACTTCCATTAATCAAAGTTGATGAACCCACCTTAAATATGACTTTTGTTGTTAATGATTCTCCATTTGCCGGTAAAGAAGGGAAATTTGTTACTAGTAGACAACTAAAAAATAGATTAGAAAGGGAACTTTTAACAAATGTTGCCCTAAGGGTAGAAGAAACTGATTCTCCTGATAGATTCTCAGTCTCAGGAAGAGGAGAATTACATTTAGGTATTTTGATTGAAACCATGAGAAGAGAAGGTTTTGAGTTTCAAATTTCACAACCTCAAGTAATTTTTAGAGAAATTGATAATGTTCAATGTGAGCCTATTGAGACTTTGGTATTAGATGTGCCGGAGGTATCCGTTGGTTCATGTATTGAGAAACTTGGATCGAGAAAAGCAGAAATGAAAAACATGCAGACAAGTTCAGATGGGAGAACTCAATTAGAATTTCTTGTGCCATCAAGAGGACTTATAGGATTTCGCGGTGAATTTGTTCGTATAACGAGAGGTGAAGGAATTATGAGTCACTCTTTTTATGAATATAAACCCAAAACAGGAGATTTTGAAACCAGGAGAAATGGAGTTCTTATAGCATTTGAGGAAGGTGTGGCCACATTTTATGCACTTAAGAATGCTGAAGATAGGGGAGTTTATTTTATTAAGCCTGGAATTAAAGTTTACAAAGGGATGATAATTGGAGAGAATAATCGACCTCAAGATCTTGAGTTGAATATATGTAAAACTAAGCAGTTGACTAATATGAGGTCTGCAGGGGCAGAGGAACTTGATACATTGCAGTCGCCTGTTGATATTACTCTTGAAAGAGCGCTTGAATATATAGGTCCAGATGAAATGCTAGAGGTAACACCAGATTCAATAAGAATGAGAAAAATAAATAAAAAGAAAAAATAATTAATAATTAGTTTCATGAACGAAGAAAGTACAAAAAGTTTTAAAGAATCCCTTTATAATGCTTTAAATCTTTTTAACAATCATGAATGGTATGAGGCTCATGATGCTTTTGAAGAAATATGGAATTCCGTTGATGGTGACGAAAGACAAGTAATTCAGGGAATTTTACAAGTATCTGTTTCTCAGTTTCACTTAAGTAAAGGGAATTTAAATGGTGCTACTATTTTGCTTGGAGAGGGTTTAGGTAGAATAAAAACTAGAACCAAGATTAATTTAGGGATTGATCTTGAATCCTTCTGCCGATGTTTGGAAGATTTATTGAGGAAATTACAATATAAAGAACTATTAAATGAGAACGATAAGCCTTTTTTGAAACCTCTTTGATAAATATGAATATTTCTTTATTTTCAATTAAATTATTATTTTCTATATTTTTTTTTCAAGAAAAAAAGAAAACTAATCGATCTCAAGGAAAATGAACCTAAAAATTAATAATGTATCTCTTTCAATTAAAGGAAGATTAATCGTAAATGATGTATCCGTCACTGTAAATCCTGGGGAAGTTGTAGGTTTAATGGGACCTAATGGTGCTGGGAAAACTACTACTTTTAACCTTGCAGTTGGGAATATAAAACCTGATAAAGGTGAAATTTTTATGAATGGTAAAAATATAACCAATCTTCCTCTCCCAATTAGATCAAAACTTGGGTTGGGTTATTTAACTCAGGAAGCGAGTATATTTAGAGACCTCACTGTTAAGGATAATATAGACTTGGCTTTGCAAAATTCATCTTATAGTAGAGCGGTAATTAGGAATAGAAGAGAGCAATTAATTAATGAATTTAATTTGAATAATTTTGTAGATAATTATGGTTATCAACTTTCAGGAGGAGAGAGAAGGAGGTGTGAAATTGCCAGGGCTCTCACTGTAGGTAGAAAAGGACCTAAATATTTGTTATTAGACGAACCTTTTGCTGGGATCGATCCTCTAGCTGTTAATGATTTAAAGAAACTAATTCTTAAATTAAGTAGTGACGGCGTAGGGATTCTTATTACAGATCATAATGTAAGGGAAACCCTTTTAATCACAAACAAATCATATGTATTAAGTGAGGGTAAAATCCTAGCTAACGGATCATCAAGTGAATTGGCTGATAATCCAATAGTAAAGAAGTATTATTTAGGAGATAATTTCAAACTTTGAACCCCTTTTGCATAATAAATTAAAACTTTATTATTAAAGATTTACTCACATAGGGATGATTTAAATTATTATTTGTTTGTCATAGAATTTAAACCAGATAAATTTCTTGGATGATACTAGATAATCTTTTTAAAAATTTAATGTATGACCCAGTTTCCGTCTTGGGCCTCTTGGTCTTTTATTTTTTATTAATAAATTTACCTATATCATTAGTTGCAGTTTTTAAAAAAAAGTCTTCCTCTATCGTAAGACTTCTAACGATTTTGGTGAGTTTATTTATATCATTACAATTACTTTTTAGGTGGTCAATTTCTGGACACTTCCCCATTAGCAACTTATATGAATCTCTTTATTTCCTTACTTGGGGGTTCACAATTGGACAACTTTTGATTGAAAGGGAATACCAATCTCCAATTATCCCCTCAATTGCCATACCTATTGAGTTACTTACTGTGGCCTTTGCCTGCTTTGTGTTGCCTGACGATTTGAAAGTATCATCTAACTTGGTTCCAGCTTTAAGATCTAGTTGGTTAGTAATGCATGTTAGTGTCGTCATGCTTAGTTACGCGGCATTAATAATAGGTTCTTTACTTTCTGTTTCTGTTTTGTTCATTAATACAAATATGCCGCTTCAAATCAGAAGTAGTTCTACAGGTATTGGAGGGTTTAAAATTTCTAAAAACTATCCTTTAAGTAATTTAGTTGAACCTGTTGAATTTTCTCATTCAGAAGAATTAGATACATTAAGTTATCGTTCTATATTAATCGGCTTTGTTCTTTTGACTCTTGGTTTAATTTCAGGTGCCGTTTGGGCTAATGAGGCTTGGGGCACATGGTGGAGTTGGGATCCAAAAGAAACATGGGCATTTATCTCATGGTTATTTTATGCGGCTTATCTGCATATGAGAATAAGCAAGGGTTGGCAAGGACGCAGACCAGCATTATTAGCATCTACAGGATTTTTAGTGGTTTTAGTATGTTATTTAGGAGTTAATTTTTTAGGCATAGGGTTACATAGTTATGGCTGGATCTTTGGATTATTTTTTAATTACCCAGAATATTTATTAAGGTTCTGAAAGAACATTCCCCTTTTGTGCTTCTTTTGCAACTTTTCTCAAGTCATCACATCCCTCTTTTAATGTTGGGTAAGCAAACATTCCACTACCTGCAATAAAACAATTCGCACCAGCATCCGCACATTGTGAAATAGTCCAATTTGCTTTTATCCCCCCATCAACTTCAATGTCGACATTTAAGTTTTTTTCGATAACAAAGTTTCTTATTTCTCTGATTTTATTGAGCATTGTTGGGATGTAAGCTTGTCCTCCAAATCCTGGATTAACTGTCATAACCAAAACATGATCAACCATATCCATAATATTTTTAATCATTTCAAAAGGAGTATGAGGGTTCAATGCAACAGAAGGAGATCCTCCTAAATCTCTTATTCTTCCAAGAACTCTGTGCAAATGAATATTTGCTTCGGCATGAGCTATTACTACTCCTGGTTCACCATTTGCCCCTTTTGTTGCGTTTACATAAGATTCAAGCATGGTTTCACAGTTGTACTGGCTAACCATTAATTGAGTTTCAAAAGCGACATTGCAATATTTCCTGCATGCAGCAATCATTTCAGGACCAAATGTAAGATTTGGCACGAAATTTCCATCCATTACATCAAATTGAATTCTATCTACCCCGGCTTCTTCGAGCTCTTTCACACATGCCCCCATATTTGCCCAATCTGCTGGTAAAACTGAAGGAATTATTTGAATTGGTCTATTTGCACCAGTTAAATTTGCTTGATTTGACTCTGTCATTTAATTTTTAAAATATTTAATAAAGATACTATATTTAGTTGTTTATTCCTAATTTCAAGTCACGGCCTGATAAAGTAACAGCTGTAAAGAGTTAAAAAAAGCTTACTAGCATAATAATTCTCATAAAAATTGCATTTTTTATGAGATCATACTCAAAACATTTTAGAAAATCCTCAAAATTTAATTGTGAATCAAACTTTAATTCAAGAAATTCTCGAAGTTGTCGAGCAAGCAGCTATTGCCTCAGCAAAACTAACAGGACTTGGTCAAAAAGATGAAGCTGATGCTGCAGCTGTCGAAGCAATGAGATTGCGAATGGGCAAAATTGAAATGAAAGGGAAAATTGTTATTGGAGAAGGTGAAAGAGATGAAGCACCTATGCTTTATATAGGTGAAGAGGTTGGTAGTGGAAGCGGCCCAGGGGTTGACTTTGCAGTTGATCCTTGTGAAGGAACTAATCTTTGTGCGAATAATCAAAGAGGTTCTATGGCGGTTTTAGCTGCCTCTGATACGGGTGGTCTTTTCAATGCGCCTGATTTTTACATGAACAAATTAGCAGCACCTCCTGCGGCCAAAGGTAAAGTTGATATTAGAAATTCAGCTACTGAAAACTTGAAGATACTAAGTGATTGCTTGGGTCTTTCTATTGATGAACTTACTGTTGTTGTAATGGATAGAACTAGACATAAAGATTTAATTAAAGAGATTCGAGGATGTGGTGCAAAAGTACAACCGATTTCTGATGGTGATGTTCAAGCTGCGATTGCATGTGGTTTTGCGGGAACTGGAACACATTGCTTGATGGGTATAGGTGCAGCTCCTGAGGGTGTTATTTCAGCTGCTGCAATGAGAGCTCTAGGCGGACACTTTCAAGGACAACTAGTTTATGATCCAGCAATCGCTCAAACTTCTGAATGGGCTGATTACACAAAGGAAGGAAATATAAAACGTCTTAATGAAATGGGCATTACCGATATAGATAAAATCTATGAAGCTAATGAATTAGCATCGGGAGAAAATGTTGTTTTCGCTGGAAGTGGAATAACTGATGGATTACTATTTGACGGAGTTAAATTTGAAAGGGATTGTGTTAGAACAAGCAGCCTAGTTATTAGTACATTAGATAGTACTGCAAGGTTCACAAATACCGTTCACATAAAAGATGGTGCTAAGAGTATCAGTCTTTAAAAAATCGTTGTTGATATTATGCATATTGTTGTCGTCGGACTGAGTCATCGCACGGCACCTGTTGAAGTGCGTGAGAAGTTAAGTATTCCTGACCAATCTATAACAGAATCATTGAGAGCATTAAAAGCTTTCTCTGATGTATTAGAGGTGTCAATCTTAAGTACTTGTAATAGGCTGGAAATATATGCACTTGTAAAGGATAAAAATACTGGAATTTCATCTATAAAAGAATTTATATCAGAATATTCTGGAATTATTTTTGAAGATTTAAATCCACATCTTTTTTGCTTAAGACAGGAAGAAGCAGTTTTGCATTTGATGAAAGTCTCGGCAGGACTAGATAGCCTTGTTTTAGGGGAAGGACAAATCCTTTCGCAGGTAAAAAAAATGATGAGATTAGGTCAAGAGAATCAATCCACTGGACCAATTCTCAATAGATTATTAACTCAATCAGTTAGTACAGGTAAAAAAGTAAGATCTGAAACAAATTTAGGAACTGGAGCTGTATCAATTAGCTCAGCAGCGGTAGAACTTGCCCAACTAAAAATTGGACAAGAAAAAGGTTTTGATACTCTTGTAAGTTTGGAATCGGAGAACGTGCTTGTTGTTGGGGCCGGACGAATGAGTAGGCTTTTAATAACCCATTTAAAATCAAAAGGATGTCATAAACTTATTCTTGTTAATAGAAATATTGATAGAGCATTAAATCTTGCTTTAGACTTTCCTGATTTAGAGATTGTTTGTAAAGGCTTAAACGAATTACAAGAAAACATATCATTATCTTCCATTGTTTTCACCAGTACTGCTTCTGAAGAGCCAATTATTGATCTTGCAAAAATTGAAAAATTAAATTTGTGTAATAGACTTAAATTTATTGATATTGGTGTACCGAGAAATATATCAAATGATGTTAAACAACATGAATTTGTAAAATCATTTGATGTGGATGACTTACAAGAGGTAGTTTCAAGAAATCAAGAATTTAGACAGAAAATAGCAAAGGAAGCGGAATCTTTAGTAGAAGAAGAAAGGATCATTTTTCTAGAATGGTGGGCAAGTTTAGAGGCGGTTCCAGTAATTAATAAACTTAGATCAGATTTGGAATTAATTAGAAAAGAGGAATTGCAAAAAGCACTTAGTAGGATGGGACCAGATTTTTCTGCTCGAGAAAGAAAAGTTGTGGAAGCGCTGACTAAAGGAATTATCAATAAAATACTTCATACCCCTGTTACCAAGTTGAGAAGTCCTCAATCAAGAGAAGAAAGACAAGTTTCTTTGAAAATTGTTGAAAAATTGTTTTCTTTGGTTGAAGAGGACAAAAATAACTAATTTTTCTCAATTTATATTAAGTTTTTCTAGTGATTTATCGAAATACCTTCGTAAACTGACCATTAGTATTTCTAAATATGCCCATAATCAGTTACTTTAAATAGTTGTATGTCTACCTCCATTAGATTGAATGAAGCGTGTGTTGGCCATAATCCTCGGAGGAGGAAAAGGTTCTAGACTTTACCCTTTAACAAAAATGAGGGCTAAACCTGCTGTGCCTTTGGCAGGTAAGTATCGTTTAATAGATATCCCAATTAGTAATTGTATAAATTCAGGCATTGAAAAAATGTACGTATTGACACAGTTCAATAGTGCATCTCTTAATAGACATATAGGAAGAACCTATAATTTAAATGGTCCTTTCGGCCAAGGATTTGTGGAAGTTTTAGCGGCACAACAAACTCCTGATAGTCCAAAGTGGTTTGAAGGTACTGCCGATGCTGTAAGAAAATACCAATGGTTATTTCAAGAATGGGATGTTGATGAATATTTAATATTGTCAGGCGATCAACTATACAGAATGGATTACAGTTTATTTGTTCAACATCATAGAGATAATGGTGCTGATTTAACTGTTGCAGCTTTACCTGTTGATGAAGCTCAAGCAGAGGGTTTTGGCCTCATGAGAACTGACGATCTTGGGAATATAAAAGAATTTAGTGAAAAGCCAACTGGAGAGAAGTTGAAGGCAATGGCAGTAGATACTTCAAAATTTGGATTAAGTAAAGAGTCTGCTGCCGAAAAACCTTATCTAGCCTCTATGGGTATTTACGTTTTTAGTAGAAATACCCTTTTCGATCTTTTAAATAAATTTCCTAATTATACAGATTTTGGTAAGGACATAATTCCAGAAGCACTTGATAGGGGAGATACTCTTAAAAGTTATGTATTTGATGATTATTGGGAAGATATCGGAACCATTGGGGCATTCTTTGAGTCCAACCTTGCCTTGACTGAGCAACCAAAACCTCCATTTAGTTTTTATGATGAAAAATTTCCAATTTATACAAGACCAAGATTTCTCCCCCCTTCTAAACTTGTAGATGCTCAAATTACTGATTCAATAGTCTGTGAAGGTACAATTTTGAAGTCATGCAGTATTTTACATTGTGTTTTAGGGGTAAGAAGCAGGATTGAAAGTGATTCGGTTCTTGAGGATACTCTTGTTATGGGGGCAGATTTCTTTGAATCGCCTGAAGAGAGGATTGAATTAAGAAAAGGAGGCGGAACACCTCTTGGAGTAGGTGAAGGAACTACTGTAAAAAGAGCAATTCTCGATAAGAATACAAGGATTGGAGATAATGTTGTGATAATTAATAAAGATCGAGTAGAAGAAGCAGATAAGCCAGAATTAGGCTTTTACATAAGAAATGGAATTGTTGTAGTTGTTAAAAATGCAACTATTGCAAACGGAACTGTTATTTAAATTTTTTCGATCATTTTTCGCTGACATAAGTATTTTTTTTGAGCAATTTTGTTTAGTTGCATGCACACTATATTTATTGAGTTTTTTAATTTTTTATGTCCAAGGCACATTTTGGTTTAGTAGGTCTTGGTGTTATGGGCGAAAATTTAGTTCTTAACGCAGAGAGAAATGGATTTTCTAGTGTAGTTTTTAATAGAACTTACTCAAAAACTGAAGAATTCTTACAGGGCCGAGGCCTTGGGAAGAATATAGAAGGAGCTGAAACTCTTCAGGAATTTGTTAATAAGTTAGAAAGACCTAGAAGAATTCTTATGATGGTTAAAGCTGGGCCAGCAACAGATGCTGTCATTGATAATATTTCTGGATATCTCGAGGAAGGAGATTTATTAATAGATGGCGGTAACTCTCAATTTAAAGATACAGAAAGAAGGGTGAATACTCTTGAAAGTAAAAGTTTTGGATACATCGGAATGGGAGTCTCTGGGGGTGCCAAAGGAGCTCTAGAGGGTCCAAGCATGATGCCCGGCGGTACTAAGGCTTCATATGATGCAATAGAGAGCTTACTAACAAAAATGGCTGCCAAAGTTGAAGACGGACCATGTGTTGCATATGTTGGCCCAGGCGGCTCAGGTCATTTTGTAAAAACTGTTCATAACGGAATTGAATATGGAATTGAACAAATACTTGCAGAAGCTTATGACCTTATGAAGAGAGTCAAAGGTATGAATGGAGAGCAGATGTCAGAGGTATTTGGTATTTGGAATAATACTGATGAATTAGCTTCTTATCTTGTTGAGATAACAGAGATTTGTCTAAATACAAAAGATGATATAACTGGAGATGATGTCGTAGAAAAAATATTAGATAAAGCTGGCCAGAAAGGTACAGGTTTATGGACTGTTGTAAGTGCTCTAGAACTGGGGGTATCAGTCCCAACTATTTATGCATCTTTAAATGCACGAGTAATGAGTTCTTTAAAAGAGCAACGTAGTGAGATTGAAAAAACTATTCCATCTAAAGAGATAGAGGATTTTGATTTAGGAAATGTATCAGATGGTATGAAACCTTTATTTGATGCTGTAGTCCTTGCCACAATTGCTAGCTATGCCCAAGGTATGGATATTTTAAGAGAAGCATCTGCAGTATATAAATATGGTTTGAATATGCCGTCAATTGCACAAATATGGAAAGGTGGTTGCATAATTAGATCAAAATTATTAAGTAAAATTCAAGATGCTTATAACAAAGATCCTGATCTAAAAAATTTAATTTTTGATGATTGGTTTAATAATGAAATTGCGACAAGATTAGATAACTTAGCTAAGGTAGTTTCTCTATCCACAAAGGCAGGTATACCAGTCCCATGTTTATCCAGTACTTTAGATTATTTGAATAGTTATAGAACCAATAGACTTCCTCAGAATCTTGTGCAGGCAATGAGAGACTGTTTTGGCTCTCATACATATGAAAGAATTGATAGGGAAGGTAGTTTTCATACTGAATGGATGAAATGATTGAAAAGGTTAAAAATGGATACACCTTAAATATATACAAAGACAAGTTAGAACTATCAACAGCGGTTTTTAAGTTTATTCAAAGCCATATTATTCATACTTTAAAAAAGAAAGATAGATTCAAATTTTGTGTAAGTGGAGGTTCAACTCCTAAATCTGTGTATCATCTCTTATCTAATAATGATCTTCAATGGGATATGGTTGATGTCTTTTTAGGAGATGAAAGATGTGTTGATCCAAATTCAGAATTAAGTAACTCGTTAATGTTGAGAAATTCTTTGCTAACTAATTTTGGATCTAAAGCTTATTTTTATGAAATTTTCAATGATTTAAAAGCTGATGATGAAACTACTAAAAATCAATTTATTTCTAAATTATTTGAAAAATGCGGATCAAACCCTCCAACTTTTGATTTAACATTATTAGGTCTTGGAGATGATGGTCATACAGCCTCACTATTCCCTTATCAAAAAAATAATAATGTAGATGATTTTGTTATTTTTAATGAAGGTAAAGGTTTAAAAAGAATTTCATTAACTCCAAAGGTTCTTTCAGCTTCTTCAAAGATAGTATTTTTAGTTAGTGGAGCTTCTAAAAGAATTGCTCTTGAAAGGTTATTAGATGAAAAAGAGCCACCAGATAGAACACCATCAAAATTAATAAAATCTATTAATCAAATTTCAATATTTTGTGATCAGGAATCAGCAAAAGAATTAGAAATTTAGTTAAAGTCTATTAATAATTTAAATTATTTAATGAGTAAGAAAAAATTTTTATTCCAAAAAAAGGAGTTCGATGGTTGGAAAACATTAAATGATACTGTTATGGGCGGATCAAGTTCAGCTTTTTGTGAAACCTCAAATTCGGGTTTGATATTAAAGGGTAATATTGTCGAGAAAGCAGGAGGATTTGTTAGTTGTAGATCTTCTATATATAAACCTTCTTTAAATGTATCTGAGTATTCATCCTTTGAATTAAATATTGATGGACAAGGAAGAACTTTTAAATTTGCTGTCGCTTGTGAAGATGATCTACTAGGACTAACCGAATTTATTCCTGGTGGACTTAGATGGATTAAATCATTTCCAACAAAAAAATTCGGGACAACAAATGTTCAAATTCCTTTTAGTGAGTTAAAACCTTCAGTAAGAGCTAATAAAGTACGTTTCCCATTTAAATTCAAGCCATCTAAAATTAAAAGATTGCAACTACTACACTCTAAGTTCGGTGATGATGGATTACTTAATAATGAGTTTAAACAGGGTTCAATAAAAGTTTTAATTAAATCAATAAGTGTTATTTGAAAATCCACCTAAAAATATAGAGAGCTTAATCGCTAAGTCAGCAGATTTAACAAATAAACCTTTTGTGCATTCTGTCGTAAAAATAAATGGTGAATACGAATTCCAAGATGAAGATATTGATTTAACAGTTAATATCTTATGTAGAGATAAAGAAGGTAAAAGATTAGAAATTTATGATCTTGAATTAGAACTTTTTAAATCAAATAAAGAGTTGGTTTTAGTAATCTCTAAGCTTAACTTCCCTGATGAACCAATATTATGGTGTGGAGTTAAAACATTATGGATGGACAGCAATAATGGGAAAAAATGCAATTCACCAAAATACAGCGCTAGATTGGAAAATTTAGCAAATAGGATAAAAAGTTTTATTGATTAAGAAAAAAAAATTTGAGCTGATTTATAAATCAGTAACAGCCCCTAAACTTGATGTGCTTACGATTCTCGAATATTTTGAAAGAATTCCTCTTTTGTATTTTTGAATAGGTTTTACCCAATCTTTTTTTCTTTTTTCTAATTCTTCGTCAGATAAATCAACTTCAATTAGTTGTTTTACAGCATCTACTGTAATTAAATCACCTTGTTTTATTAGAGCAATATTTCCTCCTACAGCAGCCTCTGGAGCTATGTGACCCACAACAAGACCATAGGTACCGCCGCTAAATCTGCCATCGGTAATTAAAGCCACCTTCTCTCCTAGCCCTTGACCAACAATTGCAGATGTTGGAGCTAACATCTCTCTCATACCTGGTCCTCCTACAGGACCTTCGTTTCTAATAACAACAACATCACCAGCTTTGATATCGTTATTTAATATCGATTTTAAACAATCCTCTTCACTTTCAAAAATCTTTGCGGGACCCGTTAATACAGGGTTTTTTACTCCGCTAATTTTGGCTACAGAACCTTCGCTCGCTAAGTTACCTTTTAATATCGCTAGATGTCCTTTTTTATAAAGAGGGTCATCTATGTCTCTTATGACATTTTGATTTGTTGGAGGCTTATCTGGAATATTCTGTAAGTATTCTGAGATGGTTTTTCCTTCAATGTTTTTGCAATCGCCATGAATTAATCCTGCATTCAAAAGTATTTTCATTACTTGTGGAATCCCACCTGCCTTATGAAGATCCACCGTCACATATTTACCACTCGGTTTGAGGTCACAAATAACGGGTACTTTTTGTCTGATTCTCTCAAAATCATTAATGTTGATATCTATTCCTGCAGTATTCGCGATAGCTAAGATGTGCAATACCGCATTTGTTGATCCGCCAATTGCCATAATTACTGATATCGCATTTTCAAATGCTTTCTTAGTCATTAGGTCTAGAGGTCTTATATCTTTTTCTATTGCAGAGACTAATATCTCAGCACTTTTATCTGCACTTAGTTCTTTTTCAAGATCTTCAGCAGCCATAGTGGAACTATGAGGAAGACTTAACCCTAATACTTCAATAACCGCAGACATTGTATTAGCTGTAAACATTCCTCCACAGCTACCAGCACCAGGAATACAATTTTTCTCAACTTGGATTAGCCTTTCTTCATTAATTTTGCCTGATGTTAATTGTCCAACAGCTTCAAATGCACTAACAACAGTAAGATCTTCTCCATGCAATTTCCCAGGTTTTATTGTCCCTCCATAAATAAAAATTGAGGGAATATTCATTCTTGCAATCGCAATCATGGCACCCGGCATATTTTTATCACATCCACCTATAGCAAGTACTCCATCCATACTCTGAGCATTGCATGCTGTTTCAATTGAATCAGCAATAACTTCTCTTGAAACTAGGGAATATTTCATGCCCTCTGTTCCCATAGAAATCCCATCACTTACTGTTATAGTCCCAAACATCTGAGGCATCCCACCTGATCTTTTTATAGACTCTTCAGCTTTTAGAGCTAACTTATTTAAACCCATATTGCATGGTGTTATGGTGCTGTATCCATTCGCAACTCCAATAATAGGTTTATTAAAATCTTCATCATTAAATCCAACAGCTCTTAACATCGATCTGTTTGGTGATCTTTGCACACCTTGGGTTATTGCAGATGATCTGAGTTTATTCATATTATTTGAGAACCTTTTTTATTCTATTGCCCCAACTCTTCAAGTTGCTTCCTCACATCAGCAATTGCAGAATTAAGTTGCTCAACTTTCTTCTCCAGATTCTCTCCTTCAACTTCATTTATATTTTCATTTGAATCAATCGCTTCTGAGCCGTCTTGAATTCTGGAGGAATACATCATTGCTTTTTGTTTTTTTTCCTCTTTTCTTTTGTCTGCTTCGGATATTAACCACCATGCTAGACCTGCTGCTCCAATAAAAGCACCACTTATTAATGATAAAAGATTATTTGAAGACGAATCTCTGTATTCAGACATTGGTAAAATATTTACTCCTATATTCTATATTAGTTCTTATCTTGAAATATAGTACTTAAACGCGATAAAGGATTCCCAATACCGGGTACCAATAATGGTGTTTTTTCGTCTTCCTCATCTATGCAAGAAGTGTAAATTACCTGATTCGGGAATAATTTCGCAATTTCATTTAACCCTTTATTTGAGCAAATAGCAGTTATTAAAAGAATCCTATTTGAATCAACACCTAATTCCTTTAATTTAATTAAGGTTTCTAATGTGGTTGATTTTGTCGTTATTTGTTCTGAATAAAATATAATTCCTTCATTTGATTTAATAGTTTTAGGAAGTTCTCCTAATGAGAGGGTTGAATTAGGAATTACTTCTTTAGATCCAAACCAAAGAGATAACCCTTCGGGCAACATTGCGAGCACTTTTATTGGATAATCAGTATTAATAAAGAATCCATCTGTGTCCCCATTATCAGTATTTACTATTTCTTTTTTATATGGCAGCCAATTACGTAATGCTTCATATGTAAGCCATTTCCCTAATTGCTCATATCCTGTTGAGTACAAAATATCTGGAGTATTTTTTTCTCGCAATATTGAAAGCCAATGTTTTATTAATGGATGAGGAGGAACAATAACCTTTAGTGACATTGCCATATATTTTCCTTTAAGATACTCTTACAAACTTTAAATACTTAAGTTCTAAAATACAGTCTTATTATGATTAAATCAATTGTTTTCCCCTCACTAAAGAATGCATTAATTACTTTGTTGTTCGTTGGGATTTTATTTTTTATTTCTGTAAATTCTGCATGGGCTAAACGACCTCCTGAGATTAGAAACCAGCAAGACCTTAATTTAGAGCCAGATATGCATGGTCAAGATTTAAGCGGCAACGAATACGTTAAGTTTGATTTGAATGGGTTTAATTTTAGTGAAAGTAATTTAGAAGGCGCGGTGTTCAATAATAGTAAATTGCAAAATTCAAAGTTTAATGGAGCCAATTTAAGAGATGCACTAGCTTATGCAACAGATTTTACAGATGCAGATCTTTCGGATGTAAATTTTACAAATGCTTTATTAATGGAGAGTAATTTTGAAGGAGCAAAAATAGATGGTGCAGATTTTACTGATGCAGTTCTTAGTCGTACACAACAAAAACAATTATGTGCGATTGCTAATGGCACAAATAGTTCTACAGGAGAGAGTACAGAATATAGCTTAGGTTGTTAATTATAAAAAATGAAAAAAAAAATACCAGTTATAGTTGTTTCAGGATTTCTTGGTTCAGGTAAAACAACTTTTCTAAGATATTTATTAAAAGAGAGTAATAAAAAATTTGGTTTAATAATTAATGAATTTGGGGATGTTGGAATTGACGGTGATTTGATTAAAAGTTGTGATAAATGTGATGAATCTGAAGACGACTGCGTAATCGAATTAAATAATGGATGTTTATGTTGTACTGTTCAAGATGATTTTGTTCCATCAATAAAAGCTCTTCTCGAATTTAATCTTCCTATTGAATCAATAATTATCGAAACAAGTGGCTTGGCACTACCAATTCCCTTAATTCAAGCACTAAACTGGCCTGAAATTAGATCTTCTATCTACCTTGATGTTGTAGTTGGGATCGTTAATGGAGAGTCAATGCTTAATGGTTCACCAATTAATGATCTAAACAAAATAACAAAACAATATAATGATACAGATAAAATTGATCACAATGCCTCTATTGAAGAACTTTTTGAGGAACAACTTGAAGTCTCTGATATCGTTTTAGTCTCTAGATCGGATATCTTAAATGATTATCAGTTTGATGTTGTAAAAAATAAAATCCAAGGAAGTTTAAACTCATCTACACCAGTCATTAAATCCAAGAATGGCAAAATTGATTTAAATTACATACTAGATTTTAATTTTAAAAAAGAGACTTATAAAGAATTTTTAACGGAAGAACATGATCATAATCATGTTGAGCTTGTATCAGATTCAATTAAATTAAATTATTTCCTTGAAAAAAATGACTTTGAAAAAGAGATGTCAAAAATCTTGGATGAATTAAACATTCTTCGAATAAAAGGACGTATTTGGATACCAAACAAATCATTGCCTTTACAAATACAAATTGTTGGAAAGAAAATTAATACTTGGTTTGAAGAAGCTCCAGACAATTGTTGGAGACCAAATGATAATGCTGGGCTTGAATTAGTAATAATTTCCTTTGATGAAAAATCTATAAAAACTTTCAATAGAAAAATTAAAGAGAAATTTAAGGTTTTAAGTGATCCAAAAATAGCAATTTGACTTTATAGTTAGCTGTCGGGATACTTACTACAGTAGACAGCCCAATATGGAAAATTCAAAAATTGCTTTAAAACAAATAATCTCTGACGACGTTACATCAATTGATAAAATAAAATGTTCAAAATGTGGAGGGGCAGGAAATTTCAAAACTCATGAAAATTTAAGAAGAACTTGCTTAGTTTGTTTTGGTAGAGGCTTTATAAACATTTAATAACTCAGAAAACCTAAAGGTAAAAATATTTGTTTATTAATCAATAGTACTTTTTATAAAAATTTAAACTAATCTTCTAATAGAAATTAATTTTTAATTGGACCAATTTGCTGTAAAAGTTTTTGTAAGACTAAGACCCTCAGTTTTAGATCCAGCAGGGGAAGCTACCAAATCTGCTTCTATAAAACTTGGAGCCGAGGGAATTAAATCACTACGTATAGGAAAAATGATTGAGGTAAAAATAGAAGGTAATGGTGAAAAGGAAGTAAGAGAAAAAATTGATTTATTGTGTGATAGGTTATTCGCAAATACTGTTATTGAAGATTATGAGTATTCACTAGAAAAATTATAAGATGGATAATTTTACTGTAGGAGTTGTTGTCTTCCCTGGTTCTAATTGTGATCGTGATGTTTCATGGGCATTGGAAGGTTGTTTAGACATAAGAACAAAATACTTGTGGCATGAGTCTTCAGATTTAAGTGATGTAGATGCAATAGTTTTACCCGGAGGATTTAGCTATGGTGATTATTTAAGATGCGGAGCAATTGCGAGATTCTCTCCATTAATAAATGCTTTGGATGAGTTTGTAAAAAGCGGCAAAAGAGTTTTAGGAATTTGTAATGGGTTTCAAATTTTGACAGAATCAGGGTTTTTGCCTGGTGCTCTTGTTGCAAATAAAAATCTTAATTTTATCTGTGATGACGTTGAACTGGACATCGTTTCTTCAAAAGGAGGTTGGTTTAATAATGTAGATGAAAAACAAACAATTAAGTTGCCAATAGCGCATGGGGAAGGAAGATATCATTGTGATTCTGATACTTTAAAGAAACTTGTAGATAATGAATTGATCGCTTTGAGATATAAAAATAATCCCAATGGATCCTCATTCGATATCGCAGGCATAACTAATGAAAAGGGAAATGTTCTAGGTTTAATGCCTCATCCAGAGAGAGCATGCGACGAGATAATTGGTGGGACTGATGGTCTCTTTACATTAAAATCTTTAATATTGAAATAAAAAAAAGACCCCAAATTTTGGAGGTCTTTTTTTAATTTGGGAAGAAATTAAACAGTAGCTTTTACTTTTGGATCCAAATCACCTTTTGCGTAAAGATCAGCAAAATAATTAGTGCTGTTTTGTTTGATCTTGCTTGCTTGACCTTCACACCAGAACTGCTTGTATCTATCGAGACAAACTTGCTTCATATATTTTCTAGCAGGCTTGTTGAAATGTCTTGGGTCGAAGTTTGCCTTATCAGCAAATGCTGCTTCTCTAACCGCGGCAGTGAAAGCAAGTCTGTTATCAGTATCAATGTTGACTTTCCTGACTCCATTTCTTATTCCCTCTTGAATTTCTTCAACAGGAACACCGTATGTTTGAGGAATTTCACCACCATATTTGTTAATAATGTCTAACCATTCCTGAGGAACTGAACTAGATCCATGCATTACAAGATGAGTATTTGGAAGTGCTTTGTGAATTTCAGCAATTCTGCTAATTGCAAGAACTTCTCCTGTTGGTTTCCTTGTGAATTTATAAGCACCATGACTTGTACCTATAGCAATAGCTAAAGCATCGACTTTTGTTTTCGCAACAAAATCTGCTGCTTCTTCAGGATCAGTCAAAAGCATATCTGTAGAAAGTTCACCTTCAAATCCATGACCATCTTCTGCCTCACCTTTTCCTGTTTCTAATGAACCTAAACAACCCAACTCTCCTTCAACACTAACTCCAACTGAATGAGCAAAATCTACTACTTTTTTAGTAACTGCAACATTAT
Source organism: Prochlorococcus sp. AG-402-A04 (assembly GCA_003278045.1). Taxonomy (GTDB): domain Bacteria; phylum Cyanobacteriota; class Cyanobacteriia; order PCC-6307; family Cyanobiaceae; genus Prochlorococcus_A. The sequence continues at coordinate 2,814 of QCHG01000017.1, read as the reverse complement.
ATTCGTAACTAGCGGGAGTTTTTGCATCTGCTTCTAGAGAACCATCCATCATTACTGATGTGAAACCATTTATTGCTGCTGAATAACATGTTGATGGCTCATTACCATGGTCTTGGTGCATTACTACTGGAATATTAGGATATGTTTCTGTCGCAGCAAGGATTAGATGACGTAGGAAAATTTCACCTGCATAATTTCTTGCCCCTCTTGAAGCTTGGAGGATTACAGGACTATCAGTTTCATATGCTGCTTCCATGATTGCTTGAACTTGTTCAAGGTTATTAACATTGAAAGCTGGAATACCGTAACCATTCTCAGCAGCGTGATCTAAAAGTAGTCTTAGTGGAACGAGGGCCATAATTAAAATAAAGTAAATGCTATATAAAGCATATGTTTCCGAGAGTTTAGTATAAAGAGGTATCAAATGTCACGTCATTAGATATACAAAATACTAAATTAAAGAAACTTATTTTATGACCCAGAGTACATTTTTAGGATTTTTTAGTTAATAAGTGTAGCCTGCCACAAACAATTGCTCATCAGATGAAGGTTGAGATCCTGCTACATAGGCACCTTTTGAAGCTTCAGAGTTTGCTTGAGCTCTTGCTATTAATGCTTTTTGACCTCCTTCAACGTTATTTCCTTTCCACGCCTTTAAGCATGAGTGCTGTAATGCTCTTCCATAGGAGAATGAAACATTCCATAAAGCTTTTCTGTAAAGAGTGTTCATATTATTTAGATAAACAGAAGCAGCTTCTTCGCTTAACCCTCCTGATAAGAAAACTATTCCAGGAACAGATGCAGGAACGCATCTTTCCATAGTTCTAATTGTCATTTCAGCAACCTTCATAGGATCAGCCTTTGTTGGACAATCCGCTCCATTAACAGTCATAGAAGGTTTTAATAGAGTGCCTTCTAGAAAAACTCCATTTGCTTGACAAGCAATATAAACCTGCTTTATTACCTCTTCTTGAACTTCAGCAGTTTTTTCAATAGTATGGTCGCCGTCCATTAAGATTTCAGGCTCAATAATTGGTACTAACCCAGATTCTTGTACTGATCTTGCATACCTTGCTAATCCCCAAGCATTCTCTTGAATTGATAGTTTTGAAGGACAACCATCATTTGTAATTTGCAGAACTGCTCTCCACTTTGCAAATCTGGCCCCTTGTTCATAATATTTTGCGGCTCTTTCAACTAACCCATCTAGGCCAGAGCAAAAAGTTTCTACATCTCCTCCTCCTGGAAGTGGATTTAGGCCTTTATCGACCTTTATACCTGGAATAATACCTAAATCATTTAGTTTCTTAACCATTGACTCGCCATCTTGGTGATTCTGATAAAGAGTTTCTTCGAAGAGGATTGCTCCACTTATATATTTGCCAAGACCTTCTGTAGTAAAAAGCATTCCTCTATATGCCTTCCTATTGTCTTCAGTATTCTCAACGCCAATTCCAGCGAGTCTTTTTCCTACTGTTTTCGTGGATTCATCTACCGCTAATATTCCTTTTCCTTTAGAAGCTAGTAATTGAGCATTTTCTTTAAGCTCATTTTTGTAATAATTTAAAGCCATTCTTTAATAATTCAGTTCAATTGATTTTTCCAGAATATGAACAAAAAATAAAATCAATCCAATACTTTATCGGGTGATAATTGCTACTTATGAATGTATAGCCTTAAATTTTGATACTTAATCCACTTTTGGAAGATTCTCTTATGGCTTCGCAAACTTTATGACTAGCAAGTCCCTCGCATAAGCCTGGGACTACAGGTGTTCCATTAATTATACTCTGAGCCCATAAATTGTGAATTCTCAAAACTGGAGCTATTCTCCCATCAGTCCATGTTTTTTCAAAATTAAAACTTGAATCTGCAGTTAGATTTTGTATTTTATTTTCGTTGTTTGAATATTTCAAATTAAAACCATGTACATAATCTTTTTGGTTTTCGCTTTTAAGAATTAGTGAACCTTCGCTTCCATATATTTCTAAACTAAATCCTCTACCATTTTTAGAAATTGATGATAAAGATACCTGACATGGAATAAGATTTGAGCTGTAGTTTGATATTTCTATATTGGCTAAACATACATCTTCACTCGTAACATCATTTAAATCAAATGAATTAGGTAAAGGTCTTTTTTTTATTGATGTTGCTAACTTGCCAGACACGTTTATTGCTTCTCCAAAAAACCAATTCAACATATCGAATGCATGAGTACCTAAAGCGCCAATAACTCCTCCACCTTTTTCTTCCAATGAATACCAATTCCAGGATCTTTTGGGGTCGGATCTACTGCCCATTAACCAATCTAATTTGACTAAATATATATCTCCTAAGATATTTTCATCAATAAGTTTTTTTGTCTGAAGGAAAAGAGGTACTGCTCTATATTCAAAATCAACACATACGCTTAAATTATTAATCAAAGATATTCTCTGAAGCTCTTCAATTTCTGAGGAGGATATTGAAACCGGTTTTTCTAGGAGCAAATTTTTATTATTCTCAAGAGCTTGTTTTGCTAACTTAAATCTTGATTCAGGAGGGGTGGCAATAATAATTCCATCAATTTTTGGAGATTTAACTAAGTCTTCCCAATTATAAAAAAAATCTAAGCCCGTTTCTTTTTCTAATATCAATTTTTGCTTTTTCTCGTAATGATAAATTGCTACAGGAGTTAAGTGATCAGACTCTTTTAATGCCTCTAAATGAACTTTTTTCCCAAACCCTAGTCCAGCAATTGCTATTTTTAATTTTTTATTTTTAGTATTCATTCTTATTGATTAATTAACTCTGAACAGCTATTTTCAAAAA
>QCHG01000016.1 GCA_003278045.1 Prochlorococcus sp. AG-402-A04 | reverse complement strand
AGAACATCTTTCTGGTCTTCCATTAAGAGGGGCAACTTGGTTTAATGTTTGGTATTGAGAGCCTTGCTGACTGAATATCCAGTTAAACAAGATGTAACGCCCATCCGGCAAGTTCATTAATGCTTTTGCTCTATATACATCCCCATAAGCACCATTAACTAATTCAAACCAAAAAGTATTCAAGCTTGCAGGATCCCAAATATGCTTTTTAAGATCAAGGCTTATTGATTCAATTGCTCTAAAATCTAAAGTATCTTTAATTGATAATTCTGGATCTCTACCAAAATGGAGATATCTATTTGGCTGGAGATTATATTTTTCAAGTTCATTGATAATTCTCAGATCAACCCCATTAATACCTTGAGATTTAGGTATAAAAAATTGTGGAAATTCAATAATAATTAAAATATTTTCTTTATCTTTCTCTGATATTGAGTTTGAAATAGATAAGTCTAATAAGTTAGGAATTTGATCTTTCAAAAAAGCAAAATCAATTTTTGAATTTATAGCTTGCTCTAAATTAATTTCTGAATATCCTCCAAGACGTAAGTAACCACAATTACCAGAATAATTCTTAAAAGTATCCAGTATCCAATTTGTCTTGCCGCATCCAGGCGAACCTGATATCAAACAAACTTGACTCATAAAAAAATACAACCTGATGTATAAAATTTACACCAATATGAAAATGAAAATCATTTCTGTTTTTGTTTTTAAATATTTATTTTATGACTTAAGTGATAAAAACAATATTTTTTAGAGAATTAATTACCCCATACCACCCATCACTTTCCTAAATAGGAACTTTGATGGATAATAAATCTAAATTACAAAGTTATTCACACTTTATTCAAACCCTATATATTCCTCGAGATCCCATGCCACAACAGGAACCTAGCTACTGGCTAATGAAAAGTGAGCCTGATGCCTATAGCATAGATACTTTAAAAAATGACGGTGTAACTTTATGGGATGGAATAAGAAATTATCAGGCTCGAAATTTTATGAGAAAAATGAATAAAGGAGATAAAGTTTTTTTCTATCATTCGAATTGTAAACCCCCAGGTATTGTGGGACTTATGGAGGTAATAGATCTAAATATTGTTGATCCTACTCAATTTGATAAAAATTCAAAATATTTTGATTCAAAATCTAAACCTGATAACCCGAGATGGGATTGTGTAAAAGTAAAATACATTTCTAAGTCAAAAAAGATTTTAAGTTTACCTGAATTAAAGATTTTATTTAATGAGGATGAGTTACTAGTCGTAAAAAAAGGAAATAGGTTATCTATATTACCTGTCAGAAATGATATTGCAAAAATACTACTAGAAAAAATTTGAAAAAAATTTTTAATCCTTAAAATTCATTGAAAACATATTGCCAATATAGAGTCTCGTTAAATCCCTATTTTGAAATCCTTTTTGCATCAAAAATCCTGCAATAGCAGCTTGTAGTATTCTGTATTGATCCCAGTTAGGATGCTCCTCAACGAATTCTTTCATAGCCTTTTGAAGATTTTCTTGAAGTTCACATTTGAAACTTATTACTTCATCTTCATGATTTAAAACTTTTGAATTTTCTTCGTAATTTAACTCTTCCATATTGAAAAAAACTTTTTGAAATTTAACTCTACAAAATGTAGTTTTCTCCAAAATTACTTAATCGTCAACAAGCATTATTAAGAGACAGTCTCATGTTATAGAATAATGAGAATTCAGTCGCAAAGAGAGTAGTCATGGAAATTAATTTTGCATAATTAGATCTTACTTAAATATAAAGATTTATTTAAAATCAGAAGTTTTCCACATGCTTTAGATTAACAGATATTTTTTTAAATAATGCTGTGGAAAAGTTGTGAAAAATTTTTTTTTGAAGGGGGAAATATTTTCTAAAATTTCCAATTTTATTTATCTTTTAATCCATTGATTCCCACATGTTTTTTATTTCATAAAATAAATTTTGTGCTATTGGTATCGGCCAATACATTTCAAAGGATCTAGTTTGGTCTTGGCTTTCAAAAACAAACCTTAAACTCCATTCATTCTTTTTTCCCTCTAACTGAATATACCAAGGTAACTGTTCTAATTCTAAAGTAATAGATTCTTCATCCATTAGTTGATCCTTGATAACCAAAAATTGTTCATGGATATTTAAAAGTAGAAGGTAAAGTGAATAGAATTCACTTTTTTGTAACTCGATTGACCATTTATCAACACCAATCAAAAAGCAAAATTTACCTTTTTTAAAATCTCTAAGTAATCTCCATCCTTTTTGGTCTTTTACCAAAATTAGCCTGGAAGTAAATCTGGTTGATCTTGTTCATCGCTTAGTTCAATAATTGACCTCTGAACGGGTTTAATAGTTGACTCCTCTAATAAGCCATCAAAATCATCAAAACGTCTTTGTTTAGCTCTGAAAGCAATTTTTACTGTAGTTAAATATCTATTAGTTGATTGTCTTATCAAGCTCTCACCTCTCTTCGCAAGATCATGTGGGTCTATACCTGCATTATTAGATATGTTCATTAAGAAAAAATTATTACTATAGTATATACTTTACAGTTTATTCGACCGTTTCAAAACATAAATTACAAAAAGAACTTAATTGATTTAAATAATTTCATATGGAAGAAAGTTTATCTGGAACACTTGCTATTGATTTAGGGAACACTAATACCGTTGTAGCTTTTCAAGATCAAAGAGAAATAAATTCTATTTTAGTTGAAATACCAAATATTTCATCATCTCCAGGAGTTATTCCTTCAGCAGTTTGGTTCGAAGAACCTTCAAAGATTCCCAAAATTGGTATTAGTGCTCTAAAGATGAGGGATAACTCAAATTCTGATATATTTTTTCATTCGAACTTTAAAAGATTAATTGGAAATTCTGTTGAAAAAGTTAGCCAGAAAAATATTTTAAAACCTAACGAATGTGGCGAAAAATTTTTTCAAATTTTGTGGGCAAACATTCCACAAAAATATAATATCAGGAGACTTGTTTTAACTGCTCCTATAGATACATATAAGGGGTATAGAGAATGGTTAGTAAAGCTTTGCGAGAAAATATCTGTAGATGAAATAGCCCTTGTAGATGAGCCTACTGCTGCAAGTTTTGGAATAAATGTACCATTTGGCTCAAAAATTATGACGTTAGATATTGGAGGAAGTACAGTCGATATGAATATAGTCAAAATAGAAGGAGGAGAAGGAAAATCTGGTCCAATAGCTGAACTATTAAAATTTAAAGGAAATGATGTAAGCTCAATTTCAAAACAAAAAATAAGGTGTGCTGAAATAATTGCAAAAACAGGCTCAAAAATTGGTGGGAAAGATATTGATCAATGGATAGTTGATAATTTTATTCCAGGTAATAACTTTATAAATAATCTTTCAAAGGCGGAAAAAATAAAATGTAAACTCAGCTCATCAGTAATCAAATATGAAAATAAATATCCAATAAAATTATTTACTGAACAAAATAAAGAGGATGAATTTTACCTAAGTAAAGAAATATTTGAGAAAATACTCAATGACAATAATCTTCTTAATCACCTTAATTCTTTACTAAAAGATTTGTTAAATCAAGCAAGAGGTAAATTTTGCACGGTTGACGAGTTAAATGCAATCGTTTTGGTTGGTGGAGGAACTCAAATACCATTGATTAAAGAATGGATAACAAAAAAAATTCCAAAAGTCGAAATAAAGTCCCCACCCCCTATTGAAACTATAGCTTTGGGAGCTTTAGCAATGACCCCGGGGGTAAAAATTAAAGACATATTAAACAAAGGATTATCTATAAGATTATTTAATAAAAGAGAGCAAAAACACTTTTGGCATCCAATTTTTTGTAGAGGTCAAACATGGCCAACAGAGACACCCTTTAAACTTATACTTCAGGCCAGTAAAAAGAATCAGGAAATATTCGAAATAATAATTGGAGAGACACAAAAAGAAAGAGCATATGATGTTATTTTTGAAAATGGATTACCAAAGTTATCAGAAATTCAAAATGAAGAGGAAATTATAAAATGGGACAAAAAACCACTCAAAATAGTATTAAAAAATAGATCCAATATTGGAAAAGACACCTTAAAACTTTTTTTTAAAATTACAAAAAATGCTGATTTATTAGTTAAATGTTTTGATATTAAAGACGAATTTTTTGGAGAATATAATTTAGGAAATATCTTCTGAAAAATAGCTATTCAAGGAAAACTCCCTCTTCATTATCAATATTATTTAAACGTAAACTAACACTCTCAATTTTACTAGTTGGAACCTTTTTACCACAAAAATCTGGTTGAATAGGTAGTTCTCTATGACCTCTATCTATCATTACTAATAACATCACTCTTCGAGGTCTACCCCATGAATATAAAGCATCCATTGCAGCTCTAATTGTTCTACCTGTGTAAATTACATCATCTATTAGAAGAATTTCTTGTTTCTCAATAGGAGTTGGAATATCTGCAGCTTGTATTAAACGAGTTCCAACTCTATTTTGGTCATCTCTATAAAAAGTTGGATCAATTGTTCCTTTTCTAACTCTTAAACCTGTTCTAGAGAATAATTCCTTTTCTAGAACTTCGGTCAGCTCAATTCCTCTAGTCGGGATGCCAACCAATAGAAGGTTATCCAGTTTTTTTACTTTTTCGATAACCTCGCAAGTTAAACGCGAAATAGTTTTTCTAAGCTCAACTTCAGTTAGTATGACGATCTTTTTTGTTTTCTTGGACATGATTTATCAAGAAATGAAATTAATCTAATATTTTCATAAATTAGCAAAAGCTAACTATGTTAAATATAAATTGTTAAAGAGTAACGTTTGAAGCTAAATTTAAGGTTGGATCAGTTAACAGTGAATTTGATCTAAATATGTCAAAGATTAGCAGCAAAAATATAAAAAGATTAAGTGTTCCTCAGAGCCCTGTAGTTCTTGCGATCCTAGATGGATGGGGATATCGAAAAGAAAAATCAGATAATGCCATAAAAAGTGCCAGTACGCCAATCATGGATTCTTTGTGGCATGCTTACCCCCACACCCTTATAAGTGCTAGTGGATCTGATGTTGGTCTCCCAGATGGTCAGATGGGCAATTCAGAGGTAGGGCACCTTACCATTGGTTCGGGAAGAATAATACAACAAGAACTTGTAAGGATTTCAAATATTGTAAAAAATAATCAATTAGGCTTGATAAATGAGTTAAAAGAGATGGCTGATTCATTAAAGAAAAATAATTCTACTTTGCATATCACCGGATTATGTTCCGATGGAGGAGTTCATAGTCATATAGATCATTTATTAGGTTTAATAAAATGGGCATCTGATAATAAACTAAAAAAAGTTGCAATTCATATTATTACTGATGGAAGAGACACTCCTGCAAAAAGTGCCTCAAAATATCTAAATCAAATAGAATCATGTATAAAAAAATTTAACGTAGGCGAAATAGCTTCCATATGCGGAAGATACTGGATAATGGACAGGAATCTTTTATGGGATAGAACAGAAAAAGCATATTCTAATTTGACTGATCCAGATATTCAAATAACAAATATTTCTCCCAAGGATTATATAGAAAAAAGTTATGCAAAAAACATAACCGATGAATTTATAGAGCCCATAAGATTGTCGGAAAACTATTTTAAAGATGGAGATAGTTTGATCTGCTTTAACTTTCGTCCAGACAGAGCAAGACAAATAGTCAAATCACTTTCGGTAAAAGAATTCTCAGACTTTGAAAGAAAAAATTATCCAAATCTAGATTTTGTTACTTTTACTCAATATGATCCGAACTTTCCCGTTAAAGTTGCATTTCCTCCTGAATCCCTCAATAATTTTATAGGGCAAATAGTCTCAGAAAACGGACTTAAACAATACAGAACCGCAGAAACTGAAAAATATCCTCACGTAACATATTTTTTCAATGGAGGAGTGGAAATACCTTTACCTGGAGAAGAGAGACATTTGATTCCATCTCCAAGAGTCGCAACTTATGATATGGAACCCGAAATGTCTGCGGAGGAATTAACTCTTAGTTGCTCTAAAGCAATTAAAAGCGGGAATTATGCGTTTGTTGTAATCAATTTTGCCAACCCTGATATGGTTGGTCATACAGGCAACATGGATGCAACAATCAAAGCTATAGAAAAAGTAGATAAATGTGTAGGTCAAATAGTTAATGCTACTGGAGAAATGGGCGGAAGTATTGTTATTACGGCTGATCATGGTAACGCAGAGGTAATGAAAGGATCTGAAGGAGAACCATGGACAGCGCACACAATAAATAAAGTTCCATTAATTTTGATTGAAGGTGAAAAAAGAAAAATACCAAATATGGGAAATGAAATTAATTTAAGAGAAAACGCGGGCTTGGCTGATATTGCTCCCACTTTATTGCAATTATTAAACCTCCCAATACCAACAGAAATGACAGGCAAATCGCTTATTCAAGAAATTGAATTAAAGGGTTATAATAAAGTCGTTCAACACGTTTAAAGTTAATAAAAGTTTTTAAACAATGATTCAAATTATTAGTTGGATTTGGGTATCTTCTGGAGTTCTTCTCATTCTCTTAGTGTTACTTCATAGTCCCAAGGGTGATGGAATGGGAGGAATAGCCGCCAGTGGAAGCTCTATGTTCAACAGTGCCAGTAGTGCAGAAGCCTCTTTAAACAAAATAACTTGGACTTTTTTAGTGATATTTTTGTCTCTCGCAATTATTCTTAGCGCTGGTTGGATTTCATAAAAGATGATTAAAAAAAGGGACCATTTTGAATGATCCCTTGTAAAAATTTATTAAAAACTACTGTTAAGTTAATAATCGAAGTCACCGCCCATACCAGGACCGCCTGCTGGAGCAGCTGAATCTTTTTTCTCAGGTAAATCTGCAACTATACATTCGGTGGTTAGAACCATTCCTGCTATTGAAGCTGCATTTTGTAATCCTGAACGAGTAACTTTTGCAGGATCAACTATACCAGCAGAGGACATATCTACATATTCTCCGGTAGCAGCGTTGAATCCATCATTAAATGGTTTAGTCTTTACATTTTCAGCAATCACAGCTCCATTAGAACCTGCATTCTCAGCAATTCTCATAAGAGGAGCAGTAAGTGAAGCTTCAACAATGTTAGCTCCAATTAATTCCTCTCCTTCTAAATTTTTATCAGCCCATTCTTTTAGAATAGGAGATAAGTGGGCGAGAGTTGTTCCTCCTCCAGGTACAATTCCTTCTTCAACAGCTGCTTTTGTTGCATTAATAGCGTCCTCAAGACGAAGCTTTTTATCCTTCATCTCAGTTTCAGTAGCAGCCCCAACCTTAATAACTGCTACACCTCCAGCTAATTTAGCCAGACGTTCTTGAAGCTTTTCTTTATCATAGGAGGAATCTGTTTCATCCATTTGCTTCTTAATTTGATCGCATCTGGCTTTAACTGCTTGCTCATTACCTTCAGCTACAATGGTTGTAGTCTCTTTATTGATAGTTATTCTTCTACCAGTTCCGAGCATATCTAAAGTAGCACTCTCTAATTTCAAGCCTGCATCCTCAGTAATAAGTTGTCCATTGGTTAAAACGGCCATATCTTCGAGCATGGCTTTTCTTCTATCACCAAATCCAGGGGCTTTTACTGCAGCAACATTTAATACGCCTCGTAGTCTATTAACAACAAGAGTTGCTAAAGCCTCTTTTTCAATATCTTCCGCAATAATGACTAGTGGTTTACCAGTTTTAGCTATTTGTTCCAAGACGGGAACTAAATCTTGCACCAAAGCAATTTTTTTATCAGTCAGAAGGATATATGGTTCATCTAAAACAGCCTCCATTCTCTCTGTGTCTGTTGCAAAATATGGTGAGATATAGCCTTTATCAAAGCGCATCCCCTCAGTAACTTCTAATTCAGTAGTCATTGATTTTCCTTCTTCTAAGGAGATAACACCTTCTTTGCCAACTTTATCCATAGCATTGGCAATCATTTGACCAACTTCTTCATCGTTTCCAGCCGCGATAGTTCCACATTGAGCTATAGCATTACTATCACTAATAGGTTTGGAATTCTCTTGAATTTTACCAACCAGAAATTCAGTCGCTTTATCAATTCCTTTTTTCAAGGTAATTGCATTAGCTCCTGCAGCAACGTTTCTCAACCCTGCTTTAACCATTGCATGAGCTAAAACAGTGGCTGTTGTGGTGCCATCACCAGCTGCATCATTAGTTTTTGAAGCAGCTTGTCTAATTAAAGCAACCCCTGTGTTTTCAATGTGGTCCTCTAATTCGATCTCTTTAGCGATTGTGACACCATCATTGATAATTTGTGGAGCACCAAATTTTTTCTCTAGTACAACATTTCTTCCTTTTGGTCCAAGCGTTACAGCCACAGACTCAGCAAGGATATCAATTCCTCTCTCGAGCGCTCTACGAGCTTGCTCATTGTAAATAATTCTTTTAGCCATGTTTAGGCAGTGATTTAATAATAAGTTTTAATAATTTTTGAAACAAATATTTTAGCTAACTACAGCTAAAATATCCTTTTCTGAGAGCAAGACATATTCATCTCCTCCCAATTTAATGTCTGTGCCAGCATATTTGCTGTACAAAACTTTATCGCCAATACTCACTTCAGGAGTTTGTCGAGAACCATCGTCATTAAGTTTGCCAGGACCCACCTGAGCAACTTCTCCAACCTGCGGTTTTTCTTTAGCTGAATCAGGCAAAAGAATGCCCCCAGCAGTTTTTTCCTCAGATGCGGAAACTTTAATGAATATTCTATCTCCCAGTGGTTTTACTGTAGAGACTGTAAGTGAAACAGCTGCCATAGATTAATGGAGGATCATGATTGAGACGCTTTGCGTCATAAAATGGAAAGAGAAAATCTCCATCCGTATCATCAACAACATAATCTGCAAAGCGGCAATTAAACCATACTTAAACTGTGCGGGTGGCCGAACCCATTTAACGAATATACCCATGAGGTGGTAGTATTTTCGGATTATGAGCTGTTTAAATCAGCTATTCATCACCAATCAATAAAAAATGGTAGCAACTCCATCAACTTCCTCACAAACAAAAGGCGTAGTACGTCAGGTAATTGGCCCAGTTTTAGATGTAGAATTTCCAGCTGGGAAATTGCCCAAAATACTTAATGCTCTAAGAATTGAAGCTAAAAATCCCGCTGGACAAGACATAGCACTCACTGCAGAAGTCCAACAGCTCCTAGGCGACCATAGAGTAAGAGCAGTGGCAATGAGTGGCACAGACGGCCTTGTAAGAGGTATGGAGGCAGTCGATACAGGAGCCCCAATATCTGTACCAGTAGGAGAAGCAACTTTAGGAAGAATATTTAATGTTTTGGGAGAACCAGTAGATGAACAAGGTCCAGTTAATACAAAAGATACTGCTCCAATTCATAGATCTGCGCCAAAGTTAACTGACCTGGAGACCAAGCCAAAAGTGTTTGAAACTGGTATTAAAGTTATCGACCTTTTAGCTCCTTACAGACAAGGAGGAAAAGTTGGATTATTCGGAGGTGCTGGTGTTGGGAAGACAGTTCTTATTCAAGAATTAATTAATAACATCGCAAAAGAGCATGGTGGAGTTTCTGTTTTTGGTGGCGTAGGGGAAAGAACGAGAGAAGGCAACGATTTATATGAAGAATTTAAAGAATCGGGAGTTATCAATGCGGATGATTTAACTCAATCGAAAGTTGCCTTGTGTTTTGGACAGATGAATGAGCCACCTGGGGCAAGAATGAGAGTAGGCTTATCAGCACTTACAATGGCAGAGCATTTTAGAGATGTGAATAAACAAGACGTTCTACTTTTTGTTGATAACATTTTTAGATTCGTTCAAGCTGGTTCTGAAGTATCTGCATTACTTGGAAGAATGCCTTCAGCTGTTGGATACCAACCGACTCTAGGAACTGATGTTGGTGAATTGCAAGAAAGAATTACATCTACATTAGAAGGATCAATAACATCTATTCAGGCTGTTTACGTACCTGCTGATGACCTCACAGACCCTGCTCCAGCTACAACCTTTGCCCATCTAGATGCTACTACCGTGCTTGCTAGAGCTCTGGCGGCTAAGGGAATTTATCCAGCAGTTGATCCATTAGACTCAACGAGCACTATGCTACAACCATCGGTTGTTGGCGATGAGCATTACAAAACAGCCAGAGCAGTTCAATCAACTTTACAAAGATACAAAGAGCTTCAAGATATTATCGCAATTCTTGGTTTAGATGAGCTTTCTGAAGAAGATAGATTAACAGTCGACAGGGCAAGAAAAATTGAAAAATTCCTGTCACAACCTTTCTTCGTAGCAGAAATATTTACAGGAATGTCTGGTAAATATGTAAAATTAGAAGATACCATTGCTGGTTTTAATATGATTTTGTCAGGTGAATTGGATGATTTACCAGAGCAGGCATTTTACTTAGTTGGTAATATTGATGAAGTTAAAGCAAAGGCTGAAAAAATAAAATCAGAAAAATAAAAAAAAATTAAATAATATATTAAACCTTCAATAATCTTAAATTAATGGCAATTTCTCTAAAAGTTTTAGCTCCAAATAAAAACGTTTATCAAGGCGAAGCTGAAGAAGTAATCCTTCCTAGTACTACTGGTCAACTTGGTATACTACCAGGACATATCTCTTTAGTAACTGCTATAGATATTGGCGTTTTGAGGCTAAGAATGAATTCCCAGTGGAAATCGATAGCTCTTATGGGTGGCTTCGCTGAAATTGAATCAGATGAAGTTATAGTTTTAGTAAATAATGCTGAAATTGGTTCTGAAATTAATGTTCAAAATGCTGAACAAGATCTTAAAGAAGCAAAATTAGCAATCAGCAAATTTTCTGAAAATGAAAAAAACCCAGAGAAAATTAAAGCATTGAAAGAGGCTTCAAAGGCTGAGGCTAGGATTCAAGCAGCAAAGAACTAATATTTAAGCTGTTCCACAAAAAGTTACTTCGGGAAACTTTAATTTGGCTTCTTCTAATTTTTTTGTTTTACCCTCTTCTTGCCAATAATTTATAACTTCAGTAGCCTTATTCAATATCTCTACTCTCTCGTTATCTGTAATCCAACCTTTATTCTCAAGTTCACTTTTTAATTTTTCCCAAGCATCATCTCTTGGCCAAAAATAATAAGCAGTAAGAGGGCTTGGTCCTCCACCTACTATTTGATCCACTGCTAAAGCTACATTATCAGGTAACCACAATACTTTAATTATGAACCTTCCTTCATCAGGTTTAGGGGTATAACCAGTAGGTACCCCATCTTCATCAATTGTGGCAGCTGCTAATACAGCTGTGGCAACCATCATTCCTGAATTAGGAGAAGAATTTTTAGAGTTTTGAGAATTACTGTTTTTTTCCTTTTTTTCAGTTGAATTTTGATTTAACTTATCTGATGAGGTCATTCAGTTATTTATGTTTAATAAATAATTTATCAGTTTATGGTCACATTTTGATTGATTTATTCAAAATTTCTTGATTTTAGTTATTGATAACTTCTAAATAGTATTTTTATCTGTCATGAGATACTTCATAAAAATCATAAATAGTAGCCTCCAATGAATCCCAAAGATCTTTAGGGATATCGTTTTCTTCTGCGAACATGCCAAGCTGACTTGCTAAGCCTCTCGCTTCAGAGAGTTTCGAATCATATGAATCTGACTTATTCATTTTTTATCTTTAAACCTAATAAAAATAAATCTATTGATTAGATAAGTCAACTTTTAAAATTCTAAATCGGAAATTTCTTTAAGTGCAGCAATACTTAAAACTTCTGGATTTGTATCTGCAACCAAGACATCATCTTCTATTCTTATCCCTATGCCCTTCCATTTCTCATCTATAGTGGGTTGTCCCTCAGGGACTGGAATCCTATCACTTATATAGATCCCAGGTTCTACCGTAAGAATCATTCCATTCTGTAATGGCACTTCATAGTCCCCCATTCTGTATGCTCCAACATCATGAACATCTAAGCCAAGCCAATGGCCGGTTCTATGCATGTAAAGATGTTTATAAGATTGATTCTCAATTATTTCCTCAGTGCTGCCCGACAATAACCCAATTTCTTTTAACCCTTCTATAAGAATTGTTAATGCAACATTATGAACAGCACTAGAATTCGATCCCTTTACTGCACTTTTAATAGCATTTTTCTGCGCACTCAATACAATTTCATAAATAACTTTTTGCTCATTAGAAAATTTACCACCTATTGGAATAGTCCTAGTTATGTCTCCATTGTAATAATCAATTAGTGAGCAGCCAGCATCCACCAACAATAAATCTTCTTTCTTCAAAGGTGAGTTATTTGAGGTGTAATGCAAAATGCAGGCATTATCTCCTGATGCAACAATTGAGTTATAAGCTGGTCCTCTCGCCCCTTTTTCCAGAAAGAATCCCTCTAGAAGACCTTGAATTTGTCTTTCATTTTTCTTTGATGAGATTGATTCTCTAACTAATTCATGAGCTTCGGCTGAGATTTGTATAGCCTCTCTCATTCTCTTAATTTCAAATTCACTTTTAATTAATCTCATTTCATTTAAATAAATTTCTGGAGATTTTATAGAATTTCCACCAATTCCTAATCTTGAGCGATTTTCAAGTTGTTGTGAAAAAATTTCCAGTATTATTTTCTCGACTGATGGATACTTACCAATAGAAAAAACAAGTTCATCAGAACCATTTATATAGGCTGGGAGTAAATCTCCTAATTCGTTTATTGAGTGAGCCTTATCAGCATTAAACTCTTTTTCAGCGCCTTCTAAACCCCATCTAAAGCCATGCCAGACTTCGCTTATAACATCTTTAGGGGCAACAAACATAATAAATCTCTCTCCCTTTGGCTTATGTGATAAGAATAGAGCGATTGCATCTGGCTCATCGAAACCGGTTAAATACCAAAAATTACTATCTTGTCTAAAAGGATATTCACAATCAGCATGATGCTTTACGAGATTAGCACCTGGGATAATAGCAGCTTTTCCATTTAATTTATCAAGGAAGATTTCTCTTCTTTCTTCAAAAACTTTATTTTCAGGTTTAAACATAGATCGTGTATTGGCGTGTTTAAAAAAAAAATGGAAGAATGAATTAATACAGATTAAGTATCTAATCTATTTTAATGGAACCAAGTGTTTACGGTTTAGTTTTTCTAATAATAATCATTTTAATTGGGTCAGCATGTTGTTCGGGAGTAGAAGCTGCTTTTTTAGCTGTAAATTCAATTCGAATTCTAGAGATAGCCTCTAAGCAAAAACCAAAAAGTTCTGCAAATCAACTCCTAAAACTTAGAAAACATCTCGGAAGGACATTAACTGTAATTACTATTACTAATAATGGATTTAACATAATTGGGAGTCTTATTTTAGGTGTATATGGAGCATTGGTAATTAATAGTAGTTTTGGCTTAACCCTTTTTTCAATTGCTTTTTATATACTAGTTGTCTTAGTAGGAGAAGTACTACCTAAGGCTCTTGGTACAAGATTCTCAGTTCAAATAGCATTATTATCAGTTCCTATTTTGAGAATATTGCATACTTTAATGAGGCCATTCTTAATACTAATTGAACAAATATTTCCAGTTATTACCGCAGAAAATGAAATTTTAACTGATGAAGAAGAAATTAGACAAATGGCAAAAATTGGAAGCCAAAAAGGTTTAATAGAAGATGATGAGGCAGCAATGATATTTAAAGTTTTTCAATTAAACGATTTAAAAGCTAAAGATTTAATGATCCCCAGAGTATCCGCACCTTGTCTTGATGGGTCTTCGAATCTTGAAGAAATTTCAAAACTTATAATGGCTGATAACTCTCCATGGTGGGTTATTTTAGGAGATAAAGTTGACAAAATACAGGGGGTGGTTCCCCGTGAGCGAATGCTAGCAGAATTAATTAATGGAGAAAATAAAAAATTATTATCCGAAATTTGTGAACCTGTGGACTACATTCCCGAAATGATTAAAGCAGATCAATTATTAACAAGATTTGACAAGAATCATAAAGGAGTGAAAGTAGTAGTAGATGAATTTGGAGGATTCGTGGGCATTATTGGTGCAGAAGCTGTGTTATCTGTTTTAGCTGGCTGGTGGAAAAATAAATCATGAAACAATTGAAAATTAATAAAAATTATTTACTTTTAAAAAATTGGTGGGAGACTATTGATCTTACCAACTATGAAAAAAGTTATTTTAATAGAGAAATAATTTCTTTTAATCAACAACTTTTTAGGCTCAAAGAAAAAAAAATAAGAATTGGGGCATATGGTAAGTCAGGCGTAGGAAAATCCTCTGTTTTAAATTCTCTATTAAAAAAAGATATATTTAAAACAGATATTATCAATGGGACCACAAGAGAAATACAAGCTGAACAATGGAAATTTAAAGATCAAACACTCAACAGTGTAGAGTTACTAGATTCTCCAGGATTTGATTTCTGCGATATTAAATTCCCAGATAAAGTTTACTCCTCTATAAATCACTCAGATCTTATTCTATTTATAATATCGGGTGATTTAAATAGAAATGAATTAAGCGAAATCAGTTCCTTTATTCAAGATGGAAAAAAAATTATTTTAATTTTAAATAAAATCGATCTTTTTAATAAAATTGAATTAAAAGAAATAATAGAAAATATAAATTTTAAGCTTCCAAGAGATTTAAATATTCCCATAATTATTAATTATGAAAATAATCTGAAAAATTACATGACAAAAATAATAAATCAACATGGTGAGATATTTTTAACACTAAATTCTCTTCAATCAGCTGACAAATTGTTTTTGATGATAAAAGAACAAAGATTGAAAAGAAGGCAGAAATTAGCTCAGTCAACTATTGGTAAATTTTCTACCATAAAGGCATCAACGGTAGCTCTTAATCCTTTTATTTTATTTGATATTGCAAGTAGTTTTGCACTAGATACTGCATTGATTAGCGAATTAAGTAAGATTTACGGATTAAATTTGAAGGGTGAATCTACAAGAAAAATATTCAAAAACATATCGATTAATAATTTATTTTTAGGCATCACTCAAGTCGGAGTCAATACATCCTTCAATCTTATTAGGAAAGTAATTTTATTAACCGCACCTTTCACTAACGGGCTATCATTATTACCATATGGACCTATAGCAATTATTCAAGCAGCAATAGCAGTTCAATCTACAAAAATCCTTGGTAAATTAGCAGCCAAAGAAATATTCAAAAGAAGCAAAGCTTCTTTTATAGAACCTTATATGATTATTCAAAATATCAATTTTAATGAACCAGAGATTTTTAAACACTTAAATATCTATTTATCAAAAAGAAATTTAAATAATAATTTTATTAGTTTTCTACCTTAAAACTTTAAATGGAAAAAAGCATTGCTTTATTTGGTACGAGTGCTGATCCACCTACAATTGGACACAAAAAAATTCTTGAAGAATTATCCAAAATTTATGCTTTTACAATTAGCTATGTGAGCAACAACCCCAAAAAAAAGCACATAGAGGATATCTCAATTCGTAGCCATTTATTAAAAACTCTGATTGATGATTTAGATAATCCGAAAATCTTGTTTAATCAAAAAATGAGTAGCCAATGGGCAATAGAATCAATCAAAAAATGCAAAGAAATTTATAAATTTAATAATTTAGATTTTGTTATTGGTAGTGATTTAATTAAAGATATTTTCTACTGGAAAAATTTTGATAAAATTATTTTGGAGGTAAATTTTTTTATAATTTTGAGAGAGGGATATCCTATGGAATCAAATACTCTTAAAATGTTAGAAACTTATAAAGTTAAATTTAAGATTTCAACCATCAAAACTCCAAACATTTCAAGTTCTAATTTTAGATTAAATTTTAATTGTTCTAATTTACCGTCGTCGTTAATAGATATAGTTAAGAAGAATAATTTATATGAATCCATCAAATTAGTTGAATGAAGTTTTTACTTGCCCAAATAAATCCAGTTGTTGGAGATTTAGAGGGCAATGCAAAAAAAATACTTAATATTGCTTCGAAAGCTAACTCGATTTCTGCTGATTTTGTTCTTACTCCAGAATTGTCATTATGGGGATATCCTGCAAATGACTTACTTTTAAAGAAAAATTTGATCGACAATCAATACCAAATTCTTGATCAATTAGCTTTAGATATGAATAAAAATTTTGGGAACTTAAGTATCTCAGTTGGAATCGCTGAGATAATACATGATTCTTATTTTCCTAATCTTTATAATGCTATTGCTTTGGTTGAGGGCGGTGAATGGAAAATAATTGCACGTAAAATTATTCTTCCTACTTATGAAGTTTTTGATGAGAAAAGATACTTTAGATCAGAAGAAAAAGTTTCCGTATTGATTAAACAAATAAAAAATAAAACTTGGCGCCTCGGCTTTACTATATGTGAGGATTTATGGGTCAACAAAGATATAGAAGGTAGAGGAATTCATAGAAAAAATCCTATTATTGATTTAAAGAAAAAAAAAGTTGATATTTTAGTAAATTTATCAGCCTCCCCATATACTCTGAAAAAGTTAGAGCTAAGATCCAAGGTTTCCAGCTTTGCCGCACAATATCTTCAAGTACCGCTGATTTATGTCAACCAGATTGGAGCAAATGATAATTTAATTTTTGATGGAAATAGTTTCATTCTTGATAAGAATGGATCAAAAATTAAGCAATTAAAATCTTTTTCTGAAGAACTCTCCAGCTGGGAAATTGAGCAAACAAAACCTGAAAAAAATGAATTTAAAAACTCTGAAATGTCATCAATTTTTGATGCATTAGTCCTTGGTGTTAAAGATTATGCAAAAAAATGCGGATTTAAAACAGCTTTAATTGGATTAAGCGGTGGCATTGATTCAGCACTTGTCTCAGCAATTGCCACAGCGGCTCTAGGAAGTGATAATGTTTATTGCGTTTCAATGCCATCTAAGTGGAGCTCATCTCATTCAATGAGTGATGCAAAAGATTTAGCAAAAAGACTGAAGATAAGTTTCAAGAGTATTCCAATTGAAAACTTGATGACCTCTTTTGAAGAATCATTTATAAAAACCATAAATTTTGAAATGGCTGAAATAACAAATCAAAATATTCAGTCAAGGATAAGAGGCACACTTCTTATGGCTTTAGCAAATCAAGAAAAGCATTTGTTACTCTCAACGGGTAATAAATCAGAGCTGGCCGTAGGATATTGCACACTTTATGGTGATATGAATGGGGGATTATCGGTAATTGGGGATTTATATAAAACTAATGTTTTTAAATTATGCAATTGGCTTGATAGTGAAGATTCAATTAATCGTAGAAAGTCATATATGTTGGATACTAATGTAAATATAATTGGAGAAAATATACGTACGAAAGCTCCAAGTGCCGAATTAGGTCCTGATCAATTAGATACTGATTCTTTACCACCTTATTCTATTTTAGATAATATTCTTAAAGGAATTATCGAAGAGAAAAAAGATTTACAACAACTAGAAGAAGATGGTTATGAAAAAGATTTAATTTTAAAAATTATCTCACTCATAAAAAAAGCGGAATTCAAAAGAAAGCAGGCTCCTCCAATACTAAAACTCAGCAGTCAATCATTAGGAAGTGACTGGAGAGTTCCCATAGCAATATCTTATTAATCTCTATAAGAACACTGTTGGGTTTTTTTTAAAGGTCGTTTAATTGACTTTAAGTTGATACCTTTTTTGATAGCAAGAATTATGCCTGCAGCTTCTAAATAATTATCCACTTCAAAAAGATTGGGATAATCATAAAACTTATTTGTCACTTTTAATGTATTTTGATTTTTTACAGAGATAATATTTAAACCTTTTTCAATGCCAGCTAGTACTGCTTCTCCACCCAGTGCCCCATTAGGAACAACAATAGATTCAATCTGATCAGGGTGTAGTGAGATTAATTCATTTTTAGCAGGCAATTCAACAATGTCAGGTGCATTGCTTAACCCAATCAATACTGATGGTAAAAATGTGTATCCTATTTCTTCTGCAGCTGCACGAGGGTCTAAATTTTCATTCAATTCAATTGGATTTAAAGCAGGTGCGTGAGCACAGGGAACTTTTAAAAATTTGCTTATTAAATGACTTATAACTGCTTCGACTCCAGAAATAGGATCAACCCCTTTCCCCTCTCGATAGATATTTGTTTCTAAAGAATCTGAATCATCTGGAAATTTTGCCACAATTGCTATTGCTGTAACTCCTTTTTTTATTAAACATTTTCCAGCATCAATTAGAGAATCAGAATTTTCAATTATGCCACCACTGATTTTTGAAGAATCAGGATCAATAACTATGTTTAATGGTTTTTTTGTCATCACATAAGAATGAACATTAATCCCTAAAGTAGAAACACATGCATCAGCGACTTGTAAATGTCTTACTAATATTTCTTTTTCAATGGCTGAATCAAAGATTATTCCAATTTTTTGTTGCTTAACCCTTTTTAAAGCGATTTCTCCTTTAGCAAGTCGGTCTAAACTATAGCCCTCAACATAAAAAATATTTTTGTCTTTTTCAGAAAGAGTACCGCCATTCATAACATTTGGATGAGTAATTAAACATCCACTTGCAGATGCTAATAATTTAGCGGTAGGAAGTGCATCCCCAGCAAAACCTCCTACTTCACAACCAATTCCAGTTGGAATGATGAATATTGTTGGTGAATTTTCCATTATTAGAAATATTTCAATTTATATTTTTTAATTAGCGAAGACAGCTTTAATTTTAAGTTTTTTTGTTCCAAAAGAGTCACTATAATTTTGAATATCAACAATTGACCATCGAATTAAATCACCTTTTTTTTCTATATTTGCAATGATGAATTCCCTTAAATTTTTTAATTTTATTGAAACTGGCCAATCTAAATAATAATCAACTGAACTTAATTTCATTTTTGATATTTACCAAATTGATCATTATATAAATCATCTTCTACTTCTTTACCAATAACAATATTCAAATCTGACTTGGGGTATGCTACACACAAAAGTGCAAAGCCTTTTTCCCTCAAATCATCATTTAATCCCATAGCATCTTCTTGATCAACGGAACCCTCCAATATCATTGATGCACAATCAGTACAAACACCTGAACAACAACTACTTGGTAAATCTATTCCATTCATTTTTGCCGCTGAAATAATATCTTGATCTTCAGAACATAAGAAACTAATAGTCTTTTGCTCAAATTGAACTTTGATATTGTATTCAGGCATATCCTAAATCTTATTTCTAAACTGCTGAACCTCCTACAACTTCTAATATTTCTTGTGTAATAGCTGCTTGTCTGGCTTTGTTATAGGTTAGATTCAAGGTGCTTGCTAATTCTTTAGCATTATCACTTGCATTATTCATAGCAGTCATCCTGCAAGCGAGTTCTGAAGCTGCCGACTCTTGAAGAGCTCTTAGTACCTGATTCTGTAAATATAATGGTAATAACGAATCTAAAAGTTGATCAGGACTTTGTTCAAAAACAATATCTGATGGCAACTTCTCTGAATCATTTTGTTCAATATTTGATTTTTCTACAAGTAACTTGCTATCTTTTGTAGTCAACCTAAAAATTTCATCGTTTTCCTCGGCAATTCCTTGAGGGTCAAGTGGCAATAGTGTTTGAACAACAGGGGCGCAGCTAACTAAAGTGATGAATTTCGTGTAAATAATTTCCACCCTATCAGAATTTTCCGAGAGAAATTCAGCTAAAATCTCATTTGTAACCCCTTCAGAGTCTTTGACTGTGGGTACCTGTTCTAGTTCTTTGAAAGTACTTTTAATTACATATCTATCCTTTCTATTTTGAAAATATCCAATAGCTTTCTTCCCTACCAAAATTAAATTTGGCTGATAACCTTGTTTGACTAATTCTGAATATCTTATTTCTACCTTTTTTATAATATTTGTGTTGTAACCGCCGCATAAACCTCTATCCGCAGTTATGCAAACCAAGGTGATACTCTTTACTTCTCTCTTGGATAATAGAGGAGAGTCGACAGCCTCAAATTGTACTCTAGATTGAATATTTTCTAAGACTCTTGCAAGTTTATCTGCAAAAGGTCTACTTTTAAGAACTTGATCTTGAGCTCTCCTAACTTTTGCAGCTGCGACAAGTCTCATGGCCTCCGTTATTTTTCTTGTATTTTTGACGGAAACGATTCGATCTCTAATCTCTTTAAGATTTGCCATGGTATCTCCTAAATAAATTTAAACTGTGGCGAGCATTGATGATTTAACTTCATTTATCACTTCTTTTAGTGTCGCTTCTAATCCATCATTTAATTTCTTTTCTTTAAGAATCTCTTCTATAAATTCCGCTTTATTTAACTTCAGGTATTCCCTAAGTTCAGTTGCAAATTTTGTAACATCTTCAACAGGAACCTCATCAATAAGACCTTTAACTCCTGCATAAACAACGGCAACTTGTTCTGCAAGGTTCAGTGGAGAGAATTGAGGTTGCTTTAATAACTCTCTAAGTCTTTTGCCTCGTTCAAGTTGTTGCTGAGTTGCTTCATCAAGATCAGATGCAAATTGAGAAAAAGCAGCTAGTTCATCAAACTGGGCGAGTTCTAATTTTAAAGTTCCAGCAATTTTTTTAATTGCTTTTGTCTGAGCGGCTCCTCCAACACGACTAACAGAAATACCAACATTAATAGCTGGTCTTAATCCTGAGTTAAATAAATCTGCGCTCAAGAAAATTTGTCCATCTGTAATTGAAATAACATTAGTTGGGATGTAAGCCGAAACGTCCCCCGCCTGAGTTTCAATAATTGGAAGAGCTGTCATAGAGCCCCCTCCCATAGCATCAGAAAGTTTTGCTGCTCTTTCTAACAATCTACTATGTAAGTAGAAAACATCACCTGGATAAGCCTCTCTTCCTGGTGGTCTTTTTAAAAGAAGAGACATTTGTCTATAAGCCTGAGCTTGTTTTGTTAGATCATCATAAATAACAAGTGTTGCTTTACCCTGATACATAAAATGTTCAGCAATTGCTGCACCGGTATAAGGTGCTAAGTACTGTAAAGCAGCTGGTTCTGAAGCTCCTGCACTAACTACGACTGTATAATCTAGGGCTCCTCTCTCTCTTAAGACCTCTACGATGTTTGCTACTGATGCTGACTTCTGACCAATAGCTACGTAAACACAAACTACATCTTGACCTTTTTGGTTGATTATCGTATCAATAGCAATCGCAGATTTTCCAGTTTGTCTATCACCAATAATTAATTCTCTTTGACCTCTTCCAACAGGAATCATTGCATCAATAGATGTGATGCCTGTTTGCATTGGTTCATGCACTGATCTTCTCTTGATTATTCCAGGAGCCATTTCTTCAATCAATCTAGTATCACTTGTTGGAATTTCCCCTTTCCCATCTATTGGTTGTCCGAGAGGATTAACAACTCTCCCCTGCATTGCTTCACCAACTGGAACAGATGCGATTTTACCTGTGGACTTAACGTTACTTCCTTCTTGGACTCCAAGTGCCTCTCCCATTAAAACAGCTCCAACATTATCATCTTCAAGATTTAATGCTATCCCTTCGGTGCCATCCTCAAATTCCAATAACTCACCTGCCATGACCTGATCTAAGCCATATATTCTTGCAATGCCATCACCGATTTGCAGAACAGTTCCTACATTGTTAACACTTACAGATTGGTCATAATCAGTTATTTGTTGTTTTAAGATTGAACTGATTTCATCAGGGCGTATAGATACCATGGATTTAAGAATTTAAGGTTGATTTAAAAGTTACTTGGAGAGAGATAAGCCAAGTTTTCTTATTTGTGAGGCAAGAGAAGCATCAATTACTTTTGATCCTACACTGGCGACGAAACCACCAATAAGAGATGGGTCGATTTTAGTTACAAGTTCTAATTTTTCTGTTCCAGCAATATTGATGATTTTTTTGGTAATTAAACCTTTCTGTTCATCAGTAAGCTCGACTGCAGAAGTAACAGTTGCCAATGCAATATTACTATTTTCTCGGTAAATCTCTAAAAACCTATCAAGAATTGACGTAAGGATTCCAATTCTTTGCCTATCGGCCAATAATTTTAAGAAATTTAGTAAAGAAGAATTAACCTTATTTGAAAAAATTTCAATAATGATTTTCTTCTTATCATCGGTCTCTAATATGGGAGAGGATAGTGCCTTCTCCAATTCAGGGGAATCATTTATTAATTCCAAGAGTTGTTTAACCTCAGAAACCATCTCTTCAGTTTGAGAATTTTCATTCACAACTTGAAGTAATGCCTCTGCGTATGGTGTAGTAACTGAATTTAAAAGTGGCATTAGTTCACCTCAATATTGTTAATTGATTGAGTTACCAAATTTTCTTGTGTTGTTTTATCAAGTCGATTTGGGAGAGAATCTAAAGCTTTCTTAATTGCCAGTTCAACAGCTTCTTTTCGAAGTTGAGAAATTGCTCTGGATGCTTCAGAGCTCTCATCAGAGATTGCACTTTGTTTAATTCGTGCCATCTCCTCTATCGCTTTTTTCTCACTTTCCATTCTGATTGATTCAGATCTTTTAAGGGAATCTGCTTTTATTTGAGAAGCTTTTTCTTCTGCTGAAGATAAATCTTTCTTCGCCTTTTCTAAAGCTTGAGTTGCATTTAGGAGTCGATCTTCAGCATCTTTTAATTCAAGAAGAATTCCTTCTCTCCTTTTTTGAAGCATTTTACCTAGGAAACCAGGCAAAAATTTATAAAGACCAAAAACTACTACAGCCCAATTAAGGATATTAGTTTCGAAT
Source organism: Prochlorococcus sp. AG-402-A04 (assembly GCA_003278045.1). Taxonomy (GTDB): domain Bacteria; phylum Cyanobacteriota; class Cyanobacteriia; order PCC-6307; family Cyanobiaceae; genus Prochlorococcus_A. The sequence goes on along the minus strand of QCHG01000016.1, from coordinate 2,035 downwards.
AAATTGAAGTTCAATCCAAAACCTTCTGTAGCTAAAAGAGTTAAATTCATTTTTCTAGAATCAATCTATTAACAATAAGTTCGCTTAGATCATCAGCCTGTTTAGAAAGTTGATCACGAGCAGCAGATGTCTGACTTTCAATTTCTAGTCTTGCTTTTTCTTTTGAAGCATTTGCTTCATTGTTGGCAAGTTCTAGTGCTTCTTTATAAAGCTTGTCAGACTCATTCTCAGCTTCGCTCACAATTCTTTGGGCTTCTGTACGAGCACTTTGAAGCTGGTTTAATAAATTAGCTTCTAATTTTTTAACCTCAGAAAGTTTATTTTTGGCCTCAATAATATTATTACTTACAAACTTTTCTCTTTTTTCTACAACATTGCCAACAGGCTTAAAAAAGAGAGAATTTAATATGTAAGTAAGTGCAACTACTTGTATTGCCATTAGTGGCAAAGTGGCATTTATGTCAAATAATCCACCTTCTGTAGCACCAAAAAAATTAAAGGCCAACATATGATTCAGTTGAAGTTAAAAAATTAAATTTAAATATTGCTAATAAGGATTAGAAGCAATATTAACTTTTAGGAAAAAGGATTCGCAAAAAGTAGTACCAAAGCCACAACTAATCCGTAAATTGTTAATGACTCCATGAAAGCGAAAGATAAAAGAAGAGTTCCTCTGATTTTACCTTCAGCTTCTGGTTGACGGGCAATACCCTCAACAGCACCTTGAGCTGCGTTACCTTGTCCAAGACCTGGGCCAATAGCACCTAGACCAACTGCTAAACCAGCAGCTACAACTGATGCAGCGGAAGTAATCGAATCCATAATTTTGAAATAAAAAGCTTAATACTTGTGATAATCTTTGTTGTCATACACGCTTGGACATCCTTTTTTTAAGAATGGGTCTGATATTTTCAGACCTACGCGATTAGATATTTTGCCAGATTACAGACCCTTTGTAAAAGCGTCCGAATGTACTAGAAGACAGCTAATGATGTTCTTCAACAGCTTCTCCTATGTAATAGGCTGCTAAAGTTGCGAAAATCAATGCCTGAATTGCACTAGTAAATAATCCTAGGAACATAACTGGTATTGGGAGAATTAGCGGAACTAAAAAGACTAGAACACCAACTACAAGTTCATCAGCCAAAATATTTCCGAATAGCCTGAAAGAGAGTGATAAAGGTTTAGTAAAGTCCTCTAGAATTTTGAAAGGAAGCATAATTGGAGTTGGGTGAACATAGTATTCGAAGTACCTCCAACCCTTATTGCTTAAACCTGCATAGAAATAAGAAAGTGAAACCAATAAAGCCAAGGCTATAGTTGTATTGATATCTGCAGTAGGTGCTCCTAGTTCTCCACTTGGTAACTTAATCAATCTCCAAGGAATTAAAGCTCCGCCCCAGTTACTAACAAAGACAAATAAAAATAAAGTGCCTATGAATGGCATCCAATCTCTATAAACTTTTTCACCTATTTGCGTCCTAGCAAGATCTCTTATGTAATCCCAGAGGAACTCAAGCAAGTTTTGAAGACCCTTAGGATCATTTTCCATTTTTTTAGTTCCTAAGGAAATAAAAACTAGCAACGCTCCTAATAAAATCCAAGATGTTAAAAATACCTGCCCATGAAGTCTGATATTTCCAATTTGCCAATAAAGATGTTGACCAACTTCTAATGCTGCAAAATTTGTAAGCAAGGAATTAAAAAACATTTGTTTTGAATAAAAATTTACTTAAGAACGTGAAAAATAGAGAATTAGTGAAGGCTTATAAATGAAAAAACCTATCATTGCAGGAAAAATATCCAAAGATCCTAGCTTGCTCGCAAAAATAAAGAGGCAAACTGGAACTAATAGTTGCAATTTTGATACACCTGATGATTGTCTACCAAGTTTCCCTATGCTTTTGGCAAGCAAACGTAGGTAAAAAATCCCGGCAATTGCACCTATAAAAATACTGAAACCAAAAGTAAATCCAAGAAAAATTCCAGTTATTGACGAAAATAGAATAGAAACAATAAAAGTAATTCCAAAAAT
>QCHG01000015.1 GCA_003278045.1 Prochlorococcus sp. AG-402-A04 | reverse complement strand
ATCAGAAACAGTAGAAGAAAAAAAATTATTTAATGGAAGTTGGAAATATAAAAGATGCTTAATCCCTGCGAGTGGTTTTTTTGAAAAAAAATATCGTATACGAAAAGCGAATTATGAGACTTTTTGGTTGGGAGGAATTTGGAGTAAGTGGACCTCACCATATGGAGCAGAACTTGAGAGTTGCTGCGTTTTAACAACTGAACCAAACGATTTAATTAAACCTTTACATCACCGGATGCCTGTGATCGTACCTAATGGATATGAAGAACAATGGACAAAGCAAGTTAAAGATGTAGATGAATTAAAAAGATTATTTCCAATCATGATGAGTTGGTCACCTGATGGTTGGCTATTAGAAGATGCAAAGAAAAAAGAAACTAATCAAATGAGTTTGTTTTAAATGGAAAGCTTACTAAATCAAAGATTAGATTAATGGCTAAATCTTATTGGTTGATTAATTTAAATAGGTCAGAAGTTAAAAGATTTATGAAAAACGATAAGAGTGTTGATGGAGTTTTTGAGTATATGTTTATAGATACTGGAAAAATAGTGGGAGGATTAGGAAGCCAACCACCAGTAATGACTAATACAGTTTCTGTTGAAATAGATTTGGCTAGAGAAATTTATGAAAGATTACTTTCTCAGGGATGGGAGAAAATTGAAAAAGCTTGGACTTAGAAAGATAGTTAAATCTGTGCGGTGTAAATTACTGATGAAAATAATCTGAAATTCAAAATGAGAATACTAACTAAAATTGACAGCCGATCTAAAATATGAGGAAATTAGTAAATTATTTTATTTAGTGCAGATAAAAATCAAACATCCAAAATGGCTACCAGAATAAATAAATATTTAAGTGAAGTCGGTTATTGTTCTAGAAGAGAAGCAGATAGATTAATCCTAGAAGGAAAGGTAACCATTAATGGCAAAATTCCAGAAATTGGAACCAAAGTAGAAGATAGTGATCAAGTAGAAGTTAATGGTCAAAGAATAGAAAAATCAAAGAGACAAAAAAACATTTACTTAGCCTTTAATAAACCTCTAGGAATTGTTTGCACAACAGATAGAAAAGTAGAACCCAATAATGTCATAGATTTCATTAAATATCCTAAAAGAATTTTCCCCATCGGAAGATTAGATAAGCTCAGTGAGGGATTGATTTTTTTAACTAATGATGGAGATATCGTAAATAAAATACTCAGAGCAAGAAATAATCATGAAAAAGAATATATTGTAAAAGTTAATCGTCCGATTAATAGTGACTTTATAAAAAGCATGAGTAATGGAGTTGAAATTTTAGACACAATAACTAAAAATTGTTTCGTAAAACAATTAGGGCCAAGAAATTTTAAAATAATACTCACACAAGGACTTAACCGCCAGATTAGAAGAATGTGTGAAGCCTTAGGATATAGAGTGCGATCATTAAAGCGTATAAGAATTATGAATATAAAATTAGACGTGCCCACAGGAGAATACAGGGAACTTAGTAAAGAAGAACTCCTAGAATTAAATGAGTTACTAGAAAACTCCTCAAAAACATTTGACTAATCAAAAACAAATAAAAGTAATTGGGAAGTTAAACTAAATTGGCTAGCAAAAATGCAAAATTTATAATTTTCTACTTAGGTTGTAATAACTTAAAATAGTATGGAAATCCTACTTCTTGTACTGCAGTTGTCTAGTGATTAAGTATTATTTGACCACCTATTAAGGATTAGCACCCCAAGCTCTCTTTTTTGTCTAATATTCCTCAGTTCTTCTCCAACCCTGAGCAATTAATTTCTTCCATTCTTCTCTAGCTGCATCTTTCTTTAATTCTTCTCTGGTTGTTATAGACGGTGATTCTTCGACCCATGAAGAAGTAACCTTCCCAGAATCAATAAACATATATTCAAAAATTGATCTTTATTAAATATATTTAAGATAAACCTTTTTAACCTTTATAAATTTGAATTAACCAAAAAGTAAAGCACTAGGAGCCATTACTTTCTTAAGGATAAAAGTCTACTTTCCAACGCATCACGCAATAACCTAATGGGTTATAACTATTACAATTCCAGAACTTGAATATTTTTACAGAGAATTTATGGAAATTGGCATCATTGAAAAATGCCCATCCAAAATAAATAGCAAATGCAGTTACAACAAAGGCAGCATATTGAAGCCAATGTGTTCCAAACTTATCTAAACCATTTTTGTCAAAATTAGTATTACTCATTTAAAGGATTGGATAAGCTATCCATCCAAATAAGGTGTAGTTAATAATGACAGCCATGAACCCTATCATTGCAAGCCTTCCATTTGTTCTTTCAGCAATAAACCAGTAGCTATTTGGCCATTCAAAAATCTCCTTAACATTGGATATTTGTTCTTCTAAGGGTGTAGTCTCTTTTGGTGAATTATCCTGATTATAAAAATCACTATCTGGATAATAACTTTCGCTTGACATATTTTCTGATTTAAAATCAACCATTTTACTAGAAGTTAGAATTTTTTATATTCTAAAAACTAAAAAAGCTAAATAGGTTAAAAGGAGCTCATAACTTTTTATTTAAACTATAGATTCAGACAATTTTGTAAAGTTTTTTGTTTTTCATGAATTTATAAATAAAATTAGCGTATTGAAAACCAAAACATATGTCTACGATAAAAACAAATTTTGATGAAGAAGGTGTAATTATATTTAAGACAGATTATGGTCAATATGCGATTTTTTCAGATAATATTAGACCTGAACATGGAGTAAATGGAGAAAGGTATTATAGTCTTGTTGAAGCAAAAGGCGTTGCAGGTGATTGGGGAGGATATTTAGCTGAATTCACTACTGTTGAAGAATTAGATGCCTTTTATCAATATGTAAAGCCTGAAGTTGATTTTATAGAGGCCAATGCACCTGAGCAATTAGAACTAAGTAGCTCTCAAACTAGCGACGGAGGTGGCGGTGCTTATGGATGGATTGGAGCTGCAGATAATGTAGAGGAGGGAGTTTGGATATGGGAAACTTCTAATACTTCACTATCTAGTGATTTTGGAGGTTGGGGGACAAACGCACCTAATGATCTAAATTTTGATCAAGATCATGCTGCCTTTGCATTTACCAACTTTTCTGAGACCGGAGGTAGCTCAGGAAATGCTGGGAAGATCAATGATATAGACTATTTAAATCAATCTTTAGTGGTAATTGCTGAAATACCTTATTACTTTGATTATGGAACAGGAAGAGCAGATCTAAATAGAGATTGGAATTGGGATGGTTATGAAGATAGTAATACAGGAGTCTATGACAATCTCGATGATTATTATTCGAGTGAAAATGATTTTTCAGATGATTACTGGTCAGATTTTAATCCAAATTCAGGAAGCTTTACTGAAATAATTCCTAGTATTGAAAATTTAATCAAAGTTACTACAGATACTTCAGGAGCGATTTTATATAAAAGTCTCGACGGAAATAAAAGTTATTTTGCAGATTCAGAGGGTAGTGATATCAAGGCAATTATTGAATCAAATGGGGAGGCAGTTTGGCAACTAAGTATTGCATATAATGACGGCTGGGATAGCAGACAAGATTTAAGAGCAGTTACTTCTACTGATAATGGATACCTTATAGCTATTGAAGTTGATAACAATCATGCTGGTAATGATAATTATGGCTGGAGAGTCTATGAGCTAGATAATAATGGTGTAATTAATCGAGATACAGAATATTGGGGTGAAATAATAGGGTATGAATCACAATTTGGACAAGATTTAAACGGAGATGGTGCAACAGGTTTCAACGTTGCATCTTTTAATTCTGTCGCCACAGATACAACAGGAGATATCTTAAAAAAAGACAGTGATGGATGTTTTTATATTATTCCTAGCAGTGGAGATGCTATTAAGATAGTTTGGGATTGGGGTGGTGCAGCAGATAATCTTGATAGAAGTGAATCATGGGTCGGTGGATCTAATGTTGATACAACGTTAGCTGTAGAGTATTCATCCACTGAACAGCTTTATTATTTAGCTCGAAAAAGTATTCACAGCTATACGGATTCCTACAGTGGAAATACTGGAAGCAATACAAATTGGATAATTCATAAAGTTTCAGAATCAGGTGTTCTTGAACATGGAGAATACGGTGTAAATATAGTTTCATATGAAACAAAACTAAACCAAGATTTAGACGGTGATGGATTCATTGGTGTCGATGAAAGTAAATTAACTGACATTACTACTGACACCGCAGGTTCAACTCTTAAAAGAGGTGAAAATGTTCTCTATATAAATGATAATGGAACATTACAAGCAATTAGATACGGAGCAGGGGAATTTGCTGATTTAGAGCAACATGAATTTCATGGAGATTATCATGAATTCAAAAAAACTGCTTTTGCAATAAATAAAAATTCAGATGATTCTTACACTCTAATCTTAAAAATTGAAGATAAGCACTCTACACATGATTATGAGACTAATACAAGAACTTGGAATACTACAATATCTTATGAAATTCGTGGATTACATTCAGACGGTAAGTTTAATTATGACGTCTATGGTCAAACGCAAACCATAGATGGATATGAAACTTTATTTAATCAGGATTTAAATAACGATGGCAAGTTAGGAATTGATACAACTAACCTTACTGATATTACTACTGATACAACAGGACAAACATTAAAGAAAAGCTCTGAAGGAGCAATTTTCATAGTTGATGGTAGTGATGTGATTATAGTTACAGATCCTCTCGGAGGAGTCCCCACAGCAGACACTAGTAAAGATTATGGGGATTGGGGATACGAACTTAAAGCTTACGCTATTGAAAAAGATGAAAGTAACTCAAGCGATATTCACTATAAAGGATTACTAAGGCATACAGATTGGTGGGGAGGGGAAGATATTAATAGTGCCACAGATAAAAGAATTAGTTGGGAAGTTGCAAAAATATCATTAACAGGGGTTCTTGATTTACAGTCAAGCGTATGGACTGAGTCTATTTATAAGTATGAAGCAATTTTTGATCAAGATTTTAATGGAGATGGTGATAAAAGTGGATTGCCAAGTTCATTAACTACTAGAAGCACAGATGCGGGAGGAGCTGGTCTCGTTGGTTTAAGTGAAGATCAAGAGGGCGGCTTATGGATCATTGATAATACTAATCCAAGTGGTGAAGTAAAAGTAAGTATTAAACAAAATATTGAAGAGAATCATCAATGGGATGACGGTTCAAACACTTCTGTAGCTTTTGCTGTTTCAAAAAATGATTCTGGAACCACATCAGGTTTCGGAGCAAGTGGTGATGACTATTATCAAGTAGCTGTTAAAAGATCTAATACATGGAAAGATTGGCAAACAGGAGAAACTAGATCTAACACTGATTGGCAAATTTATGCAATCGATTCATCAGGAGATATCGATTGGCAAAAAACAATATGGACTCAAGCTATAGGAGACTTCGAATCTAACACTCAAGACGGTAATGGTCTCTTTCAATTAGATCTTGATGATGACGGTGTTAGAGGGATAAATACTAATAATCTCGCAATAACTGAACAAATTGGAGATAGTTTACTTAAAGATTCATCCAGTAATACCTTATACATAAAAGACAACAAGAATACCGAAGATACTTCTGATGATGTGACCTTTGCCATAAAAGATGAATGGGGAGGGAACCCAACATGGGATCGATCATGGCAAAATAATGATGGGTCAGAAGGTAAGCAATCTTCAATTGCAGCAGAAGCCGTATCAAATGGTTACAAACTTCTTATTAAAAATGAAGGCACAGATAATTGGGGAACTTGGCTCAACTATGAAATCATCGATATTGGTACAAATGGCGTCGTTAATTGGAACAACACTACTTGGGTTGAAGATTTAACATCTTATGAGAAAACATTTGGTCAAGATTTTAACGAAGATGGAGTTACTGGAGTAAATCTTTCAGGATTAACAACGGCTTCTAAAGAAATTGCTGGAGGAGATATTCTTAAAAGCTCGTCAGACGGTAAGTTTTATATTTATGACAGCTCTGCTGATGAACACATATTAATTGTGGAAGAATGGGGAGGATCAGTTGATTTTAATTACAACAACACATGGGATACAGGTTCTTATACCAAAGAAGCAGTTGCTGCTGAAGCTAGTACATGGACTGATATAGATGGAGTTTCTCAAACAGGTTGGATTGTAGCTATTAAAGAGGTAAATACTTTTGAGGGTGGCAGTCATATTGACTGGCAAATAAATTACGTTAATAGTGAAGGTGTAATTTATAACGAACTAAGACCTCGTGTTGGCTCGATTGTGGATTATGAAACTAATTTCGGAGCAGGATCAGATTTAGATGGAGATGGAGCTACTGGTCTTGATCTTTCGAAGTTAGCAACAGTTAAAGATAAAGAAGGACAAATTACTGATACAAATAGTTCTGGAGGCGATGATTTATTAAAAACTCTTGGTGGTTCTTTATACATAGTGGATGGAGATGACCCAAATAACCCAATTGTTTTAGTAGATAGGCATGGAGGTACTCCTGATTTTGACTATACATATACAAGGGGAACTCAAGGATCCTCAAATTATGTTTCTGAAGAATCAAGCGCATACGCTGTTGAATCATATTTAAATTCCAGTGGGACAAAAGAATTTCTCTTGGCTGTCAAAAATGTAGAGACTTTTGGTACTACTAGTAAGACTTTTTGGGAAACATTCCAAATTGAAAAGAATCCTTCAACAAATGTTTGGGAACTTGATTGGAATTCTGGAACTTATTCTCTTGGAATTGGTAAAAAGGAGTCAATCTTCAAGCAAGATATGGATGGCGATGGTTCGACCTATGATGCGAATAATGTAACCTTAACTTCTATAAGCACTGATTTGAGTACAGGAGGAGGTTTAAGAGCCGGATTAAGTACTGATGCTTTTGGGGCTCTCTACATAACTTATGGTAATGATAGGCTTGCAATAGTTGATAGTAACGATTCCTCTGTATCTCTTGATTGGACTAATTATTGGGGTGGCCAAGTACATGAATCTAAAGCTTATGCAGTGGAGGGGGTCGATACAGGATCAGATAATATCGCAGATAAATATAAACTGGCCATCAAACATACTTTTACTAATGACGAAAGTTCTCAAGTTGATAGTTATTGGCAAACATATGAAATTGATACAAAAGGACGCATTCAGTGGGACACTGAAACCTTTGGAGCAGGTGCTATACATGAAAGTGATCTTGGTCAAGATCTTGATGGAGATGGCATAACTTTCAACACAGCAACATTAGACTTCCAAACTATTGCTACAGATAGTGTCGGAGTGGTCCCTTTCCTTGATAACGATAAAAATTTATATATAGCAGCTACCCCAGATTCAACAAAATATGCAGTATTAGATGTTTCTGGTAATCAGATAAATATTGATTCCTACTATTATAGTTTCGGGGATTATTCTATTAGTCAGTCAGTAATTGCGGCTACAGAAAAATCTGTTTCTGGAACAAACAAATACCAGCTTTTAATTGAATCTGATGAGACCTTTGAAGGAGTATCTACCAAATCCTATCAGACTATAAATGTAGATCAATCGACTTATAAAATAGATTGGTCATCATATTCAAATTATGAAGATGTTAAAAAATTAGAAAAAGGTTTTGATATTGATTTAGATAATGATGGAGTTATCTATACCGTTAACACCAATGTAACAAGCGCTATTGATACAGATATTGCTGGTGCGAAATTGAGGCAAACGGACGATGGTAGTTTAGTTATAAAAGATGGAGAGTCACTAATTGTTCTTAAATATGCAGATGGTGGATATGTTGATCTAAATGAAACCGACACATGGACAGGCGGCTCATACAAATCCGAGGCAGTAGCAGTTCAAAAAGTGGGGAATAATTATAAAATCGCAGTAAAAGAAACGATTACTTCTGGAGATAAATCTGATGTTGTTTATCAAGTTGTTTGTGCTGACTCAACAGGAGTTATTGACTGGGGTAAATCGGTTTGGCAAACTCCTGAAGAGCTTATTGAAAATATTTATGGCCAGGATATTGATGGTGATGGAGTAATAAGTACTGGAACCAAATCAAGTCTTGCAGATACAGTTTCAAAAAGTAATGTTGATGGGGAAGTTTTAGCTGAGTTTTCAAATACTGCTCAATCTGATTTCTTCTCTATCACAAACGCAGATACCTCATCAACGGATGCTGTTGAGATGTTCGTTAAAGGAGTAAGTGGGACTTCCAAAACAACTTATTCAATGGACGTTAGTGTTGTACAAGAATCGAATGATGCGGTTTTAAGCAAAATAGGAAGAGATACAGGTTATGACTCTACTAAGATAAAGGCAATTACAGGGATCCTTGACTTTGTAGTTACTATTCCTGATCCAGATAATTATGGAAAAATCGTAGATTTTTCTTGGGTTCTACCTGAAGGTACTACAAATCCAAAATATTTCAAAAAAGATCAAGTAACTGGAGAATATTTTGATTTTGTATACGACACAGAAACAAGAGAAGGGGCATTATGGGATCCAACTACAAATACTATGACTGTCTCGGTTAGAGATAATGGAAGATATGATTCAGATCCAACACTTGGAATAGTACGTGACCCTGGAGGTGTGGCAGAGACATCAGAAACTGATAATTCTTCATCTGGATATGCTGGTAAGGATGTAGCTTATAGTGATACCCCAATCACTACTAATGCTGGTAAGAGTTATGTGAAAACTGTTTCTACAATCAATGTTAATGGTAAAGATACATCTGTCTGTTTTTATGGAGGGGAGCTAGCTGCTGGAAGTAAAATAACTATTAAAGAATTAACAACAAACGCTAAAAACAATGCTCCAACAGGAGTTGCTTTAAATTCTAATGTTTTAGACTTTACCGTTAATACAACTGCCAGTGATTTAGCTCTAACTTTCGGAACAGATCTTGTTTCTAATAGTATTACTGAATTATTTAAAAATAATGATGCTAGAGATACCAATGTCAAGTGGGCCTACAGTTCTATTGATGCATTAGGAAATGTTACTGATTTAAGTTTTGATCCAGTTAAAAATGCTGGCGCGAAGTTTTACGACTTAGTTGGAAACGATGGTATAGCAGAGACAGTTCATCTTAAGTTAGTTGATGGAGGATATGGAGATAAAGATGGAGTAGTCGATGGAAAAATTGTTGATCCTTCAACTGCAGGAGCTGCAGTTTTAGATTCAAGCTTTTCTGCAGTTGATCAATATGGACTAAAATTTAACGACCCTAATAATTCGACTGTAGAAGTTAACAATGTTATAAAAGTTTCTTTAGATAATAGCTCTCTTACTTCAACCTCTGACCAAATAGGATATTGGGTTCAAGATTCTTCAGACACAACCTTAACATTAGCTGAAATTAAAACTAGAGCAAAAACTTTATTTAACACTCTTGAATCAACTGATACAACCTCAATTACTTCATCAACAGAACTTTATGATAGAGAAATTTTATTAGGTAACGATCAAACTGCTCACTTTTTCCTAGTTAGTGATGGTGACATAACTAGTGTAAATTCACTTGAGGATTTAAATCTAATTCAAGTTACAACCTCTGGAACATCTGCAGCAAGTGCCGTTTTAACTTCCACAACTGGTGGTGTTTCTCTAACAGCGACTCAAAGATCTAGTGACCAAGGTTTGGATGACTTAATTGGCCAATATCAAGGTATTTCTCCTATCTTAGATTTGGAATCTGTCCCGACAAATATTGGAACTATTTCTGCAAGCGTGGAAGTTGCACGAGAAGCTGATATTGATAGCACTATGGGATTTTATAAAGTTTTAAATTCAAGTGGTGATGTTTTAGATTCTGTAACTGGAAATATTGTTTCAACAAGTGCTTCTAACTACTCAACCGTTGCATTAAGTTCTTCAAACTTGGTTACAGAATTAGCCGGATTGAGAGCTAATGATGATACAACTTTTGCTAGTAATGTGACATCAATTGATGATTATTCATTACTTGCTCCTTATGCGACAGCAGGAAGCGAAACTTTCTTTGCTTTTGCTGAAGCCAACAGCGATGGCATTACACATATCAAGACTCTTGGTAATAATATCTTTGGATTAGAAGATATAAAAGGAGGAGGAGATTTAGATTATGATGATTTAGTGGTTAGATTTGATTTTAATGTTGGAGAAATGAGTTAAAGTAATAATTACTTCAAAAACTTAAATAGTTAACCTCAAGTTTTATACGATAATAAAAATAACAATAGAAAATTTATAGTAAAATTTTAGTTGAAAATTCATGTTAGAAAAAAATTATAATCAAATTCACGAAAAAATTGAAACTATAGGAATTGATACTCTTGAAAAATCTAATCTTCTTGAAAATATTGTAAAAGAATTACTAATTTCAAAATTAATAGAAAATATGCAAATAAATGAAGAAGAATCAAATGAAATTATTAATAATTTTATTGAAAAGAACGGATTAAAAAACGAAAATAAATTTGAAGAATTCTTACTTCAAAATAATTTATCTAAAAATATTCTTCATTCAAAATTAATAAGGTCAAGCAAAATTAATAAATTTTTTCTTGAAAAATATAAATCAGCTGCCAAGCAATTTTTTATCCAAAATAAAGATTCCTATAACAAAGTTACCTATTCATTAATAAGAAATTCCAATGCTCAATTAGCAAAAGAGTTATATTTTCAGATTGATGGAAAAGAAGCAAATATTTATGATCTTGCTGCAAAATATTCTGAAGGAGATGAAAAATTTTCAAAGGGAATAGTCGGACCTGTGCCCATTAGTCAAAGCCATGAGATTATTCGTCAGAAAATTATTAATTCCAAAGAGGGAGAACTTTTGGAACCATTTAAAATTGATAGTTGGTGGATTGTTTTAAAGTTAGAAAAAATATTTCAAACATCTTTTTCAGAACAAATAGAATTTAATATATGTAGAGATCTTTTTGAAAAAAGTGTTTTAAAAACATCAATGCTTATAATTAAACAAATAAGGTTTAGTTCAAAAGGTGAGTAAAAATAAAAATCAGCTTTTTAATTTCGAACCTTTTAATGGTGTTTCTGACGAAAGTAAAAAATTCTTTCTGAAAAAGTAAAATTAATATCTTTTGATATTGGTGAGCAATTAATTGATGAGAATATTATTCCAGGAAGAGTTTTAGTGGTTTCAAATGGAAGTGCAAGAAACCTTATAAGAGAAAAAGGGAAATTAAAGAATTTTAGAAAATATGAGATCGGAGCAGTAATTGGGGCGGCGAGTATAATGACTGGTCATCCATGTGAAAATTATACAGCTGGAGATGGACTTGAAGCTTTTTCAATAGAAGAGGAATTATGGACTAAGTTATATGAAAATGATGAGAAATTTAAAAATTGGTGCGATTCCCAAATATGGATCCAGGAAGTTGCATATTTAATTTCTAAAAAGTTAGATAATTTCCCTAAAAATATTGAAAATTCATATGAATTAATTGACAAATTTTATCAAAATTCAATTCGTGTAAAACCAACTCAAAATAATTTATCTAATGAAATTAAAAAAGGAAATTACGTCTTCAATTTAACTTATATTGATGAGAAATTTGATTTTTCAAAACCTGTACTTAGTATTGATAGCAGACCTGCAAAAAGAAATTACTCCACAAGATTAATATCTATCCCAGCTAAATTAATAGATTTTAGTTTTAACTTAAACTTGAGTGTAAATAATACATTAAATCAAAATAATGAGGTTAATGATAAAAATTACTCAATTAAAAATACCAATATTGCTCCAAGGAGCATAAATAATCCGGACTCTGATATTACTTCTGAAATCTCCTTAATTTCAGGAGATGGTGAAATTGAAGAAATAATTGCTTGTTTAAAAATGCTTACGAAATATTTAAAGGTCCCTTTCAGACAGGATTCGGTTTTAAAAACTTTAAATTCTTTGAAAAAACAAAAAGTAAAGATTTCTATTAATGAATTTGCTCAAATTTTATCTAATCTTGGATTTCAAGTTCTTAAAACAAGGATTGATTCAAAGGATGCTACCCGCTTAAAAATACCCACAATTATTCCATGGAAAGATAGTTTTGCAATTGTTTCACAAAGTAATAAAAATGGAATTACTTTGATATCAGCAAAAGGAGGTAAGATATACATTAAGAGAGATCTTATTAAATTACGTTTTGAAGATCATATAGATTGTCTTATTCCTGAAAAAGTAAGAATAACTCCCCAAGAAAATTTTAGTTTTGAGTGGTTTTTACCTGAGCTAAGAAAATATCGAGTAATTCTTAGTCAAGTACTTTTTGCAAGTTTTGTTGTACAGCTTTTTACTCTAGCAAACCCATTAATAATTCAAGTAATCATTGATAAAGTTATAAGTCAAAGAAGTTTGGATACTCTACAAGTTCTTGGCATAGCTTTATTAGTTTTAACTTTGGTTGAGGGATTCCTAGCGAGTCTTAGAACATTTTTACTTACTGAAACTACTAATAGAATTGATCAAAGATTAGGTTCTGAAGTAATTGATCATTTATTAAAGTTACCTTTAGAGTATTTTGATATTCGACCGGTTGGTGAACTCGCGACAAGAATAGGCGAATTAGAAAAAATAAGGAATTTTATTACTGGACAAGGTATAACGACAATTATTGATGCATTACTTTCTTTTGTTTATATCTTTGTAATGTTGATATATAGCGTTAAATTAACTTTTATAGCCTTAATTGTAATCCCAATACAAGTACTGCTTACTTTTTTAGGGGCACCAATATTTCGAAGACAATTTAGAGAATCTGCAGAAAAGAATGCAAAAACTCAAAGTCATTTAGTGGAAGTTTTAACTGGCATTCAAACGGTAAAATCGCAAAATATAGAAATGGTAAGTAGATGGAAATGGCAGGAACTTTATTCTAAATATATTGGCTCAACTTTCAAAAAAATTATTACTGGAACTTTAATTAATCAATCAGGTCAGGTTTTACAAAAAATTTCTCAATTATTAGTTCTTTGGACAGGTGCAACAATGGTATTGAATGGACAATTAACTTTAGGTCAATTGATAGCCTTTAGAATAATTTCTGGGTTTGTAACTCAACCAATTTTGAGATTAACTAATTTATGGCAAAGCATACAAGAACTAAAAGTTGGTTTTGAAAGGTTAGGAGATGTTATCAATACCAATACTGAATCTGATGAAATAGATAAAGGAAAAATATCAATGCCTGCAGTAAATGGAAAAGTTGAATTTAAAGATTTATCATTCAACTTTCCAGGACAAAAAAATAAAATCCTAAATAAAATTGATTTAAGTATTGCTGAAGGATCTTTTATCGGAATAGTTGGTAAAAGTGGGAGTGGAAAAAGTACATTGATGAAATTATTAGCAAGACTTTATGCCCCTACAAATGGCAAAATATTTATTGATAATTTCGATATAGACAAGGTTGAACTTTATTCTTTAAGGAGACAAATTGGTATAGTCCCACAAGAACCTTTACTATTCTCAGGAACAATAAGAGAAAATATTGCTATTAATCAAGAAAATGCCTCTGACCAAGATATTATAAATGCTTGCAAAATAGCTTGCGCTGATGGATTCATAATGGAAATGAGTGAGGGTTATAATACGAAAATTGGAGAAAGAGGAGCCTCAATTAGTGGGGGACAAAAACAAAGAATTGCAATAGCGAGGACTATTTTGGCAAATCCAAAATTAATTGTTTTGGATGAGGCCACAAGTGCGCTTGATTACGAAACAGAAACAAATGTATTCAATAACATAAATAAAGAATTTAAAAGTTCTACCATTTTTTGTATTACGCATAGGCTCCCGACTGTAATTGGTGCCGATCAAATAATTTTTTTACAAAATGGTTCAATCGTTGAAAAGGGTACTCATAAAGAACTAATTTCTAATAAAGGTAATTATTTTTCTCTTTATAACAAGCAAAAACAAAGCACATGAGTTTCTTTTTTAATAAAGAATATAAGAAGTTTCTTTCAGTTACAAAATATAAGGAATTTTTATCTAGGAAAAAGTTTAAGAAAATTTTTGAAATTTTTTATAAACCTGAATACGAAGTTCTACTCCAACAAGATCGTTTTTGGTTTAAATCAGTGACTTGGGGAATAATAGGAACAGCGCTCTTTGGTGTTACATGGTTAACATTCGCTAAAACTGATGAGATAGTATTGGTTCCTGGAAAAATAGTCCCAATTGGGGATGTAAAAGAGATACAAATGCCAATAGGTGGGATTGCTAAAGAAATTTTAGTTAATGAAGGTGATTATGTTAAAAAGGGAGATTTATTAATTCAACTTGATAAAGAATCTTCATTAGCTGAATTTAAAACTATAAATGAATCTTTAAAATTAAAAGAAAGAAAACTTGAATTAAAAAATAGAGAATATCAAGGTTTTATAAACTCTAGAAAAAATAATATTGATGTTTTGAATAATATTGAAAAGGTTGATAGAAAAATATTAGATAAATATTATTTCCTTTTTCAAGAGGGGGCAGGTTCAGAAGTTGAATATTTAAGACAAAAAATCAAAGCTCAAGATTCGTATAAAACTTTAAAAAACGCTGAATCTGAATTAGATATTCAATCCGATATATATAAACAAGAACTCGATGAAATAAGGTCCCAAATTAATGAAATTAAAGGTCGTCTTGCAGAAAATAATGTTAGGCAAAGATATCAAACTCTTGTAGCCCCCATAAAAGGAGTAGTTTTTGATATTCAACCAAAGATAGTTGGGTATGCGGCTCAAGCAACGGAAACAATTTTAAAAATTGTTCCAGAAAGTGAATTAGAAGCAAGGATTGAAATTCCTAGTGAAGATATTGGATTCGTCAAAGATGGGATGCTTGTTGATATAAGCATAGATTCGTACCCTGCAACAGATTTTGGGATTATTTCAGGGAAAATTTATAGCATTAGTTCGGACGCTCTTCAGCCTGACCAAACAGCTCAAAGAAACGTTTTTAGTTATCCCGCAAAAATTAAATTAGCTTCTCAAGTCTTAAAATTAGATAATGGCAACGATTTAAAGTTAAAAGCCGGGATGAGTTTAAACGCAAGTGTAAAATTAAGAAAAGTTAGTTATTTACAGTTACTTTTAAGCAGTTTCAAAAATAAAACCGACTCATTAAAAGAACTATGAGTTTAATGTTTATATAAAATGTGATTTTTTGTACAAAGAGGTAAAAATACCCATTTTTTATGATATGATTTCCTAAATTTTTGTTTGGGATGTCTTCTTCATATAATTCATACGGAACAGGCAGTAGTACTGCAGCAGCAGCGTCATCTGATTCGTCTTCCTCTGCATCCTCAGCAGCAGCAGCAGCGTCATCTGATTCGTCTTCCTCTGCATCCTCAGCAGCAGCAACAGCATCATCTTCAGCAGCAAATGATTCTCCATCTTCAACATATACCGCTGTCACTTCAACATCTGAATTAACCGCAGTTAGATCTACTGAATTGGGTGACCAGCTTTATATAGATGATTCTAATGAAAATGAACCTTTTGTTTATATATTAAAAGATGGCGATACAAGCAATACACCAATATTAATTAAAGACGGCGATTATGCAGCATATGGCTTGTACAAAGATGATTCAAATTCTGATTATATATCAACTAGAAAGGTATACGCTGTTGAAGAATCAACTTACACAAACAGTACTGGGGCAACAGTTAGTGGTTATGCCTTGGCAATAGTAACTCAATGGGGATGGAGTACGGATAATTTAGAGACAACCTACGAACTTGTTTATGTAAGTGATGCTGGACAAATAGATTGGATGACCAGCACTACTAGTACTTCAGATTCCGCAATTGTGAATGCAGAAGTAGAGTTTGCGGAAGATTTAAATGGAGATGGCGATATTGGTATTGATTCATCATCACTCACTCAAAAAACTACAGACGTCAAAGGGGATTTATTATTTATTGATGCTTCTAATAATCTCTATATAAAACCTGCTTCTGGAGAATTAATATCAGTAGTTAATTCTTGGGACGGAGAGGCTGTTTCGTTAGATAGAAATGACGTCTGGAGTGATGGTTCATACTCAACAGAGACCTTAAAGGTTACAAGATGGGATAATGACACCACAAATTTAAATGACGATAAATATCTTATTTTAGCTAAAAATACAGATACCTATGCTGGAACAGTCAATGAGAATTACGTCATATACGAAGTTGACCTAGAGGGTAATTTCGATTGGATGTCAGATTGGAATCCCTCTTTAAGTGGTTATGAGGAAGATTTCGATGAAGATTTAAATGGAGATGGCGTAATTGGAGTTAATCCGGAAAATATTGATTTTGTTACTACAGATGCAACTACCCCAGAGGGTACTCCAGGTAATGCGAGATTAAAAAGAGATTCGGTGGATAAGACACTTTATATTGATGATGCAGGGACATTACTTACGATTGTTGATGAATGGGGAACTTCTCCACAGCTTGAGTATGAAAGTACCTGGGAAGGAGGATCATATAAATCCGAAGCATATGCAGTAGAAAAAAAATCTGATGGTACTTATTGCTTAGCTATTAAAAATACCGATAGTGGGATGGCTGGTTCAATGTGGAATATATTTTCGCTGACGAAATCTGGCTCCACCGCAGTTATGACTTGGGAGGATTCAGCATGGACTCAATCCATATCCGGATATGAAGTTACTTTTGGCCAAGATATGAACAGCGATGGCTCCATTGGTGTTGATACAACGAACCTAATTGATATAACGTCTGACACTACTGGAAATCTCTTAAAAAAGGATGCAGATGGTGCAATTTATATAACTGATTCTGAAGGTAATAATCCCTTGGCAATTACTGATCCATACGGAGGGGCACCATCTCTTGAGTGGGAATCATCATGGACTGAAGGTTCTTATAAATCTGAAGCGATCGCTGTTACTTTAATTGATGATACTGTCGATTACTACAATCTTGCAGTCAAAAACACAAATACATATGGCACAGAAACTAACATAGATTGGCAAATTTATAAAATTTCCCTTGAAGGAGAAATTGATTGGGAGGAAAGTGTATACACAACCTCTATAACCATTTGGGAAGGTCCAACCAAGTTCAATCAAGACTTAAATTTGGACGGAGATGCTTCTGGTACGGTTAATGTTCTTGATTATGGTACCGATACAGACGGTGTTACTCTTGGTAAAGCTGACGGGATGCTATTTCTTCGTGATGAAGGAACTGATATTGGTATAAATGATGGTTGGATTGAAGGTTCATCAGATTGGGGAGATGGAAGCTGGTCATCAACTGCAATAGCTGCTGATAAACATTCTGATGGTTACTACCAACTAGCGGTAAAGCAAGAAAACTCCTATACAGATTATTGGTCTTCTGGCACTTATAGCTCTACTGGGACGCTAGTTAACAATGTAGATTGGCAAATTTATGCGATTAATACATCTGGTAATGTCCTTTGGGATCAAACAACATGGACACAATCTATTGGGAAATTTGAAGAAAACTTCAATCAAGATTTAGATGGCGATGGAACAATTGGCCTTGATATGTCAACAATAACTGTTGCCAGTACTGATACTTTTGGCTGGAAGTTAAGAAAAGATACTGCAAAGAACCTCTACGTAACGGATGCTGATGGAAATAATTTAATATCACTTGGCGATGAATGGGGAGCATTAAATTTTGATTATGAATACAACTGGGGGAGTGGCTCTTCAAAATCAGAGGCCATAGTTGCTGAAAAAAACACTGACGGTACTATTTCTGTAGTTGTTAAAAATAGCGGAACTGATAATTGGGATGGCAATAACAATAGTTGGTCAGATTATCAAATCCTTGAATTTAGTAGTTCAGGTGTTATTGACTGGCAGTCTTCCTATACATGGACGCAAGATATCAAGCCATATGAAGCTACATTTGGTCAAGATATTGATGGAGACGGATCAATCGGTTTAGACCTGACAACCTTAGTTGAGGCAGGTAATGACTCAGTAGGGGACTTACTCAAAAAAGACGGCGTTGGTAGTAGCTTTTACATACTTGATGAAAGTGGTGCTCTTATATCAATTACTGAAGATTGGGGTGGTTCAGCCCAGCTGGAATATTCATCATCATGGGAAGGTGGATCTTGGAAACAAGAGGCAATAGCTGCCGAGAGCTTAACTTATACAAACAAAAATAATGCCACAGTTAATGGATATGTAATTGCCATAAAAAACACTTCCACTTATGAAGGTCAAAACTGGGTTGATTGGGAATTAAAATATACCAACGATAAGGGTATTATCGACTGGGAAATGTCTACATGGACTTCCTCAATTAAGAATTTTGAACCACTTTTTGGAGCTGGACAAGATCTTGATGGGGATGGCTATTCTGGACTCTCAACTGAATCACTAATCGACATAACGACTGATACTGCTGGAGCAAGCCTTAAAAAAGATAGTGAAAACTCCTTATACATAATTGATGGTACTGATATTATTTTGATCTCAGATGAGTGGGGAGGCACTACTACATTTGACTATGAACATTCAGGTGGAACTGGATCAGATACTTATTATTATTCTTCAAGCGCATATGCTGTAGAAAAAAAATCTGATGGAAATTATTGCCTAGCTATAAAAAATATAGATACCTTCGGATCCAACACCCAAGAATCTTGGCAAACCTATACAATAAAAGAAAAAAATGCTGGAGCTGGGGATTGGTATCTTGATTGGATGACAAGTTCTTGGTCCAAAGGAATCGCCAAAAAAGAATCAATATTTGGACAAGATTTAAATGGCAACGGAACTATTGAAGATGGTTCATCAATTGCAACAACAAAAATTACAACTGATACAAGCGATAGCGGGGTTACTGGTGCTGCGCTTGGTGTTGATGCAGAAGGTTCACTTTACATTCTTAAAGGCGAAACAAAAATTGCAATCGTTGACGATTATGATAATGCTGTTAATTTTGATTGGCAATATTCTTGGGGAGATTTTACAAATAAATCTGAATCCTATGCTGTTGAAGGAATGGATACAGATTCAGATGGTACGGTAGACAAGTATAAACTTGCAATTAAGCATACTGAAACAGATTCATCTAATGAAGTAGAAATAGAAAGAGTCCAATGGGAAACAATAACAATAGCTACTACTGGGATAGTCGACTGGTCATCCTTTACTTGGGGAGAGAGTGATATTCATGAACAAGATTTAAAGCAGGATTTAAATCTTGATGGAGAAATTTGGTCAGCAGATAATTTAACTCTTACTTTAATAACTACTGATAGTGTTGATTCAACGGCTTATTTAGATGCAAACAATAATGCTTACATTCAAGCAGAGGGATCTTCTAGTAAATCTGCAATACTTGATGAAACAGGTAATCTCATAAGTTTTTCTGATTCATGGTCATATGATGATTACTCTTCAACTAGTTCTTTATATGCAGTTAAAGATGTAACTGTAGGCGGGAAAGATTACTACAAATTACTGATCAAACATGAAGATATAAATTCAGGAACAACAACTAACTTCTGGGAAACAATTAACGTTCTTAAATCATCAATGAAAATTGACTGGTCAACAACTAATTGGTACGACGATCCCAAAAAATTAGAATCCCTGTTTAATATCGAACTCGATGGAGTTGAAGGCATATTCACAATTAATTCTTCAAATACAACTCCAGTAGGAACTGATACCACCGGTGCTCAACTTCGACAGTCAACTGATGGTAGTTTATTTATAAAAGACGGCGACTCTACCATCACTGTCACAAGTCCAGACGGTGGTTATGTAGATTTTGATTACTCTGAAACATTTACCTCAGGATCATTCGAAACAAAGGCTATCGCAGCACAAAAAGTTGGGAGTGACTATAAAATTGTTGTTAAAGAAACGACGACAATTACTGGATCGGAATCTGTAGATATTTTTTATACAGTTTACAAATTAGACTCAACAGGAACTTTAAATTGGGGAGACATAACTTACAGAACTGCAGAAGAATTAAATGAATCTGAATTCGGTCAAGATATTGACGGAGATGGAACCATAAGTACAGGCTCAGCAACAAGTGCCTCTGATACTTATGCTGATTTAGTTTCTACAGGTACTACAGATGCTGAAACACTCAGTGCTATTCAAGATACCGCACAATCAGATATTTTCTCAATAACAAATGCTGACTCTACTGCAACAGATACGAATATCGAAATGTATGTTGAAGGTATAGAAGGAACAGCTAAAGGAAATTACGAAGTTGATGTAAAAGTTGTGCAGACAGCCAATGACTCATTATTAGCAAAAGCTGCAGCTGATACTGGTTTGGAGGCTTCGGACTTTAATGCACTGACAGGTGTAATGGACTTCTCAGTTACGATTGCAGACCCAGATAACTACGGAAAGATAGTATCAATGTCATGGGTTTTACCTGAAGGCACAGAAAATCCAAAATATTATAAAAAAGATGTTATCAGCGGAGAATACTTTGACTTTATATATGATCCAGCTAGTGGTGAAGGAGCACAGTGGGATGCAACAACGAGAACCTTGAAGGTTTCAGTTAGAGATAATGGTAAATATGACTCTAACAGTACTCTAGGTGTAGTAAAAGACCCTGGATTTATATCTAGTGGTTCAGATACGGCAAATCCACTTTTAAGTATTACCTTCCCAGCTGATAATGATATTGCTGCTCCTCATAATGCTAATTTTGAGTTAACTTTTAATGAAAAAGTAGATGTAAAAACTGGAAATATTGTCATTAAAAAAAGGTCGGATGATTCAGTAGTTGAAAATATAGATGTAACAAGCAGCTTAGTTACTGGAACAGGTACTAATAAAATAACTGTAAATCCAGCCGCGGATTTAGCTTTAAATACTGAATATTATGTTCTAATTGATGCAACTGCTTTTGACGACAAATCTGGTAATTCTTTTGCTGGCATAGCAGATAAAACCACATTTTCATTTAAAACATCATCCAGTGATATTGCTCCAACATTAATCAGTGCTACTCCAGCAGACGATGAGACTTCTGCTTCGCATCTATCAAATATCGCATTGTCATTCTCCGAGGCAGTAAAAATAGGCACTGGTAACATTACTATTTTCCGTAAATCTGATGATTCAGTTATTGAAGCTATAGACATAACAAACTCCTCTTTAGTTACAGGAGGAGACACAAATATAATCACTATAAATCCAAGTACGGAACTTGAATCAGGTACAGAATATTATGTTCAAATTGCATCAACTGCATTAGTTGACTCAGGCAACACTGCTTATGCTGGAATCTCTGACAAAGTAAGTCTCTCATTCACTACATCACCTTATCTATTCAGTAGTACATCTGATGATCAGGTAATCCTCAATACAGGTAAAAGTTACGCCCAATCAAGTTCTAACCTTACAATAGGCTCACTTACGTATAAAATTTACTCCTTTGATGGGGAGATTTCTTCTGATAAGTTCTACAATGTTAGAAGTGTTTACTCAACATCTATTAATGAAGCTGCGAATCAAAACGTTACACTTAATTCTCGAGCTTTAGATTTTCAATTAACAGTTCAAACCCCAGATGGTGCCACTGTTGGAGAAAATTCTTTGGTAGTTTTTGACACCTCATTAGTTGCTGATGGATTATCTGTTACAGATAGTTCAAATAGTAGGGACGCAACAAAGTATTGGACTTATTACTCTATAGATGACTCTGGTACGATAACAGCTTTAAATTTTGATCCAATCAAAAATGCTGGAGCAAAGTTTTTTGACACAAGTGGTGATGGTATTGCAGATGCCGTTCACCTTGAATTGATTGATGGAGGATATGGAGATAAAGATGGAGTGGTAAATGGAGTAATTAAAGACCCTTCCGTAGCAGGTACTGCAACTCTTAACCCTGATTTTGCAAAAGTTGATGCAACCACGCTAAATATAGTTGACTCAACCAAAGCATCGACTCCAGCAACATTAGTTTTAAATGCCTCTCTTGATTTGGCTACAAGAACCAATTCTGTTGATGAAATTGGTTATGTTGTTTTGGATAGTGGTGAAAGCTCTTTAACAATTGACCAGTTCAAGGCCAGAGCAAGAACGTTATTTAACTCTCTCGAAAATAATGATGTAACACTTACAACAACAACTAATAATCTCTATTCTCAAGAGTTATTTATAGGTAATAATCAGAGCCTTAAATTATTTAAGGTAAACGATGGTTCTATTGCAGACATAACTTCTTTAACAGATAGTAATTTTTCTTATTTCTCTATAGATACTTTGGGTGATGATTCAACATTAATGAAAACTGCTGATGGGATGTCAGTAACATTGACAACTACCAGTGAGGATCCTGGTATTGATGAACTAATAGGAAACCTTCAATGTCATTCCAACGTATTAGACTTTGCTTCTGTGCCAGAAAAACTAGGTTCAATTTCAGGAACCATAGAATATGCTAGAGAAGCAGACTTTGACTCTGTAATAGGTTTTTATAGACTTGCTGATGAGCATGGAGGAGTAATTGATTCAGTTACAGGGAATGTGATAAAGACTTCTGATGCAAACTACAAAAATGTTGCATTAGCAAGCTCAAACTTGGTAACTGAACTAGCAGATATATCTATTGCTGATGATCAAACTGCATCTAAAGAAATAACTATTGATGAAAATTCTATTATTGCTCCTTATGCCGTAAGTAATGGAGAAACTTGGTTTGCCTTTGGCTCAGCGAACTCAGATGGAATAAACCATTTCAAAACTTTTGGAACAAACTCATTCGGATTAGAAGATACAAATGGTGGTGGGGACAAAGATTATGACGACTTTATATTTAAATTTGATTTCAACTCAGTCACTAACACATAATCTCTTGAACGAGTAAATTTCGTAACTTTAATCTTCTACTGTGGGAATTATTTCAAGTTTTTGTTTTAATTGAGCTCCAAGTGAATTTCTACCTAACTCCAATAGTCTCAAAGTATCTTTATGCATTCTTATTTGAGTATCTGCAACTTGCAAGCCTTTGAGAATCTCTTTAACTTCATCAGGAAGAGAGTTTATATCATATTTCTTGCCATCAAAATCTAGTACAGGAGGTTTTTTATTTTCTGGATTTGTAGAATCCGATTCTTTGGAACCAAACATTTTTTTAAATATTATTAATAGTTTTATTATCCTATAAAAGTAATCTTTTTTTATCAATTTAAGAATTTATAAAACAACAAAATATAATTGTTAAAATATTGAATAGTATTTTCTAATTAAATACAAAAAAATTATTTTTAAACGATTGATATGACTGAACGGGACGAAAGGATTATAACCCGCGACCTACTGCTCCATAAGGTTTTTAAAGTTGGTCTATATGATGGGGGGGGGTCGTAGCTAGGATGAAAGTCTGTCTCTTTAGAAGTTATTTTTTAATTTAAAAAACATTTGCATAATTTCTTACAACTGTTAATTTTAGTGGAATTGGATAAGTACAAATGCAAGATCAAAGAATTGAAAAGATAGCAGCTTTTGCAGTAAACATAACTAAGGTGCTAGTAATAATTTATCTAGGCTTCGTAGAAGTATTTAAAATTGGCAAATTACTTAGAGAGAAGTTAGATGATGAATATGATATTTCTCGAAAATGGGCTTCACAAGCTTATTCAATTTTAAAAAAACGACAAGCGGGACGAAAAATAGCGGGAGTTTAAAATTTATTGCTATAAATTAATTGAGGCCAAACCTCGTCAGCAAAATCTACATTTGCTGCAAGACATAAATTGATTCTATATAGTTGCGAGTCGATTTAATAACCCTTTCAGTAGTTGGAATTTCTGGAAGGGTTTCTTGTTACTGATATTTATTAAGTAATCGACTATAAATTACCAACAAAACTATTACTCCAACTTTTTTATAAATTGCATGATTTAAGTCGTGATGGTTCCGCCAAAGTTTTTTAAAAATCCATTCAATTCTTTATAGCCATTGCCCAATGAGGATAGCAACCAACTCTATAAATTTTTATGAGGTAGACTTACTTTATACTGAAAAAATCAAGAAAATTTTATAAAGTCTAGGAAAAAATCATAAGAAAATCATCTAAAAAGGAGGTCATTTCTCCTTAAATCAAATTAGGCAATCGCTTAAAGCCAGTCGGGGTGAAAGGGTTCGAACCTGCGGCCTAGTCTCCCCAAAGCAATAGTGGGTAGTTAATGAGACTAAGACATTTAAGCTATATTTGAAACTATAGATTGAATATGAGACTCTATTAGATTTATGTAAGTGTATGGTTAGTAATTGAATTACGCACATTTGTGTGTAAAAAATTTATTCATAATCATAGACTTTTTTTAATTAAACAGATTTCAATTGAAAATCAAAGCCGAGTATAAGATCATCAAAGTCTTGATCACCTCCACCTTTTAAATCCTCTAAACCAATTACTCCAGAACCAAAAGATCTGAAATGAGTTAGTCCATCACTATTAGCAGCAGCGAATGAAAAGAATGTCTCACCAGTAGTTGATATGGTTGCATAAGGCGCGAGCATCTCTGCATCTGAAAA
The DNA here is from genome assembly GCA_003278045.1 of Prochlorococcus sp. AG-402-A04. GTDB lineage: Bacteria > Cyanobacteriota > Cyanobacteriia > PCC-6307 > Cyanobiaceae > Prochlorococcus_A. The sequence goes on along the minus strand of QCHG01000015.1, from coordinate 979 downwards.
AGAAGAAATTGTGTTAGTTGTTGAGGTGTTATCTGCAGTTGATAAAGAGCCAAAATCCGAAAAGAGATTGCTGCTGTCAAGAGCGACAGTTGAATATCCCTCAGCATCTGGAGTGATCAAATTACCTGTAATTGGATCGATAACATCACCATTTTTATTTTGAATTTTGTAGAAACCGACAACACTGTCGTAAGTAGCTTCTCTTGCAAGAGAAATAGATCCTATGATATCTCGACTTGCTAAACCTGTAAAATCTAGGATTGGATCTGAATCCATTTCACTGGAGATCAAATCATCTAATCCAGAAACTCCGTCAATTAAAGAAATAGATAAAGAGTTGCCATCTTTACTAGCAGTTGCTGCAGAGGAAGTGACGTTTGATAAATCAAGAGTACGGAAGCTTGTTCCAAAACTTTCTAGGCTTGTGTTATTAGCCAAAAGTGATTCTAAGGTTGTATCGACGACCTCAAAGAAGACAAGTTTTTGCCCATTTATTAAACTGATATCTTTATTGAATGTGATAGCAGAGGTATCAGGGATATCATTATTTTCTAGATTTGATAGCAAAATTGAACCTCTATTTTTGATGAGGTCATAGGTGAGTATGCTTTCTTCTTCAGAATCGAAAGCAACATAACCAATTTGATTAACAGAAGATGAAGAAGACGAAATTGATGTTCTAACTAAAAGTGCTGCAGGTGAAATTGCATCTGAGGCATCAGCAACTGTGAGGGTGTTAGTGGAAGCATTAAAAACAGGATTTAGCTCTACAGTACCAGCTGTTGATGGGTCTACAATGGTGCCATTTTTAAGACCATCTTTATCTCCGTAACCACCATCAATAAACTGTAGATCCGCAGTATCGGCAGTGCCATCTCCATCTAAATCATAAAAACGAGCACCGGCTTTTTTAATTGGATCATAAGTAAATGATGTTGCAACAGGAGCTGTATCATCCGATGTTTCTGTATATGAAAAG
>QCHG01000014.1 GCA_003278045.1 Prochlorococcus sp. AG-402-A04 | reverse complement strand
AGTAACCCTGAAACTGTATCAACAGATTATGATACCAGCGATATTTTATATTTTGAGCCTGTAACTTTGGAGGATGTTTTAAACATAATAGAAGCTGAAAATCCTTACGGTTTGATTGTTCAATTTGGAGGTCAAACGCCACTGAAATTATCATTACCTTTATTTGAATGGCTCAAATCTATTGATGGGCTCAAAACTGGATCAAAAATTCTTGGGACTTCTCCAATATCTATCGATTTAGCAGAAGATAGAGAGGAATTTACAAAAATTCTTGAAGAATTAAGTATTAGACAACCTTTAAACGGTATTGCACGTAATCAAAATGAAGCAGAAATAGTAGCAAAAAATATAGGATTCCCCTTGGTTGTAAGACCTTCTTATGTTTTAGGTGGAAGGGCAATGGAAATTGTTAAAGATGAGAATGAATTATCGAGATATATCTCTGAAGCAGTTAAGGTATCGCCTGATCATCCAATCCTTCTTGATCAATATTTGAATAATGCAATTGAGATAGATGTTGATGCTTTATGTGATTCAGAGGGGACAGTTGTTATTGCAGGTCTTATGGAACACGTGGAGCCTGCAGGAATTCATTCAGGAGATTCAGCTTGTTGCTTACCATCCATTTCTCTCTCAGCATCCACAATTGAAAATGTAAGGTACTGGACTAGATTAATTGCACAAAGATTAAATGTTGTTGGTTTAATTAATTTGCAATTTGCAGTAATAAATACAAATAATAAAGAAAATAAATTATTTATTCTCGAAGCAAATCCAAGAGCATCCAGGACAGTTCCATTCGTTTCAAAAGCCATAGGTAAACCAGTTGCAAAATTAGCTACTCAGTTAATGCAGGGTTTTACATTAGAAGATCTTAATTTTACAGAAGAATTTTCTCCAAAATATCAGGCAGTAAAAGAGGCCGTTTTACCTTTTAAAAGATTTCCTGGGTCTGATACATTGCTTGGACCTGAAATGAGATCTACTGGAGAAGTAATGGGTTTAGCTAAAGATTTTGGAATTGCTTATGCCAAGTCGGAATTGGCAGCAGGTAATGGTGTCCCTTCAGAGGGAGTTGCTTTTTTATCTACAAATGATTTAGATAAAAAAAATCTTGAGGAAGTTGCCAGAGAACTTTTGAATTTAGGATTTAAATTAATTGCAACTAAAGGTACTGCTTCATATTTGGTGAATTTAGGAATTCAAGTTGAAGAAGTGCAGAAAGTTCATGAAGGAAGACCAAATATTGAGGACCTAATTCGTTCGGGACTTGTTCAATTAATAATTAATACTCCAATTGGCTCACAGGCTCTCCATGATGATGCTTATTTAAGACGTGCCGCTTTAGAATATAATATTCCAACTTTTACAACTATTCCTGGAGCAAAGGCAGCCATTAAGGCGATCAAAGCTTTGCAATGCAATAAAATTGATACTTACTCTCTACAGGAAATTCATAATTACTAAAAATTTATTCTATTTTTTTTAGTTTTTCTCTTAATTGATTAATTAATGAGTTTCGACTAATTGAAAGTAATTTGAGAGTATCTTGATGCATCTTAAGTTGTGTCTCCGCTATTTGTAGTACTTTTAAAGATTCTTTTATTTCATTAGAAAGTTCATTTATTAAATATTTTTTGCCTTCAAAGGTTAAAACTGGATTTGCAGAGTCATTTGTGTTTTCGCTCATGAATTTACTTTTTTAATAAATAAAATAGAATTATAATTTTTTAATCAATTGTTTTTCACATAATTCTTTATAAATTCCATGTTTATTTATTAAATCAATGTGTTTCCCAACTTCAATAATTTCACCTTTATTAAAAACAACTATTTTATTGGCCTCTTGAGTAGTGGCTAATCTATGAGCAATTACAATAACTGTTCTATCTTTCATAGCTCTATTAAGTCCTTTTTGTACTTCAGATTCTGATTCTGCATCTAAAGCACTTGTGGCCTCATCTAAAAGAAGAATTGAGGGGTTACCGAGTATTGCTCTTGCAATTGCTATCCTCTGGATCTGACCACCTGAGAAATTTGATCCTCTTTCAGTTATCTCAGTTTCATATTTCTCAGGAAGCTTTTGAATGAAGTTGTGAGCGTTTGCTTTTCTTGCTGATTCTATTACTTCTTCTTTAGTGAAATTTCTGCCCATCCTTATTACATCAATAATTGTTCCTGAAAACAAAAAAGGCTGTTGTTGTACTAATGCAATGTTTTTTCTAATATCTTTTGTATTCAATATTTTGAGATTTTTATCATCTATAAAAATATCTCCATTATTTGGAGTTATAAACTTTAATATCAAAGCCAACATTGTACTTTTACCAGCTCCAGAAGCTCCAACAAATGCTGTGACTTCCCCTCTTTTAATTTCTAAATTGATATTTTTAAGTACCTGATTATCTTTTTCGTAAGCGAAATTTACTTTCTTGAAACTTATTTTGCCTTCAAAATTGGATATCCTTCCTGAATTTTCTTTATCATCTTCAATAGGTTCTTGATTTATGTTTCTCAACCTTTTTATTGAGGCTTCTGCCTGTTTATAGTCATTAAAATTTGTACTTACATGGCTTATAGGATCAATAAGCATTAATATTGCTGCAAAAAAGCTACTAAATTCTTCGCTTGTTAAAAGGCCTAGATTGATTCTTGCGGCTCCTAAACCTAATATTGCTAATATTCCAAATGCTTCAACAAATCCTACAACTGGATGTTGAAATGCAAGTAGTTTTAATGTTTTATATTTTGCTTTTTTATTTGTACTTAATCTTTTATAAAATCTTTTCTCAATCCAATTTTCTGCAGCAAAAGCTCTTATAGTGGACATTCCATTTATAGATTCACCTATTAAACCTGCTAAATTACTTGTTGATTCTTGACTTTTTTCGGATGCTATTAAAACTCTTCTTCCAAAACTGTTAACTGAAAGAATAATCAATGGCGCTAAAACGAATGTTGATACTGTTAGTGACCAGTCTAAATAGAACATGTAGATTATTACCGCTAACAACTGTAGAGTGCATGGAATAGTATCTTGAGCTGTTTTATAAATAACTTCGCTTACCCTGTCGGCATCTTCTGTAAGTCTATATGTGATGTCCCCGGCTGATATATTTACAACAGAATTCATCTTTATTTTTTGAATTCTGCTAAATAAATTTCCTCTCATCACTTCACTAATTTCTAAGGATGGTTTTGCTATGAATACATCCTGTCCAAATTGAGCAGTTTTCTGAACTAAAAATACAAATAAAGATTTAATTATTATGCTAGAAACTTTTGAGAGATCACCTGATCCAATTGCTGGGATTAAGTTTCCAGCTAAATAGGCTAATAAAGGCCAACAAGCTACGTAAATAAGCATGCATATAAAACCCTTGATAAACCTATTTGAATATGGTCTGACTGGTGGTATTAGTCTCAAGATATTATATATTTAATTGTTTATCCTACTTTATCAATATATTTGGGTATAAAAAACAATGAAATTGGATCAATTCTTAAAATGGAAAAATTTGGTATCTTCTGGTGGCGAAGCAAAAATTATTATTAAATCCGGTTCTGTTAAGGTTAATGGCGTAACTGAGACTAGGAGAGGAAGGAAGTTAAAAAAGGGAGATAAAGTTATATTTCTAAAAAATGAATTAATTTTTGAATAGTTAGCTTATTCAACTCACTTTGTATTAGTATATTTTTCTTGGAGATAGTATTTTGAGAAAATCTGTAATTGCTGGTAATTGGAAAATGCACATGACTTGTGCTGAAGCTAAATCCTATTTAAAAGAGTTTATACCATTAATAAAAAACATTAAAGACGATCGTAAAGTTGTTATTGCGCCTCCTTTTACAGCTATTTCCACCTTTTCTGATCATTCTGATTTTGAATATTTAGATATTTCTAGTCAAAATATTCATTGGGAAGACCAAGGAGCATTTACTGCAGAAATATCTCCAAAAATGCTTCTTGAACATGGTGTCTCATATGCAATTGTTGGACATAGTGAACCAAGGAAATATTTTAGTGAAAGTGATGAACAAATTAATAAAAGAGCAGTTTTTGCACAATCTAGTGGACTTACTCCAATAGTTTGTGTAGGAGAAACATTAGAACAAAGAGAGAGAGGAGAAGCTGATAGAGTTATTACTAGACAGGTTGAACAAGGATTAGAAAATACAGATCCATCTAATTTAATTGTTGCCTATGAACCTATATGGGCCATTGGCACTGGTAAAACATGCGAGGCAGAAGACGCTAATAAGATATGTTCTTTGATTCGGAAATTAATAGGTTTTGATGATGTAATTATTCAATATGGAGGATCTGTTAAACCTAATAATATTGACGAAATCATGTCAATGAGTGATATAGATGGGGTGTTAGTTGGAGGGGCTTCATTAGATCCGAATAGTTTCGCGAGAATTGCAAATTATCAATAAGAAAAATCCATGGCCAAAAGGCTGGGGCCAAAAAACTTCAATTATGGGAGTTATTAATCTAACTCCTGATTCATTTAGTGATGGTGGGGAATTAAACTCTTCAAAAAAAGTTTTAGATCAAGTAAATCATTTCTTGAGCAATGGTGTTGATGTTATTGATCTTGGTGCTCAAAGTACGAGACCTGGGGCTGAGGAAGTTGGATCTAGTGTAGAAATAAAAAGATTGATCCCATATCTAAAATTGATAAAATCTGAATTTCCAGATGTTTTAATTTCTATTGATACTTTTAATTCTGAAGTGGCTAAGGAAGCTCTTTTAAATGGTGCTAATTGGATAAATGATGTCACGGGAGGAAGAAGAGATATGAAAATTTTGGATGTTGTATCAAAATTCAACTGCCCATTCGTCATAACTCATAGTCGTGGTAATAGTCAAAATATGAATCAATTCTCTAATTACCAGAATGTATTGAGTGATGTTAAGTGCTCGCTTGATAATTTAATAAAGAATGCTTTAGAAAAAAATATATCAGAAAGAAACATAATAGTGGATCCTGGAATTGGTTTTTCAAAGGATATTATTCATAATTTGGAAATCTTGAGAAACTTAGATGTATTTAAAAAATGGAATTTGCCAATTTTAATAGGTGCATCTAGGAAGAGATTTATAGGAGAAATTTTGAATGAGAAAAATCCAAAAGAAAGGGATATAGGAACACTGGCAATAAGCTGTCTTTGTTCTCAATTTAATATTGATATTGTAAGGGTTCACAACGTTAAACTAAATTATCAAATCCTGAAAGTGGCTGATAGGATTTACAGAAAATAATAAATTAATTATTCTTTAACTCCTTCAATTTTATCCTCTACCTCTTGGTATAGTTCTTTCAACTGTTCTATATTCTCATCTGAAGTTTCCCAATATCCCCTACCATTTACTTCTAACAATGTTCCAACAATTCTTCTGAAACTATTAGGATTAAGATCCATTAATCTTTTCCTCATCTCTTCGTCATTTATAAACGTTTCATTAGTTTCTTCATATACAAAATTATCAACTTGACCACTAGTCGCACTCCAACCAAGAGTGTAATTAAGTCTGTTAGAAAGTTCTCTAACTCCTTCGTAGCCAGATTTGAGCATACCTTCGTACCACTTAGGATTTAAAAGTTTTGTCCTTGAATCTAATCTGATGGTTTCTCCAAGTGTTCTAACTTGAGCATTAGAAGTTGTAGTGTCTGCTATGTAGCTACTTGGTTCTTTTCCGTCATCTCTAAGGGTCTTAATCAATTTTGTTGGATCTGAATCAAAATAATGACTTACATCTGTTAATGAAATCTCTGAGGAATCTAGGTTTTGAAATGTAACATCTGCTGTTTTCATTACTGACTCAAATACCTCTCTTTTTTGATTCATCTCACCTGGATTATCTGCATTAAAAGCATATGTTTTGCGTGATAAATACATTTCTTGTAATTCATTTTCTTCCTCCCAAGTTGAGTTTTCTACAGCTAAATTAACATTTGAACTGTAGCTTCCACTTGCGTTAGAGAATACTCTCGCTGAAGCTTCTCTGATAGAGGTACCTTCTTTTTCTGCTTGTTCTAGTGAATGTTTCCTTACAAAATTAGATTCCAATGGTTCATCAGCCTCTGCTGCTAATTTAACCGCCTGATCAATTAATGCCATCTGATTTATAAATAGATCTCTAAAAACTCCTGAGCAGTTTACGACAACATCTATTCTTGGCCTACCTAATTCTTCTAAAGGAATTAATTCTAATTTGTTGATTCTTCCAACCGAATCTGGTTTCGGTTTTACACCAACAAACCACAAGATTTGAGCAAGTGATTCACCATAAGTTTTGATGTTATCAGTACCCCATAAAACACAAGCAATTGTTTCAGGCCAGGCCCCTTGCTCTTCCTTTTGTCTCTCAATTAATTTGTCAACAACCGACTTTGCAGCAGCTACTGCTGCTGTAGTGGGGATTGATTGTGGATCAAGTGCATGGATATTTTTACCACTGGGTAAAACACCTGGATTTCTTATAGGATCTCCACCTGGTCCAGGTAAAACATAATTTCCATCTAATGCTTTAATAAGGCTATCCATTTCTTTATCAGCACAGACCTGTTCCAAACAGAAAAGTAAGTAATCAAATAATTTATTTAATTCCTTCTGGTTAACTTCATTAAATCCATTTAAATTGCAGACTCTTAGCCAAGGGGTAGGTAAATTCAAACCAAATACTTTAAGAAAGTCAAACAATTTGGAAAGAAGTGATTTTTCTAAATAAACTCTGCCATCAACAATTTTTAAAGAGTTGACCATTGCAAAAATAGACTCTCTTGCTATCTTTATGATTTTTTCATTTAGCTCTACAAATTTGAGTTCACCTTTATTATTACCATCATAAATTTCTTCAATAGTAAGCCCCTTGGATTCAGCTAGCAATCCAGGAAGAGATCTTAACCCCTCTTGCTCTCTCTCTAATGATGCAATATTTACAAGAGTTGCAATAGCTTCTTCTGCTGTTGGGGCTTCTCCAATAGTATGAAGACCGCAAGGTAATAATCTACTTTCAATTTCCATCAATTGTTTATAGATATTACCAACAAATAAATCTCTTTCATCTATTGAGAGTTCTTCTACATCTTTTGAAGGTAGCTCAACATCTTTGTCAAGATTACATTGTTTAGAAGTCTCGACTATTGCATTAACTATTTGAATACCCCTACTACTTTCTCTTAATTGTTGATAAGAACCAACAAGTTCACTTAGTTCTTTAAGTCCTTTGTAGAGTCCTGCATTTTCTGCTGGAGGAGTTAGATAGCTAATGGTTGAGGCGTAACCTCTTCTTTTCGCGATTGTTGCTTCAGAAGGATTATTAGCAGCATAGTAATACAAGTTAGGTAATGATCCAATGAGAGAATCCGGATAGCATGTTTCACTCATGCCCATCTGTTTACCAGGCATAAATTCAAGTGATCCGTGAGTTCCAAAATGAAGAACAGCATCAGCTCCCCAGATTTTTTCTACATAGGTGTAATATGCGGCAAAACCATGATGAGGGCTTGCACTTCTTGAATAAAGTAACCTCATTGGATCACCTTCGTAACCGAATGTCGGTTGAACACCTATAAAAACATTTCCAAAATGTTTTCCATAAATAAGTAAATTTTGTCCGTCACTATTTAAGTTTCCAGGAGGTTTACCCCAATTCTCTTCAAGTCTTTGTGAATATGGTGTGAATTCTTCGTATTCTTTCACTGACATTTTATGAGCAATATTTAACTCGGGAGAGCCGTCCATTGCTTCAGGGTTATTAATTACTTTTTCCATTAATTCTTTCGAATTACTTGGAAGTTCATCTATTTGATATCCTTTCGATTTCATTTCAAGGAGCACTCTATAAATTGAACCGAAAACATTTAAATATGCCGCTGTACCAACATTTCCTTTATCTGGAGGAAAACTAAATACTGTGATGGCTAATTTTTTGTCCTTTCTTTGTTTGACTCTTAATGTTGACCATTTTATGGCTCTTTCAGCTATTACATCAACTCGATCTTGGAGCGTATGCGCCTTACCTGTAGCATCATCACGACCTGAAAGAATAATAGGTTCAATAGCACCATCAAGCTCTGGAATTGCAATTTGAAGTGCTACCTGAACTGGGTGTAACCCTAGATCACTATCTTCCCATTCTTGTGTGGTTTGGAAGACTAATGGAAGTGCTACCATATAGGGTCTGTTTAACTTTTTTAGGGCTTCAATAGCTTTAGGATGATCTTGTCTTGCTGGCCCACCAACTAATGCAAATCCTGTTAGAGATACAACTCCGTCTACTATAGGTTGATCCTTATTAATGGAATCATAATAAAATTCGTTAACTGGTTTAGAAAAATCTAGACCTCCACAGAAAATAGGTAGTACTCTCGCACCTCTATATTCCAATTCTTGAATAACTGCAACGTAATGAGCATCATCTCCAGTAACGATATGACTCCTTTGAAGCACTAAACCTATTGTTGGAGTTTTGTCATCTTTAGGATTTATATCTTTCCTATTATTTTCCCAATTTTTATATTCTTTAAGACTTTCAAACATACAAGGAGCAAGAGGATGCCAAATTCCTAAATCTGGGAATGTTTCTGGGTCTTGAATTTTGAATTCTTCTATTTGGTCTTTTATGATCTCTGAAACAGCATACTTTTCAGAAATCATTAACAAGAAGTTTTTTAAGTTCTCAGTGGTACCACCTAACCAGTACTGAAAACTCAGAATAAATGTTCTAGCATCTTGAGCTTTTTCTACTGGTAGATATTTAAGTATTGAAGGTAGTGTATTTAATAACTTCAACATTGAATCTTGGAAACTTGCTCCATCAGATTCTTTTTTCTTTTTTATTAAATCTCCAATAATACTTTTAGATTGACCAAGTTGGGCCATGCTAAATGAACCTAACTTATTTAATCTCATTACCTCTGGCATGGAGGGAAAAACTATTGATGCTTTTAGTTTGTCTTTAAATGGAGATACTGCATCAACCACTTTTTGAGCAAGGTCTTCAATGAAAATTAGAGAAGCTACGAATATATCTGCATTAGCTATATCTTCTTTAAAATCTTCAAAATTACTATCATTCCTAAGTTCTTCAATAAGATAGCCGCTAAGGTCTATGCCTATTGGCCCATCCATTTTATTTATTGACTTTGCAGCTTCCGTTAAGGAATTTTGGTATTGTGGCTCAAGGACAACATAAACTGCTTTTATTACAACTTTGTGTTTGTTATCCTCAACAGGAGATACTCTGCGGTTTGCTGAGCGGACCTGCGTAAACATTGATTTTCTTTAAGTATTTCTACCAGCCTACGAATGAATAGACGTTATTGTGTGCAATATAAATAGCGTGTAACAACCTTTAAAAAAAAATTTTTTAAAAAAATGATTGAAAATTCTAAAAAACCCATACCAGTACTAGTTTCCGGAGCTTTAGGCAGAATGGGTAGCGAAGTTGTTAATACTGTATTAAATTCTACAGATTGTGAACTTGTCGCAGCAATCGACATAAACGAAAAGAACAACGGCTCAAATATTTCTGAATTATTGAAGGTAAAAAATTGTGATGTTTTTATTTCGAATGATTTTGAAGGGACTTTATGTTCCGTTAGTCAAAATTATAGAAATGAAAAAATTAAACCTGTTTTGGTTGATTTTACTCATCCTGATTCTGTATATGAAAATACCAGATCAGCTATTGCATATGGGGTATCACCAGTAGTAGGAACTACAGGTCTAAGCCCTTCGCAAATAAAAGACTTGTCTGTTTTTTCTCAGAAAGCATCGGTTGGTTGTGCAATAATTCCTAATTTTTCAGTAGGCATGGTTCTTCTTCAGCAGGCGGCATCCGTAGCTGCAAGGTTTTACGACAATATTGAATTAATTGAGATGCATCATAATCAAAAAGCTGATTCTCCTAGTGGGACGTGTATAAAAACTGCAGAAATGATTGAAGAATATCCAAAGAAATTTAATGAGAATTTAGTAAAAGAGTCTGAGTCATTGAGAGGTGTACGCGGTGGGCTCAGAGATTCAGGAATTAATATACATTCTGTACGATTACCAGGATTACTTGCTCACCAGTTAGTAATTATGGGATCTCCAGGTGAAACTTACACAATTAAACATGACACTATTGATAGAAAGGCATATATGCCAGGAGTTTTACAGGCTATTAAAAAAATCGGTAATTATGAAACTTTAGTTTACGGACTTGAAAAATTGATTTTTTAAAATGATAATTCCAATTAATTCAAGTCAAATTTCAAAACTTATTCCTGCAGTTGGTACGGGAAGTCAATTTAAGTACGCTTTGGGGAATCCTAGAAAAATTCTTCAAAGAGTAATAGTTTCTTCAATTGGTGGATTTATCTCATTAATCATTAGTTCGACTGGAGATCAAACTAATAATTTCTGGTTATTCCTATGTGTAGGTTTCTTTTTATATATCATCTGGGGCCCTATTCTTGAATCAAGTAGAAAAAACTTGCAATTAAGAAAATATAAATTTTTTTCTATATTTGATGGCTATGTATCAGATATCTATAAAACCGAAAAGATTGAAAGTTCAAGAGAACAATCTAATAGGCAAGGTCGATTAGAAGTTATTGAAAACAAAAGGACTTGGTTAGTACTTGAATTAGAAGATGAAGATGGTTATTTGGAAAAATTAAGTTTTCCTATGGAAAATAAGCACAGTCAAATTAGGGTGGGTTCGAGTATAAGATGTTTAATAACATCTGATAACCGTAATTTTGACAGAGATTTTTATTTGACCGATGCTTGGCTCCCTGAAATTAACTTATGGGTCGGTGAGTACCCCTTTTTATTAAGACCGGCATTTGAGGAGATTTGCTATATTTATTTGAATAGATAGTTGATGCTTATACAATACGATGAAAAATAATTTCAATTTTAAAATTGTTGGATCAGGTCCCACAGGCTTATTACTTTCAATTGCACTTTCAAAATTTGATTGCAATATTTTTTTAACTGATTTATTAACAAAAGATAGATTAATTGATAAAGATAAAACTTATGCAATTACTCACTCAACAAGAAAAATTTTATCTAAATTCAAACTTTGGGAAAAATTAGAACCATTTTTATTTGGCTTTGATAGCCTTTCAATTTCAGATAGCGTAACTTCTGCTTTCACCAATTTATCAACTTCTGACTTAGATGATGATATAAGTTCTGCCGAAAATATTGGCTGGGTAGTTAAACATTCGGATCTCATGAACGTATTTTTTAAAGAGATTGACAATTATGAAAATATTTTTTTTATGACACCACAGAGATTGTTACGTAAAAAAATATTATTTGATTATCAATTCTTTTCAACAGGAGCAAACTCACTTGATAAAAAATTAACAGATTTTGTTGATATAAAAAAATCTTATAGTCAGTCTTGTTTAACTTTTAAAGTTTCTCTTAGAGGTCATTGTGAAAAACGAGCTTATGAAATTTTTAGAAAAGAAGGCCCACTTGCTTTATTACCTTTAGAAAAAAACTTATATCAAGTAATTTGGACTTCCAGTACATTAAAGGCAATTGAAAGGTTGAATTCTGATAAGAATTTTTTAATGGATAATTTATCAACAATCTTGCCTAATGAATTTAAGTTGGACCAAATAATAGGCGAATTTAATATTTTTCCTGTTTCATTATCCTTAAATATACCAGTTTTAAATTTTAAAAAATTAGTTTTTGTAGGAGATGCATTTCATACATTTCATCCTGTTGGTGGTCAGGGTCTAAATACTTGCTGGAGAGATGTTAATACTATTTATGATCTTTTTAATAAAAATACTGCTATTACTAAATTGCAATTGATATTATTTAAATTTAAGTATTTTTCAAGCAGATTTTTAGATATTATTGTCACTATTTTTATAACTGACTCGTTGATATCAATTTTTGCTAATCGAAACGTTTTTTTATTTCCAATGAGGAAATTTTCATTTTTACTTTTAAATAAATTTCTTTTTACAAGAAAATTAGTCCTTAATCAAATGACCAAATCTCTCATTTACTCGAGTATTAAATAGAATTAATGAATAATTATTTGTCTAGAGAAATGATAATTTATTTATTTAATGTATTAGGTTTAGATGAATCTACTATTGAACTTGGTATAAAATTATCTATAAAAAATAACACTCCATTACCAATATTATTATGGAGTTATGGAATGCTAACTATTGAAGAACTAGATAAGTTATATTCATTTTTATTTCAAAAAATGGATTAATAATTCTGTTATAATTTCTTTATATGTTAATAGAGAACAATTACAGATTTAATTAAGGGAAATCAGGTATCAAGACAATCTATAGAGAAACTTGATTTATTATTATTAATCCTAGAAACTATTGATTTAAATGGTATTCAATCCCTTTACGCTTTATCAAATAGACTTGATTTAAATGATGTTCTACCAAATAAAATTACTATTTGGAAATTAAGGAATAATAATCCATTGAGAAAATCTTTTGTTAACAACAATATTAAAGTAAATGAATTCGATGCCTTAATTAAAATCACCGTTGAAATGTCTAAATATTTATATCCTTATATCAAAGAGATACTGAAATCTAAAGAAGATATTAAAGAGAATTCTATTATTTGGAATGATTTTAATAAGAGATTTATCGAGTTGATTAAAGAGAGATTTAATGTAGATAGTATGAGAGTGAAAAAGCTTTTAAATCAAGCTGAAAATGACGAGATTATAATAAAATCTTTGCTTATTTTATCTTTTTGTATTTCAAATCAGGGTTATCAAAAGTTGAAGAATTTTTTATACGATTTTTAATATGATGCAAAATAAATTGTCATTTCATCAATCTTCAGTAAGTCTCGAAATAATCGGATTGCCAGATTATTCCAATAATGAAAATAAAGATCAAATATCTATAATTTCTCAATGGAAATTAACCATAGTTGATAAACCACTTATTGAAGGCAAAATTGAACATTTAGGTCCTATTATGGATGCTTTTTATATTTATTCAAATCTTTTAATCAAAAACGAAATTCCCATATATGAGTCTAAATTAATCGATATAAAAGCCGATAATCTCCACATACATAATATTGTTCTCAAGAGCTCTAAAGCAAATGTAAAGCCTTTAGTCCTAAAGATTGGTAATTCATTGCTTTCAGATACTATAAATTGTTTTGATCAGTTAAATGAATCTCCAAAAGTAAGAATTAAGAAAACTGATATAACTACTAACATTCCTAAAAAATTAAGATTTGGGTTAAATAAAAAAGTTAAATTTTTCAATTTCTTTATTCCACCTTTTATTGCAATTTGCTCTTTAATTCTATTCTCTTCTTCTTTTATATATTTTTATAGTCCTTTTGAAAATATAGAACAAAAAGAACTAATAAACCCTGAATAAAGAGCAATTAGCATCTTAAATGCAAACACGATAATATAGGTTAATTTCTTTTCAGAGTAATTCAAATTTATTCTTTGAGCTTTGATGTATGGCAGATTTAAACATCCCAAATTTGAATATTAAAACAGATAAATATATTTTTAAAAAAAAATTAAATTTAAGAAGAAAATCTAAAAGAAGACTATTTACTGAATCTTTCTTTTTGTTTATTTTGAGTGTTTTATTAGTTTATATAAATTATTTAATTCCTAATAAAAATTTGCTGTTACAAAATCTACCCTCGACATTTAATAAATCTTTTTTATTATTAATCGAACTCTTTTCATATCTCTATGAGATATTTTTAGTGATTTTTATTTTTCTATCTTCTTTTACTGCTCTTATTTTAATAGTAGGTTCTATTAATAGATTATTTAAAGTCTCTAGGAGAAAGTCAAAACAAATTGTTTATAAATAATTTCAAATAGGTTGCATTAGTCCACCACTTCCTGAATCAGAGTCATCATCGTCATTTTCTGTTTCCTCTCCAAATAATGCAAATATGCCTAATAAAATTGATGAAAGAATAATTGATAAGGGTAAAATCGAAGTTTGTATCCCGACGTCTATATATTCACCCATAAAATAAATAAATTTTTATAAACCTAACCGAAATCAAACTGTTTCGCGGATTTTAAATAATAATTTAATAATTTATTCTCTTTTAATAAGTTCTTTATCGAAATTCTTTATTTCTCTTTCAAAAGACCCGAACCACAATATTAGTTGATCAATTTGATTTTGAATTTCAGTTGCACCTAAACCTCTTATAGTGATGGTAGATAAATGTTCGCCTTCATTAAAATTAAATTTATTTTGAACACTATTTGCCAAAGAATTTTTAAGCATTTTAAAAGTAGAATAATTCAATTTTGTCTCTATCAATATGTTTGGCTTTTTGAGCTTGATCTTATTAAAACCACATTTTTTAGCAAGTAATTTTAGTCTCATTATCATAATTAGGGACTCAACAGGTTTGGGTAAGTTTCCATATCTATTTACCCAGTCTGTAGCTAATTCAGTTAATTCATCATTATTTGAACATTCAGTAGCAGATTTGTAAGCCTCAAGCTTTTCTTCTCTGTTTAGTATCCATGTTGCAGGTATAAATGCATTTATTGGCAGATCAATTTGAGTGTCGTTAACTTCAGGTATTTCTTGCCCGCTGATTTCTGAAATAGCCTCATGGAGCATTTCTATATATAAATCATATCCAATAGCATTAACCTTTCCACTTTGTTCTTCTCCTAGTAAACTACCAACACCTCTTATTTCCATATCTTTCATTGCAAGTTGGTATCCACTACCTAGTTCTGAAAAATCTTTTATAGCTTTCAATCTTTGTTTCGCAGCGTCATTAATCTTATTTATATTTGGATAAAATAACCAAGCATGTGCTTGTATACCGCTTCTGCCAACTCTTCCTCTAAGTTGATAAAGTTGTGAAAGGCCAAATTTGTGAGAATCTTCAATAATTATTGTATTTACTTTAGGGATGTCCAATCCACTTTCAATTATCGTTGTACATATCATTAGATCAACTTCTCCATTATTAAAAGCAATCATTGCATTTTCAAGCTCTGTTTCGTTCATTTGCCCATGAGCAACAATAAATTTTAAGCTGGGAAACATATTTTTTAATTTGTTTATAGCTTGATCAATATCAGAAATTCTTGGAAGAACATAAAAAATTTGACCACCCCTATCAAGTTCTTGATTAATTGCAGTTCTTATAACATCCATATCTATTTCAGATAAATATGTTTTTATTGATCTTCTTGATGGAGGAGGAGTATTTAATAAGCTCATTTGTCTTAGTCCAGATAAGCTCATATAAAGAGTTCTTGGAATTGGAGTCGCCGAGAGAGTTAAAACGTCTATGTTGGTTTTGATTTTTTTAATTTTCTCCTTTTGTCTTACTCCAAATCTTTGTTCTTCATCAATAACAAGTAGTCCTAAGTTTTTAATTTCTATTTCTTTTCCTAAAATTTGGTGCGTTGCTACAACTAAATCAATTTTGTTATTTTTCAAACCTGCATAGATTTCCTTTCTTTCATTAACGGTTTTGAATCTATTGAGTAATGATACTTTAATTGGGTAAGGTGAAAATCTATTATTTATTGTTCTCCAATGTTGCTGAGCTAGGATTGTTGTGGGTGCTAGTAATATTACCTGTTTGCCTGATGTAATAGCCTTAAAAATAGCTCGTACAGCTACTTCTGTTTTGCCAAATCCTACATCTCCACAAAGTAGTCTGTCCATTGGCTTATCGCTTTCCATATCAGATTTTATTTCTTCTACAGCAGTAATTTGATCAGGTGTTGGTTGATAAGGGAATGACTCCTCTAATTCTTCTTGCCAAGGACCATCTTCTGGGTAAATATATCCCTTTAATTTTTCTCTCTTTGCATAAAGTTTTAAAATATCGACTGCAACTTTTTTAATTTGTTTTTTATTTTTCTCTTTTATTCTTTCCCATTCTGTTCCTCCTAATTTATTTATTTTTGGCGTTATTTTTCCGCTTGATCTATACCTGTTAACACTACCAAGTTGATCAGCGGCAACACTTATCTTCCCGTCCTGATACTGAATGACTAAGTAGTCTCTTGAATCTCCAGTTATATTTATTTTTTCTATTTTTAAAAATTTACCAATTCCATGATTTTTATGAACTATAAAATCACCGGGACTAATCTTATTTACATTTATATTTGAATTCACACTTCTTTTTTTTCTTCTTATGAATACATTATTAAAAAGAGAATGTTGTGAAAATAATTCTTTATCTGTTATCAGGAAAACCTTCCATATCGGAAGATAAAAACCCTCGATTTCATAATTGTTTTTATTTTTTAAAATTAAAGGAGTTGAATTGTTAATTGACTTAAATGCTTCATCAATATCATTAGGATTATTTAAGAAGTTTGCATTACATTCGTGCTCAAAAAGTAAAGTCCTTGTTCTTAAAGGTTGTGCTGATAATATCCATACTTTTTCATTATTTTTTATATTTTTATTTATATCATTTGATAATTTTCCTATATTTTTAGAATATGAATTTAATCTTTTATCGTTTAACAAAAACCTATTATCAAGATTGACTTTAGATTCAAATTCATAAAATTTTATTAAATTAAATTTTTCTAGTGAATTTAATATTTCGTCAAACTTTAAATGCAAATTAGGTTTAGCCTCTAAATTAATGTCATTATTTTTAAGGTTTTCATTTAATTCATACGCACAATTTTCAAAATTAGTTTCTGAATCTAGATACCAATTATTTGCAAATTTCTTACAATCTTCTAATTCATCAATTACAAGAATTGTTTCCCTATTTATAAAATCTATTATATTTGAAGGTTCATTTTCAATTATTCCTAAATAACGATCAAGATTATTTTTATTTATATCTTCTGAATTAAAAATACTGTTCTTAGATAAATTATTTAACTTATCTTTTATGAGCAAATCAAATCCAGCCTGTATTATTTCAATATTATTGATACTTTCTAATGTTTTCTGTGTATAAGGATCATATTCTCTTATTTTCTCAATTACATTATCAAAAAATTCTAATCTTATAGGAAACTCATTATTGACAGGATAAATATCTATTATTTCCCCTCTCCTACTCCAGAATCCTTCTGTTGAAGTTACATTATCCTTCGTATAACCTAGCAAGGTAAGTTTATTTGCTAATTCTTGAATCTCTATTTGAACCCCTTTTTGCAAATCTAACTTTTTTTCAATTAATAAGTTTTTATTTATTAGATGAGGTTGTAGTGATCTCTCAGTTGATATAACAATATTAAGTTCATTTTTCTTTTTTTTTATTAATTTAGATAAAACAGTAAGCTGACTAAATTCAATCTCTTTGGATTTATTAATTGATGAGTATGGTAAATTTTCTCTTGGAGGATAATATAAAACTGCTTTATCATTTATACTTTCAAAATAACCAATCCATTTGTAGGCAATTTCTACATTAGGACAAATTAATAATATATTTTTTTCTTCTTTTTTTGCGATGCTATCTAAAATTATTGATTTTGCATATCTACTTGAACCAACAATATTTAATTCATTATTTTTTGAAATTCTTTTTATTAATTCAGAAGTAATTTGTGAGTTCGAAATATAATTAACTAAAGTATTTAAACTCATTTATAGGTATCAATCTTGATTACAAATATCCGATACATTATATTAGATTTTATACTGATTGTGAATAATATTTGATGGATTCAGCTGCAATAAATTCTTTTATACCCACACTAGATCAAGTGGATAGTTGGTACGAAATTTTTACACTTTTACCAATATTAATTTCTCTAGAATTATTATTATCGGCAGATAATGCTGTCGCACTAGCTTCTCTTACTAAATCCCTCGATAGTTCAGTATTAAGGTCAAGAGCCTTAAATATTGGCATAACAATATCTTTATTATTTAGGATTATTCTGATCATATTATCTAATGTTCTTCTAAAGTTTATTCTTATTAGAGTTTTTGCTGGGTTTTATTTAATATACTTATTCTTCTCAAATGTTTTTTCAAATTCAGATATAGAAAACACTGAAAATGGGACAAATAATAATAAAAATAATTTTAGGTTCTTAAGGGTTGTAGCGCTTCTTTCAATTACTGATTTTGCTTTTTCCATAGATAGTATCACTACTGCAGTAGCTATAAGTGATCAATACATATTAATTATATTTGGAGCTGTGATTGGAGTATTAGCCTTAAGATTTACATCGGGGATTTTTCTAAAACTTCTCGATATATTTTCTAGATTAGAAACAGCCGGTTACGTAGCAATTTTAATAGTTGGGATTAAACTTTTACTAAATACGTTAATTAAAGAATCTATTCTTCCAGACTATTATTTTTATTTTTTGATTCTTTTTGCTTTCATTTGGGGATTCTCTAAAAAAGAATCTAAAACTTAATCTGAGAGATATTCACCTACTGATGGCTTTAGCTGTTGTATCAATTGCTTTTTGCTAGAAATGTTTTTGCCTTCAAGTTTTGCTTCTAACAAAATAATAGGTTCAGTTTTAGTGCTAATTATTATTCCTTCATTTTCTATTACAGCAAGAATAATACCTGGTCTTAAATAATTGCTCATGAAAGGGTATTTTTCATTTTTAATTTCATCACTACTTAAAACTTTGATTTTAAGTATTTTTAGGTTCTTACCTTTAAAAGTTGTATTTGCTCGTGGGTATAATGCTTTTATTTTTTGAGAAATTTCAAATGCCTCATTACCCCAGTCAACTCTAAAGTCTGATTTTTCAATCATTCTTGCGTAAGTAATTTCTCTTCCAAGGGAATTTTGTTTTGTTAATTGAGAATTATTATTTTTATAAATATTTTCTTCGAGTAGTGATGTGGCATTTAAAAATAATTTTGCTGATAAAATACTAAGTTTTTCCGATAGTGTATTTAAATTATCGTCATTACTAATTTTAATTTTTTCTTCCAATAATAAGTCACCAGTATCTAGTCCCTCATCCATTTTCATAATTCCTACACCAGTAAATTCATCGCCTTTTATTAGTGACCATTGGATTGGGGCTGCACCACGCCATCTTGGAAGTAATGAAGCATGTGCGTTCCAACATCCAAATTTTGGGATTTCCAATATCTCTTTGGGTAATATTTTCCCGTAAGCTATAACAATAAATAAATCACAAGATAGTGATTTAAGTTCATTTATAAAATGTATATTGTCCCTGATTTTTGCTGGAGTAAAAATTTTTATAGATTCTTGCTCGGCAAAGCTTTTAACAGGTGAGGATATTAATTTATTTCCCCTAGATCTTTTCTTATCGGGTTGGCTAACTACTCCAATTACCTCGTGCTTAGATTTAATAAAAATATCAAGGCTCGCAATTGAATATTCAGGTGTTCCCCAGAATATTATTCTCACGCGTCACCAGTTATTGATAATTCATCTACCCATATATGTGGAGAAATTCCACTTGTTGTTACTTCCTGGTTTGATTCAATATTGACTATATTCTTCAAAAGATATTTGATATCCCCCGCTACAGTTGCAGATTCTATTGAGATTTTTTTACCATTTTTATAGAGCCATCCATCAAATGGAAGAGAGAATGAACCTTGACTTGCTCTGACACCTGCATGGATTGCATTTAATTCTTCAATATAAACAAATTCTCCCTCATAAGTAGAGTGATCTAATAATGTTTTTAGATCTGAGTTTTCCTCTGATTTCTCAACTACTATCCAATCGGGAGATACTGAGACTTTTGATCCTAGTCCAGCGTGTCCTGTGGGGATTGTTTTAAATATTCTTGCAGTTGATTCAGAATGTATAAAATTTTCAAGTCTCCCTTTGTTAATTAAACATAGTCTTTTTGTAGGAGTTCCCTCTCCATCAAATGGTGATGAAGAAATATTCTTTTCGTGAAGACCATCATCATAAATATTAAGTGCTTCTGTAGAAAGTTTATCTCCAATAGAATTTTTATTAGATAAGCTAACTCCATCTAAAATGCTTCTAGCATTAAACATTGAACTAAAGGCATTAATGATCGTTAAAAAAGACTCTGGAGAAAAACATATTAAATATTTATCAGTTTTAATAGATGAATAATTTAAATGAGAAATTGTTTTATTAGAAGCGTCTTTGATACACGACTCTATATCTATATCTTCAACTCCATATCCAAGTTTTATAGAACCCGAGCTACGAGGTTTCTTATTTTTCTCTTCTGCTCTTGCATATAAATAAAGTGCAGCTTGACTTTTGGAATAACTCCGAAAGGCACCATCACTATTTGCATAAACTCTCTCATAAAAACTCTCAGATAGGCCATTATACGGAACAGATTTTATGGATTCATGGCTTTCTAATAGTTTTACTTCCGCTTCTCTTAAAAGAGTAAGTAATTTTTTTATTCCAACAGGATTTCTTTTTTTTGAGTCCTTAAATTCA
Source organism: Prochlorococcus sp. AG-402-A04 (assembly GCA_003278045.1). Lineage (GTDB taxonomy): Bacteria > Cyanobacteriota > Cyanobacteriia > PCC-6307 > Cyanobiaceae > Prochlorococcus_A. Next base: position 13,075 of record QCHG01000014.1, on the reverse strand, counting down.
ATAGGATCCTGGGCTAGTGGTGAGAATTCTGTTGTTTCATTCTTGTTGCCAAAATCTGATGCAATATTTGCTTGATTTAGAGCTTTTTTAATACCAGATTCACTGATATCACTAGTTGTTGTAATACCAACTAAATTAGATTCGTTCCAAACTCTTATAGTTAAAATTTGCTTTTGTGATGCCTTAAGTTGTTTAGCCTCACCTTTATCTACTTGAACAGAATAATCATTAGAAAAGCTTGCACCATAATCCCATTTTTTAAGATTTAGAGAATCTGCAGCTTCAGAGATTTGAATAGTTATTTCTTTTGAATTCATATCCTATCTTCCTCCAACAGTAATTGAATCAACCTTAATATGAGGTTGGCCAACAGTTACGTTGACACTTCCACTGATAGATCCACAAAATCCAGGAGCTAATTCTAGGTCATTTCCGCACATTGATATTTTTGGCATAACTTCTTTAGCCTCACCAATCAAAGTTGCTCCCTTTACTGGATTAGTTAATTTTCCATTTTTAATAAGATATCCTTCTTCTACTGCAAAATTAAATTGTCCTGTAGCACCTACACTACCACCACCCATTGATTTGCAGTAAAGACCATCACTAATACTATTGATTAAATCCTCTTTCGAGTGCTCACCTTTAGCTATATAAGTATTTCTCATTCGTGAAGCTGCAGCAAAAGAATAATTTTGTCTTCTTCCACTTCCTGTTCTTTTATGGCCAGTTCTTAATTCACCTGCCCTGTCGGATATGAATTTTTTTAAAATTCCATCTTTTATAAGAACTGATTTTTCGGGTTCCATACCCTCATCATCTACTGATAATGAACCAAAGGATCCCTCTGAAATTCCCTCATCTATTGCAGTTACAGATTCATGTGCAATTTTTTCATTCAATTTATTCTCAAATGGTGTTGTTCCTCTCTCTATTTGAGTCGTTTCGAGTAAATGACCGCAGGCTTCGTGGAATATAACGCCACCAAATTTGTTAGCTAATACAACAGGCATTTGTCCTGCATCGACATAATCTGCGTACAACATGTTCATTGAGCTTTCAAATACATCATTAGCTGCTTTTTCGTGATCCCATAATCTGAATTCATGAGGCATTCCTGACGATCCAAATCTTCTACTTCCACTGGATCTATATTGGGCATCACTAGCAATCACGTTGAGACCAACTGTTTGATGCAACCTAATATCTGAGACATAGGTTCCATCGCTGGAGGCTATAATTACTTCCTGCAGATTTCTTGAGTAACTTCCTTTTCTAGTTATTATTTTATTATTTTTTTTAAGAGACTTTGTGCTGACTAATAGTTTTTCACTTATCTCATGAATAGATGGGACTTCATTAATCCATTTTTTCTTGGATAAACTATAGTCCCTATGTTTATCTAGACCGTTAAATACTTGTATTTTTTTATTATCTGTTATGTCTAACATCTCAATAGCCTGAGATACCGACCTCATCAAGCCATGCTTTGTTAAGTCATTTGTACTTACAAATCCGTCCTTTTTATCTTTGAAGATTCTAATACCGGCACCCTTACCAAATGATGGACTTACACTCGTAATGAAATCCTCTTCAGCTAAAACACTCGAATTATCAGTATTCTCAATAAATATTTCTACAAAATCGGCACCAAGCCCCATACCGTAGAAAATAATTTCTTCTAATAAATCTTTATTGCAGCTACCAAAAACGATTTCATTTGATTTGATTTGTGACGAAAGCATATGAGTTTATAAATCTTCTCTGTATAAAAGATTATCTAATCGAAGGTTGGAAATCTTTGCTATCAAGAGGTTTTAATAAGTATAGTCTTAATAACTGGTAACCGTTTGATAAATATTTAGGTAATTTTTTAAAAGTTTTAGATACTTTATTTCCATCACTGCTTGCAATATCAGAAAGAAACTTATTATTCTCTACTATTTTATCTAATCTTCCATAAAAAGATTTATCATAAACGTCCATTACTACAGGGAAAACTCTAGCTGCAGTTTCATTCGTTTTATTAATAACAAACTGGTCATAATCTCTGGCATCTAAACCTAAAGAACTGTAGAAATCTTTTTTAATTCCCAAATCCCTTGCATACATAGTTGCAAATACAGCTAATAGAAAGAACCTAGACCATAACTTGGATGTTAATGGAAGATTATTCAAAAAATATCTAAACCTATGGAAGTAGTCAAATAATGGGTGTGTAAAAGTAGAGCCGCCAATGCTAATTTTTTGGCTTAATGATTTAACAGTACGTGGCTGTGCTTTCATTAATGCGTCAAAGAAATCACCATGTCTATTTTCATCTTGACACCAATTTTCAAAGTAATTAAATAGTGGAAAAATTTTGCTATCAGGGTTCTTTTCGAGATGCCTATAGATTGCTATGTATCTCCAATAACCTATTTTTTCGGATAAATAAGTAGCGTAAAAAATACTTCTTGGTGGGAAATAAGTGTAATCTTTATTGGCTGTTAAAAAACCTAAATCTAACTGAAGTCCAAAGTCACTCATTGATTTATTTAAAAAACCTGCATGTCTTGCTTCATCTCTGGCCATATGAGCAAAACATTCAGCAAGTAGAGGGTTTTTGACTTTAATTCTCTTACTTAGTTCCTTATAAAGTAAAAAACCTGAAAATTCTGAAGTACAACTTCCCTCAAGAAAATCAACAAAAAGCTCTCTTGTCTCAGGATCTAGTTTTTCTGCAGCTCCTTCAAATTCACTATTTCTTACAAAATGATGTCTATTGTAATCTTTCCTGAATTCCTCACATATAGCTTCTAATTCCTCCTCGTTTATTGATAAATCCATATTTTCCATAGCCTCAAAGTCTGTTGTATAGAATCTTGGGGACAAAATTGTTTCTTTTGCTGGTATCTTTCCATTATTAATATCTTTCTTATTTTTTGATTCAACAGTTGATTGGGCCATTTTTATTCAGTTTATTAATACTATTATTTACTATGATTTGTATTTTCGAGGAAAAAGTTAACTTGGTGTTATTGTTTTTCTAATTAACTCCTATTAACTTTTGCCCATTCAATCTTTGAAGTACTCTTGAAATAATCAATTTAAGGGTAATTCTTTTTTCGTCAATAAGAAAAGATTCAATAATACTTGGTTTTTGATTAGGTTTTGATAAAGAAATACTTTTTAATGAACTAATGTCATCCTTTTCAAAGGATAACCAAAAGTTACATGTATCTTTAATTTCACAATTTATTACCCAACATTTATCTCCAGCAATAGGTCTATTTGTATTAGTGAGGTTAATATTGTTTATTTCTAATCCTCTTTGATTAATTTCCTCAGTAAGTGAAGGAATTAGGTGTATATTAATAAATTCTTGAAAAGGCTTTTTCTCTACTGGGAGTTCTTTTTTGGGTTTTGTTATAGGTTTTTCGGTTGTATTAATTTCACTTTTTATATTAACTTTAGTAGCAGAATCACCATTATCTTTATCAATATCGAGGACTTTTTCTGATTTGGGTCCTTTTATTTCCTCAGAGTTTGATTTAGTAGTGATGTCAGATATTTCTTTATTTACTTCATTATTTTTGTCTAAATTTTCTTCCATAAAAAAAAACTATTTATTACATTATAAATTAAAAAACATTTTTTAATTAATTTATTTTTCTACCAATCATTTTCAGCATTATCCCAGTCATCTTTAATATCTTGATTTGAATAACTTTGATCTTTTTTTAAATTATTATCATTCATATTTTTAACTACTCTGTAATTAACAGAAATTGTTGGTTGAGTTTCTCTAATATCCCTTTGTGGCGGCATCTCAATGTTTGGTTCCATTTCTTCCTCATTATTATTAGATACAAAATCATCTTCCACATTTTCGAAAGTTTTTTTTCTGAAAGTAGAACTAGTAATTGTTGTATTCAATAAAGTGCTTACAAATAAACCAGAAAAAAACGAAATACTGATTAACTTACCTATACTTACTTCTTGGAGGGTCCATTTAAAGTATCTAAATGAAGTCTTTTGATTATTATTTGTATATAATAAAACTTGAAAAATAATTATTAAAAAAAGAGTTAAAAGTAAATATTTTCTCTTAAACATAATTATAAAAAGTTTTCTTAAATTTTTTTGGTTAATATTTCCATAATATATTTTGTGAAATTTATTTATGTTAATTCTAAATCAATTTGATATTTAAGAATATCGACTTTTATTATTTTTACTTCTATTGCATCTCCAACTTTATATGATTTTTTAGATTTTCTTCCAATCAATAGATTTTGCCTTGACCTGTATTCATACCAATCATTATTGAGAGTGCTTACGTGGACTAAACCCTCTACATTTAGTTCTGATATCTCAACAAAGAAACCATATGTTTGCACTGATAAAATAAACCCACTATAAATATTACCTAGTAATTTTTCTGCTTTTCTTACTTTTTTTATATTTATCATATTAGATTTATATTGGCTAACTTTGGACTTGAATTCATTAAGTTTATCTATCACAAACTTGTTAAATAATATTTCTAGATTTTTTGAAATTGATGAATTAAATATATCCCAATTTACTAATTTTAATGAATTACTCTCAGATATATTAATTTCATTTATATTATTTTTCTTTGATTTCTTACCATTTATTATCATATTAAAAATACAGTACTGATTTATAAGATTTGTGAAGTCAAATCCAGGAATTGTCCATGGAGAAATAAATAATTTTTCAGATTTATCATTATCGGGATCTTTAGATATCAACCTTATTTCATTGTCCTTAAATTCATTAATTAGAAGTTTATGTAAGATTCTTTTTTTATTATCGTCGTCACATAATTTAATTACTTGACTAAATGTCAAATTGCCATCTTCATTAAGTTCTACATCATTATCAATAAATTCTGAATATTTGATAATTTCATTAGCATTAACGTAATCTATTCCATTTGAGATGTACCCTGCACTTTTTAAGCCATATTGATTTGAATGTTTGAACCATATTAAATTAGCTTCATATAGTATTGGTGAAAGGTAAGTTTGGCAATCTTCTTTATTTAGAGATTCAAAATATCCTTTTGAATATTCAGCTGGATTGTGAATAAAAAATTCTTTTAGTCCTTCAATCTTATTCAGTGGCGCAGGAATTTCCACCTTACCCTCCATAAGATGCTTTTCTCTGAATGAACATGAAATTTCTAGTATTTTATCTAAATCGCCGACATATTCCTTTATAGGTTTTAATACCCGAGAGGTTATTCTTGATTTGCTTTTTCTAGATAGAAGCGCGTCAGTATGATCACTTCCAACAACAAGGGCGCATTTTACTAAAGTAAGATGAAATGACCAATCAATTATTTCATTATCACTATTTAAATTGATACAGAGGCTTATAGCTTCATTCTTTTTACCAAATTTAAATTCAGAATCATTTCTTATGGCTTCACCAAGGTGGTTTTGCCAATCATTTAATAAGGGTAATGATTCAAAGCATTTGAATAATGTTTCTAGTGATTTTTTACTATTTAGATCTACTCTTTCTGCAAGATTATTTGTATGTATCCATAATTTAGTATTTTTATTTTTTCCCTGCTCTATTTGAATCATTGGGAGCATTGGAGAATTATTAGAATTCCAACTTTTGAATAAATAAGAGTTTTTATCTGTAAGGTCTATCCTCTCCCTTTTTTCTATTTTTTTTGATTCAATATGATTTAAATCGTATGATTTAACTATATTGCTTTTAGATAAAACAAAGTCTGTATCATAGTCTTCATTATTGTTTAGTTTTAGTTCTTGTATCACATGACCTAGTCCTTCTTCTTGACCTATAGGGAATCTATCAATCTGAACTTTTACTATATTCTTGTTATCTGGATTGAAAGTGTATTTTTTATTATCTTTTGGAAGTTTAATTTTAGAGAGGATCCTATCGTCTATTGGGATTGCAAATACATCATTGTTAATTATTTCTACTTTAGAAAGAAGTATTTGATTTGATCTTTCAAGAATACAATCAACTATTCCTTCAGGTGATCTTCTTCTATATGCCTCTTTTATTATCCTTACTAAAACTTTATCTCCATTCCATGCATAGTTAAGTAGATTTTCTTTAATGTAGATATCTTCTTTGTCTTTTCCTCTTACAGCAAAGCAATAGCCTTTGCTACTACATCTTATTTTCGCGACAAGATGATCATTATCCTTTATGCAAGTATATTCATCATTTTCATTTTTATTAATTATTTCAAGTTTTTCTAGAGCTGTTAAAGCAATATCTAATTTATCCTTATCAGATTTCTTTGTTATTTTTAATAATCTGCATAATTTTTTATATTCTAACCCTTCTGACTGATTGAGATTATCAATTATAGAGGATGATGTGAACATGATCTAAATGAAATTATAAATTAATTTAGAGGGATATACTTCATTATTACACCTTATTATCCAAGCTTAAAACTAATTATTTTCTTTCTCTTCTTTTTCTTCTTTTTCGATGGTGAAAGAGTTGATAAAAAGCCTTATACCAATGATGAAAAATGTAATGGAAGCTATTGACTTAAGAACCACTTCGGGTAAAAAACTTGAAATAGAACCACCTGTTAATGCTCCTAGTAAACTTGCAAAAACAAGTGCTGAAGAAGATCCTAGAAAAACTGCTAATGGTTTATTTGAAGTACCACTTATAGTTAAAGTAGCTAATTGAGTTTTGTCACCTAATTCAGCTATGAAAACGGTTAGAAATGTTGATAGTAATAAACTTAAAACCATTTATAAATAATTTTTGAATGTTTCATAAGCTAATAATATACTTATCAATATCATTAAAGTACCAGTAGATAAAGCAAATTTGCTAGGAGATATTTTTTTTGATACCCATTTACCAATAAGAACTCCTACTATGCTAGAGCTTATTAATGCTAGAGAACTTCCAAGAAAAACAACTATTGGCCTGCCCGATTCAGCAGAAAGCATTAATGTTGCTATCTGAGTTTTATCGCCAAGTTCAGCAATAAAAATTGTTGTAAAAGTCGTTAAAAATATTGAAAAAAAACTTTTTTCTAGATTGTTTTTTTTGTTTTCTAATTTAATATTCATTTTCCTGAAACAGCAATTCTAAAAGTTTTCATCTCTTTACTTTGGGATCCATAATTTGATGAAATATGTTGTTTGCAGCAATCTATTAAAAATTTATCACCAGAATTCAAATATCCTTTAAATGAAGTTGAAAATTCACTTACCCGGCAAAAATGTGGTCTGGTTTCATAAATTAAGCATTTTTTATTTTCTCTATCCAGGTTTTTACACCAACCGTCTTTAGAAGTCATCGAATTTATCAAAGCTATATCTTCTTTGTTTAGTTTGTTAGCCAAATCACTTCTTTCGTTCAAGTCGAATTTGCAACAAGCTCCACAATTTTCTATACATGTCCATGATTTCATAATTTAATTCAATCTTGTAACGTATCAGTACAGTTTCGTCATTTATTTGTAAAAATAGTATCACAAAACATATTCATTAATCATGGCAACACTTATTCCTTTGGCTGTAGTTGCGTTAGCAGGACCAGCAATAATTGCTCTTGTATTTTACCGTAAATAAAAGAAATTCCTTTTGGTGACTTATCTGGAGGGTGTTTATTGGGATTTAGATGGTACCATTGCAAATACTGAATTAGAGGCCCATTTACCCGCTTTTAATAATGCTTTTAATGACCTTGGTATTGATTGGAATTGGAGTACTAATACATATATAAAACTTCTGAAAATAAATGGGGGCAAAAATAGGATTGCTTATTACGCTAAATCTAATGATGATAATTTCTCAGAAGATTTAATTCTCAAAATTCATGAAACAAAGCAGTTTCATTATTTAGAAATTATAAAAAAAAATTGCGTTAGTTTAAAAACTGGTGTTTTTAGATTAATAAATGAATTACATAAAAAAAAAGTAAGACAATTTATTGTTACTTCAAGTTCAAGAATTCAAGTCAATCTACTTATTGAATATCTTTTTAATGGCTTCAACCCTTTTGAGTTCATTATTTCAAGTGAAGACGTTGAATTAAAGAAACCAAATCCATTACCATATTTAAAGGCAATCGAATTAAGTGGTATAAACAAAAACAACTCAATTGTTTTTGAAGACTCCAATCCAGGATTGAAATCTTCCTTGGCAGCTAACTTGCCAACAATTTTTGTTCCTTCAAATATCCCAATTGTTCTTGAGGAAAATATTAAATTAGATTGTATATTAGACGGTCTTGGTGATGAGAATAATGTGGCAAATGTAATTAAAGGCCCTAAACTAAAAAAATCATATGTTGACTATAACTTTCTAAGTGATTATTTAGTCTCTTTAAGTAATGCAAAAAACTAATTTTTCAAGAATTACTTACCAGTTAAATAACTTATTTTTTGGTTTTCTAAGTGATACTTGGAGAACAAAATCTATTGGTCTAATTTCTGTTTTGACAGGTTATTTTTTGTTCGCAAATTTCATTACAAAATTTATATCTGAAGGTAAAAATGAGTTGATAATGGTGCCAATAATTATTGTTTTTATTGAAATCATTATAAGAATTAAACCTTCCGCAAGTTCAAAATTTTATTATCTATGGACGATAGTTGATAAATTAAGAATTGGTGCAATTTATGCCGTTATACTTGAAGCATTTAAATTAGGGTCTTAAAAGCTACTCCTCTTCTTCTTCTTCAATAGGATAAACAAATCCTTGAGCTTTCCCAGTTAAAACTGATTTACCTAAAGATATAGCTTTTTGAGCTGCTATTGCTGCTTTTCCTTTCCAAACAGCGTGCCTTTGGTTCCTTTTGCTCTTTGATTTTTTCTTCTTTGGTACAGCCATTCTGTTTCTTTATTTCCATATAATAATATAACCTTTAACTGGTTATCTCCAAAACTTTTTAGTATATTTTGTTTATATACGTCAATTTTTTAAATAAGCATATATGCTTTATTAATCACTTATAAAGATTAGTGTTTAGATCAAAATTCTCATATTCAGATTCTAAATCAAGTTATTCGGATCTTCTAGAAGATATAGAGACGGGAAAAATAGAATCAATATTTTTCTATCCTAGACAGAGAGAAATTGATGTTCTGTATAAAAATGGCGATAAATTTAAAATACCTATCCTTTACAACGATCAATTAATCCTTGAAAAGGCTACTGAAAATAAGGTAGAACTAACTATTAACAATAGTAGAAAAGAATCCTCAGCTGCTAATTCATTTGCTTCAATAAGTCTTTTCTTGATTTTCATATTAGCTTTAGTCTTAATTTTGAGAAGTACATCAAAATTGGCTTCTAGAGCTTTTGGTTTTACCAAAAATCAAGCTAAATTTGTAACTATTGATGATGTAGAAACGAGATTCGATGATGTAGCTGGCGTTCCTGAAGCCGCTGAGGAATTAAAAGAGGTAATAACATTTTTGAAAGAACCAAAGAAATTTGAAAATCTTGGAGCAAAAGTTCCTAAGGGAGTTCTTCTAATAGGCCCACCAGGAACAGGTAAAACATTATTAGCTAAAGCAATTGCTGGAGAATCAGGAGTGCCTTTTCTCTCAATATCGGCATCAGAGTTTGTAGAACTTTTTGTTGGTGTTGGAGCAAGCCGAGTTCGTGATCTATTCTCTAAGGCTAAGGAAAAATCTCCTTGTATAATTTTCATTGATGAAATTGATTCCATTGGTAGGCAAAGAGGCTCTGGGATCGGAGGTGGAAATGATGAAAGAGAACAAACCCTTAATCAGCTTCTAACTGAATTAGATGGTTTTGCTGATAATTCTGGGATTATTGTTTTAGCAGCAACAAATAGACCAGATATTTTGGATGCGGCATTATTAAGACCAGGTAGATTTGATAGAAAAATTGAAGTAATGCTTCCAGATTTAGATGGAAGAAAAAAAATTCTTTCAGTTCACTCACTTTCGAAACCACTTTCAAGCGATGTTGACTTAGGATATTGGGCTTCTAGAACAGTTGGATTTTCAGGAGCAGATCTTGCAAATTTGATGAACGAGAGTGCTATTCACTGTGCTAGAGACGAATCTAAATTAATCAGTGATCTTCATATAGAAAATGCTCTTGATAAAATTACCATAGGCCTGAGAAGTTCATTAATAACTTCTCCAAATATGAAAAAAATTATCGCTTATAACGAGGTAGGCAGAGCGATAGTATCTGCTGTTAGAAATGGAATAGAATCAGTTGATAAAATTACGATCTTACCTAGATCTGGATCTATAGGAGGATATACAAAAATATGCCCTGACGAAGATGTAATTTCTAGTGGCTTGATTTCGAAAAAATTATTATTTTCAAAAATTGAAATTGCTCTAGCTGGAAGAGCTGCAGAAACGATAGTTTTTGGTGAAAGTGAAATTACACAATGTTCCTTAAATGATATCTCTTATGCGACAAATATAGTAAGGGAAATGGTTACAAAATATGGATTTTCAATTATTGGTCCAATTTCAATGGATTCGGATAATAATGAAATGTATTTAGGAGATGGATTATTTAGAAGAAAGCCTCTTATAGCAGAAAATACCAGTTCTAGAATAGATAATGAAATCATAAATATTTCTAAAATTTCATTAGATAATTCAATAAAAATATTAAAAAAAAATAGAGTCTTACTTGATAAATTAGTTGATATACTTTTAAATCAAGAAACTATAGATAAAAAAGTTTTTAAATTAACAACTTCTAAATTGTTGAAAGTTTGATTTAATTGTTTTAAATTAAAAAATATATTTTCTTGATAATTAAAAAAAGTACAACAAAGTTATTAGTTACACTTTCATTTTTACTTATTCTTCCATTAGTTCAAAAACAATGGTTTAATTTGTATTCACTCAATATTAATGATATTTCCTTTTATTCAATCCTTTACTATTTGAGCGGTGCAATATGTCCATCTTTAGTATGTTTAAACTCTCTAAAAAACTATACATACTATAATTTTAATAGGGATAAAAATAAAAGTATAAAAATAATTAAAGGGAGACCATTATTATTCTTAGTTGCAATAAATTTAATATTTCTATCTTATTTAATAGCTGATTATATATATATAAATTTTGATCTTATATTTAATTTATTTCTTAAAGGAATTAATGTACCTAAACCGGATATTCTACAGTTAATTTTTCTCATATTTTTAATTTCTATATTATTAATTTTTAAGAAATCTAGGTTTCTGTTAAAAAAAATAATATTGGTAAATTTTATTTTGATTTCTCTATATCTTTGGCATCTTCAAATTAATAATATTAGTGTTGTTGATCAGTTTCATATTTATAGATATTTTGGTTTAAATGACTTAAATTTAATTAATATTTTTATCCTAGTCGCAATAGAAATTTCTTTTTATACTTGGTCCTTCTTATCATATAAAACTAATTTAAGCGATTGGATCGTGCCCAAACCTCAAAAAGGGGATGTTATCCCCTTTTTGAATATATTTATGTTCTATTTTTTTATAATTATTTACTACTCAATACTTAATTAAATGTCTCTAATCCTTTTATAGAGCAGAAAAATATTCCTTACTACCTTTGGGGTCCTCTAACATTGTTTTCTCCCCGGGGGTCCAGTTTGCTGGACATACTTCATCGGGGTTTGCCGCAACGTATTGATAACCTTGAAGAATCCTTAGCGTTTCATCAACATTTCTACCTACAGGAGCCTTATTAACAGTCGTATGCATAACTACTCCTTCAGGATTTATAAGAAATAAACCTCTATCGGCCTCTCCATCATCATTAAGAACATTGTACGCCTGGCAAATTTCTCTTTTTAAGTCTGAAACTAACGGGTAGTTAATATCACCTATTCCGCCTTCATTTCTTGGGGTTTGTATCCATGCCAAATGACAGTGTTTGCTATCAACTGATACCCCAAGTACTTCAGTATTAAGAGCTGAGAAATCTTGGTATCTATCACTAAATGCAGTAATTTCAGTTGGACATACAAATGTAAAATCTAGTGGGTAAAAGAATAATACAACCCATTTACCTCTTAGACCTGAAAGTGTAATCTCCTTAAACTCTTGATCATATACTGCTGTAGCACTAAAGTCTGGTGCTTCTTGGCCAACTCTTAAGCTCATGAAAAAATTTGTCCTTGTTTAAATTATTTATGGTCTGAATGACCGTAATAAGTATTATAATTTTATTGATAATGAATTAGCAAGTTTTTTTTTTATTCAATGAAATGGCATTATTCCTTTACAAGAAAATTTACAATTTTGAATCACAATAAACTTTTGAAAAATCTCAAAAAGGAGTTAATTAAATATCCCATTAACAGGCTTGAAAATAAAAATTCGAATTAAAAGAAATTTTATTTTATTTAAGATTCGTTTAAATTCAACTCTTTATAATTGGAAATATTCTTCTTAATATTTTTAATTATGGCTAAATATATTGAAAGACTAAGGGAAAAAGTTAAAATAAAAAAATTTGATTCTAATCAGCCAATTGGAGCTTGGATTTTCGTTGTAATTTTGAATATAGTTGGATTTGCAGGTTATTTTTACTTAAAGGTAAATCATATACAACTAGGTAGTTAATAACTTATCTTATTTCCTTTTTAATTGAGCGACAAAAATTCTTTAGTCTTTCATTTCTCGTTAAATCAGGTAAAGTCCAAATTGATTCTGTCTCAGGTAATGGTTCTTTGCTCCATTCTTTGAATTCTTCCATTATCGAAGCATTATTTAATTTTGATGTATAATTTTTTCGTTTTTTTAAATACTTTTTTATCACTGTAAGATTTGCCTCAATATATTCCCTCATAATAAATACTTAGTCTTATATTAATTTATCATCTAGCGTGTTCTGCTTTAAAGAAAAGATTAATTAGACATTTTGAACTGCTTGAAAAAGTCCAAACGAATAACCTCCTATAAGGGTCCAGCCAAGTACACTTGATATTATTGTGGATCTTCTATTGTGTCTCCTTAAAGCAGATTCAATCATTTCATTAACTTCATCTCTATTAAGGTATTCTTTCTTAGAGTTTTTTTTCATTTTTTCTTTTTACAATA
>QCHG01000013.1 GCA_003278045.1 Prochlorococcus sp. AG-402-A04 | reverse complement strand
AAAATCTCCAGTTACTTACAGAGGAATCTTAGTTGGATCGATAGAAGATATCTTGTTCACGAATGAATCAATTAAAGCAAAAATAGTTTTAAATAATCCTGAAATTATTCTTCCAAGGCCAGCATTTGCAAGGGTAGTTACAAATTCTTTCCTTGGAGGAGATGTACAAGTTGCTTTAGAAACTAGTGACAAGACAATTCCTAAAAACATTGCACAACCCATATCTGAAAAATGCGATACCAAATTAATTATTTGTCAGGGAGACACTATCACAGGTAAACAACTATCAAGTCTCTCAAATATAACTAATAAAATAAGTCAACTTTTAAAAGATACAAATCAAGAAAACTTAATTGAAAACATCGTTAACTCAATTGACCAATTTGACAGAACGCAAGAAAATCTTGATGAATTAATTTATTTATCGAAACAAGAACTACAAAGAGTTGAACCTCTTATAAAAGAAATTACAATTGCTGCTAACCATTTAAATAACATTTTGTCTACTGTTGATGACAAAGAAACCCTCAATGACATTAAATTGACAATTAATGCTGCTAGGTCTATCTCAACCAAAATAGATGATATGAGCGATGATTTTGAAAAATTAACACAAGATAAAGAATTAACTAAATCTATAAGAGATTTAACGATTGGACTTTCAAAATTCCTTAATGAAATTTATCCATAATAAATATTTAGAATTCATTTATAGCATTTAAAGCCATAGCTGCAATTGCTTTATCTGTAGCTTTTGGTAATTGGACGTATTTCCCTTGAGCAGCCTCTGCTAATTCTTTACCAAATCCACTTGCAATAAATTTTCTTTCTGTATCAATTATCAAAAGTTTTATCCCAAGCATGGGATATTTTGCTGCAATATCAAGAACCTCTTGCTTTAAATTTGCATTCGTATTTTCGTTTTCTTCAACCTCATTTTGTCCTAGAGATAAACCTAATGGAACATTTCCTCTTCCGTCAGTAATTCCAACAACAATAACTTGACCTATATCTCCAGTCGAAAGAGCATTTTTTGCTACTTTTGCTGATTGCGTTAGTCCATGAGCTAAAGGCGATCCACCTCCGCAAGGCATTGTTTCTAGCCTTCTTTTCGCTGCAGTTATTGATCTTGTTGGAGGCAAAAGAACTTCTGCCTGATTACCTCTAAAGGGAATTAGGGCAACTTCATCTCTATTCTCATATGCTTCTGTCAAAAGTCTGATAACTGCACCTTTGGCACTTTGCATTCTATTTAGAGCCATAGAGCCACTAGCATCAACAAGAAAAATGACTAAAGCACCCGCCTTCTTTTGAAGAAGCTTAGCCCTAAAATCATTTTCTTCTATGATTATTGATTTATTAGGATTCCTTAGTCTTCTTGATTTTTGATAAGGAGCGGCAGCTCTCAAAGTCGCATCTACCGCAATTCTTTTTACTTTACCTCTTGGAATTATAGGTTTAACATACCTTCCTCTACTATCACTAAATATCACTGATCTACTTCCACTATTTCCAGCTTTTGCTTTAGCTGATGAAAAAAGCAATAAATCAGGATCAACCATACATGCCTCAGGATCTAATATAAACTCTTCAGGTATTTCGGGAGTAGATTCTTCTTCTCCTTCAGAATTATCTTCTTCTTGTTCTTGGTCTTGCTCATTATCATTTTCATTAGTCTCAGGTTCAGACTCTTCATTGTTTGATTGAGGTGGAGGTGGGGGACTCTGATCCTCTGGAGGGGGTGGTTGAATATCATCATCGTCTGGAGGTATTTGCATTGCTCGTGGAAGAATAACTAACCTTACTGCGACTTTTAGGTCTTCAGAATTTACATTCTCATCGCCTCGAAGAGCTGCATTAGCCTTTGCTACTTTTACTGCAAATAATTCTGATCTATGCCCTTCTACTCCTCCCCTAAGAGCTTCATTCACTAAATAGGTTATTTGCTCTTTTGTTATCTTGACATCCTTTAACCATTGCCTGGCTAAGATTAATTGAGTAGATAAATTATCGGATTCTTCCGACCATTTTTCTGAAAATTTAATATTATTTTCTGCGTGTGATAAAACAGATTTTGTAATCTCAACTCTTTGAGCATTATCAATAGATTGATCTGCGGAAAGCACAATTGCAAAACGATCTAAAACATGATCTCTTAAAGCACCTTCTTCAGGATTATAAGTTGCTATTAAAAGTGACTTACAAGGATGAGAAAGGCTTAAACCATCTCTTTCAATATTATTTTTCTCTCTTCCTGTAGCTTCAAGAATTAAATTTACAATACCATCATCCAATAAATTTATATCATCTACATAAAGAACACCCCTATGTGCCTCTGCCAAAATTCCAGGCTGAAAAACTTGTTCCCCAGTACTTAATGATGCCGCGACGTCAATTGATCCAACAAGCCTGTCTTCAGTTATGCCAATGGGAACTTGAATAAAGGGAGCCTCTCTTACTTTTTTCGGAATTTCTTCAATTTGATTCAAATAATCACTTCCAATTACCTCCTCCAACAATTTATTAGTACTAATATCCCATTCCTCTGGTTTATCTGGATCTAGATTCCTACCAATAGGTCTTAATGAAATATTACTATTTATCTTAGTTAGCTTTTCCAGTATTAATTCATTATCTAATACCTCTATAGGAGGGAGTAAAGTATGCAAACCCCGAGCTAATACTGACTTACCAGTACCTCTTCCGCCAGCGATAATCACTCCCCCTAAACTGGGATCAACTGCTGCCAAAAGTAAAGATAATTTCAATAAGCTATGACCTGTAATTGCCGCCAAAGGGAAAGCTCTAAAAGAATCCTTTGACTTCATTAAATCTTTTATTTCTCCTTTTTCTCTTAACTCGGGGTTCAAAATCACTTTAAAAATGCCTGATATAGAATTTATCCAATAACTTTGTTTTTTGTAGTGGAATTATCAAATCTTAATATCAAAAATGGACTATGTATATCCCTCGGAGCAAATATTGATAGTAAATTCGGAAGCCCTCTTGAGTCACTATTGATTTGCAAACCAAAAATAGAGGAAATAATAAATGAGTGGGGAGATAGTTCCAACGAAAAAAAAGAAGAGAAAAGCAAATTTCATGCAAACTTTTTATGGTCTTCAATTTATGAGACATTACCTCATGGTGTTGAAAATGAGCAGCCAAATTATTTAAATACTCTATTACTTATAAAAAGTAATTCTTTCCCTAAACCATCAAATAAAAACGCGAAATTGCTTTTAAAAGAGCTAAAAAAGTTAGAAAAATTTTTCGGAAGAGAAGAGACGCCAAAGGGTAAGAAATGGCTATCAAGATGTCTCGATTTAGATATTCTTTGGTGGGAAGATTTTCATACGGTTGACGAGGAATTAACAATACCTCACCCTAGATTCATGAATCGGAATTTCGTTATTACACCACTTTCTGAAATCTTAAGTAGAAGCCAAAAAATAACAAAGTTTGATAACCCAAAATGGTCTATTAATTGATTTACAAAACAAAAAAATAACTGTTAGGCTGTTTTTATTTAAAATTCATGGTCAATAAAAACCTTATAAAAAAATCCATTTTTAAAGAAAAAATATCTGAGTTAAAGTCAAAAAAATTTAGTTTCGAAATAAATAGAATTGAGCTTCCAAATGGGCATGAAGGTGAATATGGATACATTAAGCATCCAGGTGCAGCATTAGCCGTACCTATTACAAAAGACAATAAAGTTATCATTCTTAGGCAATATCGATTTGCTGTTTCAAGGTATTTATTAGAATTTCCAGCAGGTACATTAGAAATAGGTGAAACACCTATCAATTCAATTCAAAGAGAAATACAAGAAGAGACTGGATTCAGCGCAAACAAATGGGATGAACTAGGAACTCTTGTCCCTGCTCCTGGGTATGCAGATGAAGAAATTTATTTATTTTTAGCTCGTGATTTAAACAAACTGAATTCCGAGGTTCAAGGAGATTTAGATGAAGATATAGAAGTATTAATTTTAGATCCCGACGAACTAGATCATCTTATTTCTAGTGGGGATGAAATTCTTGATGCAAAAACCGTGACGGCATGGTTTAGAGCTAAACAATTTTTAGATAAATTATGAATAAACCTAGAATACTTTTTTGGCATAGAAAGGATTTGAGAATATTTGATAATCAAGCTTTAATCAAAGCATTTTCATTATCAAATGCTATTACTTCAACTTATATATTTGATAAAAATTACTCTCACGATTTCAATGCAAGTTCAAGAGCTTGGTTTATAGGAAATTCGCTCCAAGAATTAGGAAATAATTGGAAAAAAATGGGTAGTAGATTAGTCATTGATCAAGGAAATCCTTTATTAATAATTCCTCAATTAGCAAAGAAAATAGATGCGAAATTTGTTTTTTGGAATAGATCAATTGAACCTTATGAGATTAATCGCGATTTACAAATAAAAAAAATTTTAAAAGAACAAAATATTCAAGTTATTGAAACTTGGGATCACTTATTAGTAGAACCTTTAAAAATATTTTCCGGGAAAAATGAACCTTATTCAGTTTATGGACCTTTTTATAAAAACCTTAAATCAAAAATGAATTTATTAGGTTCATATGAGCAAGATAAAGTTGTTTTCCAGTTTAAAGATATAGATAATAAACTCAAAGAAAATAAGACAATAAATTCATCTGATTCGGTTCTAGAGAAATTTATTAAAAATATCAAATTTCCTGGTGCGCATATTTGTCCATGTAGACCTGGAGAGAATGCTGCAGATACATTATTAGAAAACTTCATTTACGAAAAAAAAATATATTCTTATAATTCTGCACGAGATTTTCCTTCCCATAATGGGACATCTTTTCTAAGTGCATCTCTCAGATTCGGTACCATCAGCATTAGAAAGGTCTGGAACGCCACATTAAATTTAAATTCAGATTTGGGAAATCAAGGAAATTATTTATCAATTGAAACTTGGCAAAAAGAACTTGTTTGGCGTGAATTTTATCAACATTGCTTATTCCATTTCCCAGAGCTAGAGAAAGGTCCATATAGAAAAAAATGGGATCACTTTCCATGGCAAAACAATAATGAATGGTTTCAGCATTGGAGCAATGGAGAGACTGGAGTTCCTATAGTTGATGCTGCAATGCGTCAACTAAATAATACTGGCTGGATGCATAACAGATGTAGGATGATAGTCGCTTCATTTCTGGTAAAAGATCTTATATGCAATTGGCAAATGGGCGAGAAAAAATTTATGGAGACTTTGGTTGATGGAGACTTAGCTGCAAATAATGGGGGATGGCAATGGAGCGCCAGTAGCGGTATGGATCCAAAACCACTTAGAATTTTTAATCCATATACCCAAGCAAAAAAATTTGATCCTATTTGCGAATATATAAAATATTGGATTCCTGAATTATCTAAAGTGTCAAATTCAGAATTATTAAATGGGGAGATATCTAATTTAGAAAAAAATAATTATTCAAGCCCTATTATCAATCACAACGTACAACAAAGATTATTTAAATCACTTTATGCTGAAATTTGAATTTCCTCTATACAATTCTTTAAAACTTTATTTAAATTTTCTGCTACATAAACTTGCTCTTCATAAGAAATTTCAGGAAACATTGGAAGACTAAGAACTTCTGTACAAATTCTCTCAGTATTAATGAGTTTTGTTCTAGAGAAATTTTTATTTTTGTAAGCTATTTGTGCGTGTATTGGAATTGGATAATAAATAATTGAATTAATACCTTTTTCAAAAAGTTGTTGTTTTACTAAATTCCGCAAGGAATAGTATTTTTTGCAATCAGTATCAAATAAATTTGAAAAATCTTCATTTAAAAAATATTTATCGTTTCTTAATTTGATGACAAATTGATTCCAAGAATGGGAAATTGAATCAGAGCTAATTTTTGGAAAACTAATAAATGGATTTTTTTCTAATAAATCAAGGTAATTATTAGCAATCTTTTGGCGATTATTAATCCACTTAGAAATATATTTAATTTTAATGTTTAATATGGCAGCTTGAATGGTATCAAGTCTGCTGTTATATCCAATTTGGGTATGATGATATCTTATTGGGCTGCCATGAACAGCCAGTTCTCTAATTTTTTTTGCAATCTTCTGATCTGAAGTTGTTACTGCTCCACCATCTCCAGCAGCTCCTAAATTTTTAGTAGGGAAAAAGCTAAAACAGCCTATATCACCGATACTACCAACTTTGGAATTTTGCCACATTGTGCACGTTGCCTGAGCACAATCTTCGATTATTTTTAAGTCATATTTCTTGGCCAAAGATTTTATTAAGTTCATATTCACTGCATTACCAAATAGATGAACTGGCATAATTGCCTTGGTATTAGAATTTATTTCTTGTTCTATTAGTTCAGTATTAATGAGATAAGTTTCTGGATCTATATCTACCAAAACAGGATTAGCACCAACTGCACTAATAGCCTCTGCAGTTGCAAAAAAGCTAAAAGATGAGGTAATAACTTCATCACCAACACCAATATCTAATGCGCGCAAAGCTAATACTAAAGCATCAGTCCCACTATTACATCCAATAGTATTTTCAACACCAATCAGATTTGAAAAACTCTCCTCAAATTTGGCAATTTCTTGTCCTCCAATATACTGGCCCCCTTTTAAAACTTTAAAAACCTCACTCTCAATTTCTGAGCCAATTTCATGGTACTGCCTATTTAAAGTAAATGGAGGTATTTGCATAGTAAATATATTAACCCTAAACCATAATTCTACGGGTAAAAAAATTTTTTAATTCATTTAAACCAACTTGGTTCTTTACCAGGAGTCCATTTTATATTGCAACCTAAAGAAGGCATCTGATTTGAAGGATAAGAATTATCTTGATTCAAATCTTTTACAGCAGAGCGCAAATCTTTTCCAGATAAAGGGATTTTATTACCTGGTCTACTATCGTCTAATTGGCCATGATAATACAATAAAAAATTACCCTCACCTTCATTTGAAAAAAGATAAAAATCTGGGGTGCAAGCCGCTTTTAATTCCTTAGCAAAATTTTGATTTTCATCGTATAGATAAGGAAAACTCCATCCCTGTGTTTGTGCCTGGAATCTCAAATTTTTAGGAGAATCTGAAGGATGAGTGACAATATCATTACTAGAAATTGCAACTGTTTGAACTGTATTTTCTATTTCTTTACTTAAGGTGAAAATTTGATTCTCCATATATTTAACAAATGGACAATGAGCACAAATAAACATTAAAAGTAAATGCCGATTATCTAGATTTTGAGAATTAAAATATTCATTTTTTGAAGAATTAGCATTTAACATTTCGAAATTCGGTAATTGGAAACCTAATTCCAAAACCATAGAATTTGTTCTTACCATGTTCAAGTTAAGAATTCTTTGATATTTGAAAATTATTGTATATTTTGCAGTAATCCGTAAACATAGGTACTTTTATATAGGAGAATATTAGAAATAATAAACAAAATGCTTCTAAATCTAACTGGCAAAAAAATTCTTGTTACGGGAATTGCCAACAATCGTTCAATAGCATGGGGTATCGCTCAACAACTTTCAAAAGCTGGCGCAGAACTTGGAATCACATATTTGCCTGATGATAAGGGAAGATTTGAGTCTAAAGTTAGAGAACTAACTGAACCTTTAAACCCATCTTTATTTTTGCCTCTTGATGTGCAAAATCCAGCTCAAATTGAAGAAATCTTTAAAAATATAAAAGACAATTGGGGGCAAATTGACGGATTAGTTCACTGCTTAGCATTTGCAGGACGCGATGAATTGATTGGAGATTATAGTGCTACCACTTCAGAGGGTTTTGATAGGGCTCTTAATATCAGTGCGTATTCGTTAGCACCTTTATGTAAAGCAGCAAAACCACTTTTTAGTGCTGGTGCTGGAGTTGTCTCATTAACTTATTTAGGTTCAGAAAGGGCGATACCTAACTATAACGTGATGGGAGTTGCTAAAGCAGCTTTAGAAGCTTCAGTAAGATATCTTTCTGCAGAACTTGGTCCCGAAAAACAAGTCAGAGTTAACGCAATAAGTGCTGGGCCGATAAGAACACTTGCGAGTTCTGCTATAGGTGGCATTTTAGATATGATTCACAATGTTGAAGAAAAGGCTCCTTTACGCAGAACAGTCACTCAAACAGAAGTAGGCAATACAGCTGCTTTTTTATTAAGTGATCTCTCTAGCGGCATTTCAGGCCAAACAATTTATGTTGATGCGGGTTACTGCATTAATGGAATGTAAACTAAGTTTTTTTGCATAAAAATGTCATCCCTAAGGCAATCTGAAATAAAAAGAAAAACGAATGAGACAGATATTTCTGTATTTATAAACATAGATGGAAATGGAATTTCTGAGATTGATACCGGGATACCGTTCTTAGATCATATGCTTCATCAAATATCCAGTCATGGTTTGTTTGATTTAAAAATAAAAGCAATTGGAGATACCCATATTGATGATCATCATACAAATGAAGATGTAGGAATCGCATTAGGCAAAGCATTTTCAAAAGCCTTGGGAGAAAGAAAAGGAATATGCAGATTTGGACATTTCTTTGCCCCATTAGATGAAGCATTAGTTCAAGTCACTTTAGACTGCTCTGGTAGACCGCATCTATCTTATGATCTTCAATTAAAAGCCCCTAGAATAGGAAATTATGATACTGAACTAGTAAGAGAGTTTTTTATTGCCTTTGTAAATAACAGCGGTATTACTCTTCATATTAATCAAATACGAGGAAGTAATTCACATCACATAGTTGAGGCGTGCTTTAAAGCTTTTTCAAGAGCAATGAGAATGGCTACGGAGATAGATCCAAGAAGATCTGATTCAATTCCAAGCAGTAAAGGAATGTTAGAAAAACAATAAAATAGGAATTTTTCCGAATCAGCCACAATTCAGTTGATTTTTGGCGAAGATAGATAAAAGTAATTATTTTGTTGTGACTAATTTACAAGATAAAAAAATATATAAAATTAAAAGTTTTAATAAAGAAGATTGGTCAAGTGCGTATCAAAATGTAGAAAAGGAACTAACTAAGGAGCCTCTAAAAATTAGCAAAGGTGATAATATCAAAAATTTAAATGGAACATTATTAAGAAATGGACCAGGCATATTAGAAAGAGGTGGACAATGGGTTCATCACCCATTTGACGGTGATGGAATGATCACATCCATAAAGTTCGAAAATGGTCAGCCGTTTTTAACAAATAGATTTGTTAAAACTAAAGGCTATTTGGAAGAAGAAAAAATAAATAAATTCATTTATAGAGGTGTTTTTGGGACACAAAAAAATGGAGGGATTTTAAATAATGCATTAGATCTAAAATTCAAGAATATAGCTAATACTCATGTCGTTAAATTAGGAGATGAAATCCTCGCATTATGGGAAGCAGCCGGTCCACATGCAATGGATCCTGATAGTCTTGACACTATTGGTTTAACAACATTAAATGGGGTACTCAAGCCTAACGAAGCATTCAGTGCCCATCCCAAAACAGACCTAAACTCGAATGCATCTTCAGAACTTTTAGTCACTTTTGGAGTACAAACCGGTCCAAAAAGTACCATTAGATTAATGGAATTTGATAATACTGGTACAAATTCTGGAGAGCTCATTTTTGATAGAAAAGATACCTTTAATGGCTTTGCATTCCTTCATGATTTCGCAATTACAACTAATTGGGCAATATTTTTACAGAATGCTATTGATTTCAATCCTCTTCCATTTGTAATGGGTCAAAGAGGAGCAGCACAATGTCTAAAGTCAAACCCAAATAAAAAGGCAAAGTTTTTTATCATCCCCAGAGAAAGTGGATTATTTAGAGGACAGCCTCCTTTAACAATAGATGCTCCAGAAGGATTCGTTTTTCATCATGTAAACGCATTTGAAAAAGATTCCAAAATCGTATTAGATAGTATTTTTTATGATGATTTCCCATCAGTTGGTCCAGACGAGAATTTTAGAGATATTGACTTTGATAAATATCCAGAAGGAAAACTAAAAAGATCAACTATCGATCTAAAGACAAAAACTTGTAAACTTGAAACTTTCAGTGAACAATGTTGTGAATTTGCTGTTGTTAATCCTAAAAACTTAGGATTAAAAGCAACTTTTAGTTGGATGGCAAGCACATCTCAAAAGCTGGGGAACGCTCCACTTCAAGCAATAAAAAAAATAAATTTAACTTCTAAGGAAGAGATTTCTTGGTCAGCAGGTCCAAGTGGATTTGTTAGTGAACCAATTATGGTTCCATCAGAAAACTCTTCAAATGAAGATGAGGGATTTTTATTTATAGTTCTATGGAACGGAGAAAGAAGAGGAAGCGATTTAGTGATATTAGACGCGAAAGACTTAAAAGAATTAGCTGTTTATGAATTACCCATTTCAATTCCTCATGGCCTTCATGGATCTTGGGTTAATTGAATTTAAGAAAAAATTTCAATTAAATCTGGAATAATTTTTTTTAATGCTTTACCTCTATGACTACAAGAGTCTTTAATATTATTATTCATTTCTGCGAAAGTTAATCTGGTAGAACTCTCCTCAAAAATTGGGTCATACCCAAAACCACTTTTTCCTCTGGGGTTCAAAATAATATTGCCATGACATTTTGCCTCAGATTCAATAATCACTTCACCATTTGGGCAACAAACACAAATATTAGCAATAAAGAAAGCACTTCTATTTTGAAATCCATCAAGTTCTCTTAAAACTCGTTCAATTCTCTTCTGATCATTTTCAGCATATCTAGATGAGTAAATACCAGGCTTACCACCTAGTGCTTCAATACAAATTCCTGAATCATCTGCTATTGAAAAATTATTCGTTTTTCTCGAAACTTCACTCGCTTTTTTAATTGCATTATCTCTAAATGTCAGTCCATCCTCTTCAACTTCTAAAGATTCTGGCTGGAGTAACAATTTACAATTAACTCCAGCAAGCAATTTCTTATATTCTTCAATTTTACCTTTATTCTTACTAGCTAAATATAAATTTTTCATCCTTATTTTCCTACCAAATTTATAAATTCTTGAGCCCACTCTAATACCTCAATTAGATAAGATTCTTTTGGTGCCTCACAATATAACCTTAAAAGAGGTTCCGTTCCTGAAAATCTAAAAAGAAGCCAAAAATTTTTATCAATTCTCAACTTTATTCCATCGATTTTTGAGATACTTTTTAACTTGTGATTATTTATATTCTCAGGAATATTATCTATGATAAATTCTTTTACGTTATTTTTTTCTGACTGATTTGGAAATTTAATATCAATTCTTTTATAAAAACTTGGCCCAAAATCTTTTTGTATTTCATCTAAGGTTTCATATAAATATTGATATTTTTCAGCAATTCCATTTAATAAAACCATCGCTGCATATAGAGCATCTCTTTCAGGCATAAAGTCACCAAAACCAACTCCCCCAGATTCCTCTCCTCCAATAAATATTTTTTCTTTGATCATTTTTTCAGCAATATATTTAAAGCCAACTGGAAGTTCAAAAACATCTCTATTTTGACTCTCTGATATATTTTTAATAATATCTGAACCACTAACAGTCTTTAAAACTGGATAAGAATTATTTTTAATTTCGCCCAAATAGCTAATAAAGTATGGGAGTAAATCTTGAGTACTAGAGTATCTTCCTTTTTCATCAATTGCCGCAATTCTATCACCATCACCATCAAATATAATTCCTAAAGTTTTTACTTCATTTGTTGAATTTTTCATTAATATTTGTTTTAGATCATCTGCATAATTCAAAAGAGGTTCAGGGGGTTTTCCTCCAAAAAAAGGGTCAGCATCTTTCCTGATTTCTGAAATAACTTCTAAATCATTAGAAGCAAAAATTTCAGCCATACAATTTGCAGCTGAACCATGCATAGAATCTACAAAAATTCTCAATTTCATTTTTTTTAATCTTTTGGAAATATAGTCAATATCAAAAAGTGATTTAATTCTATCTAAATGAAATTTCTTAATATCTACCAATTGATTAACACCATCTATTTTTTCAATTGAATTTCCAAGCATTAATCTTTTTTCAACTTCACTTGTAAAAGATTCGTCAACAGAACATCCATTAAAGCTCTTTATTTTCAGACCTAGCCAATTATATGGATTATGACTTGCTGTAATTACTAACGCTCCAAGACAACCAACTTCTTTGGCATAGAAACTACAAGAGGGTGTTGTAACAAAGCTATCGGATAAGATCGGTTCGAAACCACATCCTCTTACAAAAGGTACTATTTGCTTGGCGAATTCACTAGCCATGAATCTGCGATCATATCCAATAATAATTTTCTTTGAATTAACTTCTTTATAGTATTGATAATGCAACTCCTGACATGAAGCGACAACAACTCTTGAAAGATTCGACAGGTTAAAGTCAAAACCAATAATTCCTCTCCAACCATCAGTTCCAAATTTTATCTTGTCTAATTTATCAGCTGTCAAATTTAAAATTTCCCTGAATTCTTTTAATTATCTATACTAATTTATATGAGTAAATTTTAAAACCGCCTTTAAAAAATAATTTGAATTCTCTTCATTTAAAAAGTTTTACAAGATGCAAAAGAAAAGCATGGCTCGATTTTAAGGGTAAAAAATCTTATGAAATTTGGTCTCCCCATAAAGCTATAGATAAAATTAATCAGTTTAAAATTTTCTCTGAATTTTGTAATGGTGAAATATATACAGGATTAAAAGCCTGTGAAAATGGCTATCAAGGGGTAATTGGATTAAAAATCAAAGGGAATCTTTTCCAAAATATAAACGCAGAAATACGTCCACAATTACTTGTAAAGACTAAAGGTAAAAGTATATGGGGAGAATATAAATATTTACCTGCTGTTTATAAGTTAGGCCACAAAACAACAAAAGAACATTTATTCGACTTAGCTTTTAGTTCTATGCTGTTGGAATCTTTTCAAGAATCTAAAATTGAGAAAGGATTAGTAATTTCAACTTTTGAAAAAAAAGTTAAATTTGAAGAAATTTATTTAAATAAAAAATTAAGAAAAAAAGTTTTAAATGTTTTATTAAATTTGAATGAATGCTTGGGGGGATCCATACCAGAAATAACTCAAGATAGAAAAAAATGTACTATTTGTTCCTGGCAAAAATTTTGTGATAAAGAAGCAAAAGAAAATGGATATCTAACAGATATAGATGGAATAGGGTCTAAAACGGCCTCATTACTCAAAGCAAAAGGAATAATTAATACTCAAACATTAGCTTCGTATAACGAAAAACAACTTGGCGAGAAATTATCTCAATTCAACGATCAAAAGAATGAAAAAGCATCCAAATTTGTAAAGCAAGCACAAGCATATATCTACGGAGAACCATATTTCATTACTAATAAAAATAATACTAACGATCTACTAGAAAAAACATATTCGGGATTTTATATATTTGATATTGAGTCAAACCCAGATGAAAAGCATGATTTTTTATATGGATTTTTAAAAGTAAATAATTTGTCTATAAAAAAAGAAGATCTTATTTATGAACCAATCTTAAATCTTAAAAACAATAAAGGCGAATCTTACAGGCAAATTATTGAAATACTTTTTTCACACAAGGAATGGCCAGTTTTGCATTACGGAGAAACTGAAAAAATATCAATAATTAATATTGCTAAAAACCTAAATTTTAGTGATCAAGAAATTGATTCACTTGCCTCAAGATTTATTGACTTACATACCTTAATAAGAAAGTCTTGGATATTACCACTAAAAAACTATGGCTTAAAAACTGTTTCTAATTGGCTTGGGTTCGAATGGGTGCAGAAAAATGTAAGTGGCTCGAAAGCACTTTATTGGTGGATTCAATATCAAATTACAGAAAACGAAATATTTTTAAAAAAAATTATCCAATATAACAAAGATGATTGTTTGGCTACTCTAAAAATTGCAGAATATTTAATCAAAGATCAATTAAAGAAAAATTGATCCAACAGATTTATTGATAATAATTTTTCCAAAAATTTCTGAAAAAAAATAATTTCCTTCCTCTAAATATTTTCTTTTTATCATTGCTAAACCTTTTATTTGAGAATCTGATATAAAAAAACTAGTGATTTTGCCTACAGAAATATCCTTAGCAGAATTTATATATAAATTTTTATCTTCAACGTCTAAATTCAAATTAGATTCTAATGATTTCCAAGTTCTTATTTCCTGTTTTAAAGAAGAAACATTTTTTATTTTTGACATTGTTTCTTGCCCTAAATAACAACCTTTATTAAAATCTATTAGATCTTGTAATCCAAGCTCAAGAGGATTATTTTTTCCGTTTATTTCCATTCCTAATGAGGGTATTGCCTGATTAATCTTCCAAAGTTTTAAATCATTGGGATTTAGTAAATTAAGTTTATATTTATATATTTCAAATTCTTTATCTTCTTTTTTGAAGAAAATAGGCTGGTAAGTTCTCCATGAACTTGATTCATCAATTTCCTGAATTCTATTTATTATGAAAGGCTCACTTAGAAATACATCATCCACTGGAAAAATAATTTGATTAAAGTAATTAATTATTTCATTAGTGTTACCCGCCAAAATAATTACTTCTATGTTTCTTTCTAAAAAAATAATTTCAATTAATGACCTTAGAATTCCATTTGGAGTTAACCAACAAGTTTTGATAACTTTATTTTCTGAATTAAGAATATTACCAGTTGTTATTCCATTCAAAAATTTTCTGGCATCTTTTCCAGTAATTGAAAAACAATCAAATTTTTCAAGCCAAAACTTTTTTTTTATATCTTGCATTTTGAAATAATTATAAAAAGTCTTTTATTGTAAAAAGACTCTTTAATTTAACGTTTTCATCTTCAAGGGCTTCTAATCCCCCTTCTTGCCTATCAACTATAGACAAAACTTCCTCAACAACATAATTATTTTCTCGTAATTTTTTTATAGCTTTTATTACTGAACCAGCAGTTGTAACGACATCCTCTAAGACAGTTACCAAAGTTCCTTCTTCTAATATAGGGCCCTCTATTCCAGCTTTGGTACCGTATTTTTTGATTTCTTTCCTAATTATTAAACCATCAAGATCTAGTCCATTCAAAGCTGCTTTAACAATTAATCCACTTACTAAAGGATCTGCACCTAATGTCAATCCTGCTACAGCTTTTGACCTTGAGTCCTTTAAATCTAAAAATAATTCACTTATTAAGTTTAAGCCTTCGCCATTTAATGACACTGGTTTACAGTTCAAGTAATGACTGCTTTTTTTTCCTGAAGATAAAGTGAAGTTTCCTTTCTTATAAGATTTTTCAATTAAATGTTTTAACAATTTTGCTTTATTTAAATCATACTTATCCGAAAATTTTCCCATTAGTAAAAGTTTAATTTATATTTAAAGATTAGAAGAAAAAAAAGAAATCTCACAAAAACTTCCTAATGAGGTGTTTTTTGAAATATTATTTTTATATTGTATATTGAAATTCAATGTAATTAAAATTACATAAATTCCCTTGGGGGTGTAGCAATCTGGTGAATGCACCAAACTCATAATTTGGCTAAGGCGAGTTCGATCCTCGCCACCCCCATTATTCATTTGTCATTGAATGAAAATAACTCTACTTTTATTTCTTTTATTTTTTCCAGCTTTTTTCGCAGCGAGTGAACTATCTTTTTTATTAATAAGGCCAAGTAAAGTTTTAAGGTTAATAGAAGAAAAAAAGAAAGGAGCATTTTCAATTTTAAAAATTCAAAAACGCTTTAGATCTTCATTAATTGCTTCTCAATTTGGAGTAACAATTTCATTAATTGCAATTGGATGGCTCAGCAATAACCTGGCTAATGATTATTGGAAAAGCAATATTTTATCAAATAGATTTTATGATCTTCTATTATTTTTATTTGTTGTTTTAGTTGTTACTCTTGTTTCTGGACTAATTCCAAAAGCTTTAGTAATTAACAATCCAGAATCTGCCGCATTAAGATTAACCACAATATTTGATGCCGTAAGAAAAGCTATGAATCCTATAGTGAAAACAATAGAATTCTTTGCTAGCGCCTGTTTAGGCTTGTTCAATTTAAATAACAAATGGGATTCTTTAAACTCGGGCTTATCTGCTGGAGAATTAGAAACTCTTATAGAAACAGATAACGTAACAGGTTTAAAACCAGATGAGAAGAATATTCTTGAAGGAGTTTTTGCTTTAAAAGATACACAGGTTAAAGAAGTAATGATTCCAAGATCTGAAATGGTAACTTTGCCAAAAAATATAACCTTTTCAGAACTTATGAAACAAGTTGATAAAACTCGCCATGCTCGCTTCTTTGTAATTGGCGAGTCTTTAGATGATGTATTAGGTGTATTAGATTTGCGTTATCTTGCTAAGCCAATTTCAAAAGGTGAAATGGAAGCCAATACACTATTAGAGCCGTTCCTTTTACCAGTGACAAAAATTATAGAAACATGTTCATTAGCAGAAATATTTCCAATAGTAAGAGACTACAATCCTTTCTTACTAGTAGTTGATGAACACGGTGGTACAGAGGGGCTAATAACTGCAGCTGATCTAAATGGCGAAATAGTTGGAGAGGAAATGCTTAACAACCGAATTAGTTCAGACATGAGAATGTTAGATAATTTCTCTAAAAAATGGTCAATAGCTGGAAAATCAGAAATTATTGATATCAATAAAAAGTTAGAATGCTCCATCCCAGAAGGAGCAGATTATCATACTCTTGCTGGATTTATGCTAGAAAAATTTCAAATGGTTCCAAAAATTGGGGACGTTTTAGATTTTAATAACATGAAATTTGAAGTTATTTCTATGTCAGGTCCAAAAATTGATCGTGTTAAAATAATTCTTCCCAAAAGCTAAATGTGGCTCCTCATGGAGGATAATGATAATAAATAAATGGATTTGAAATTATGCAACCAACCTCATCACCCGTAAAGGTTGGAGTCATAGGTATAGGGAATATGGGCTGGCATCATGCTCGAGTACTAAGTTTACTCAAAGATGCAAATCTCATTGGAGTTGCAGATCCAAATGAAGAGAGAGGTAAATTAGCTATTGAACAATTTCAATGTGAATGGTTCAAAGATTATAAGGACTTAATTCCAAAAGTTGATGCTATCTGCATCGCTGTGCCTACACTACTTCATCAAAAAGTAGGACTAGATTGTCTCAATGGAGGAACTAACGTACTCATCGAAAAACCAATTGCAGCTAACGAGTTAGAAGCACAATCCTTAATAGAGGCCGCTAATGCAAGTAACTGTCTATTACAAGTTGGTCATATTGAGAGATTTAATCCTGCTTTTAGGGAATTAAATAAAATAGTACATAATGAAGAAATTGTTGTTTTAGAGGCACGGAGGCATAGTCCTCATGCAGACAGAGCAAATGATGTATCCGTAGTTATGGATTTAATGATTCATGACATTGACCTTGTTTTGGAGCTTGTAAACTCAAAAATACAAAAATTAGCAGCTGTTGGAGGCAGAAATAGCGAAGGATTAATAGATTATGTCAATGCTACTTTAGTTTTTAAAAATAATGTTATTGCAAGCTTAACGGCCAGCAAAATGAGTCACAAAAAAATTAGAAGTTTAAGTGCTCACTGTCAAAATGGTTTAGTAGAAACTGATTTCCTAAATCACTCCTTACAAATCCATAGGAAGTCTCATGAATCATATACTGCAGAACATGGCGAATTAGTTTACAGAAATGATGGATATGTCGAAGAAGTTAGCACAACCTCCATTGAACCTCTGTATGCGGAACTGGAGCATTTTCTTAAATGCGTTCAAGGCAAAGAAATTCCTGAGGTAGATGGTGAGCAAGCCTCAAGAGCTTTAAAAATTGCTGATTTTATAGAGTGTGCTGTAGAAAATTCTGGAGATGCGATTTTACTTGAAAATCCTTTCTGATGCTGACAATCTAAACTAAAAGAATTTTATTTAAATCCAACTGCAGCTTGCCAAACAAATACCAACAAAAAGAAAAATAAAGGAATAAGTGGAAGAACATCAACAGTTGGAGCAAAGGCCTTATAAGCCTCAGGCAATTCAGCGAATGTATTAAGTAGAATGAGCACCTTTTTTGATAATTTAATTAATTATGTTAAGACGTTACCACGTATGGTGAGCAATAGAGGATGTTTTCCAGGGAGCGAAATCATTTGTAAAACAATTGTCTTTAATTGCAGCAGAAATTGCATTGGTAAATCTTATTAAATGAGCAATATTATGCAAACTTATTAGTGTGAGACCTAATATTTCATCATTTCTAATTAGATGATGTAAATATGCACGAGAATAGGACTTACAGGTTTCGCATTTACAAGTTTTGTCAATCGGAGAGAAGTCATTTTTAAATCGAGCATTTCGCAAATTCAATCTTTCATCATTAAACAATGCAGTCCCATGTCTTCCTAGTCTTGTAGGCAAAACACAGTCAAATATATCAAATCCATTTGCAACAGCTAAAGAAATTTCTCTTAAAGAGCCAATTCCCATTAAATATCTTGGTTTATCTGTTGGTAAGAATTTCGGGACGTAATTAATTACACTATGTATTTCTTCGACTGCCTCTCCAACACTTACACCTCCCACTGCTATTCCAGGAAGATCAAAAGAAGTTGTATATTTGGCGCTATATTCTCTTAATTTCGGATACTTACCACCTTGAACTATACCGAATAATGCTTGATTGGATTTCTGATGAGTCTCGACACATTTTTTCAACCATGAATGAGTTCTTTGTAAAGAGTCCTCTACATCATTTTCGTTAGCTGTATGCGGAGGACAATGATCAAAAGCCATCGCAACATCCGATCCAAGATCCATTTGAATCTGTATTACTTTTTCAGGTGATAAAAATACATGACTACCATCTCTTGGATTTTTAAATTCCACACCTTTATCAGAAATATTGTTTAATTTGGCCAAACTAAAAACTTGATATCCTCCTGAATCGGTAAGAATAGGATTAGGCCAATTCATGAACTTATGTATTCCGCCAGATTCTTTAACTAATTTTTCTCCAGGTTGTAAATGAAGATGAAAGGTATTTGAGAGAATCATTTCTGATCCTGTAGAGGTTAACTGCTTAGATGAAATTCCTTTAACCGTTCCCAAAGTGCCCACAGGCATAAATTTTGGAGTGTTTACCTGACCATTTGGTGTATGAAATATACCAGTTCTTGCCGATGTATTATTGCAATGCGATGTAATTTCAAATTCAAACACGATAATTTATAAAATTTTTTAATCCTTTTTCATTAATCTACCCTATTATTTAATATTGAATCTATTTTTATCTCATCAAAAAATATTTAATAAAAAATTTGGCAGGCGCTTGGATTTTCTATACGACATTTCCAAAGATACCTTTAATTAATCCCGAATTTAAAAATATTGCACAATTTGCGCCGTCTTTAGGATTTTTTATTGGAACAATACAAAGTTATGTTTTTCTTTTTTTAAGAGCAAACTCTTGGTCAATTTATGCATCTGCATTAATTTGTTTGGCTTCTGGATATTTAATTACTGGTGGTCTACACCTCGATGGTTTAATGGATACTTTCGATGGTATTTTTGCAGGCAAAAAGAAACGTTTAAAAGCCATGAAAGACAGTAAAGTTGGTTCCTTTGGCGTTCAAGCTTTAGTTTTTATAACTTTAATTCAAATTGCTTGCATATTGAAAATTCAGAACCTAATAATTTTTGTTTTACCTATATGCTTATTTTGGGGAAGATTTTCAAATTTATTTTTTATAGAAAAGTTTAAATATGTGAGTTATAAGAAAAAATTTATTAGTCACAAGAAGTTTTGGAATGGATTTAAAAAAGAATCTTTGATCTCCATTATTTTTCTTTTAATTTTCATTGCATACCAATTAGTTTCAATTACATCTCAAACAATATTAATTAAATATTTAATTCTTATTTTGATTGGTATTTTTCTAAGCTATTGTATTCCAAACTTACTAGGTAATAAAATTGGAGGCTTCAATGGAGATGCCTGCGGTGCAAGTATTGTACTAGTTGAAACCGCAATGTTGTTTATGCATGCAATTCTTTTATAGGTAGTTCTAAATAGAAAATATTTTTTTTCTTGAGATTTTTTGATTTCTCAGTATTATCAATCGAGTTATTTTCCAGCAATCTCAAATCTCCCCCAATTTGTTTTGCTAATTTCCTTGCCAAAAAAAGTCCCACACCCGTACCGTCCTTCTTTTTAGCCGCAGATCCTCTAAAACCTTTTTCAAAAATTTTCTCGTTTTCAATTTTCGTTATTTTTTTACCATCATCAAATATACAAAGTCCATTACTCGTAATTTCGAGTCCAATTTCAGCATCTTTTTTTGCATATTTAAACGCATTTTCTAATAAATTGGCCACAATTTCAGCAATTACTGCATATTTTGCCTTTAATGGCGAAATAGTCCAATCTGGCCAAAGAAAAGGTTCAGTCCAATCTCTATTCTCTAAGGCCGCATTAGCTTTGCCCCTTTCTAATATTGGCCTCAATAAACTCTGAACAGTTATTACCTTTTTATTATCTAAATTTGGTGGTAACAATAATCTTTCCTCTCCAATTTCCAAAGGAAGTTGAACAGGTGAATTTAATTGTGCAAAAGAATCCATATATTGATTAATTTGTTTTTGCTCTATTATCATGCGTTCGACTATTTCAATAGAATCATCATCTGACCCAAGTCTTTTAATTAGTAATTTTGCATATGTCCTAATAGCAGCTAATGGATTCCTTAATTGATGAATTATGACATTGACCTGATTTTTTAAATAATTGACTTCTTCATTTTTATTTTGCCGTTCTAATTCGATAGAGACGCATTTAGCTA
Organism: Prochlorococcus sp. AG-402-A04; assembly: GCA_003278045.1. Taxonomy (GTDB): domain Bacteria; phylum Cyanobacteriota; class Cyanobacteriia; order PCC-6307; family Cyanobiaceae; genus Prochlorococcus_A. The sequence continues at coordinate 17,209 of QCHG01000013.1, read as the reverse complement.
AAGATATTGAAAGCGCTTTTAATCTAGAATCGAGAGATACTGGCCAATTCCCACCTTTTAAATCAGTTTCTACCCTAAGCACGCCAAGTAGAATATCGTTTTCTTGGAGGGGGTACCATCTTCTATTAGGCGATGAAACCTTTAGTGAAGGATCATCTTCTATTGAAGTAAGTAGCATATCAATTTGTGGCCATTGACCAATCATTTCAAAAGATGCTTTAGTTCCTTGCTTAGCTGAAGCAAGATACATAACTAAATTAGTCACTCCCATTGAGCAACCAAAACTCTCTAGCTGTTTTAAAATTAGTTCTTCAAATTTTTTTGAAAGATTCATAATTAATGAAATTTTGGGAAATTTTTTAAAAAAAAACTTGAAAAAGGGCTTGTAAAATATGAAAAAAGTATTAAGATATATAAAGAGGTCTGACTTTCGCCAGCCTTAAATATGAATATTTAATCATATTTTAAGCTACATCAGGGGTTGATGGGTCCTCTATGTAATTTGAAGTGAATTTAAATCACATATATAAGATTAGTAAAAATAAATAAGACTAATCTCATTAATAATTTCAGGAGTACCAATCAATGTCAAAAAAAAGGAAAAGAATCAGCAGAAGAAGATTGGCTGGCCAAAGAGTAATGGCACATGTTCCTATTTATCATATCGAAACTGGCAAACATAAACCAGTTACAGCAGCAAGAAGGTTCATAGCTGAAAATGGTCTTTCTGCGCCTTCAGTTTTTAATGTCAGAAGAAATGAACACACCACCGATAGATTTTTTTGGGGTGAAAAAGGTTTATTTAGCGCCCAATATGCTGAAGAAAATCATTTTCTATTTCCATCACTAAAAGTTGTAGTTGAAGGAATTGGTGAAGAAAAAATATTTGAGGGTCTAGAACTTACTGCAGATGATTGGGAAGAAATTGAAGAATATGAATATGCTTTTGTTTAAAAAATATTACTTATATTCGAACTTATAAAATTAACTAAATTTGAATCAATTTGATGAACTCCATAGAATTCTAATAATTCACAAAATTTAGAAGACTTACTCTTTACCTTTTCATAAATTGTCCTAGAAGCATCTATAGGCACAACGTCATCAAATAAACCATGACTAATAATCAATGGGGAGAAATTTTCTACTGGGGCCCAGTTGGGGTGAGGATAACCACTACAAGCAACAATTAATCCAAAATTTAACCTAAATCCCGCATCAATTGCCATTGCCGCCCCCTGAGAGAACCCCAACAAAATTGTTTTTCTTAGTGGAATCTGATCATTATCAAATTTTTTTAATGTAACTAAAAGTTTATTTACTTCAACCTCAGCTCCATTCCAATCATGTGGGTATAATCCATACCACTGTCTTCCCTGACCGCTTGGGTGTAATCCAGGCGCCCGCAAAGAAATTACTTCAAAATCAAGATTTATTTTTTCAGTCATCTCCTTTCCAATTGTTAAAAGGTCATCTGCATCAGCTCCCCAACCATGCATCAAAATAATTCTATGAGTTGCAGTTTGAGAGCTAATCGAGACAAATTCATGATTGATTGCATATTTCATGTTTATATTCTTAAGTAAGTAAACTTTCCCATAATGTCTCCATTAGCTTTAGTAAGTGTCTCTGATAAAAAAAATATAATCCCATTTTGTAAGGAATTGGTAGAACAATTTAATTATAAAATTCTATCAAGTGGAGGAACTGCCAAACATCTTATAGAGGCTAAAATTCCAGTTATTAAAGTTGCTGATTTTACTAATTCTCCAGAAATTCTTGGAGGAAGAGTTAAAACTTTACATCCAAAAATACACGGAGGAATATTAGCTAATAGAACTGATGAGGAACATAAAAAAGATATAGAAGCTAACAATCTTGAGTTAATTGACTTAGTAGTTGTAAATTTATATCCTTTTAAAAAAACTGTAGAGCAGGGAGCTAAATGGGAAGATGCTATTGAAAATATTGATATCGGAGGGCCGTCTATGATTCGTTCTGCAGCAAAAAATCATAAAGATGTTTCCGTTTTAGTAGACCCTAGTCAGTATCAAAATTTTCTTGAAGAAATTAAAAAAGGAGAATTGAAAGACTCATATAAAGCAAAATTAGCCCTTGAAGCTTTTCAACATACAGCAGACTATGACACTGCAATATCTAATTGGATAAGAGAAGAAAGAGATTTTCAATCTTCCAAATATATTGAATCTTATCCACTTATAAAAACCTTAAGATATGGGGAGAATCCACATCAAAAAGCTTTCTGGTATGGTTTAAATAACATTGGATGGAATTCAGCAGAACAATTACAAGGAAAAGAATTAAGTTATAACAATCTATTAGATCTAGAGTCAGCACTTTCAACAGTTTTAGAATTTGGCTATATAGAAAAAGATGAACTTAAAACCGACATGTTTGCCTCTGTTATTTTAAAACACAATAATCCTTGTGGTGCCTCTATAAGTAATTCAGCTTCTAAGGCGTTTTTGAATGCTTTGGAATGCGACTCTGTTAGTGCATTTGGAGGAATAGTTGCTTTTAATTCAAATGTTGATAGTGAGACCGCAATTCACCTCAAAGATATTTTCTTAGAGTGTGTCGTCGCTCCATCTTTTGATGAGGAGGCTTTAGAAATTTTAAAATTTAAAAAGAATTTAAGAATTTTAAAGTTTTCAAAAGATCAGCTGCCAAAAAAGAATCAAAATTCTACTAAATCAATAATGGGAGGATTACTAGTTCAAGATACTGACGATAGTGAAGAAAAAACTGAAAATTGGATTTCAGTAACTAATAAAAATCCGAGTAATCAAATTAACTTAGATCTAAATTTTGCATGGAAAATATGTAAACACGTGAAATCTAATGCCATTGTTATTGCAAAAGACCAAAAAACTATTGGTATTGGAGCTGGACAAATGAATAGAGTTGGAGCAGCAAAAATTGCATTAAAAGCAGCTGGAAGTTTATGTTCTGATGCTGTCTTAGCCAGCGATGGGTTTTTTCCATTTGCAGATACTGTAGAACTAGCGAATGAATATGGAATAAAAGGTATTATCCAACCTGGAGGAAGTCTAAGAGATCAAGAAAGTATTGATATGTGTAATTTAAAAGGAATACCTATGGTATTTACGCAAAAAAGACACTTTCTACATTAAATTATGTTGATTTTGGATAATAGGTAATCTTATTAGTTTTTCTGAATAAAGATAGCCTTCCTGGACCTGCACACAGAAAATAGAGAGAAATAGCTCCATATATAAAGGACAATTCGAAAGCATAATTGTGACCTTCAACCACTGCTAGAGGAAAACCTTCTAGTCCAGTATCAAGTAGATGAAAATAAACTGCAAATGCCATGGTGGAGAATAGACCAAGAGAAGAAAGCCTCGCAAAAATACCTAAAGCCAATCCAACTGGGCATACCAGTTGAGTAATTGCTGCTCCAAAAGTCCAAATAACAGGATCACCAGGCAAAAATGGGAAATACTTACCAACCACAAACTCGGCAAAACCCTGCGGATCCTGAAGTTTCTCAAGGCCATGATGAATCATCAACGCACAAAAACCTATTCTTAATACAAAAATCGAAAGTTCTCCAAGGATATTTACTTCTGACCCTGAAGATGAATTGGCAACTACAACTTCAACTTTTTGGGGCGCTTTAGTTCTATTCATGCTTGCAGTTTGAACCTGATCAGTTTGTGCTTTGTCTTCCATACTTCGTTAATTTTTCATTATTCTAGTTAATAAAGTAGATCTTTTGGAATTATCTGACTAATAAATTAAAAAAACTAAGCAAATTTAATAATGAATAAAAATTCAGGAAGCAATCTCAATTAGCTTTTCAATTACATCTGCAACGACCTTATCAGGAGTGGATGCACCTGAGGTAATTCCAACATTAATTTTTCCACTAGGTAGAAAATTATTTTTAAGTTCTAATTCTGATCCTAGTGGTTTATGAAATATTGAGTTTTCTTTAACTGATATCCTTTCTGGCGTGTCAATGTGAAAAGAAGCAATATTTTTAGTAATTGCTATTTCTTGTAAGTGAGTAGTATTAGAAGAATTGAAGCCTCCAATAACTACAAGAATATCAAGGTCTTCATCAACTAAAGAAAACATTGCATCTTGTCTTTCTTCAGTTGCATCACAAATAGTATTAAAAGCTAAAAAGTGGCTATTTAAGTTTTCTGGACCAAATTTTTTTAACATCGTCCTTTCAAAAACCTTTCCAATTTCCTCAGTCTCGCTTTTAAGCATAGTTGTCTGATTTGCAACTCCAACTCTATCTAAATCTTTATCAGGGTCAAATCCATTAGAACAAGCTTTAGCAAATTTGTTCATAAACTCATTTCTATTACCTCTCCCCAGAATATATTCAGATACATAGTTTGCTTCTTCTAGATCAAGTACAACTAAATATTTACCCGCAAATGAACTTGTAGCGAGAGTCTCTTCATGCTTAAATTTTCCATGAATAATTGATGTAAAAACATGTTTCTTATGTTTTTCAACTGTATGCCAAACCTTAGAAACCCATGGACAAGTTGTATCGATTATGTGACAACCTTTCTCATGCAAGAGTTTCATTTCTTGGACAGTAGCTCCAAAAGCAGGAAGTATAACAACATCACCATTAGAAACTAAAGAAAAATCTTTAATTCCATTTTTAGCTGAAATGAATTTTACATTCATTTTTCTTAAATGATCATTAACAGAAGGATTATGAATTATTTCATTTGTTATCCAAATATTCTCATTTGGGTAATGTCTTCTAGTTTCATAAGCCATTGCTACAGCTCTTTCAACTCCCCAACAGAAACCGAAGGCTTGGGCCAACTTAATATTTAGTCTGCCTTTAGTATGAGTAAAGCCATTATCCCTGATAGAGCTTATCAAATCACTTTGGTAAGCTTCTTCTAGCGCTTGAGCTCTTTTTGTTGGAGAATCGAAACCCCTTCTATTGTATCTATCAGAATGATGAAGGGATCTTCTAAAAGCTTGAGTATCCATCTTCATATATTACAACTTTTTAAAAAATTTTTCGACAAAAAAAAGAAACCTGACATAAGTCAGGTTTCTTAAATTAGTTTTCAGTTAGATTATTTAGCAGATGCAAAGTCTGGATATGCTTCCATTCCATGCTCTCCGATATCTAAGCCTTGAGTCTCTTCTTCTTCAGATACTCGGATTCCACCGAATAATCCTCCAATTACAGACCAGGCAATCCAGCAAGTAACTAGTGTCCAAATAGCATAAGCTGCGGCACCAAGAGCTTGAACTAGAAGAAGGGTAATACCTCCACCATTGAACAATCCCATACCTGCTCCATCACCTTGTACAGCTGTACCCCAAAGACCGATAACTACAGTACCCCATACACCACAAACTCCGTGAACAGAGAATGCACCTACAGGATCATCAATCTCAGCGGCATCAAGTGCTGCGACAGAAAATACAACTATAATTCCCCCTACTAGTCCTGCGAACCAGGCTCCAGCAAGAGTCATATCACCACAACCAGCAGTGATACTAACCAAACCAGCGAGGATTCCGTTAATTATCATTGTAAGATCAGGCTTACCAGAAGTTAATGTTGAAACAATAGTTGCACCAATAGCTCCAGCTGCTGCTGCCAAAGTAGTTGTTACAGCAACATATGGAACCCATTGATCCATAGCAAGTTGAGAACCGGGGTTAAATCCATACCAACCTATCCATAGGACTAATGCACCTAGAGTAGCTATAGCCATATTGTGTCCTGGCATAGCTTGTGGTTTCCCATCAGAGTATTTGCCAATTCTTGGTCCAAGAAGCATAGCTCCTACAAGACCCGCCCATGCTCCAACTGAGTGAACAATTGAAGAACCAGCGAAGTCAACAAAACCTAAAGAATCAAGCCAACCACCATTCCATTTCCAGCTACCAGCAATTGGATATATAAATGCAGTTAATACAACAGCAAAAACAACAAATTCTCCAAATTTAACTCTTTCAGCAACAAGACCGGAAACGATAGTTGCTGCAGTTCCTGCGAATGCAGACTGGAACAAGAAATCAACAGTTGGGACTAATCCAGCATCAGTAACCATATCAGCGGTGACTGTTGGATCAAAGAATAAGCCTCCAAAATAAAGCCATCCGTCAGCAACACTTCCTCCGTACATTAATGAATAGCCGATAAACCAATAAGAAGTTACAGCTAAAGCAAATACAAAGAGGTTTTTAGCAAGGATGTTTACTGCGTTCTTAGAACGACACATACCTGCCTCAACCATAGCGAAACCGGCGTTCATGAAGATCACCAAAATAGTAGCGATCAAAAGCCATAAATTGTTAGCAAGAAAAGCTGCATTCAACTCAGGTAAATCAGCTGCATGAGCTGAAAGATTAAAAATACCTAAACCAAACAAAGCTAAAGGAACAGTTGCAAGCCACAACATAGAGCGGTTTGAACTAAATCCTCGAATACTCCTCAAAAGGAGCATAGGTCCATTCACAAGACTTGCATCTTGAAGTTTGGACCTAGAGCGCCTTTGAGGCGTTTGCAAAGCAGTGGTCATAAAAAAAAATTAGATCTGCAAAAAAACAGTTTTTACTGTTTCCTTTCAAATTTAAATTTATTCAAAAAACTTATCGGTGTCTAGTAGTTGTTGATACCATTTTTATAGTTGCACCTTAAAAAATAATTTGTTAAATTAAAAAATTTAATTTTCAGAAGTTTCAAAATATCAAGATTTTATTTATTTCAAAGGTTTAATTCCTCTCCATGATATGTGGTCTTTATGAAATTCAAAGGAACAAGGAATCGTTATCATTCCTGCACTTAAAGATTCTCTAAAAAGATTGCCGTATAAGGGATCTGCCTCATCTCCGGGGGAAAAAAAACAAGCGTCTTTTCTTGTAATACAAAGTACTAATACACTTTTACTTTCAGGAATTAATTCCTTTAATTCTATGAGGTGTTTTTGGCCTCTTTTCGTTACAGTATCAGGGAATAGAGCAACATTTTCTCTAATCCAAGTCGTATTTTTAACCTCTAGGTAAATGTTACGTTTATCAGGATTTGAAGATTTTGGGGTTAAAAAAAAGTCAATTCTGCTTTTTTTATCTTTTCCATAGGGAACTTCAGATTTGATTGTCTCTATTTCGCCTATTGTTTCTATTAGCAAATTTTTCTCAATCACCTTTTTGATTAACTTATTTGCAAATAGAGTATTGATACCTACCCAAACCTCCTCATTTTTTGCATTAATAACACATATCTGTTCCCAAGTAAAAGGTAATTTTCTATTTAGAGAAGAGGAAACACTTATTCTTACTTTTGCTCCCTCACTCAAAAGTCCCTTCATTGGGCCAGTGTTAGCACAATGAGCAGTTACTACCTCTCCACTCTCTAATTCAATATCTGCAAGAAACCTTTTATACCTCTTTATTAAAACCCCTTCAATTAATGGATCAAAATCAATTAACCGATCATTCATAAATATGTCGTTAGTTAGAAATCAAATATAATTGAAACTTAAACTTTTTGAAAAATTTAGACCAGTCCAAATGCATTCATTTTTAAAAAATAATGTTTTTTCAATTTCGTTTGGTACTAGTCTTAGTAAATTAGCTGGATGTATAAGACAAATATTTATAGCTGCTGCTTTTGGGGTTGGTGTAACGTACGACGCGTTTAATTATGCATATATAATTCCTGGTTTTTTGCTAATAATCATTGGGGGTATTAATGGTCCCTTGCATAACGCAGTCGTTGCAGTTTTAACTCCGCTAAACAAAAAAAATGGAGGGATTGTTTTAACTCAAGTAAGCATAAAACTTTCAATATTATTAATAATTTTAGCCATATTGATTTACTCAAATTCCAGTTTATTAATTGATTTATTGGCCCCGAATTTAAGTTACGAAGCAAAATCTATTGCCACTTACCAATTACAAATACTTACACCTTGCATCCCTTTATCCGGCTTCATAGGTTTAAGCTTTGGCGCCTTAAATTCCCAAAGAAAATTCTTTTTATCAAGTATAAGTCCTGCAATAACAAGCGTAACTATTATTTTTTTTATTTTATTTAGTTGGATTTTTAACCAAGAAAATACATCTTCCAATTTCTTTACTTCCACGGGATTACTGGCATTTGCAACTTTGACAGGAACTTTAATTCAGTTTTTTGTTCAAATTTGGGAAATAAATAAAATTGGTCTCTTGAGATTAGAGTCAACCTTCAATTTATTTAAAGATGAAGAGAGGAGAATTTTCAAACTAATTATTCCAGCATCTATCTCATCAGGTTTAAGTCAAATTAATGTTTTTATCGATATGTTTTTCGCTTCAAGTTTTCAAGGCGCAGCATCTGGACTAGCTTACGGAAACTTTCTTATACAAGCCCCCTTAGGCATATTATCCAACTCCTTGATTCTGCCATTACTTCCAAAATTTTCTAAGTTAAGAAGTGAAAAAGACAAAAGAGGTCTCCAAAAAAAATTGATATCTGGGGTAGAGTACTGTTTCTTGACAGCTATTTTTTTAACCGGATTTTTCATAACATTCAATAATCAAATCGTACAATTAGTTTTTCAAAGAGGATCTTTTGATTATTCAGCAACTTTAAAAGTAAAAAATATATTAATTGCTTATGCAGTTGGCATACCATTTTATCTTTATAGAGATTTATTAGTAAGAACTTACTATTCAATAGAAAAAACAAACTTCCCTTTTAAGTCTTCATTTGCAGGGATAATATTTAATATTTTTTTTGATTGGTTTTTAATTGGTGCCCCAATTAAAAATTTTGGGAATCTTTCTCCATATAATTTCGGAGTTGTGGGAATAATTTTATCTTCAGTAATAGTCAACCTTATAGTCTGTATTTTGCTTTCTTTTAATCTGCGAAATGAAGATATCCATTTACCTAACTTGGATTTATTGAGGAAAATTAGCCTCATGTCATTAGCAGCATTTATAGATAGCACCCTTTGTTTTACTATTCTCCAAACTACGAATAACTTCAATTCAAATCTCGCAGAATTTTTATTATTAATATTTGGAACTCTAACTTTTTTTGTGATCTATTTTTTACTTACAAAATGCTTGAAAGTAAATAAATTTAAATTTTAAAAAAAAGAGATTTAGTTTTTAAAAAAAACTTTCCAAAATCTCTTCTAATTCTAGAATTTGTGAGTTAGTGATTAAATTAATCAGTGGAATACTATTAACACCATCCCCTACTTTTACATTTATTGCTTTTAGACTTAATTTTGCAGCCTCCAATGGGCCTTGATCTTTATTGCTGATACATTCAATAGCAAGATGCCTAGCTAGTCCAGCGTCTCCAAGATACAAATTCCACTTTTCTATTTTTATAAAAACCTTTTCGGAAATAACATTTTCTAGATCACTTATACTTATCTGAGAGTCCATAAATAGAAATTAATTTAAGTTGATTGTTTTGAAGTATCTTTAGGTTTTTTTATAATTACGAAAAGTAAATGGGAGGCCAAAAGAACCGACCAGACAATTGCAAAATTATTAAAATAGCTGATTTCATATTTAATCTCTTTTAAAAGCCACGTGCCACTTACAATCGCAGTAAATATCATGCAGTGAATAACAAAATTTACTATTCGAGAAAAATGTTTATAGATAGGATCTTCTGAATCACCATTTCCGTACCACTTTATAGGCATATTAATAATTAGATTGTTAATAATAGATATTTTACCCGAAATCTAGTTGACTAAGAGACCCTGAAACAGAGATATTACATAATTATGCGCCTGTAGCTCAGTGGATTAGAGCACCTGACTACGGATCAGGGTGTCGGGAGTTCGAATCTCTCCAGGCGCGTTTAAAATTCTGAAATATTCTTTTTATATTTTTCTAAAAAATATCGTCTATATTATGGGTATTACTTATCAAATTCAATGAATATCCTTCAAAATCTTAAAGAAAGTGATCCAGTAATATCAAATTTTATTAACTCTGAAAAAAATAGACAGGAAACTCATCTTGAGTTAATCGCAAGCGAAAATTTCGCATCGATTGCCGTTATGCAGGCTCAAGGTTCCGTCCTTACAAATAAATACGCCGAGGGATTACCCCAAAAAAGATATTACGGGGGATGTGAATTTGTTGATGAAATCGAAGAACTAGCTATTCAGAGAGCGAAAAAATTATTTAATGCAAATTGGGCTAATGTTCAACCTCATAGTGGAGCGCAGGCAAACGCTGCTGTTTTCCTAAGTCTACTTAAACCTGGCGACACAATCATGGGAATGGATTTATCTCATGGTGGACATCTAACTCATGGGTCTCCAGTAAATATGAGTGGTAAATGGTTCAATGCAGTTCACTATGGTGTAAATAAAGAAACTAGTGAATTAAATTTTGATGAAATAAGAGAGATAGCACTTGAAACAAAACCAAAATTAATCATATGTGGATATTCTGCTTATCCTAGAACAATCGATTTTGAGTCATTTAGAAATATTGCAGATGAAGTTGGTGCATTCTTAATGGCTGATATTGCACACATCGCTGGTCTTGTAGCAAGTAAACTTCACCCAAATCCAATACCATATTGTGATGTAGTAACCACAACTACTCATAAAACATTAAGAGGGCCTAGAGGGGGACTTATCTTGTGTAAAGATGCAGAATTTGGAAAGAAATTTGATAAATCTGTTTTCCCTGGAACTCAGGGTGGGCCCCTCGAACATATAATTGCAGCTAAAGCAGTTGCATTTGGAGAAGCCTTGCAGCCAGATTTCGTTAATTATTCCCAACAAGTAATAAAAAATGCAAAAGTTCTAGCTTCAACCTTAATAAATAGAGGTATCAATATCGTCAGTGGAGGCACTGATAACCATATTGTTTTACTCGATTTAAGAAGTATCAATATGACTGGTAAGATTGCTGATTTACTTGTAAGTGAAGTGAATATCACTGCAAATAAAAATACTGTTCCATTCGACCCTGAATCACCTTTTGTAACCAGCGGACTAAGGTTGGGAACTGCTGCTTTAACTACTAGAGGCTTTAATGAGGATGCCTTTGCTGAAGTTGGTGAAATTATTGCTGATAGATTGCTTAACCCAGACGATTCACTGATTGAAAGTCAATGTAAAGAAAGAGTATTAACCTTATGTAATCGTTTTCCTCTTTATGAAAGCAAACTTGAAGCATCAATTAAATGAGTCCTAACTCCAAGGGAGTTGAAATTCTTTCTATTGGAACAGAGCTACTCTTAGGAAATATTATCAATACTAATGCTCAATGGATTTCTGAACAGTTATCTCAATTAGGCTTAAATCACTTTAGGCAATCAACTGTCGGTGATAATTGTGATCGAATTATAAAAGTAATTCAAGAAATATCGAAAAGAAGTAATCTTCTAATTACAACTGGTGGCTTGGGACCCACCCCAGATGACTTAACTACTGAAGCAATAGCCAAATCTTTTAATGTATCTCTTTTTGAAAGAGAGCTCTTATGGGATGAAATTAAACAAAAACTTTCAAAATCAAAACTTCAGGACGATTCCTCTAGCTTAAGGAAACAATGTTTCTTCCCAGAAAATGCTCAAATTATTAATAACCCTAGGGGCACTGCACCAGGAATGATTTGGGAACCAGTAAAAGATTTTACTATCCTTACTTTCCCAGGAGTACCCAGTGAAATGAAAACTATGTGGGAAGAGACGGCGTATGATTTCATTAAAACCAAATTCTCAGATAATTATTCCTTTTTTTCAAATACTCTTAAATTTGCGGGTATTGGAGAATCAAGCGTTGCTGAAAAAATTAATGATCTATTAAATCTTAAAAACCCTACCGTTGCCCCATATGCAAACTTAGGAGAGGTTAAACTCAGAATCACCGCGCGAGCAAAGAACGATCTAGAAGCAAAAAATATAATTAAACCTATTAAAGAAAAATTAAAAAAAGATTTTTCAAAATTTATTTTTGGAGAGGATAACGATACTCTTCCTAGCGTTTTAATAAAAGAATTAACCAAGAGGAACGAAACTATTGTTTTTGCCGAATCCTGCACCGGAGGCCTTCTATCTTCATCACTAACCTCAATATCAGGCTCATCTCAAGTTTTTCAAGGTAGTATTGTTTCCTATAGTAATGAACTAAAAAATTCATTATTAAATATTTCTAAAGAAAAGCTTACAAAATATGGAGCTGTTTCTAAAGAAGTTTGTGAGGCCATGGCAATTAATGTAAAAGAGAAATTAGGGGCAGATTGGGCAATAGCAATTAGTGGAATAGCTGGTCCTAACGGAGGCAGTCAAGATAAACCGGTTGGACTTGTCTATATCTCAATTTCAGGGCCAAATAATCATATAACTAATATAAAAAAACTATTTAACTCAACACGAAATAGAATTGAAATTCAAACACTAAGTGTAAATGTCTGTTTGAACAGTCTCAGATTAATCCTATTATCGAATAGTAAGTAACTATTTTTACAAATTGAGTCAAGATACCCTATTTGATAAAGTTTGGGATTTACATAAAGTTTCAAGTCTTCCTGGAGGATCTGATCAGATATTTATTGGTCTTCATCTTATCCATGAAGTGACGAGTCCTCAAGCATTTGGTGCTTTAAAGGACAAAAACTTAAAAGTAAAATTCCCTGAAAGAACTGTTGCTACTGTTGATCATATTGTGCCAACAGACAATCAGAGTAGGCCTTTCAAAGATAATCTCGCTGAAAAAATGATTGAAACACTTGAGAAGAATTGCTTAGAACATAAAATAAGATTTTTTAATATTGGTAGTGGTAATCAAGGAATAGTTCATGTAGTAGCACCGGAATTAGGCCTAACTCAGCCAGGAATGACAATCGCTTGCGGAGATTCTCATACTTCAACTCATGGAGCTTTTGGTTCAATTGCTTTTGGTATAGGCACAAGTCAGGTAAGAGATGTTCTTGCTACCCAAACCTTAGCAATGAACAAATTGAAAGTGAGGCAGATTTGGTGTGACAATAAATTATCTAAGGGTGTTTATGCTAAGGATTTAGTCCTTCATATAATTAATAAACTTGGTGTCAAGGCAGGAGTAGGTTTTGCATATGAATTCGCAGGACCTGCGATACATGAATTATCAATGGAAGAAAGGATGACGATATGCAATATGTCTATTGAAGGAGGAGCAAGATGCGGCTACATCAACCCTGATGAAAAGACCTTTAGTTACATTAAAAATAAATTATGTGCTCCAAAAAATGAACATTGGGATAGAGCACTCAGATGGTGGGAATCATTAAAAAGCGATAAAAATTCGATTTATGATGACGTAATTAAATTAGATGCTTCTAAGGTAGAACCAACCGTAACCTGGGGGATTACTCCCGGCCAAAGTATAAGCATTAATCAACAAATCCCTCTTTTAGATGACTTATCCCCAAATGATAAATTAGTTGCAGAAGAGGCTTATGAATATATGAGTTTCAAGCCTGGACAATTAATAAAAGATACTCCTGTAGACGTTTGTTTCATAGGTAGTTGCACAAATGGAAGAATCAGTGACTTAAGAGTTGCAGCTAAAGTATTAAAAGGCAAAAAAGTATCCAAGAATGTCAAGGCATTTGCAGTTCCAGGTTCAGAAAAAGTGGCAACTGAAGCAAAACAAGAAGGTATTGATCAGATTTTTAAGGATTCTGGATTTCAATGGAGAGAGCCTGGCTGCTCAATGTGTTTAGCAATGAATTCAGATAAGTTAATAGGTAATCAAGTTAGTGCTAGTTCTAGTAATAGAAATTTCAAGGGTAGGCAAGGATCTCCCAACGGGAGAACACTTCTCATGAGTCCAGCAATGGTTGCTGCTGCTGCAATAAATGGCAAAGTCAGTGACGTTAGAGAATTTATCAACTGATGAAATCAAAGTTCACTGCACCAATTGGAAAAATTTCAAATATGAACGGGCAATGTATCCCCTTGATTGGTAACGACATTGATACAGATCGGATAATTCCAGCTCGTTTTTTAAAGTGTATTAACTTTGATTCATTAGGTGAATCTGTTTTTGAGGACGATAGAAAAACTTTAAAAGGAAAGCATCCTTTTGATCTAGAGGAAAACAAAAATGCCTCAATACTAGTTGTTAATAGCAATTTTGGATGTGGTTCCAGCAGAGAACATGCCCCCCAAGCGCTTATGAGATGGGGTATAAAAGCAATCATAGGCGAAAGTTTCGCCGACATTTTTTACAGTAACTGTATTGCGATAGGAATTCCATGTTTTACGCTACCAAAAAAATCCATAGAAGAAATACAAAACTATTGCGATAATCAATCTTTATTCTTAGAAATTGATCTTAAAAATTCATCAGCAGAATCAAAAGATTTAAATTTCAATCTTGAGATTAAGGAAAGCTCAAGAAAAATGTTTTTATCAGGAGAATGGGATGCTACTTCAACACTCCTTGACAATAAAAATTTAATTGAAAATAAATTTAACCAATTACCCTATATAAAATTTAATACTAATTTTTTATAGCTATTTAAATCCATAGAGACTAAAAGAAATACCTCCTGCTTGATTATGAGGCTGATAAAAAATACCAAATTCATAGGATCTTTTTTTCCAATTTAAAGAAATTTTAGAATCTATAAATTCACCATAATCATTTGAATCATTTGTTAGGTTCAAAATCCCAAAACTCTTGAGAATGATAGGTCCATATAATTGTTGATCAAAAGAAATATCTAAGGTAAAGTTCTCATAATTTTGATCAAACTTAAAAACACTTTCACCACTATTAAATTTATAGAAAGGTAAAAGACTTATCCGAGTATAGTCAAAAGTTTTATTTTTAAAATTACCCAATATATATTCTGGGCCAGCACCTAAACCTAAATATTCTTGATGATGTCCATTTTCATAAAGAGCATAAGATAATTCTAATTTTGTGATAAGACTTAGTCCTTTGGTTATTGGTTCAGGAATGTAATTATATGAGATATCAACAGATTTCTTTTTTGGTTCTACGATACTGATTGGAAATTTCTGATCAAGAGAATAAAACAAATTACTTTTTAGGTTAGTTATTAAATTTTTAGTGTTCAAACCCTCTGCTGTTATCTTTGCCAAACCTAAAGATAAAAATTCTGACTTTTTAATGCCATCAACAATCCAAGTATTTTCTTTTTTTAATTTTGAACCAAAACCTGAGTAAATTTCTGCTTCACCCAATGAACCATTCCAGAACCTCTCTCTATAAATTCCATAAAAACTTTTTTCCCATTTTGAATCTAATAAATCAATTTCTTTACTCAATTCAGTTTTAAATCTAAATGCATTAGAAAATTTATTAAAATCAAAAGTATTTAAATTCTTGTCTATTTCTAAATCCCAATTTTTTATTTTGCCTTTTATCTTGGATTTTAGAGCAAAATAATCTTCAAAACTTGAATTTCTCTTAACCCTTTCTGAAGTGATTGACTCATCTTTATTTACAAAACTTTTTGTATAACCTTTTAATAACCTCTGTATAAGAAATTGCGGCTCTAAATCAAGAATAAAATCATCATAAATATCGATAGAGTTTAATTTCCTACCAATAAAATACCCATCCTTATCTAAGTTTTCATATCCTAAATTCCACCTATTTTCAAAGTCTTCAGAATTTGTTAAGGTTCTATCTCCAAGCCAAAATGGAATTGAAACTTTTTCTTCAAATATTAAATAGTTTATTGATGACTTAAATCGTAATTTCTCTGCTTCAGAAATAACTTTTAGTGAATTAATAGCTAATTTGACCTGTTTCGATTCAAGTAAATCGTTACTAAATATAGCCTTCTTACTTTCCCATTTTTGGCCATCTATAGATATTTTATCTGTAAAAAATAACCAATTTTCAACCTTGCTAGGAGTATTTAAAAATTCCTTTTTTTTAAATTCAAGTAAATTTGCTATCTTGTTAGAGTCTAATACGCTGAAATTTGACGACAAGTCATCCATCAATGTGTTGGTATTAATAAATCCCTCAACGTCTAACAAATACCCTTTCTCACTAGTAAAATTGTACTCTAATTGTTCAACTTTGAAGAATTGATCCCCTAATTCCAAAGATATATTTCCTTTAGCACTAATATTTTTATTTAACTTATCGTAAATTAAAGTATCTGCTTTAAGCATTTTGCCTCTATAAGTAACGGATACATTTCCCTCTGCATAAATAACATCATTTATTTCAGACTGTTTATCTGATTGGATTATTAATTCTTGTTGATTTTCGGCTTTAGCCAGTAAAAATGAATCAAAATTTTTCCTTAATAAATTTATATAGGAAGAGTTATCATTAGATCTTTTTGAAGTATTTGATAAATTTTTCTCCTCAAATATATTGGACCTAAGAAATTTGGTATTTTGATTATTGATATTTTTATTAATTTTTGAAAATTCAGCTGATTTTGATGTCTGCAGGAAATTAATAAAAAGAAAAGAAAAAAATATTAATTTTTTTGAGAATCCAGAAATCAATTTAAAAGTTTAATCTTGAGGACTTTCTAGGTCTTTTCTGTTAGGCGTTCTTGTTGGGTCACTTGCTAAAAATCCGAAAAGAAATATTCCAACAAAGAAAAAGACAATAGTGTAAACAGAAATTTTTAAGGCGAGCATGGAATTACTAGTGCTGACAGATTTATATCCTATTAAATTTATAATTAAACTATGGTTTATTGTTTACTTTTTGTATTTTTGGAAAATTTTGAAATACTTTAAGTGTGAATTAATCATCATGGTCATCCCAAGGATCTGTAAGTTTTGCGGCTTTAGGTCCAAATGCAGTCCAAAGACCAAAACCGGTTAAAGCTAGAAGTAATGCCAGAATTGTTACTGCTATGGAAACTGCAGGATCTGGAGCAGATGATAAAGTTTGCATCAATTTTGCTAAGTTTGTAAACAATTTATGTATAAGTTCTTATACAATAACGAAATAATATTCGATTTTGTGAATTCAAATGGGTCAAAAAACAGCCTTAGGCAGTCTTCTAAAAGCAATTGGTAATTCAGGTCAAGGGAAAGTGGTACCTGGCTGGGGTGCAGTTCCTGTGATGACTGTCATAGGGCTTTTGCTTCTTGTTTTTTTAGTTATTCTTCTACAAATTTATAACCAATCCCTACTGCTACAAGGCTTCTCAGTAGATTGGAATGGAAACTAAGTTGATGAATTTTCTCAAAAAGTTA
>QCHG01000012.1 GCA_003278045.1 Prochlorococcus sp. AG-402-A04 | reverse complement strand
TTTAATCATTTGGTTGTAGAAGATAGAGATTTGGGGCCATCTAATTGTCTTACTACTGGTAAATCGATGACAAAAGAGAGAGTTTTAAATCTCTATGAAAAAGGTCTTGCGATAGGAAAATCCTCAAAACAACCCATCTTAATTTCTGAATCTGTACCAGGGGGCACCACAACTGCTCAGGCAGTAATGGAAGCTTTTGGTTTGCAGGTATCTAATTTAGTAGGGAGTAGTCTATTTAGAGCTCCAAGAGAACTAAGAAGAAAAGTAGTTCAAAAAGGATTGTTAAATGCAAATCTAAAGACTGATTTTGACCCTTTTGATGTTTTGGCGGCGGTAGGTGATCCTTTCCAAGCTTTTTCAATGGGTCTATTAATTGGAGCCAGGTTAGCAAAACAACCTGTAATATTGTCTGGCGGAAGTCAGATGTTAGCTGTCATTTTGCTTGTATTAGAATTCTTAGATTTAACAAATGAAGATGACTTTATTGAAGATGTTTTTATTGTCACAACTGGGTGGCTTGTGAAAGATAATTCTCTAATTGATTTATTAAATTTAATTAATGAAAAATATGATGTAAAGTTGTTAGGTTTAGCAAGTCCTCTAAATTTCAAATCTTCAAAATACAAAGAATTAAAGGATTATGAATTAGGTCATGTAAAAGAAGGTGTAGGTGCTGGTGGAATATCATTGCTTGCTTTCTTAGATGGATTTAAAAATGAAGAAATAGTTTCATTGTGTCAACAAAATCTGGAAATGATGAAGGGACTAGGTCAAATTTCTTTAGAGAAGGATTGCTGAATGTTTTCAAAATTTGCAACCAGAAGAGAATTTCTAAATTGTGGTAAACTTTCGTTTTTATTTCTCTTAAACTCTTGTAGTAATCTTCCTAATAAAGTAAAAATCACACTTCAAAATTCTTTTTATCCAGAATCTTTTAAGGATACCATTCCAAAAGATTGGAAGCAGGAAAAAATTAATTTTGAAAGTATCCAGTTACAAAAAAATAGAAATGCAATTTTAAACTCTGACTTTACTTTAATAAATGATGGATGGATTTCTAGTATAGATTTTTCAGGATTTGAAAAAATAAATGAATATCCAATTATCAAAAATTTGGATAAGAGATCGATAGATTTCTTGGGAAGTTTTAATCAAAATCAGAGAAGTAAATTATTTCCTATTGGCGTAGTACCATATACAATTATCATTAAAAATAATAAAGAATTAACAAATTCAGCCAGAACATCTTGGGATTTTCTTCTTTCTAAAAAATTAACTGGGAAAATTATTTTTCCCCAAAGTCCCAGAATAATATTGTCAATTGCTCAAAAAATTAATTCATCTAATTCTTTAAAAAAACTCAAAAGCCAAGTAATGTTATTTGATGACAAAAATATGCTCAATTGGTTGATTAATTCGGATGCTAGTGTAGCAATAGTTCCTTATAGTCTTTGTTCAAAATATTTAAAAATAGATCCAAGGCTTTCTCTAGTTTTCCCAAGCCAAGGCGTACCTTTGATGTGGCATTTTCTACTTAGTCGATCAAATCTAAATAATGCAATATTAATTAAATGGATTAAATCTTTAGAAAATAAATCAATAGTAGATAAATTAGTAAGCCAGGGTTGGTATCTACCATTCAATAGTGATTATTTGCAAAGTAAATATAAATCTGAAATGCTCCCCATCTCAGGACCTTCTGAGAAATGTTGGGAAAATAGTTGGTCTTTCCCTTTATTAAGCAATGAACAAAAAATTAATCTTAAAAATATCTGGAATGAGTCCTTATCCCCATAATCTTTTTGTAGGAGTTTCAATTAGTAAGTTATGAGTTTCCTTTAATAAATTAGGTATATCTAATTTACTAGGACATTTAGGAATACATTCATTACATTCTTGACAAAATGAGGAATTTTTTTCTTCCCACCAGTGGCCAGCTTTCCCTATTAAATTGTATCTTTCTTTTGCAAATTCTAATTGGCCATAACCAATAGATATATTTCTTAAACGAAGTATATCTGGAATAGGCACTTCATTTGGACATGGAAGACAAGATCTACATTGTTCACATTTGGTTGAGTTTAATCTTTTATTAGAAACTTCCTCAATTTTATTGAGGGCGCTTTTTTCAAGTTTTGTAAGCTTCTCGAATGAGTTTCTAAGTTTATGCGCAAATTCAAAATCTTTTTTGTTTGTCGCCCCCAAAGACAAAGTTGTAATACCTTTTGCCAGCAGAAATCTATACGCTAATTCTAATGGATGAAAAGGCTTAGAGGCCTCTAACAAAATATCACTTGGAGAATACAATCTACCGCCTTTATCAGCAGGTGATATTGCTAAAACTCCCATACCTTTTTTTATAGCTTCCTCTGCTAAAGCAATCTTAGATTGATCTAAAAAATGTAAATGAAGACTACAAAAATTAAAAACTTCACAGTTAATTGCATCTTTAATTAGTGAATAACTTCCGTGAGAACTAAAACCAACTTGATCAACTAGTTCCTTCTCAAGTATCCAAGATATGAATTTCTTACCCTCTCCATCAAGAGCCCAATCTAGATGTTGTTTTAAGTTGAGTCCGTGAATTGCTAGATTATTAATTTTCTTGCGATTTAAATTTTCAAGAGACTTTTTAAAATTATTTTTTAAAAAGTCAAAGTCACCCTTTGGTAAAACTTTGGAAGTAATCACCCAATTTTTTTCTTTTATATTCTCTTCTATTGCTAGTTTTTTTATTGAATTTCCGATAAGTGATTCAGCATGACCATAAGAGGGTGCTGTTTCTATGTGGTTAATTCCTACATAATATGCATTTTTTATTATGCTATACATTTTTGCGAAACTTTCAGTTGCGCGCATTGTCCCTAAAGTGAATAAGCTCACTTTCGCCCCTCTTCCAAATGATCTTTTTTGTGAATTAATTATCATCAAAATATAATCAATTTATTTTTATTTACTCTTTAATTTATTTATAGTTGAAAATCATTTAAAGTAAATTAAAGTAAATACAAAATTTTGCAAAAATATTTTTCTTAAATCTATGTTCACAGGAATAATTCAATCAATAGGGAAACTTAAACAAGAAAAAAATATTTTAGAAATTGAAATTCTAGATAATTTATTTGATATGGCAATCGGTGACAGCATAGCTGTTGATGGAATTTGTTTGACAGTTAAAGAGATTTTTCAAAATAAATTTACTGTTGATGTTAGTGAGGAGACATTAAAAAAAACAACTTTAGGAGTAAAGTCGAATCTAAATCAGATTGTTAATTTGGAGCCTGCTCTTAGGGTGTCTGACCGTCTTGGAGGGCATATAGTCAGCGGACATGTTGATGGCCTTGGAACAGTGGAGAATATAGAAAAATTAGAGAAATCTTGGCTCTTATCAATAAAGTGGAAAAATAATAATTTTTCAAAATATGTAGTTAATAAAGGGAGTATTTGTGTAAATGGTATAAGTCTTACTATTGCAAAATATGAGCAGGAAGGAGAAATATTTACTATTGCGATAATTCCACATACTTGGCATAACACAAATCTGAATAAAATAAATATCGGTGACAGCGTAAACCTTGAGGCAGATGCACTAATTAAATACGTAGAGAAATTACTGTTATTTAATAAAAATAGTAATCAAGATTTATCTTCTAATAATATTTCTTCGGAGTGGCTTAAAGAAAACGGTTGGTAAAAAATATATTTTTAATTTAATGGAATCAGATAAATTGTTTTTGACTCTTTCTTAAGATCTATTTTAAATTCCTGACCAGGTTCTAGACCTAATTTTTTGGTGTAGGCATGACCAATTAATAGGTTCCCATTTCCATGAACTTTAGTTTTGAATTCTGTCTGTCTGCCTCTGGAAGCTCTATTACCATTTTTCCCCTGACGACCATTGCCTATTTTGTAACCCTTAGCTTCGATAAGCGCCCTATAAAAACTTTTTCTTAAGATTCTTCCGCTAGGACCTACGTAACCACAACCTTTTGCTATCTCATCTTCAGATTCTTTACTTAATAATTTTGCTTTTTCAAGAAGTTCTTTTCCTTCTAGCATTATCTGACAAATTTCTAACTATATATTCTCACTAAAAAGGAGAACTGTGGCAATATAAATTAATAAAAAATATATTTAATTTTTTTAAAATTAAGTTTTTATAAAAGATACAAAATAATAAATAAAATAACCCATATTCCATCTACGAAGTGCCAGTACAATTCAACAGCTTCCAATGGGAACATATTTTGACTAGTTAATCTTCCGCCATTGATTCTCGATTGCCAAGCAATAATTAAAATCATTAAAGTGCCTAAAGTGACATGTAATCCATGAAAACCAGTAAGAGCATAAAAAGTACTTGCAAATAAATTATCGGTTAATCCAAAAGGTAAATGAAAATATTCAAATAATTGACATATTAAAAATATAATTCCAAGAAAAGCAGTAAAAAACAACCATTTTTGGGAATCAGAGTTTTTATCTTTTAAAAGTGCTTTACCTGCTTTATGGAAAGTTGCACTACTAACAAGTAATAAAATTGTATTGAGTGTAGGTATTGGAAGTTCTAATTCATAAATAGCACCATCAGGTAATGGATTTACTGCTTTATAAGTTAAATAAGCAGCAAAGAATCCAGCAAAAGTCATTCCGTCCGCAATTAGGAATGTTATAAGACCAAACATTCTGAAATCTTCATGTGTTTCATTGACTTCAGAATTATTTTTTTGAATTTCTTTTGAGCTATCTAGAGTTGTCATATGTTTTTATTTTTGTGCAGAAATTTCTTCACCATAACCATAAGGTTCTTCAACTAATGGAGATTCTCCTTCCCAATTTTCAACTGGAGGTGGAGAAGATGTTAACCATTCAGGTGTAAGAGCATTCCAAGGGTTATCTCCAGCATCTTTTCCATTTCTCAAACTAAGGAAAACATTTATTAAAAAAGGAATTGTGCTTATAGCCATTAAAAGAGCTCCAAGGCTACTAATTTGATTAACAAACTGGAATTGAGGATCATATTCAGCGACTCTTCTCGGCATTCCATTTAAACCCAGCCAATGTTGAGGAGCAAAGCACAAGTTAAATCCAATAAAGGTAATGATAAAATGTAAAATCCCTAATTTTTCATTTAGCATTTTCCCAGTTACTTTGGGGAACCAATGATATATCGATGAGAAAATAATAAAAACAGTCCCGCCATAAACTATGTAATGAAAATGGGCTACAACGAAATAAGTATCATGAACGTGAATATCAAAAGGGACCTGTGCCAAAGCAACTCCTGTAATACCTCCAAAAACAAAATTTATAATAAATCCGCAAGAGAATAACATTGCACTATTGATTGAAATTTTACCTCCCCATAATGTTGCGACCCAATTGAAAAATTTTATTCCTGTGGGAACGGCAATAAATGCTGTCGCGATAGTAAAGAACAATCTCATCCAAGGGGGCGTTCCACTAGTAAACATGTGATGGGCCCAAACAACTAAACCTAAAACAACTATCCCCATTATTGAAAAAACCATTGTTGTATATCCAAAAAGTGGTTTTCTAGCATGCACAGGAAGTATTTCACTTACTAAACCAAAGGCAGGAAGGACCATAATGTACACAGCTGGATGAGAATAAAACCAAAATAAATGCTGATAAACTACGACATTGCCACCTAAAACAGGGTTGAAAAAACCTGTATTAGCGATGATATCGAAGCTAAGTAGAATTAAAGTGCCTGCTAAAACAGGAGTTGACAAAACAACTAATAGACTTGTCCCAAGCATTGCCCAACAATACATTGGCAATTGCATAAGTTTTAATCCTGGCCTTCTTAATTTGATAATGGTCGCGATAAAGTTTATTCCACCAAATATAGAACTGCCTCCAAGTAATAGAACGCTAAGAATCCAAATAATTTGTCCCGATTGAGGAGTAGTTATGCTCAAAGGAGGATAAGCTGTCCATCCAGCCTGAGCAGCACCCTCAACAAAATAGCTTGCTACCAGCATCAAACCTGAAGGAGGAATTAACCAAAAAGCTACGGCATTTAATCTTGGGAATGCCATGTCTCTCGCACCAACATAAAATGGAATTAAATAATTTCCAAAAGCACCGTTAACTACAGGCACTATCCAAAGAAATATCATTATTGTTCCATGAAGGGTTAAAACTTGGTTATAAACATCTCTTGGCATAAAATCAGACATTGGACTAGCTAGTTCAATTCTTATAGCGCTCGCTAAGGTTCCGCCTATTAAATAGAAAAGAAAACCGCAGACTAAGTATTGTATCCCAATTACTTTGTGATCAAGACTAAAACTAAAGTATCTAAGCCAGCCTTTAGGTTGAAGGCTTTCATTATTAGTTTTTTGTGGATCAATTGATATTGTCATAAATTTACCTCTGGTTTTTTATTTTTGTTGAACCATTCGTTGTAATCAGATTCTTCTTCAACAATTATGGAGGCTCTCATTCCTCCATGATATGGACCACATAATTCTGCGCAAATTATCGGATATTTTCCTACTTTTGTAGGAGTGAAATTTAGAATAGTTGGTTGTCCAGGAATAATATCCTGTTTAATTCTGAACTCTGGTACCCAAAAAGCGTGAATGACATCTTTGGATTCCATTTTCATTGATACTTTTTGATCAACAGGAACGTGCAGTTCTCCTGATATGAAATTACCCTTTGGATAATTGAATAAAAATGCAAACTGCATAGCTGAAACTTCAATTGATAAATTATTTACTGCTATTTCATTATCAGAAGTTTGACTTATTCCAGCCCATATTTTTTCAGTGCTAGAACTCATCATTTCGTGGTTATGATTTAGTTCTTTCATCCCTCCCATTCGATCGTAGATGTTGTAGCTATATAAACCTATTAATAAAACAATTATTGAAGGGATAACTGTCCATACGATTTCTAAACTTAAATTTCCCTCTAAAGCTATGCCATCGCCTATCTGATCATTTCTTTTCCTAAACTTAAATAAGCTATAAATAACTGCTATTGTTATTCCTATGAAAATAATTAATCCAATGATGAAAAGAATTTTAAAAAGTTCATCGTAAATTGGTGCATTAATACTTGCTTCTGCTGGAAGCAAATTTACATTAAAACCAATCCAAAAAGATATAGCAAAAACGAGGGAAATAATTAGTATTAAATAAATGTTTTTATTTAACAATTGATCTCTAAAAATTTGTATTTATATCCTCAAGATATTCAATTTTTATAATCCTGCATCCTTTGTTAAAAGAAAAACATTTAAATTCACAACTTCTTAAGATTTATGAAATAAAAGGCGTATTATTAATAACTTTTTAGAGTTAATTGTCAGGGAAAAAAGATTAAATTAGTAAATTATTTTTTAAATTAAACATATTAATTTTTAATTAATGTTTGGTTTTTAAATCTAATTTATTATGCAAAATAATAGGTTTTATCCATTTGATTAATAACCAATTATATAAATCAAAATATCTGACAATTTTTAAAAGGTTGGGGAGTCATAGTGTAATTGCACTTATCGCACTAATCGTAATTGGAGGTTCTACTAGAGTCATGGAGGCGGGACTTGCCTGTCCAGATTGGCCATTATGTTATGGATCTTTTTTACCTTTTAATCATATGAACCTAAGAGTATTTCTAGAGTGGTTTCATCGTCTAGATGCTTTTCTGGTTGGAATATTAATTCTTTTTAAATTTGCCCTCTCAATTATTTGGAAAAATGAAATTCCAAATTGGTTACCTAAGACGTATTCATTACTACTTTTTCTCGTTATTGTCCAAGGATCTTTTGGAGCTTTAACAGTAATAAATTTGCTTGATTCATATACTGTTACTGGCCATCTTTTAATAGCTTTTCTACTTCTCATCACAACAATTTCAATAAATCAAAATTTAGAAAATGACTACATAGAAGAGCCATTAATTTGGTGGAAATTATTATTGTTTTTTCCTCTTTTACTTACACTGATTCAATCTTTTATTGGAGTTAGGCTTTCATCAACCTGGTCAGCACATATTTGCTTATCTTTTAATAAACAATGTCTAATTCTAAATACACATAAATTATTTGCTTTTCCAATTGCTTTTTCAATTCTATTGATTATTGCTACTGCAATTAATAAGAGAAGTTTGCTTAATGAAAATTGGAAATATCTTTCAGCACTTATTTTGCTCTTGTTTTCCCAAATTGCTTTGGGTGTTTTAAGTCTTAAAACAAATTTGAGTGAACCTATTTTTATTATCGGTCATCAACTTAATGCCTCTTTGTTTATCGCGATATTAACAACATTAGTTTTTAGAAATCCTTTTACCAAAAAAGGTCTAAACCACTCCCTAAATTCCCAAATGGTCGGTATCAATTCATGAACAGTAGTAACTTAGAAAACTTGAACTATAAATCTTCAATTAGGGATGAAGTTGTACCTTCAAGAAAAAGAATAAGTTTGCCGCCTTGGCTTGAAGTAGTAAAACCCAGATTAATCCCACTTTTATTGGCCACAACTTTGGGAGGAATGGCTTTAACCGAGGAATGGCCTTTGTCTTCACCGAAACTTATCTGTACTTTAGGAGGCGGAGCTTTGGCAGCAGCAGCAGCAGGAGCTCTTAATTGCTTGTGGGAAATGGAATTAGACAAAAGGATGACAAGAACTAGCAAAAGAGCCTTGCCAGCAGGAAAGTTGTCATCTGAGACTGTATTTTTAGCTGCTGTATCATGTACTTTGGCAGCTTCGATGCTTTTAGTAAGTGGTGTAAACTATTTAGCTGCGGGATTAACTCTTCTTGGTTTATTTAGCTACGTAATTTTATATACGGTTATTTTGAAACCTCGTACAACAAAAAATATTGTTTTCGGAGGAGTTGCAGGTGCAATACCACCTTTAGTTGGAGCATCTGCTGCCACAGGGCATGTAGGTCTTAGTGGTTGGTGGTTGTTTGGTTTAGTAATGTTATGGACTCCAGCTCATTTTTGGGCACTCGCAATTTTGTTGAAGGATGATTACGCATCTGTTGGTATTCCTATGCTCCCTTCTGTTAAAGGATCTGCTTTTACTGCTAAAGCGATTTCTCGTTACGGATGGGCAACAGTTTTTATGAGTATTATGGGAGTTTTTGCATTACCTGAAGGGGGGCTCTTATATGGAATTATGTTATTCCCATTTAATGGAAGACTTTTGCAATTAATAAATGAATTAAAGAAATCTCCTGATGATCTTTCAAGAGCAAAGTCTCTTTTTAGGTGGTCTATTCTCTATATGTTTGGTATTTGTCTTTTGTTATTAATTTCAAGAACCCAACTATCCGTGGAATTTGAGCAGCAATCAATACAAATATTTTTCTCTATAGTATCCCTGCTTAGTAATTAAATTAGATGTAAAATGTTTTTTAAGTAAATAATAAGTTTGATGAATTATATAAAAGTTAAAGGGCTCTCAAAATCTTATTCAGATATCAAGGCATTAAAAAATTTATCAATGGAAATTGAAGCTGGCACATTATTTGGAATACTAGGTCCAAATGGTGCTGGGAAATCAACACTAATAAAAATACTCGCTACTTTAATAGAGCCTGATAGTGGAGAAGTTTTTATAAATAATATTAATTTGATCAAGAATTCAAGGAAAATTAGAGAATTGATTGGTTATGTTGCCCAGGATATTGCACTTGATAAAATATTAACTGGACGAGAGCTTTTGGATTTTCAATCAGATTTATATCACATCGACAAAAAAAGAAAATTTGAAAGGATAAAGAAATTAATAGATCAATTAGAAATGAATGATTGGATTGATCGTAAGTGCGGAACTTATTCAGGGGGAATGAAAAGAAGAATAGATCTTGCAGCTGGACTTTTACATTTGCCCCAAGTATTAATTTTGGATGAACCTACAGTTGGTTTAGATATTGAAAGTAGAAACATTATATGGCAACTTTTGAAAGATTTGAGGAATAATGGAATGACTATTATTTTAAGCAGTCACTATCTTGATGAAATAGATAAATTGGCAGACAGATTAGTTATAATTGATGATGGAAGAGTTATAGCACAAGGGGCTCCTGCAGAACTCAAAAATAAATTAGGAGGAGATAGAGTAACTTTGAAAGTAAGAGAATTTAGTAATCAGGAAGAAGCAAAAAATATATGTCAAATTTTATCTTCAATAGATGGAATAAGCCAGATTATCATAAATGAAGCTCAAGGGTTCTCGATAAATTTTGTAGCAGATAAGGAAAAAGATTTACTCACGAAGCTCAAAGTGGAATTGGCCTTCTCAAAGTTTGAAATTTTTTCTCTTACCCAAAGTCAGCCAAGCTTGGATGATGTATATCTTCAGGCAACTGGGAAAACATTATTGGATGCCGAAATTTCTATGGCAGGGAAAAGAGACCTTAAAAAAGAATCAAAGCAATCAATGCGATAAAAAAACTTTTGGTTAACTAACTATAATGAATTCTAATTACTGCTAATTATGGAATTACAACAGTATAATTTGTATTTTTTATATCAAGAAACATTTGCCTTAACAAAGCGATTATTTATTCAATTAAAAAGAAGACCATCAACTCTGTTGGCAGGAATATTACAACCCATAATTTGGCTTTTTTTATTTGGGGCATTATTTTCTAAAGCTCCTGAAGGTTTTTTACCAGGAGTTGATTCTTATGGGAATTTTTTAGGAGCGGGACTAATTGTTTTTACTGCTTTTAGCGGAGCCCTAAACTCAGGTCTTCCTTTAATGTTTGATAGAGAGTTTGGATTTCTTAATAGATTACTGGTGGCTCCTTTAACTAGTCGATTATCCATAGTTTTATCTTCTTTTTTTTACATAACAATCCTGAGCTTTGTTCAGAGTATTGTAATAATGGTTGTTTCATATATTTTGGGTTATGGATGGCCAAACTTATATGGTTTAGGGATAGTTTTTACAACACTAATTCTGCTAGTTCTTTTTGTGACATCAATAAGTTTATGTTTAGCGTTTGTTTTGCCAGGACATATTGAATTAATCGCTCTTATATTTGTGATAAATTTACCACTTCTTTTTGCAAGCACTGCTTTGGCTCCAATTTCTTTTATGCCAAATTGGCTTGGGTGGTTAGCTGCATTAAATCCATTAACTTTTGCGATTGAACCTATTAGAACTGCTTATACAGAAACTATGAATTTAGAATTAGTGGCTTTACATGCCCCTTATGGTGATTTAACTTGTAAGAGTTGTATATCAATTTTATTTTCTTTAACAGTTTTTTCCTTGATTATCATAAGGCCTCTGTTAAATAGAAAGTTAAATTAATAAATTTATGCTTTTAAAAAATCATCTAATAGAAGTTTTTAAAAAAGCCTCTTTAGAAAATAATATTTTGCTTAAAGAAAATATTGTTCTTAAGTGGGTACATAGATTTGGGATTGATTCTTTAAATGATTTATTAATCCATACCTCAGCTCAATGGGAATATAAGATTGAAGAAAAAAATCAAGAACAAATTTCTTTAATGGACGAAGTAGATGAAGAAGAAAATCAAGAAAAAAATCAAGAACAAATTTCTTTAATGGACGAAGTAGATGAAGAAGAAAATCAAGAAAAAAATCAAGAACAAATTAAACTTGAATTATCAAGAAATTTTGAAAATACCGAAGAAACAATGTGGGAATCAAATGGCGTGGAACCTGTTAGCATTAATGGAATATCTAGCAAAAATCAAACTTCTAATAAAATAAATCAATATACTAAAACCTCAAAATTACCCTTACCTTATATTAAAAATTTAAGAAAGTGGATTAATAAAGATAAAAAAGCTAGTTAGCTTTTACATCATACCCGGCATTCCCATGCCACCCATTCCTGGCATTCCCATACCACCCATTCCTGGCATTCCCATGCCACCCATTCCTGGCATTCCCATGCCACCCATTCCTCCCATTGGATCTACACCTGGTCCGCCAGGGGCAGCGGCTTCAGGCTCTGGAATGTCTGCCATCGCAACTTCTGTTGTGAGTAGCATAGCTGCAATAGATACTGAATCTTGAAGAGCTAATCTTATTACTTTGGTTGGATCTAATATTCCTGAATTTTTTAAATCCTCATATTGTCCTGAATTAGCATTAAAGCCTTTGTTAAGCCTTTGAATTTCAGCGACAACTACATCACCATTAAAACCAGCATTTTTTGCTATTTGTTTGGTAGGTTCCAAAAGGGCTTCTTTAACTATATTTATCCCTGTACTTAAATCATCTGACGATGTTTCACTTAAAATTAAAAGGTCATCAGATATTTCAATTAAAGTTTGTCCTCCTCCAGAAACAACACCCTCTTCAATAGCAGCTTTTGTAGCATTAAGGGAATCTTCGATTCTCAACTTTTTATACTTCATCTCTGTTTCTGTAGCAGCACCTACTTTGATAAGAGCAACTCCTCCGGCTAATTTGGCTATCCTCTCATTTATTTTATCCTGATCATACTCAGATTCAGTTATATTAACTTCTCTCTTTAATTTCTCTACTCGCGCTTTAACTAAATCTTTAGTGTCTTCGAAGGCAACAATTGTAGTTTTATCCTTTGTGATAGTTATTTTTTTTGCTTTACCTAAATCATTAATCGATACTTTATCAAGTGCCATCGATTTATCTTCGCTAATTAACTTAGCCCCTGTAAGAATTGCAATATCTTCAAGGGCAGCTTTTCTTCTCTCCCCAAATAACGGAGCTCTTACGGAAGCTACATTTAAAACTCCACTATTCTTATTCAAAACCAGAGTGGTTAAAGCCTCTCCTTCGATATCTTCAGCAAGAATTAGAAAAGGAGAGCCTGACTTCTGAATTTCTTCAAGTATTGGAACTAGATCAACTAAGGTTGATATTTTTTGATCAGTAATTAATATCTTAGGGTTTTCAAGTTCACAAACTTGTCTTTCTTGGTCTGTTACGAAATATGGAGAACTATAACCTCTTTCAAAAGACATTCCTTCAGTTATATCTAATTCTGTTTCCAGTGATTGAGATTCTTCAACAGTTATTACACCATCTGATGTGACAATATCCATTGCTTTCGAAATTATAGATCCAATTTCTTCATCGCCTCCTGCACTAACTGTTGCAACTTTTTGGATATCAGAACCACTTAATGAAATACTTTTGGAACTTAATTTTTCTAAGACAAAAGCTAGGCCTGTCTCCATACCTTTTTTTAGCTCCATAGGGTTGGCGCCAGAAGCAATATTTTTTAATCCCTCCTGGACCATTTTCTGAGTCAAAATGGTGGCTGTTGTTGTTCCATCTCCAGCACTCTCTTTTGTCTTGGCTGCAACTTGTTCTATTAATTTCGCACCTAAATTAGAAATAGGGTTTTCAATCTCGATCTCTTTAGCAACTGTAGATCCATCTCTTACTATATCTGGCGAACCAAATTTCTTTTCTATTACAACGTTTTTTGCTTTTGGCCCAATAGTAACCTTTACTGCATTAGCTACGAAATTCACACCTTTTTCTAGCGCTTCTCTTGATTCATTAGAAAAACTTAACTGTTTAGCCATGTTTACTCGGTCTTTAATCTTATTCTAATCTCCCATAGAATCATATTTAAGGGATATTTAGTTAAGTGGGGAAAGCCGAATTTCTTTTAATGAGACATACAAATTAACTCAAATAAGAGTATCTTTAAGTTATGGAAGAAACAAATAATCTTATTTTTACTCTTACCGCAATTCTCGCGATTGCTATGACACTAATATACTTCCCTTTAAGATTTTTCTTGACATTAACTGCTAGAAGTCGAAGACTTAAACTTTTACAAAAAATTAGAAGGTTAAGAGATGAATTGGGTCAGCCTTATGAAAGTACATAATTAAATACTCATACCTCCGTCTATACTGATTGTTTGCCCTGTAATGTAACTTCCAGCATTACTTGAAACTAAGAACGACACTAAGTTTGCAATTTGAGTACAACTTCCTAATTTCCCTAAAGGGATAACTTTAAGTATCTCTTCAGTATTAAGTTTTTCAGTCATTTCTGTTTCTATAAAGCCTGGAGCTATTGCATTTACGTTTATACCTCTTGAAGCAAATTCTTTAGCGCAAGTTTTGGTGAATCCAATAACTCCAGCTTTGGCGGCAGAATAATTTGCTTGACCGGGATTACCAATTATTCCAACAACAGATGAAATATTTACGATACTACCACTTCTTTTTTTCATCATAAATTTTGATGCATATTTTGTACAAAGAAAAACTCCTTTTAAGTTTGTATTTAATACATCATCCCATTGTTCCGATTTCATTCTCATCAATAGTCCATCTCTAGTAATACCAGCATTGTTAATAAGAATATCAATGGATCCATTCATTTTTATGATTTCTTCAAAAGCTGAACTGACAGAATCCTCTCTTGATACATCAAATTTTAATTTATGAGCTTTACCTCCCGAATTTTTTATTGAATTTACAACTTCTTCAGCTTTTTCATCAGAAGAAGAGTAATTAATAAAAACTTCTGCTCCTAAGCGACTTAGTTCTAAAGCAATTTCTTTACCAATTCCTCTGCTAGCTCCAGTGATTAAAGCAACTTTGCCTGATAATGAATCTGTATTGGACATTATGAAATTTTATAATTTTCAATCGTAGTACTATTTGTGTAAAGATATTGCTTTTATTTATAATTGTCTAGAAAATATTAAGACCTACTATTGTGCACTTTTTAATACCAGCTGCAGGGATTGGTAGCAGAATGAAAGCTGGAAAAAATAAATTACTTATTGATTTAGACGGAGAGTCTTTGATTTATTGGACACTTAAATCTGTATTTTCTGCAAGCTCAACAAACTGGGTTGGAATAATTGGGCAACCGAAAGATAAAAATTTATTATTAAATTCAGCGAAGGATTTTGCCCATAAAGTTCATTGGATTAATGGTGGTGACACCAGACAACAGTCAGTTTTTAATGGTTTAAAAGCGCTACCAAAAGATGCTAAAAAAGTTTTAATACATGATGGTGCTAGATGTCTAATTAAGCCTGAATTGATAGACCTTTGTGCCAAGCAATTAGATAAAAATGAAGCTGTAATTTTGGCTACTAAGGTAACTGACACAATAAAGATTGTTAATAATGAAGGTTTTATTAAAGAAACACCAGATAGAAATTATTTATGGGCAGCGCAAACTCCTCAGGGCTTTTTAGTAGATAGATTAAAAAAAGCTCATAAGATGGCAATTGATAAAAACTGGAAAGTCACAGATGATGCTTCACTATTCGAAATGCTTAATTGGAAAGTGAAGATTATTGAAGGAACTTATTCAAATATAAAAATTACGTCCCCTATAGATTTGAAAATAGCAAAACTTTTTGTGAAGAAACTCTAGTTAAAAAGGTTTATCGATACTAAGAATGCCATCATCACCATTTAAGGTGGCTTCGTATCCTAAAGGAATGCAAGCATTTCCCGATATGTGGCCTATTGGGAGGTCAAAAAGAATAGGAAAATCAAACTCTTGGAGTCTTTCAATAATGCAGTTTTTTAGTAAATCTTTCCATTCTAGGTCGATGGAATCATTAGAAAAACTTCCGAATCCAATACCAGCAATTTTAGTGAGTGTTTTAGTCATTCTGAGGTAAGTCAACATGCGATCAATTTTATAAATATCTTCATTAATATCTTCAAAAATTATTATTTTCCCATTGCAATCTGGAAAGTGATTAGTACCAATTAAAAAAGTAGCAATAGTTAAGTTAGAAACGATAATTTCTCCTTTAGCTTTCCCACCTCTTAAAGGTATTCCTGATATGTCCTCAACATATCCTTCAAAAAGTAAATTTCTTAATCTCTCAAGACTCCATTCTGGCTCTTTGAAAAGGCCAGTAACCATAGGCCCATGAATAGAACCTATAAATCCTTGAGAATACTTAGATAGTAATAAAGAACATGTATCTGAGAATCCAAGCATTAAACCATGCTGCCAAGAAGGTTCTTTTTCTAATATTCTTGCTGAACCCCAGCCACCTTTTGCAAAAATGATTAGCTTACTATTTTGTGCTTTTTCCAGTTCTTTGAATCTAATTAGATCATCACCTGCAAAATAACCAAATTTTTTGGATAGAGAATTATTTTCATTAATTTCCAAGCCCCAGTTTTTTAAAATTTCTATGCCTTTTTGAAAATTTTCGTCTTCATCAATAAAAGAGCCTGGAGCTAAAATATCTATTAGATCACCTTTTTTTAATTTAAAAACCATATTTAGAATCTATGAGGCAATAATAATTCCTAATAAAAGGACTCCACCATAAATTGATTGATTTTTGAAGTGATTCCCAATATTTTTTATTGATTGCTTTTCCTCAGGAAATACTTTTAGAATATCTCTCTGCATTAAGATTGAAGTTGTAAGGCAAATTGGCCAAAAAATAAAATCCATTTGATTAATATATCCGCATAATGCGAGAAAACTAGATGTTAAAAAATAACAAATTTGAATAGTTATTCTTGTATTGTTCTGGAGGTTAACAGCGGAACTATTTATTCCAATTTTGATATCGTATTTTTTATCTGCTAAAGCATAAATCGTGTCAAAGCCAAAAGTCCAAAAAATGGTAGCTAGCCAGCAAAACAATAAAACAATACTATTTAAATTGCCTTCATTTGCGGCCCAGGGAATTAAGACAGCAAAACCCCAGCATATGGATAAGATTAATTGAGGAAATTTAAACCATCTTTTGGCAGAAGGATAAATTAAAATAATTGGTAAGACTAAAAAAGCAAGTGAAATGGAAAGAATTCTTCCAGGTTGAGGTAGTGACAAAGTTAAAAAGAAGCTACATATAATTAAAAAGAAAAGAATTGAATAAGCCGTTTTAAGATCGATTTTATTTGCAGCTAGAGGTCTATTCTTTGTCCTAAAAACTTTTTGATCAATTTTTTTGTCCCAAATATCATTAACCACGCAGCCAAATCCACTTACTAGTAGTCCTCCCAGGATTATTCTTAGCAACATTAAAAATGTTGGATTAGCATCTGGGGTTAAATATAAACTCCATCCAGCAGGAATAAGTAAAATCATTCTTCCAGTCGGCTTATTCCACCTTAGTAATTCAAAAAAAGTACTTAATTTAATTTGTCGATTTTTATTTTGCATATAACCTATTGTATATTTCATAACTTTAAATAATCTTACTAGGATTAAATGATTTCTATTATTTAATAATCAATCTTGGGTATATTTATTAATGGATTAAAGATATCTGCATCTTATAAAAAGAAATGATACATAAACAAGATTTAAGATATTTTCAAGAAAAACAAATTTTAGTAGCTTCTATAGATATTGGAACTAACTCTACACACCTCTTGGTAGCAGAAATTAATCTAGAATTAAAGTCATTTTCAATAAAATTCACTGATAAATCAACCACTCGTCTTGGAGAAAGAGATGAGGAGGGTAATCTTAATGAAGAATCAATCCAAAGAGCATTAGTTACTCTTAAGCGATTTAAGGAATATTGTAAAAGTAATGGAGTAAAACAAATAGTAACTGCAGCAACAAGTGCAGTTAGGGAAGCTCCAAACGGTCAGGATTTTATTAAAAGAGTGCTTGATGAAACTAATATTCAAATAGAAATGATAAGTGGTTCTGAGGAAGCCAGATTAATTTACCTTGGCGTTCTTTCTGGTATGGCTTTTGAAGATGAGTCATTTGTAATCATAGATATTGGAGGAGGATCTACAGAATTAATACTTGCAGATAAAAAAGATGCTACAGCTCTTACCAGTTCGAGAATTGGTGCGGTAAGACTTAAAAATGATTTTTTAAATAAAGACTCTATAAATTCAGAAAGATTGAGTTTTCTAAAAACTTTTATTAAAGGATCTTTAGAACCATCTGTCCGAAAAATAAAGAGTAGATCTAAGAGAGATAAGCCTTTATCTATGATTGCAACCAGTGGCACCGCAACCTCATTAGGAAATTTGATTTCAGATGATTTGGGAGAATCTAAACAAAAGTTGCATGGTTATAAATTTAAAAGGGAAAATTTACAAAATGTATTGGAAAAACTAATTAAATTGCCATTTTCGGAAATTAAGAAAATACCTTCATTAAGTGAGAGAAGAGCAGAAATAATTATTCCAGGTGCATTGATATTGAATACCGCAATGCAGATGTTGAACTTTAATGAATTAATAATAAGTGAGAGGGCGCTTCGAGAAGGTTTGGTTGTAGATTGGATGCTTCGTCAAGGGATAATTAAAAACGAGTTAAGTATTCAAAGCAATATTAGAAAAACAACTATAGTTCATCAGGCTAGAAAGTTTGGAGTAGATAATACTAGAGCTGAAAAAGTTAGTGATATTGCCTTTCAAATCTATGATCAGACTGAAAATATATTTCATAGCGATAATGACCCTAAAGCTAAAGAACTTCTTTGGGCAGCTTGTAATCTTTATAATTGTGGGAAATATGTAAATGTTGGTGCATATCACAAACACTCTTGGTACTTAATAAAAAATTGTGAGTTGTTGGGATATTCTGAAGCAGAAACAAATATTATTGCTTCAATTGCTAGATACCATAGAAAGACTCTACCGAAGAAAAGACATGAGTCTTGGCAAAATTTAATATCCAAAGAAGATAAAACACTAGTTCTTGAAATGTCATTAATTTTGAGACTAGCAGCATCTCTTGATCAAAGACCTGATAAGGTAATTTCCTCAGTTCAAATAAAATTGCAGGAAAATATTCTTAAATTTGAACTTTTACCTTTTGATAGAAACCATGATCTTTTACTTGAAAAATGGAACCTAGGATTATGCCGAAATGTAATAAAGGAACTAAAAAATTTAGATTTAAAAGTTATTTAGTTTTTTTAATAAGTTCTTGTTTAGGAGTTTGATTTTGAGAAGAGTCTGAAAATAAATTTAAAATTAAGGACGATGCGATTAGTCCGAGAAAGCCTGAAATTAAAATAAATATTATGAACCCTAATGGATTAAAATTATTAGATTGCCTGGACTTGTAATTTTTTTTGGAAACTTCTTCAACTATTTCTTCAATTTTTACTTCTTTCCTCTCTGTCTTAAATTCATCCATTATAAATTCTGTATCAAGTTTAAGTTTCTGTGCAATCCTTCTAATCATTGCTTTGACAAATACTTTTTCAGGTAGCTTTTCTTCATTGCCCTCTTCTATAGCTTCAAGTTGATGAGCTCCGATTTTTAAATCAGAAGCCAATTCTTCAATAGATTTATTTCTACTTAACCTTGCCTCCTTAATGAAATTTCCAATTCTCTTTAAAGAGGAATTATCTTCTTTATTGTTGTTTTCCGAAACAGATTTTATTTCTTTCAAAGCAAATAAATTTTTACTAATTATAGTAATTAATATTTTTCTATCAACTTTAAGATTATTTATTCCTAAAGAGATGCCTATAAGTTGGATTATAAAGATTAGATCTTTTTTGAGAATTACTTATTGCTGGGCTAATTATGTAAATGGTTGTTCTAATTAGTTTTTTCTCAATAGAAAATTTTTCCATATCTTTTAATTCTATTAATGATGTCCAGCCATCATCCCAAGATACTCTAAATCCAACAAT
The DNA here is from genome assembly GCA_003278045.1 of Prochlorococcus sp. AG-402-A04. Classification (GTDB taxonomy): domain Bacteria; phylum Cyanobacteriota; class Cyanobacteriia; order PCC-6307; family Cyanobiaceae; genus Prochlorococcus_A. Next base: position 20,446 of record QCHG01000012.1, on the reverse strand, counting down.
CACTTTCGTATCTGGAGGGTAAAACTCTAGTAGAGTTTCTTGAGACCTTTTCACATGCCTAGCACTTAGATATAGACATATAGAAGAATTGTGTTTCGCAAGATCTTTCAGAGATTCTTTTTCGGGCATCCCTGTTCGCCCTCCTGCTCTAGTTAAAATAATTGTTTGCGTTACGTCAGGGATGGTTAACTCAGCTTCATGATATGCTGCAGCAACTTGAAAAGCACTTACTCCAGGAACAACCTCGATTTCAATTTTTTCATTTTTTAAAATTTCGATTTGCTCTCTAATTGCTCCAAAAAGGCAAGGGTCTCCATCATGCAACCTAACAACAGTTTTCCCTGCTTGAAATTTTTCTATCATAATTGAGGTGATTTGCTCTAAGTTGAGCGAACTAGTTTTTATTTTTTCAGAATCTTCTTTGGCAGAATCTAAAATCTTTTCAGGAATTAGAGAATCAGTCCAAATGATGACATCAGCAATTTTTATCTTTTTTAATGCTTTTAAAGTTAATAATTCTGGATCGCCTGGACCAACACCAATAAAGGATATTTTATTATCCATTCTTTCTATTTTTCCCACTATATGTTCTCAATCTTAAAAAAAATATTCCAATTAATCCAGAAGAAAATAGAAAAATACTTATAAATTGAGCCATTCTTATACCGCCATCACAGAAAGGTGGAAGTCCACCAATGCATAGTGGATCAGTTCTTAAACCTTCAATCCAGAATCTTCCAAAGCTATAACTTATTAAATAAAGACAGCTAATAAAGCCAGGCCTGAAAAAATCTGTTTTATTTTGTTTGTTAAAGGTAATAATGAGGAAGATGAAAATTAAAAGATTCCACAATGACTCATAGAGAAATGTAGGATGAAAAAATTCATAATTAAGAAATTCTAAAGGCCTATTTTGGATAGGTATAAATAATTTCCAAGGTAAATTTGTAGGAATTCCAAAGGCTTCATTATTGAAAAAATTTCCCCACCTTCCTATTGATTGTCCAAGAATAATCGAGGGTATTAATATATCTATAAAAGTTTTTAAATTAATTTTTTTTGATTTACAGAAATAGATAATAGATATTAATCCTCCAATTAGACCTCCATGGATTGCTATGCCTCCCTCCCAAACTGCAAGAAAAGAAGGTATTTGAATGATGTTATTGAATAGTGCAAAAGAAGTAAAAAAGCTCTCTCCGCTATATTGCCTCCACTCAAAAATTACGTAATAAGCTCTAGCTCCAATTATTGAAGAGATTATTAATGATGGAAGTATTTCACTAATGTACTCTGGGTTAATATTTCTTGCCTTTGCTAGTTTTTTAGAGACAAATAGGCCTATTAAAACTGAAACCGAAATAAGCAGTCCGTACCATCTAATAGTTATAAATCCTAAATTTAAAAAGGTTTCTCCTGGAGATTGTATAAAAGCTTGCAGTATAAGCATTTAAAGAAAGTTATATACCCTCTGCTGCTTGCACTTTTTCTACTTGTTTTTTCTTTAATACTAAAAGTATTTGTGTTAAACCTACACCAATGAAGAATGCAATCAATCCAATTACCCTATAAGGGCTCTGAAGTACAACCTCAGCATCTAATTGCCCAAAGCCACCAACGTTGGGATCATTAGTAAGAGGGTCTCCTGCCTTAATTTTGTCTTGTGCTTTTACTATAAGTTGAGGACCAACAGGCACTGCTTCAGTGGTTATCTCACCATTATCGTTTTCTATGTTGACCTTATAGCTACCATCTTCAATTGTTTCTATTGAATTTATAGTTCCTGAGGTGGAAGAAGTGAACACTACATTATTACTTTTGTCTCCAGTTGGGTATACCTGACCTCTACCTCTATTGCCTCCGATATGTAAAGAGTATTTCCCATAGTGATATTCTTTATTAGTAGATGGATCAGGGGAAAGTACAGGGAAAACTATTTCTTTATTAGTATCGCCAGGTAAAGGTCCTACAATGATGATATTATCTTGCTCTTCACTGTAATTGGTGAAATAAACCCCTTCTGTCTCCTCTTTGATTTCTTCGGTCCATCTTTCTTGTGGAGCAAGTTTAAAGCCATCAGGCAGCATTACGACTGCGCCAACTTGTAATGGGACTTCAGAACCATCAGCACCGATCTCTTTTAAGTCATTTTTGTATGGTATTTTGACTACAGCTTTGAAAACACTGTCTGCTCCAACAGATTGTGGAACCTCTGCAATTGTAGGCATTTGAGCTAGATGACAATTTGCACAGACTATCTTTCCTGTAGCTTCTCTTGGGGATTCATAGTTTTGCTGAGCCCAAAATGGATAAGCAAAAGTGATCTTTGGATAAAAAACAATGCTAGAAATGAAAAGCAGAGTACAGATAAATAAACTTGTTTTTTTCATGATTTGATTTTTAAGACCTTTCATTTTTTTATGCCCACCATGGATTTTCATTAGTTCTAAAGTCAGTTTCTGACCATTGTTTGACTAGTACAGCATCATCTTCAATATCTACATGGGCTAGAGCTAAAGATAAAGGAGCAGGCCCTCTTACTACCTTCCCATTAGTATCGTACTGACTGCCATGACAAGGACATATAAATTTATTAGCACCACTATCCCATGGGACAACGCAACCTAAATGAGTACAAATTGCATTTAAACCAAATTCTCCTATTTCCCCACCCTCATTAACTATTAAATAAGTTGGATCTCCCTTTAGACCCTGCACTAGACTTCTGTCTCCTGCTTGATGGGTAGCTAACCAACCTGTTTTAGTTATTGGATTCCCTAATTCATCTTTAGCAGAAGTTCCACCTCCACCTCCGCCTGCTCTTAAAGGCATGAAATAATTCGCTACAGGGTAAAGGGCCCCTAACGCTACACCAGTTGCAGTACCAAATGTAAGAAGATTCATAAATTGCCTTCGACCCATTGACGGGACATCATTGGAACTTAATTGAGTCATTCGCTACTTGGTTCTGTTATTTATTAGTTATTATGGAGCAAATTGTTCAATTTCTGTTGCAAATAGATAGGACTTTTAATAATTTAAAGTAAAAGTTTAGGAAGTCTTAATTAATTGATTTAAATGAATCCATTGATAGTAGATGAAGTTATACATTATTTGATTCATCGCTGGGGAAAAAAATATGATTTTAGACTCTTTAGAAGAGGAAAATTTGTTTATTTTCAAATGATGTGGGGATTTCTTGGACAGGAATCATTCCCTTTAAGTGAAGATGAATATAAAAAATCGATAGCTGATAAAATCGAGATTTTAAATAGATGTGGATATTCAGAAGAAGTAAGGGAATGGCTAAAGAAAGTAAATGCTAAGCCAAGGTTAGGTAGAGCTGTCAGCTTGCAATTAGATCTTAATGAGAAGATGAAAGAGTTTTTGACTTAAGATTTTCTGAAAAGTAAGTTAATGCAGTACCCACAAAAAATAAAAATATAATCGATATAGATAGCAATGACATAGTCAATGGGTCTGTTGAAGGGGTAATCACTGCAGATAATATTGCTGAGAAAATTACAACTATCTTCCAATTCGAAATCATTTTTTCTGTTGTGATTATTCCAAGAGAACCAAGAATAAATTGTAATACTGGCAATTGAAAAGCTATTGCAGTGCTAAACATTAATAAAAGAACAAAATCAAAATATCTTTCTATAGACCAAGTTGGTTCAACAATATCAGCTCCGAAACTAATGAAGAAATTTATTGCTGCGGGGACTAATATCCACCATGAAAAAATTAATCCCAAAAAAAACAGAAGACCTGAACCAAAAACAGCGGGTAAGATAAGGCTTTTTTCTTGTTTTGTTAAACCAGGAGAAATGAATAATATTATTTGATAAAAAATATAAGGCATAGAAACTATCAATCCGCTGTAACCTGCAACTTTAATAGCGACAAATAAAAACTCTCCAGGAGCAAGTTGTAGTAAATGAATATCTCCAGCTGGAATTTCTAAAAAAGATATTAATGGCTTTATTATGAGAAAACTAAAGAATATTGAAATAAGTATTGAGTAAATTGAGTTTAGTATCCTTTGACGAAGTTCCTCTAGATGATCACTAAAAGTCATCGAATCTGATGATTTATTTTCACCTTGACCTGTACCTTTCATTATTATTTGATAAAGATTTTGTAAGAAAAAGGTTTAAAATTACAATTGTCAAAGTCCAATTTATTTCTCGATAAACTTTATTATTTGCTTAATTTAGGATTAGTGGGATCTGGTAATAAAAAAGGAGGGGCATCATTCAAAGACGATTCTCCATAAGTTTCGTATTCTCTGTATCCACCCATTTTCCCATTTGTTTTCATTAGAGCGCTTACAAAGGCAAGTAGCAAGAAAACAGTAGGAGCTCCAATTATTAATGCAGCACCAAATAGATATCCAACAATAAATTCTGGAAAACTATGATTTCCTAAAAATTCATGAGTGCCCAAAAGAAAATCAAACATTTAGATTTAAAATTTTTTTCATTATAAACTAAATTACTGTTTTAAGATTTTTTTTAATGTAATCTTCTCCTCTTGTAGGATTTCCCCAAATAATTTCTCCATTTTTAAATGAAACGCAACCCGGTCCTCCTTTTTTGATTTTTTGTAAATCTTTAATTTTCACTAAATTAATGGGTACTTTAATGTTTCTTTTTGCCTTACTAAATAAAGCAGCTAAATCTGCAGCTATTTGAAGATCTTGTTCAGATGCTGCTTGAGATGAAGACTTCAAAACTACGTGGCTGCCAGGTGATTCCTGTGCATGAAACCATAAATCGCCTTTTTTTGAAAACTTAAAGCTTATTAACTCATTTTGCCTCATATTTCTCCCTACCTGAAGCTTCAATCCTGTGGGAGTGTCAACTTGAATTGGTGAAGATTGTACCTCATATGTACTTTTCTGATCTTCTCTTTGCCTCTTGATATTGATATTAAACTCGTTACAAATTTCTTCCATAATTTCTTCTAGAAGTTTGATTCTCATAAAAAGTTTTTCATGATTTAAAGAATTTAAATTTTCTAGAAGAGTAGTGAATTCTTCTAATCTTTCAATATTTGTTTTATAAATACTTAATCTTTCTTTTATTAATTCTCTAGATCTCTTGAGTTTTTTTGACTTTTTATATAGTTTTTGTCCTTTAATAATGTCTCGTTTTGTAATTTCATTTGAAGTAAATATATTATCAGCTTTTTCTTTATATAACTCGTAGTTCTCTGATTTTGTCAGAAGATCATATTGAATATTTAAATTCTTTTTCTCAGTATTGGTCTGTTTAAAAATTATCCCTTCAATTTTTTTTTCCAATAATTCAAGTTTTTTTTGTTTCAGATAATGATCATAATAATTCTCTAAACAGGTGCATAAATCTATTTTATTTTCGCAATTAATTTCTTTATCAAAAAACCAAACGCAATAAAAATCATTATTAAATGTAGAAAACTTAAATTTATTGTTTTTAAACCTATTTATCCAAATCTTCCAATTTTTAAATATCTCCTTTAAGTCCGAATCGCTAATGAAATCGATATTTTTTTCCATTATTTGCTGATTACCAGTTTTGCTAATAACCTCTAATTGTTTTGTTAGGATAGGACTTACTCCTTGATAGGTATTTATTAAGCAGTATTTCAAAGACTCAGGTACTATTGAGATTGAGTTTTTCCATGATTGAAAAGACTCATCTTCTCTTGGTTGTTTTTTGAGATTAACTGGAGGCCCAGAATAAATTGATCCTGTTGAAATTGCTCTAAAACTAGATTGACTTGATTTAATTTGTTTACCAACGGCAATTATTTTTTGTTTATTATCCAAATAAAAAATATTGCTATGTTTTCCCATTAATTCAAAAATTAAATACTTATTAATTTCATCACCAGGTCTTTTCGCAAAACTAAATTTTATAACTCTCTCAAAATCATCTTGATCAATCGAAATTAAAGCCATATACTTTAATCCATATCTTATTTGTTTAGAAAGTGTGCTTTCTCTCCCGATCTTTTCTGGCTTATTTATCTTTAGTATTCTAGGAGAGTCTCCATTCCATGAAACTTCTAACCATGTTTGAGAATCAACTCCTCTGAAACATAATTGAATTGTATTAGGCTCTGGTTGTTGGGCAGTTTCGAACTTTGTTGGCAAGATATTCCTTGTCAAATAATGCAAGACAGATCTAATAGATGTAATGTCCATTATCTGTGGAACACCTTTTTGCATTATTCCTTCTTAATTCACAAGATGTTTATTTTACTGTAAAAAATTTAATATGAAAAATCAAAAAAAACTTATTATCCTTACTGGACCCAGCGGGGTTGGTAAAGGAACAGTTGTTAAAGAAATATTAGGTAAAGAAAAAAATTTTTGGCTTTCAATTTCTGCAACTACTAGAGAACCTAGAGAGGGAGAGAAGGACGGAGAAAATTACTACTTTTTAAATCAAGAAAAGTTTAAAGAAATGATTGAACAAAACCTTTTTCTTGAATGGGCTCAATTCGCTGGAAACTACTATGGAACCCCTTTGTCTTCTGTTAATGAGAATATAAATAAGGGATATACCATACTACTTGAAATTGAAGTGGAGGGTGCAAGGCAAATAAAAAATAAGTTTCCTAATTCACTTTCAATATTTTTACTTCCTCCGGATAAAGAAGAGTTAGAGAGAAGAATAAGAAATAGAGGTACAGAAAAAGAAGAGGCGATTAAAAAAAGACTATCAAGGGCTAATTATGAGATTTCAATATCAAATCAATTTGATTTTGTATTAACAAATCACAATGTTGATGAAACAGCAAAAAAAATAATCAAGTTAGTAAAAACTTGATTATTTTCTTTTTCATCAACTCATTGGATGGAATAATAAATCAGGGAAAAACCTATTAAATTCAATAATTATTCCAGCTGTAAGGCTTAGCCAAATTGCCGCTACCACTGGCGCAGATCTGACAAATTTTGTGTTTAGAATTTTGAACATTTTTTTTGTGAAAGTTTTTAAAGATGTTTAGCGTGGGCCATTAAGAGTAATATTGTTATCTTTCTCTCTTAAATCTCCATTTCTACCTTGTTTATTAGCAAGAAGAGGCCATTGGGCTCCTTTTACAAGACATTTCCTGGCTAAGTCTAGGTCAATAATGATCTCAAGATCTGCTGGATTTTTAGTCTTTTTTGATTCAATCAGATACTCTCTTCCTGACCAACCTATAATTCCAGCTATGTAAATGAACAATACTCCGGGAATAAGTAAATCTCCTTCATGACCTCTATTTAAAAGGGCTCCCCATGGCTCAAGAGGAGGTCCAATTATTAAATGTGGAAGGCCATCATCTCCGCATGATGCTTTTCCGTATCTTTCAAATCTTGCGATGTCTTTTTGAGTAGTTGCAGAATTAGCTCTCTCAATGAATTTGGGATTTTCAGAGCATTTTGTGAGGGCTGAAGCAGTATATTCTGTGCTAGCTCTATCTGCGTTTAAGGCAGGCCCATTTGCAGCTAGAGCAATTGGAGTAATTCCTAAGAACAGAAAAACTGAGGTTATGATTGAAAAAAAGAATTTCATAAGTTGCAATCTTTAATTCCTTATAATGTGTTAATTAAGAAATTAATATTAAAATAGAACAAGTTGAATCAAAAATGCACAAAGTTTTAGCTATTGAAACAAGTTGTGATGAGACATCTGTCTCAATAGTTTCTAATATTGGTGATACTTTCAGAATACATTCAAATATAATTGCCTCTCAAATTGAAGATCATTCAAAATGGGGAGGAGTTGTGCCTGAACTTGCAGCTAGAAAGCATTTGGAATTATTACCTTTTGTTTTAGATGAGGCTTTAGAAGAATCAAAAATCAAAATTGAGGAAATTGATTATATTGCATCAACTGTAGCTCCTGGATTAGTTGGTTGTTTACGAGTTGGCTCTATAACTGCAAGATCACTTTGCATGTTACATTCAAAACCATTTTTGGGAATTCATCATTTGGAAGGGCATTTATCTTCAATTCTATTTTCAGAAAACTATCCAAAGAAATCTTTTCTTACATTACTTGTTAGCGGTGGGCATACTGAATTGATAAAGGTTGATGATAGAAGGGGGATGCAAAGACTTGGAAAAAGTTTTGATGATGCTGCTGGGGAAGCTTTTGATAAAGTTGGCAGGCTATTAGGTCTTAGTTATCCAGGAGGGCCGGCAATTGAAAAGATTGCTAAAAATGGAGATCCAATGAAATTTAATTTACCAAAATGTAAGATCTCTGATAAAAAAGGTGGATTTCTTAAATATGATTTCTCTTTTAGTGGTCTAAAAACTGCCGTATTAAGATTAGTTGAGAGAATAAATTTGGATGGGAAGAACGTTCCAATTTCAGATATTGCTGCAAGTTTTGAGAGAGTAGTGGCAGAGGTCTTGGTAGAGAGAACAATAAAATGCGCAGAAGATCATAGCTTGGATAATGTTGTTGTGGTTGGGGGAGTGGCTGCTAACAATACATTAAGAAAAATGATGATTAGTGAAGCTGGTAAAAAATCTATTAAAGTTCATTTAGCTCCTCTTGATCTTTGTACAGACAATGCGGCAATGATTGGAGCGGCGGCGTTGTTCAGAATCAAATTTAAGGATCATTTTAGTTCCCTTAAATTAGGTGTCGCAGGAAGACTATCAATTGAACAAGCAAATACCCTTTATGAAGAAAAACCTCCTTTCTAATTTCAATGAACAAACAATCTAAAATCGAGATTAAAGAGACAAAAAACTTCGTTGATAAAAAGGAACTGAATTTGTGGAAAAGAGGTTTTACCCCTCAAGCTGAAATATGGAATGGAAGGATGGCAACTGTTGGTATAGGAATTATTTTTATAATTTTTGCTTTAATAAGCCAGTTTTCTTAATAGAAAAAAAATTAATTTTCTTAAAAGTAGTTTTGAAAGAATTTTTAAAATTACTCTTGTTCAGTCGATGAATTAAATTAAAAAGTATTGTATTTATTGGACTAGAGATAAGATTATTGATTTAATCAAAATAACGAATATTTTTATTATTTATAATTTTATATGACGCCTGAAAGGCTTGGATTACTTTGGGGGATAACTGTATTTGCAGGTTCTTGCGCTCGATTATTTTCTTCTTTTACAGGATCCCCAAGTGTTGTTATTTTATTGCTTTCTGGATTATTCATCGGAAGATCAGGATTAGGACTTGTTGAACCTTTAGATCTCGGGCAAGGGCTAGAAACTATTGTCGGGCTTTTGGTCTGTTTGGTTCTTTTTGAAGGAGGATTAAATTTAAAACTGCCTGAGGGGAATATAAGAAATACTGTTTTGAAAATTTCATTGGTAAGACTTTTTATTTCATTATCAGCTGGAATTTTTATTGCTCATTGGCTGGCTGGCCTCTCATGGCAAGTCGCAGGAATATATAGTGCCATAGTGCTAGCTACTGGACCAACAGTTGTCTCTCCATTAGTGGAACAAATAAAATTAGCTTCCCCACTCTCGGAAGTTTTAAAAGCTGAGGGATTGTTGCTTGAACCAATTGGTGCAGTACTAGCATTACTGCTTTTAGAACTGACTTTAGGGGACCTTCGTGGAATTAACGATGTATTTATAGCATTAATGCAAAGATTAGGGGGAGGAGTTTTAATTGGATTAAGTGCAGGATGGTTACTATCAGAAATTTTAAAAAAAATAAAAAATGAAGCCTCATTTGGTATAGAGCTTCAAGTTACTCTTGGATTTATTTTCCTTGTGTATGGGATTTGCGAATATTTTTTACCAGAATCAGGCTTACCTGCTTCAGTCGCGGCAGGTTTCATTGTAGGCAAAAGAGAAGTTATTGATAAGGAGAGATTGGATAATCTAATTGGTGAATTAGCTCAATTAGCAATAACAGTTCTTTTCCCTCTTTTGGCTGCTGACGTTTCTTGGAGTGAATTAAGTCCGCTTGGCTGGGGAGGGGTTGTATGCGTTTTTATGTTGATGGTAATTGTTCGCCCTATCTCTATCTGGATAGCAACAATGGGGAGAGACTTGAACTTAAAAGAAAAAATATTTTTAGCCTGGTTAGCCCCAAGAGGTATTGTTACTGCAGCTGTAGCTTCTCTTTTTTCTATCAGATTAGAGCAGGCTGGCATCCTTGGCGCTGGCCGTCTCCAAGGTTTAGTTTTTCTTACTATTTTGATGACAGTAGGAATACAAGGACTTTCAGCTAAACCTTTGGCAAATAGACTTGAATTAGGCCAAAAAAGTAATTTTGATTGATTAAAGACATCTTTCAATTCGAGTTATATCAGTTCTACTCTCTGCGAAAAGCTCCCAACTTTGAATTAAATCTGGCCCACTGAGAGATCCAAAAAAGGCTACTCTTAGTGATTTCATTAATATCCCTTTTTTTATATTATGCTTTTTTGAGATTTCGTTTATTATTTCTTTGGCTTTCTCTTTATTTAGTTTTGAAGTATTTTGCTCAATTAAATAATTTAAGATTAATTTTAGAGATAATTTGCTATCCCTTTTTTCCAGAAAATCTTGACCCTCTTTTTGAATTTTAGGTATTAAGAAAAAGGGTTTTGATTGATCAATTGAATCTTTTAAAAGAGTCATAGAGTCTCTAATCAAAATTGCTAATTTATAAGCCCATTCTTGAGATGGCGGCTCCCAACCATTATCATCCCAGTATTTCCTCATGATGTCATTTAACTTTATTGATTCCATTTTTTTTATATATTGAGAATTAATCCAGTTAAGTTTTTCCCAACTGAATTTGGCTCCAGCTTTATTTATTTCTGATAATTCAAAAATTTCAGATATCTCTTCAAGTGAAAGAATTTCTCTGTCGGTTGATTTTGGAGACCAACCTAAAAAGGCCATATAGTTCGATAAGGACTCAGGTAAATATCCCATTTCTCTAAATTCGTCGATTGAAGTAACGCAATCTCTCTTAGATAATTTTTTCCCTTCGCTATTTAGTATTAAGGGTGTATGCGAAAAAGTTGGCAAATTAAAATTTAATGCCTTATAAATCAATATTTGTTTTGCAGTATTAGAGATATGGTCTTCACCCCTTACAACATGAGTAATATTCATGAAATTATCATCAACTACAACTGCAAGATTATACAAAGGATCTCCAATCTCATATCCCTGAGCCCTTCTTGACAAAACCAAATCACCACCCAAATCCTTGCCTAGCCATTTGATTTCGCCTCTTATCTGATCTACCCATTTAATTTCAATTTTTTCATCAATCTTAAACCTTATTACTGAAGTCCTCCCTTGGGATATGAATGTTTTTATTTCTTCTTTTGAAAGACTTCTGTGTCTATTATCATGCTTTGGCGGTAATCCTTTCTTTTTTTGTTCTTCTCTTAATTCAGATATTTCATCTTCCGTTGTAAAGCACCTATATGCAGCTCCGCATTCCAACAGCTTTTTGATGTAATTTTTGTGAATCGAAATTCGGTCACTTTGCTTTATAGGTTCTTCATCCCAATTAAGTCCAAGCCATTTCAAGCCCTCTAATATATTTTTTGTATATTCAGATTTAGATCGTAGAAAATCTGTATCTTCTATTCTGATAAGAAATTTCCCACCTATTTTTTGTGCATACAACCAGTTGAATAGTGCTGTTCGCGCTGTCCCAATATGAAATAAACCCGTTGGACTTGGGGCTAGTCTTAAACGTTTTTCCAAATTTCTTGAAGAAAAAACGGGACCGACGGGATTCGAACCCGCAACTTCCGCCGTGACAGGGCGGTGCTCTAACCAGTTGAACTACGGTCCCAGATTTTGTTCTAAATTTATTTAGAACTTCATTCTTAAAATTATCAGATCATAATACTTAATTTATGGTGTTGTAATAAAAAAAATTTATTAATTTGAGGATTTACAGAAATAGTTAGTTTTACAGCTGAGTTAAATATAAACAACTGTTTATTTTTGAGGTCTAAAACCAGCAGGTTCGATCAACCTAACTTGGTTGCCTCTAGCGGTAAATTCTCTGCCTTGGTCACTTTGTACGACAACTCTCCCACCAGACTTAACTCTGATGACTCTTGCACGAACCCATCCTAAAGCTGCTGATTCGAGGACTTTAACTACGTCCCCAGGTTGAAGATCTAACTCCATCTTATGAAAAAATGATTTACATAATGTTGATCAAACGCGTCGTGGAGGACTTGAACCCCCGACATCAGGTTTTGGAGACCTGCGTTCTACCAACTGAACTAACGACGCATTTAGATGATTATAAGCGCCTTTGTGACCAATAAGTTGGTTAATTTACAACTTTATCGATCAAAGCGTTGTTTTACGCGAGTAGCTTTCCCTACTCTATCTCTCAGATAGAATAACTTAGCTCTCCTTACTTTACCTCTACGTTCGACTTTTAGAGAGGCAACCTGTGGACTATGTAGCATAAATACTCTTTCAACACCTATACCCTGAAAAATTCTTCTAACTGTAATAGTCTGGTTGATGCCGCCATGCCTTTTTGCTATGACAACACCTTCATAAGGTTGCACTCTTTCTTTATTACCTTCTGTAATTTTTACTCCAACTTTTACAGTGTCGCCAACATAAATTTCAGGTAATTCTTTTTTTAATTGTGCATCCTCAAATTCCTTAATAAGGTTGGATGCGTTTAGGGTTTGTGTAGTTTCAGAAACCATGTTGTTTTCTTTTTGTTCAACTGCTACATCAACTGGTGCCTCAGCTTTAGTACCGGTTTCTAATTCCTTCTCTTGATTCTCTTTGGCCATTTAAGTCTTTTTTATCTTACAAGTTTAATATCTTAACCTTTTGACTCACCTTTAGTAACCTTTTTGGTAAATGAAATAGATTTTGAAAACATTTGGAATCCCGTTATGAGCATCCATAAAACCCCAAGGGAATTCAATATAACGTATATTAATTCTCCATTATCTCCAAGCCATTCGCCCTCATGCAGAGACATTAACCAATGAACTTGTTCTCTAGAGTAACCTAATATGTCTTTTGAAACCCTATAAATAAGGCCGGTAATCGAAGATATAAACAATGGAAGAAAAACCCAAGGCGCCAAAGCCTTATGAAATTGCCTAGAATTAAATAAAATTTTCATTTTTGTTTCTTTCCTATTGTTATTGATAGATTTAAGATAGCCAAAACCTCAATGGCTATTTTGAAGATACTTACCTAATACTACTATTTATTCCAATGAGACATTTTGCAGATCTTTTGTTAAATAAAAATAATTCCAAGGTTAATGATCAAGTTCCTTTTATTCAGAGGAGAAGAGGAATTGAAATAAAGTCTTCACGAGAAATAAATTTGATGAAAAAATCTAGCAGGATTGTAGCAACCGTTTTAAGGGAAATTAATGACCTAATTAGGCCTGGAATGAGCACTAAAGATTTAGATGATTTTGCAGAAAAGAGGATAAAAAGTTTTGGAGCTGTTCCAAGTTTTAAGGGCTACCACGGATTTCCTTCTAGTATTTGCTCTAGTATCAACAATGAAGTTGTTCATGGAATACCTAATAAAAATAAAATAATTAAAAGTGGGGACTTAGTTAAAATTGATACAGGAGCATATTTAGATGGTTTCCATGGGGATAGTTGCATATCAATTTGTGTAGGAGAAGTTAGTGCAAAGGTTCAAAATCTTAGCGATGTAGCTTATAAAGCATTGTATGCGGGCCTATCGAAAATCAAGGCAGGGAATACACTTCTTGATGTGGCTGGGGAAATTGAAGATATTGTTATAAAAAATGGCTTTAGTGTTGTAGAAGACTATACAGGTCATGGAGTTGGAAGGAATCTTCATGAAGAGCCATCGGTATTTAATTTTCGGACCAAAGAATTGCCCAACGTCGTCCTTCGTGAAGGTATGACATTAGCGGTGGAACCTATTGTTAATGAAGGGACTAAATTTTGCAAAACACTTAATGATAGATGGACTGTAATAACAAAAGATGGAAAATTATCGGCCCAATGGGAGCATACAATAGTTGTTTTAAAAGATGGTATTGAAATATTGACAGATCGAGATTTCTAGAGACTAAGATTTGTAATTATAGATAATTTGGCAATACAAAAAATTAAAAAATTCTTTCAATGGGAAAAGTATATAGGATAAAGGGTTTGGACTAATTATTACTAAATAATTTTTTGAATTTGCTAAATCATAAATTTTTTTAGAAACATATTTAGGACTCATTATTCCAAGCGGATTTAGTTCTGATTTAAAAGGCCCTAAGATGATTTTTTTTATTATTAATTTTTTCTTTATATTTTTTCCCAGAAGATTTTTTTTGAATGAAACTAATTGACCAATAAGGGATTTACTAATCTCATATGACGGATTTAGGGCGGGTAATATTTCTGCTTCAGATGTATTTATCCAAATCTCTTTCTTTATTAGTGAATCATTGCTTAGAGCAATATCTTCAAATAAATTTAAAAATTTGAATTTGCTTAATGCATTTATCTCTATTGAGTTTTCATAATTGGAATTTTCTCTACTCAAATCGTAGATACCATGATTCAAAATTAAAATGTCTATCTTTTCTAATTGTTTTTTTAATGACGACTCTTTCCCACATTCCCATTTAATCCATTCATTTGGAGATTCAAGATTTATTTCATAATTACTTTTACTATGAGTAAATCCAATAACTTTATATCCTTTTTGACGAAACAACTTTGTTAATTCTTTCCCTAGCGCACCTGAGGCTCCAGTAATCCCTATAGTTTTTTTGTTTTTGATTGAATTTATCATGTTGCTTTATTTTTATGAGATACCAAAGAATTAAAATAAATTTACCAAAAAAAGATTATTTATTTTTTTATTTGATTAAAACTCATAAAAAAATATTTGTTTAGTTCTGAAAAAAATATTATCTTAGACCTATTAATAAATAATTTTCTAAATTATGAGCGATATATTATTAATTGGCTCATGTGAGCCATTTAGTGGTAAGTCTGCAATGGTTCTTGGGATAGCAAAAAAACTTTTACAGAAGAAAAAAAAAGTACGCATTGGAAAACCTCTAGCAACGTGTATTGAACTTACTAATCTTCCCTCAATGTCTTATGAAGGATTAATAGATGATGATGTTAAGTTTATTGGATCAACATTAAATATAGAAGAGGAGAATTTAATTTCTTCAGTAGGATTATTAGATAATATCTCAGCTGAAAAAAGAATCTTCAATAAAGACTTGCTCCCAGGAAAAGGTTTTGATCAGATTGAAGGATTAGTTAATGATGATTTTGAAGGTCTCAATATTTTAGAGGCAGCCGGAAGTCTTCACGAGGGTATGATTTATGGCTTAAGTCTCCCGCAACTAGCTAAGGATTTAGATGCGAAAGTTTTAATTGTAAATTTATGGGAAGATTGTAAAAGTGTGGATGCATTACTTGATGCGAAAAAACAATTAGGTGAGAAATTGGCCGGAGTTGTGTTAAACGGAGTTTTGCCGCAAGAAGTCGAAAAAGTTAAAAATGAAATAATACCCTCTCTTAAAGATCTGGATATTGAAGTGTTTGGAGTGATGCCTAAATCACCACTTCTTAGAAGTGTCACCGTAGGTGAGCTAGTAAGAAGACTAGATGCCCAAGTAATTTGTTGCCCTGAAAAAGATCATTTGCTTGTTGAAACATTAAGTATTGGTGCGATGGGGGTGAATTCTGCAATGGAATTTTTCAGGAGAAGACGAAATATGGCTGTAGTTACTGGAGCTGATAGAACTGACATCCAACTTGCTGCTTTGGAGGCTTCGACTCAATGCCTTATTTTAACTGGCTTAGGAGATCCTTTGTCACAATTGATTCATAGAGCGGAGGAATTGGAGGTGCCAATTTTAAAGGTGGAATTAGATACTCTTTCCTCCGTGGAAATTATTGAACAAGCTTTTGGTCATGTCAGAATACATGAATCAATTAAAGCTTCTTATGCTATTCAATTAGTTCAAGAGCATGTAAATCTAAAAAGAATTCTCGAAAAGATAGATTTTCCCTGCAATTTTTCAGATAAATGCTAATTTCAAATATAGGAACTTTATTATTTTGAGTCGCTCTTTAGATCTACCAGCAACTGAAGGTGTTGATGCCTTAGCTCAAGAACTTGCAAAACTCCAAGATAATGGGAAAAGGAGAATTGCTTTTTTAGGTAGTAGACACGTACCGGTTGTAGATATCCACTTAATTGAGTTGATAGCAAGGTCGTTAGCAGAGGAAGGACATAATATCCTTACATCTGGATCTCAAGGTGTTAATGCAGCTGTTATTCGAGCTGTCTTAGATATTAATCCATCATTATTAACTGTTTTACTACCACAAAGTCTTGATAGACAAATACCCGAAATAAAAGATCAACTTGAGAGGGTTATGCATTTGGTTGAAAAAAGTGAAAATGATGAATTACCTTTGCCACTTGCAAGTAGTCTTTGTAATCAAGAAATTATTACTAGGTGCGATCAATTAATATGCTTTGCCTTTCATGATAGTGAAACTTTGCTAAATAGTTGTAGATGTGCTGAAGAAATGGGCAAAGTGGTTAGTTTGTTATTTTTTGATTAAATCAACCCATTTCCCCTTATTAAAAGATGATTTATGCTAATAATATTTAGCGTTTAATAATTTACTATGGCAGAAAGTTTTTCATTTGATGTAGTTTCTGATTTTGATAGACAAGAATTAGTCAATACTTTGGATCAAGTTAAAAGGGAAATTTCTCAGCGTTACGATTTGAAGGGCACGGATACTTCAGTTGATTTAGAAAAAGAAAATATTTTTATAATCACCAATAGCGAACTTACTTTGAATGCTGTTAATGACATAATTAGACAAAAGGCAATAAAAAGAAACTTATCCTTAAAAATATTTGACTATGGTGCCATTGAAATAGTTAGTGGTAATAGAATTAAACAGACAATTTTATTAAAACAAGGCATTAAACAAGAAATTGCAAAAAAAATCAGTAAAAATATTAGAGATCAAATAAAAAAAATTAATGTCAGTATCAATGGAGAAACACTCAGGGTTGCTAGTAAGAGCAAAAATGATCTTCAATTGGCAATTAAACTTGTAAGTGAGTTGGAGGAGTCTTTGAACATTCCCCTAAAAGCTAATAACTTTAGATAAAATATTTAGTAAGATTTTTTAAAAATATGGCAGATTATTCAAAATCTCTCATTACTACGTTGATTAAGAATGTAAAAGAATACCCTCGTTTTTCAAAAGAAGAAATTGAGAAATTCTGTTGGATGGCGGTACATGAGCATAAGCATGGTGTTTTACCCTCTGAATATGATATCAGGGAGATAGATGAGGATCTTTATTTAGAACTTTTGCAAGAATTTAAATCAAATATCTATTAATTTAAATCTATATTTAAATTTACAATTATTAAAAAAATATTTTAATTAAATGTCTTACTAATGCACTAATTAGTCTATTTAAATATGATTAAATATAAAGTTAAAATTTAATGTCAACATCTTTTAAAAATGTCACACCAACAGGTCCTGGTGGGACGGCAACATTACTTATTGTATTGTCTTTTACTGGCTTTCTTTTGCTCACCCAATCATTATTTGTTGTACCTTCTGGACAAGTTGCAGTTGTTACAACACTAGGGAAAGTAAGTGGCCCCTCTCGGAGAGCTGGTTTAAACTTTAAACTTCCATTTATTCAGTCTGTATATCCATTTGATATAAAAACTCAAGTTCAACCAGAAAAATTTGAAACGCTTACTAAAGATCTTCAAGTTATTAGAGCTACAGCTACTGTTAAATATTCAGTAAAACCTAACGAGGCAGGAAGGATCTTCGCAACAATTGCAAGCAGAAATAGCGATGTTTATCAGAAAATTGTTCAGCCATCTTTGCTAAAAGCTCTAAAATCAGTCTTTTCTCAATATGAGCTAGAGACAATTGCTACTGAATTCGCAGTAATTTCTGAAAAAGTTGGTGATACCGTTGCAAAAGAATTAAATTCATTTGATTATGTAGATGTTAAAAGTTTAGATCTTACTGGATTAGAGATCGCTGAAGAATATAGAGCTGCGATTGAACAAAAGCAAATAGCTGGTCAGCAATTACTAAGAGCAAAGACTGAAGTTGAAATTGCTGAACAAGAAGCACTTAGATATGAGACATTAAATAGAAGTCTCGATGATCAAGTACTTTTCAAATTATTTCTCGACAAATGGGATGGTAGTACACAAGTCGTTCCTGGCTTGCCAGGTTCAGAAGGAGGTTCTCCCCCAGTAATAGTTGGTGGTAGAAGATAATTCTTTAGAAAAGATCTTACTAAACTTTATAATCATTTACTTATTTTTCTTTAAAGAAAGGCTAGTAGATGATTATTTCTTAATTGCATTAAAGGATTCGTCAAAAGCTTCTATAGTTTTATCAATTTCTTCTTCGCTGTGAGCTAGTGAGGTGAAACCAGCTTCAAAGGGGCTTGGCGCTAGATAAATTCCTCGTAGTAGCATTTCTCTATGCAACTTACCAAAAAGTTCGGCATCATTTGTTTTTGCTTCATCAAAGTTCCTAACTGGCCCATCGCATAAGAAAAATCCAAACATAGCGCTTACACTACCACCATTAATAGCAATACCGTTATTTTCTGCAGACTGAATTATTCCTTCAATTAATCTAGAAGTTGTTGAATCAAGTTTATCGTACGTACCATCTTGTTTTAGCAGTTCAAGGGTTTTTATTCCAGCAGTCATTGCGAGTGGATTACCGCTCAAAGTGCCTGCTTGGTATACCGGACCTGAAGGGGCTACCATGGACATTATTTCTTTCTTGCCTCCATAAGCTCCAACAGGCAGGCCTCCACCAATTACTTTACCAAGGGTTGTTAAATCAGGAGTAACCCCAAACTTTTCTTGAGCTCCTCCATAACTTATTCTGAATCCAGTCATTACTTCGTCAAAAACTAATAAGGATCCATTCTCAGTGGTTAATTCCCTTAATCCCTCCAAGAATCCAGGTTCTGGAGTAATAAATCCAGCATTACCAACGATAGGCTCAAGAATAACCCCCGAAATGGCATCAGGATTTTCAGAAAATAATTTTTTTACTGCTTCTAGGTCATTGTAGGGAGCAGTAAGTGTATTAGCAGTTGTGGTCCGTGGAACACCTGGCGAATCTGGCAAACCCAGAGTGGCTACACCTGATCCTGCTTTTACTAAAAACATATCTGCATGACCATGATAACAACCGTCAAATTTAATAACTTTATCTCTTCCAGTAAATGCTCGCATAAGTCTCAAAACAGCCATGCATGCTTCAGTTCCACTATTGACAAATCTAACCATTTCTACAGATGGGACGGCATCTATTACCATTTCAGCAAGTTGGTTCTCTAGAACGCATGGCGCACCAAAGCTAGTGCCTTTCTCAATTGCTTCCTGTAATGCAGTTGTAACTTCAGGGTGGGCATGTCCACATATAGCAGGTCCCCAGCTTCCTATGTAGTCAATATATCTATTTCCATCAATATCCCAAGCGAAAGGACCTTTGACTCTATCAAAAACAATTGGTTGGCCTCCTACAGACTTAAAAGCTCTTACTGGAGAGCTTACTCCTCCAGGCATTAGTTGTTGGGCGGCAGAGAAAATTTCTTCTGATTTTGTGTAATTTAATATGTCAGTCACAATTTAGCTAAATGATGTTTTGAGAAAAATCTAGTCATGTTCTAAATTAGAAATAAGTAAAAATTTTGTCAATCAGATTGAAATTCTACATTATGATATTTTTATTGCGATAGTTTCGATTGTAAATAATTAATTTTAAAGAAATCATGATATGAAACAATTCTACTTTAGATAAGTCTTTATTAATGAGCGTTTTCAGGCATTAAAGAAATTTAAATTGTTTAAATTATATTTCGAAGAAATTATCCTCATCCTCTGAAAAATCTATATTTATGTCGTTTAAGTTAAGATCTATCATTACTGGAGCATGATCACTTGGACGTAAATTACCCCTTGGGGAGCTGTCTATGACACAACTTTTAAGCTTTGACGATAGTTCCTTGCTGATATATATATGGTCTATTCTCCAACCTTTATTTAATTCAAATGCATTATTACGGTAATCCCACCAACTCCAATGGCCAGTATTTTGTTCGAAAATCCTGAACGAATCTATTAATCTTTTTTTTAGAACATTATTTAGTGCATTTCTCTCTCAGAGGCCAGTATTCCTCCTTTATATTTCTTTGGATCATGAATATCCAAGTTAGATGGAGCGACATTAAAATCACCCATAAGACAAATTATTTCTCCTTTTTTTTCTTGATCATCCAAAAATGAAGCTAAACAATTTAACCAATTAATTTTGTATTCGAACTTACTAGATTCTAGGGAAGATCCATTTGGAACATAGACATTTATGATTTTAATACCATTAATATCAGCAGAAATTAATCTTTTTTGATCTAGAAAAATTTCGATATTTTGATTA
>QCHG01000011.1 GCA_003278045.1 Prochlorococcus sp. AG-402-A04 | reverse complement strand
AAATATACAAAAATTTATATGTAACATTGAAAAAAATATAAAGTTAATTGGAATCACAAATTCAGGAAAAGTATTTAACATTGACTGGGAATCAAGTATTAATAAAGACTATAAATTAGATAATAAAATTCTTGGAAATATTCATCCTAGTGAAATAATAAATTTTCATTCAATCAAAAAAGAAATTAAAAATTATTTATGCATATTAAATTCTGATGGAAGATTTAAAAAAGTTTTATTTGATGAAGACATGATAAAAAGTAATAGGACTTTCACAATTACAAAATTAAAAAATAATCTTAAAACAATCGATTCATTTATTTCTAATGAAAACAAAAATTTAATAATCTTAACCTCAATAGGAAGAATTTTTAACTTTAATTTATCAAATAAATTTTTAACACCAACTTCTAAACAATCCCAGGGAGTAATACTTGCAAAACTTTTACCAACTGAAAAAATCGTTTCTTGTTGTACTTATGATAATGGGGAGAATATCTTTTTAATATCTAAAAAAGGTAAAATCTTTTGTATAAATAGCCATGATATTTATTACTCTAATGAATACAGTTTGGGATATTTAAATGAAAAAACCCAACTTAAAAACGATTACTTCCTAAAAATAATTACAAGTAACCATTTCATTGATATTGAAACTAATAAAAATAAATCTGCAAGATTGGACCTAAAAAAATTAAATTTCAAATCAAATAAATCGAATTTTTTAATTGATTTTTTAAAATTAGATAAGGATGAATACCTTGAAAATTGTTTCCGACTTGAAAACTTTCTTAACTAAGATTTATATTCATTTTCAACCCAATTTAAATACTCTTGATTTACCGTTCCTGTTACATAAGAACCAGTAAAGCAACTCATTTCCAAATCTTTAATAGAAGAATCACTTATTATAGATTTTCTCAAACTTTCAACACTTTGATAAACAAGGTTATCAATTTCAAGATGATCAGCAATTTCACTAATTGTTCTATTATGAGCTATTAACTCATCTCTATTAGGCATATTAATTCCATAGACATGAGGATAACGAACCGGAGGAGCTGCTGATGTAAAAAAAACTTTATTTGCTCCTGCATCTTTAGCCATCTGAACAATTTCTTTTGAAGTAGTACCTCTTACTATCGAGTCATCAACAATTAAAACATTTTTATTTTTAAACTCTGCACTCATAGCATTTAATTTTTGTCTTACGGATTTTTTTCGTTTCTGTTGACCAGGCATAATGAATGTTCGGCCAACATATCTATTTTTAAAAAAACCTTCCCTATATTCTATCCCTAACTGTCTTGCAACTTGCATTGCCGCAGGTCGAGAAGAATCAGGAATAGGCATAACTACATCAACATCTCCAGAATTAATTGTCTCTTTTATTGTTTCTGCCAAATAATCTCCCATCTTTAAACGAGCTTTGTATACAGAAATTCCATTCATAATTGAATCTGGCCTAGCTAAATAAACATATTCAAAAGCACAAGGAAATAACATTGGATTTTCAGAACATTGTTTAGAAAAAAACTCCCCATTAAGATTTATAAAAATGGCTTCTCCTGGATCTACGTCTCTCACTACTTGATAATCATTATTTTCAAGCACTAGAGATTCACTAGCAACCATCCACTCTTCTTTTTTTGTCGCTAATGAAAATCTTTTTCCTATTACAAGAGGCCTAATACCAAAAGGATCTCTAAATGCTAATAAACCATGTCCTGAAATTAATGCAATTGAAGCATATGATCCCTGAATTCTTTTATGTAAAGATTTGACAGCATTAAAAATAATATCAGGTTCTAATTCTTGATTATTAATTTGTTCTTGTAATTCTGTCGCAAATACATTTAACAACATTTCAGTATCACTTGAAGAATTTGTGTGCCGCTTATCAATATTAAATAATTGTTTTTCTAAATCTCTGGTATTCGTCAAATTTCCATTATGTATCAAAACAATTCCATAGGGAGCATTAACGTAAAAAGGTTGTGCTTCTTCAACACTTTCTGCCGATCCCTTTGTTGCATATCTAACATGACCCAATCCGATTTTACCTATTAAATTCCTCATATCTCTCGTTCTATAAGCAGTATTAACCTGACCTTTAGCCTTATGTATATGGAAAACAGTATTTTCCATTGTGGCTATACCTGTTGAGTCCTGGCCTCTATGTTGCAAGAGCAAAAGACTATCGTAAATTTGTTGATTTACATCATCTGAAGAAACGATTCCAACTATTCCGCACATAACTTAATATCTTAAAAAGATTAATAGTTGAGAAATGGTTTTCATATTTAAAAGTAACCTGAAATACTATTATTAAATTTTTCGGCTAATTCCTCAACCCTAATATTGCAGATATTTTTATCTTGAATTTTTATCTTAAGCGTTTCACTAGATACATATCCTATTTTTTTTACATAAACACTTGAGGGGAAATTTATTTGATTTTGTTTTAAATAATTAAACCATTCATTTTGTTTCATTTTACTAATTGAAAAAATAATTCTTGACCCCCCTTCGGCAAACAATAAATTATCAACTCTATTTAAATCTTTCTCTAATTCTATAGTTGCACCCCTTGCGGACAAAATACAAGACTCTGCTAAAGCTATAGCTAAGCCTCCGTCGCTTATATCGTGAGAAGAAACTACAAAACTGTTTAAAATCGCATTTCTTAAAAAACTCTGGCAAAACTTTTCATCCAACAAATCTAATTTTGGAGGCCGACCTGTAATTTCTCCATGAAAATATTCCAGATAAGAACTAGCTGCAATTTTTATTTCTGATTTGGAAGAACCAATTAACCAGATTTGATCTTCAATATTTTTCCATTCACTACTTATAGCTTTTTCGACATTATCTAACTTTCCAACCATTCCAATAACAGGAGTAGGATTGATAGGAGTTATTAGATTATCTTTATTTTTAGATTCATTATATAAAGATACATTACCTCCTGTAACAGGAGTTTCTAAGGCTTTACAGGCTTCAGCAATTCCATCACATGAAGATGAGAGTTGCCAATATCCTATTTCATTCTCAGGAGAAGAAAAATTTAGATTATTTGTAATTGCTACTGGTTCAGCACCAACACAACTAACATTTCTAGCAGACTCTGCAACAGCAGCGATAGATCCTCTAAAAGGATCAAGCGCAACCCATCTACTATTGCAATCAACTGAAGCAGCAACACCAGAGAATACTTTACTTTTATTTTTTTTATTTTGTTCCCTTAGTCTTATTACGGCTGCATCTGATTTCCCAGGTTTAAAGACTGTATTTGCCTGAACTTGAGAGTCATATTGTTTATAAATCCATCGTTTAGAAGCTATCGATGGATTAGAGAGTAGTTTTAAAATAATTTCTGAAAAAGAAAAATTCTTATTTTCCTTTAATGAAAATATTTTTTGCTCATGAATTTCTGGTAAATCACTTTCTTTCCATTCCCATTTATTTAAAATATCATCGGGTGGGTTATTAATCGCATTATGAAAATTTACTGGAGTATCATCAGATAAGGCGGAAGTAGGTATTTGGGCCACAATTTTACCTTTATGAGAAATAATTACCTCATTATTTCCTATCACTTCACCAATAACACTTGCATATAATCCCCATTTATTAAATTTTTCAATAAGATCATTAATTTTTTCTTCTTTAACGACAAACAACATTCTTTCTTGCGATTCAGATAATAAATATTGGTATGAGGACATATCATCTTCTCTTGAAGGGACCAAATCTAAATCAATAGATATCCCTAAATTTCCATTTGCGGCCATTTCTGCGCTACTGCATGTTAAACCTGCAGCACCCATATCTTGAGCTGCAATTACATCTCCTGTCTTGAAAGCATCCAAACAAGCTTCAATAAGACTTTTCTCAACAAATGGATCACCTACCTGCACAGCCGGTCTATCATCCAATGAAGTTGTAGTTAATTCTGAGCTAGCAAAACTAGCACCACCAACACCATCTCTGCCAGTTGTATTACCAACATATAACACTGGTGATCCTACATTTTCAGCTCCAGAACAAACGATTTCCTCAGTTTCTAAAAGTCCTAAAGCCATAACATTCACTAAAGGATTTCCAGAGTAACTATCATCGAAGTCAATTTCGCCTCCAACAGTCGGCACACCTACGCAATTCCCATAATGTGCAATACCGGATACAACTCCTCGCAGTAAATCAACATTTGATGATTTATCAAGGTTGCCGAATCTCAATGAATTCAAAACTGCGATAGGCCTTGCACCCATTGTGAATATATCTCTTAAAATTCCTCCTACACCTGTTGCTGCGCCTTGAAAAGGTTCAATAGCAGAAGGATGATTATGACTTTCTATTTTAAAAACAAGTTTTTGATTATTTCCAACATCAATAACGCCAGCATTTTCTCCAGGTCCAACTAAAACATTTTTACCTTCGGTGGGAAACTTAGATAGTAAAGGTTTTGAATTTCTATAACAACAATGTTCTGACCACATAACGCCAAACATGCCTAATTCCGTTCTGTTAGGTTTTCTCTTTAATCTTTTGCAAATTTCTTCGTAATCATTAAGTGTTAAATTTTCAACTTGTAGTGCTTCATTAAGATCATATAGATCAATATTTTCTTGATTTATCATTATTTATATCCAAGGGTCATCTTCTTTTTTTTCACTAGACGGTATAGATGAACTTCCATTATTATAAAAACTTTTTTGTTTAAAATCTAAGTTTTGGCTAATATCTTCATCTTCTTCAAGCCATTCCTCTAATCTATTAGAAGCAATATTTTTCATATCATCAAATCTATCAAAAATTTTTTTCCCTTTTTGCATAAATTCATTTTTAATACTTGATTTTATTAAAGATAAATCATCTAAAGAATTACTTTCACAGAATACCAATCCCGGTTGTTGGTCATTGATATTATCAATAGTTAATTTCCATCTACTAGAACCTGGAAGCTTAGGATTAGATCTAGAAACTAAGTAATATTTAATTTTTCCCGTTTTCATTTCGAATAAAAAATCTGCAATGACTCCTATTTTTGATCCATTTATATTTATAAGATTAGCTTCTATTAAAGTTGGGAACCTATTTAAAGTTGCTAAATCCGAAATAGCTGGATCGCCTTTGACAAAAATTTCATTATCTATTATTTGAGTAATTTGATTTAATCGCCAAACATTTCTTTTTAAATCAAAATTTGAAGGACGAGAGTACCATCCTAGAATCCGGTGAACTGGAGGGTGCATCCAAACATTTTCACCATTTCCATAATTAAGGGCCATATTACCCTTAACACTAAAATTTAATAATTCACTTAATAAAATTTCTTTAGGTAATTTCAAATTAAGAACGAACCTGCACAGGCATAACTAAATAAGTAAAAGAATTAAGATTATCTTCTGGCACAAAAACAGCTGGAGTAGTTGCAATATTACACTTTAAAAGTACATTTTCAGAAGCAATAACTTTTAAACCTTCTAACAGATATCTTACGTTAAATGCAATATCAAAATTTTCTCCAGAATAAGAAACAGGTATTGATTCATTTGCATTTCCAATATCCTGAGCATCTGCGCTGATTGAAGCTAAATCTGTATCATCTAATTTAATCTTTACAACACTACTTTGCTGATCAGCTAAAACAGCAATTCTTTCTAATGCATCAATTAATTTTTTTGTATTAAAATTTAGGATTTTAGAAAAAGAATCAGGAATTAATTGTGAATAATTAGGATAAGTACCTTCTAAAGTTCTTGTAGTAATTATTTGATTAGAAGATATAAATACTACTTGACCTTTGTCATAGAAAAGCTTAATTGAATTTTCAGAGCTTCTCAAAGATACTAGTTTTTCAATTTCTCTTAATGATCTGGTTGGGATAGTTACCGATAAATCATCAACATTTGAAGAAATATTTTCTTTATTTTCAATATGTTCTTCATTACCAGTTAAAGCAACAGCCAATCTATGGCCATCTGTAGAAGCAGACTCTAAATAATTTGGTTTGAAAGTAAAGTTTACACCTGTGAGTAGTTGCTTAGAATCATCATTACTACTGGCAAAAATGGTAGATTTTAAAGCCTTTAAAAAAGAACTAGGATCAATATTCAAAGAAGTACCGCTTTCAACAAATGGTAAATTAGGATATTCATCAGAAGGTATCCCTTTTAGATTAAAAGAACCTCTGTCACTTTTTATTAGGATATTATCTGAATTCTCGTCTACTTCTAGAGAAACAGGAGTTTCATTAGGTAGTTTGTTTACTATTTCAGATAAAAGTTTTGAAGGTATAGTAATAGCTCCACTATTTTTAACAGTTCCATCAAAAGACGTTTGAATTCCTAAATTTAAGTCAAATCCTGTGACGCTAATTTTGTTAGTTCCTTCGTCAGCTGTTAAAAGTATGTTTGCAAGAATTGGATGCGTTGGCCTTGAAGCAACTGCCTTGCTTACTAGTTGTATAGCATTATTTAATTCATTTTGATTACAAATAATTTCCATCAGAATTTGGAACTTTTTACAAATACAATATACTTTTTTCGTAAATTAAATTCAATAAATTTATTTTTTACTCTTTTTCTAATATAAAAATAAATAATAAAATAAAAAATTTAGTAGTAGTAGTTCTTGTGGGAACTGTGGAATTTTTAAACTAAACACCTTGTCTATTTAGTTTACGAAGAAAAGAATATGTGAAAAAAGTTTTTTATTTGTTGAATATTTTTTTCTTTTTTCGAAGATTTTAAATTTATTCAACAAATATAATTTCTTCTTATGTACTTTTCAACAAATGAGGTTTGTTTTTAATTGATTTCCACAGACACTATTTTTTTTGGATTTTAATATCCTAATATTTTAGTTATATTTTTTAATGAAGGTTCAATATTTTTCCTAAAAATAGCATCGTTGTTTTTTATAGCGCAATCAGGATCTTTCAATCCGTTTCCAGTAAGAACACAAACAATAGTCGATTCTTTCTGAATTCTATTTTTATTTTTAATCATTCCAGCAACTGATGCTGCACTGGCAGGTTCACAAAAAACCCCCTCTTTGGCAAGGATTTTATAAGCATCGATTATTTCTTCATCTGTAACTGACTGAAAATCTCCTTTACTCTCCTTTCTTACTTTTTTTGCTTTTTCTCTATTTACAGGATTCCCAATTCTTATTGCAGTTGCAATTGTTTCTGGATCTTTAACTATTATATTTTTTACTAATGGAGCAGAGCCCTCTGATTGAAAACCCATCATAATTGGCAACTTCAAATTTCTTTTTATTTTTGAATATTCTTTAAATCCCATCCAATAAGCAGTTATATTTCCTGCATTACCCATTGGAATACAAAGCCAATCAGGAGCATGACCTAAGTCATCAACTATTTCAAAAGCTGCCGTTTTCTGTCCTTGTATTCGATATGGATTAACAGAATTAACAAGCTCTACAGGATGTTCTGAAGATAAATCTCTAACAATTTCAAGAGCCTTATCAAAGTTTCCATTAATAGATATTATCTCAGCGCCATACATTAATGCTTGCGCAAGCTTTCCTTGAGCAACAAATCCTTCTGGTATTAAAACATAAGGTTTTAATCCTCCTCTCGAAGCATATGCAGCAGCAGCAGCAGAGGTATTTCCAGTACTTGCACAAATCACTGCTTCACAACCTTCTTCTTTTGCTTTGCTAATTGCCATAGTCATTCCACGATCTTTAAAAGATCCTGTCGGATTAAGGCCATCATATTTTAAAAAAACTTTTGTTCCATTTCCAATTAAGTTGCTAATTGATTCGCTTAAAATCAGTGGTGTATTTCCTTCATTGAGGGAAATAATAGGAGTTTTCTTTGTAACTGGGAGATATTGTTTATAAGCTTCTATAAGGCCTGGCCATCTTTTTTTTCTATAATTAAAACGTAGTTTATTTTTGATTTTATTTAATAACACCATAGTCGTTTAATTTGTTTTGATTTTTTCTAAAGGGGAATTGGTGAAAAAGGTTAATAATTCTGAAATAGATTCTACTTTATTCATAACTTTGCTCAAAGCGCTTACATCTAAAATTACAGTTTTAGTTGGATATCCTTCAAAAAAATTTATTAGATTTATTTTTCCATTTCCAATGTTAATACCTTGAATCACACTTGCTCTAAGGGCAAGCATACCTGTTCTTTCATCAGTTGCTCTGGGTGGGTGGATAATAGATGAAAGTCTTGTTAAAAAAACATTTCCTATTTCAGAGTATACAAGTTTGCTTGCAATGGTGATAGGAACTTCAAAATCTTTGTTTAAAACTGTTCTAATTTCTTTGTCGGGAGACCCGGTCGCTTTCAAAATTCTCTTTAATTTTCTTGTGGATTTACCTTCTTTAGCAAAAGTTTTTAAAGAATTCACTTTAATTGTTCTAGAAAATATGCTGTATGTGATCTTAATTTCTTCAGCAGTATTAGCTTTAGGAACATTTAAAAATAATGGAGAAATTACTAAAATAAAAAATATTCTAAATATTAAAATTTTACTAAGCTTCATTTAGATATTTGCACCAGCCGCAATCTTAACAAGTCTTACTACTCCTTTTTCAGTTACTTTTTTTGCAATTTTTATACCCATTTCTTTTGTATAGGGTTCATTTATAAGTCTTGGAACCCTTTTTAGAAAAATGTCAATTGAATACCCGGGTACTTTTTGTAAAATTTCTAAAAAGTTTCTCAATGGCTCTACATACATTATAAGGTCATTCAAGTTATTATTTTCGTTAATAGTATTTAATTTAATTGATTGTGGAAGGTAATTATTCAAATTTTTCAATATTTTTAGACTAAGTAAATCTATCTGGTTTGTTAAACCTTCAACTATCTCATTTCTAAGAAATCCTCCATTTGGAGAAAAGAGAAGATTTATAACTTCGTCTAAAAGTTTTTCTAAATCGAGATTTGTTTGCTTTGCAGCGTTAGAAAGCAGATCTTCCAAACGGTCCCATTTAAATTTTTTATTATCAAAAAGCATTTCTTTAAGGCTTACCCTTAATTGTGGATCAGGATCTTCCATCAATCTTCTTGCAAAATATGGATAAGCAGCTCCTAATATCTTGAAGTTTGGATCTACGCTTAAAGCTATTCCTTCTAATGTAAGTAATGACCTAATTATAAGAGCATAATATGGAGGTAGTCTGAAAGGGAATTTATACATAACACCAGACATATCGTCTGTAACGCTTTTAAAATCCATTTTCGAAACTCCTTGTTCAACTGCGTTAATGAAAACATCCTGAAATGCTGGGACAATGGGTTCTAAATTAACTTCTTCTGATAAAAATCCTAATTTTACGAAATCTTGAGACAATTTATCGAAGTTTTTATTTACTAAATGTACTACTGCTTGAATTAATCCTGATCTAGATTCTCTGGAAACTTCGCTCATCATTCCAAAATCTAAATAACATAATCTTCCATCTTCTAAGGCTAATAAATTACCAGGATGTGGGTCTGCATGAAAAAATCCATGTTCTAAAAGCTGTTCTAAACTGCATTGCACTCCTATATCAATCATTTCATCAGGATTAATTCCTAATTTTTTTACGTCTTTTAAATTTGTTAATTTTGTACCGTCTATCCATTCCATTGCTAATACTCTTCTTGAAGTTATTTCTTTATAAATTTTTGGTACGGCAATCATTTTGTTATGTTTATGCATATCTCTAAATTTTTCTGCATTTGCAGCTTCGTTTAGATAATCCATCTCTTCAAAAACTCTCTTGCCTAATTCATCAATTAAAGCAACTAGATCACTTCTTATTAATCCGATATTGTTTTTTAGCCAATAAGCAATATTTCTAACTATGTACAGATCTAAGGTTATTTGTTCTCTCAATCCCGGCCTTTGAACTTTTATTGCAACGATCTCTTCGTTTTTTAATTTAGCTTTATGTACTTGTCCTAAAGAAGCAGCGGAAATTGGCTCTTTATCAATTTCTAAAAAAATCTCATTTATTTTGTATCCTAAATCTTCTTCTATTAACTCCATAGCTTTATTGCCATCAAACCCAGGGAGTTGATCTTGCAATTCAGATAATTCTTCTAAAAGAACCCCTGGAATTATATCTGGTCTTGTTGATAAAGCTTGGCCTGCCTTAACAAATGCAGGCCCAAGTTCTACTAACAAATTTGTTAATTCTCGTGCTCTAAATCTTGCTTGCTGCTCATTTTTTAATCTTCCAGTTAATTTGTCCCATCCCACGGAGAAGATGTAAGCAAAAATAGGTATGAGTGTTTGCCAAAGTCTTTTTAAAAGTCTTTTAGGATTTTTTTTGTAAATTTTAGAAATTGTATCTGGATCGTAATTTAAGAGTCCAGATACTTCAATAAAATCAGTAAAATCTTCTTTCATAACTTTATATATTTAAAACCTTTATTTTTTTTGAAAAGTAGTTACTTTTTTTATATGGAAGATTTATCATGTTAGTAAAATTAAAAATAGAAAATATTGCATTAATAGAAATTATAGAAATTAATTTCGAAAAAGGTTTGAATATCATAACTGGTGATTCAGGTTCAGGAAAATCATTAATTTTGGATTCCCTTAATGCTTTATTTGGTGGAACTAATATACCTCTAAAACATTTAATACGTCCAGGAAAAGATTTTTGCGTTATTGAGGCGATATTTTCTTCTTCTTTTCAAATTAACAATTGGTTAATTAGTAATGGTTATGAGATAACTTCTTCAGAAATACAAATTAAAAGAAAATCTTATAAAAAAAATAATAAAATCTTATCCAAATATAGCCTTAATAATTTACCAATTAACAGACAATCATTAGAAAAACTTGGACGATTTTTTATTGATTTTGCAGGTCAATCAGACACTTTTATCTTTGATTCTATAGATAAGAGAAGACAAATTATTGATGACTTATGTTCTCAAGAATTTAAGGATACTAGCGAAAGGATTAAAAGTTTATGGAGAGAAAGTGAAGAGTTAACAAAATTAATGAATGAAAAAATAGAATTTTCTAGGAATCAAGAAGAAAAAAACTTGGCAATTAAACATATGTTGAAGAGTTTAGAAGAAGCTGATTTAAATTCAAGTGAAGAAATTTTAGAACTAGAGTTATTAGAAAATAAACTTGTAAATAATCTTGAAATTAATAATTCAATTAAATCATCATTAGAAAATTTAATTAATTTCAGTCATGATGAACCTTCAGTAACTTCTTTTATAAATCAATCACTAAAGATTTTGAATAAAACAGCAGATTTCGATTTAAAGATTCAAAAATTTAGAGAGAAGTTATTAAATATTCATGCTGATGTTGAAGATTTAATTTTTGATCTAAAATCATATTTGCAAGAAATAGAAAATTATGAATCTAATCTTCCAGAAATACAAAAAAGATTATTTTTTTTAAAAAACCTAGAGAGAACTTTTTCATTGGACTTAACTCAATTAATTAAAAAGCGCGATCAATTAAAGACGTATTTTCAACAAAATGATCAAGGTAATGAGATTTGCAGTATTAAATCTCAAATTGAGAATTTACAAAGTAATTTAAATTCTTTATTTGTTATTCAATCTATTGAAAGAAAAAAAATTGCTAAACAGTTACAAAATTCAGTAATGTCTATTTTAAGCAATCTAGGTTTAGAAAATGCAAATTTTTCAATTAAATTTTCTGAATGTAAGCCTTCTGGCGATGGAATTGACGATATAAATTTTTTGTTTTCGGCTAATCCTGATCAGAAGCTCGCTCCATTATCAAATGTTATTTCTGGCGGAGAAATGTCAAGATTTTTATTAGCTATTAAATCTAGTATTTCTAAACAACCCAATACTTTCTTTTTAGATGAAATTGATAGTGGTTTAAGTGGTAAATCTCTATTTTCTTTGGTTGAGCTTATAAAAGAAATTTCTAAAAATCAACAAGTCTTATGTATTACTCATCAGCCATTTCTAGCTGCTAGGGGATCAGCTCATTTCAAAGTTAATAAAAACGTAATTAATGGAATAACTTATACTTCAATTGCAAAACTAACTACAAAAAATCAAAGAAAAAATGAACTAATAGAACTTATAGGTGGAGGTTCATGCGAAGTAAACGAATATGCTTCTAGACTTCTTGATCGTTCAGCTGCGTAAAATAGAAAAAATTCTACTATAATAACCTTTTTAAATCATAATCTAGATTTAAACATGGTTAATAAAGTTGATAGTAGTTTTGGAGAAGATAACTCAATTAATATAAGAGGAGCTCGTCAGCATAATTTAAAAAATATTGATCTTTCTCTACCTAGAAACAAATTTATAGTTTTTACAGGTGTGAGCGGAAGTGGTAAAAGTTCTCTGGCCTTTGATACTATTTTTGCTGAAGGTCAAAGAAGATATGTTGAAAGTCTTTCTGCATACGCAAGGCAATTTTTGGGTCAAGTAGATAAACCAGATGTTGACAATATTGAAGGTTTATCACCTGCTATTTCAATTGATCAAAAATCTACGAGTCATAATCCCCGATCAACAGTTGGAACAGTAACAGAAATACAAGATTATTTAAGATTATTGTTTGGTCGTGCTGGTGAGCCGCATTGTCACCACTGCGGGATTCCAATTGCGCCTCAAACAATTGATGAAATGGTGGATCAAATTCTTCTTTTACCAGAAGGAACAAGGTACCAATTGTTAGCTCCTGTTGTAAGAGGTAAGAAAGGAACACATACAAAATTAATTAGCGGACTAGCTGCTGAAGGATTTGCTAGGGTGAGAATCAATGGAGAGGTAAGAGAACTTGCTGATAGTATTGAATTAGATAAAAATCAAATTCACAATATTGAGGTAGTAGTTGATAGATTAATTGCAAGAGAAGGAATACAAGAAAGATTAAATGATTCACTACAAACTTGTCTCAAAAGAGGCGATGGCTTAGCAATAGTAGAAGTTGTTCCAAAAAAAGGAGAAAATTTACCTTCTAATTTAGAAAGAGAAAAACTTTATTCAGAAAATTATGCATGTCCTGTACATGGCTCTATTGTTGAGGAACTTTCACCTAGATTATTTTCTTTTAATAGCCCATATGGAGCCTGTCCAGATTGTCATGGGATTGGTTATTTAAAAAAATTTACTGCAGATAGAGTTATACCTGATAAAACATTGCCTGTATATGCTGCAATAGCCCCTTGGAGTGAAAAAGATAATACTTATTATTTCTCTTTACTTTATTCTGTAGGCCAAGCCTATGGTTTTGAATTAAAAACTCCTTGGAAAGATTTAAGTGATTTGCAAAAACAAGTTCTACTCTTGGGATCAGATAAACCAATATTAATTCAAGCTGATAGTCGTTTTAAAACTTCTAGTGGTTTTGAAAGGCCTTTTGAGGGGATTTTGCCAATATTAGAAAGGCAATTAAATGAAGCTAATGGAGAATCAGTTAAACAAAAATTAGAAAAGTATCTAGAATTAGTTCCCTGTAAGACATGTTCTGGAAAAAGATTAAGACCTGAGGCTTTGGCCGTTAAACTTGGTCCATATAACATTACTGACTTAACTTCTATAAGCGTTTCTGAAACCCTTTATCACGTAGAGCGCATCATGGGTTTAGGTAAGTCAAAGAAGGAAAATATATCTTTATCAGAAAAACAAAAGCAGATAGGTGAATTGGTTTTAAAAGAGATTCGTTTACGTTTAAAGTTTTTAATTAATGTAGGTTTAGATTATTTGACTTTAGATAGACCAGCTATGACTTTGTCTGGTGGTGAGGCTCAGCGTATTAGATTAGCTACACAAATAGGTGCAGGCCTTACTGGCGTTTTATATGTCTTAGATGAACCAAGTATTGGTTTGCATCAAAGAGACAATGACAGATTATTAGAAACATTAAAAAGCTTAAGAGACTTGGGAAATACTTTGGTTGTAGTTGAACATGATGAAGATACTATGAAATCCGCAGATTATTTAGTAGATATTGGTCCCGGGGCAGGTGTTTATGGTGGGGAAATTATTGCTAAAGGATCTTATCAAGATGTCTTAAATTCAGAAAAGTCATTAACTGGTGCTTATCTAAGTGGTAGGAAGTCTATTCCTACTCCAAAAGAACGTAGATCATCTGTAAAAAAAAGTTTAATTTTAAATAATTGCTCTAAAAATAATTTAAAAAATATTTCTGTGGAATTTCCTTTAGGAAGATTAGTTTCTGTAACTGGTGTGAGTGGAAGTGGGAAGAGCACCTTGATAAATGAATTACTTCATCCTGCATTGTGTCATTCTCTAGGATTAAAAGTTCCTTTTCCCCAAGGAGTAAAAGAGTTAAAGGGTATAAAGGCAATTGATAAAGTTATCGTTATTGATCAATCTCCAATAGGAAGAACCCCAAGATCAAATCCTGCTACATATACCGGTGCTTTTGACCCTATAAGGCAGATATTTACCGCCACAGTAGAAGCAAAAGCGAGAGGTTATCAGGCGGGTCAATTTAGCTTTAACGTGAAAGGAGGAAGATGCGAAGCTTGTAAAGGCCAGGGAGTCAATGTTATTGAAATGAATTTTTTACCTGATGTGTATGTTCAATGTGAAGTATGTAAAGGAGCTCGTTTCAATAGGGAAACTCTTCAAGTTAAATATAAAGGTTTCAATATATCTGATGTTTTAGAGATGACTGTTGAACAAGCTGCAGAAACTTTCTCTGCAATACCTCAAGCTGCTGATAGATTATCTACATTAGTAGATGTCGGCTTAGGATATGTCAAATTAGGCCAACCAGCACCTACATTATCTGGAGGAGAGGCTCAAAGAGTTAAGTTAGCTACTGAATTGTCAAAAAGGGCTACTGGAAAAACTTTATATTTGATTGATGAACCAACTACAGGGTTAAGTTTTTATGATGTTCATAAATTAATGGATGTGATACAACGTTTGGTTGATAAAGGTAATTCAGTAATTGTAATTGAACATAATTTAGATGTTATTAGATGTTCAGATTGGATTATCGATTTAGGACCTGATGGAGGGGATAAAGGAGGAGAAATCATTGCAGAAGGTATTCCTGAGGATGTAGCTAAAAATCCTACAAGTCATACAGCAAAATATCTAAAAAAGGTTCTAAAATAAAAAATCCTTGTTGTATTTCTTTTTATTTTAATTTTTTTAGCAAAACAAATTTTTTTTTAAAAGGGGTTTAAAACTGTTCTATAACTGATTTTTTGAAAGCTTTTCTATTAAAAAAATTGAAAATCATAATGCTTTCTTAATATTTCCTTGGAAAATTCAGCTTATTTGTATTAAAGGCCGTTGATCGGAGGATTTGCTGAATGAGGTTGAAATTTTTACACTTACATTTACATGGTCTGATACGTTCTGAAAATCTTGAGTTAGGTAGGGATGCAGATACAGGAGGGCAAACACAATACGTTTTAGAGTTAATTAAAAGTTTGGCTAATACTTCAGAAGTTGATCAAGTTGATTTAGTTACTCGTTTAATAAAAGACCCTAAAGTAGAAGATGAATATTCTCAAGAAGAAGAATTTGTAGAACCTGGGGTTAGAATTTTAAGATTTAAATTTGGACCTAATAAATATTTAAGAAAGGAATTGCTTTGGCCTTATTTGGATCATTTAACTGAAAAACTTATTTCTTACTATAAAAAAAACAAAAAACCAAATTTCATTCATGCACATTATGCAGATGCTGGATACGTAGGAGTTAAGCTAAGTAAATCCTTAAATGTTCCTCTTATTTTTACTGGTCATTCTTTAGGAAGAGAGAAAAAAAGGAAATTGCTTGATACTGGTTTAAAAAATAACCAAATAGAAAAACTTTATTCTATAAGTAAAAGAATTGAGGCAGAAGAAAAAGCATTGAAGTCTGCAGATATTGTCGTTACAAGCACTAAACAAGAATCAGTGTATCAATATTCCCAATATTCTTCTTTTTCACCTCAAAAAGCTAAAGTGATTCCTCCTGGTGTTGATCATAATAAGTTTCACCATATTCACTCCACAAGCGAGACAGCTGAAATTGATAACATGATGAAACCTTTTCTAAAGGATTCTACTAAACCTCCATTTTTGACTATTTCTAGAGCTGTACGAAGAAAAAATATTCCTTCTTTGATTGAGGCATATGGAAGATCTGAAAAATTAAAAAGAAAAACTAATTTAATTTTGATTTTGGGTTGCAGAGATAATACTTCTAAACTTGACTCTCAACAAAAGGATGTTTTCAATAAAATTTTTGAAACAATTGATAAATATAATTTGTATGGAAAGGTAGCATATCCAAAAAAACATCTTCCAAGTCAGATTCCTGCTTTATATAGGTGGGCTGCTAGCAGAGGTGGTGTATTTGTAAATCCAGCTTTAACAGAGCCTTTTGGTTTAACTCTGCTCGAAGCTTCTTCATGTGGATTGCCAATAATATCAACAAATGATGGAGGGCCAAAAGAAATTCGTTCAAAATGTGAAAATGGACTTCTAGTAGATGTTACCGATATTAATGAGTTGAAAGTTATTCTTGAAAAAGGAATATCAAATGATAATCAGTGGAAAATATGGAGCAGAAATGGAATTGAGGGTGTTAACAGGCACTTTAGTTGGAACACTCATGTACGCAATTATTTATCAGTACTTACTGAAGAATTTTCAAGTTCAAATAGTTATTCTTCATCTGACATTAAACAAAGTTGTTTAAAAGGGACTTCCTCACTTATAAAACCCCATTGATCAAAAACCTCAGGATCAGGATGAAGAATTAGTTGATTATTTTGAGTTTTCTTTAGTTTAAAGCCCTTTTTAGATAGTTTTTTCATTAAGTTAGCAGTTTCTTCAAATCTTGATGCCATTGCATCAAGACTTGAACAGTCACTTGTTAATCCATTATCTTTCCATGTAAAAAAATTCATAACAAATTTTTCAAAGGTTGATTTTTAAAACTATACCTAAAATTATGAGTAAAATGTTGATTTTCCAAAAATTTTCAACTATTTTTTGTTCCTTCACTCCTTTAAGTTCAAAGTGGTGGTGTAGTGGAGCCATTAAAAATACGCGTTTACCTCTATGAAATAATTTTTTTGTTATTTTAAAAAACCCTACTTGAATGATTACTGATAACGATTCAATAATAAATATTCCTGAGAAAATAGATAAGGTAAACACGCTATTGGTTAATAACGCTATAGAACCCAGAATTGCCCCAATACTTAGAGATCCTGTGTCACCCATAAATATTCTTGCGGGATAACTATTATACTTGAGAAATCCTAAGCATATGCCAGACATCGAAAAACATAAGATGCTAAAAACAAAAAGTTCTTGCTGTTCTTTTAGTAATATTTCTGTTCCTAATCCATAAAAGACAATCCCACTGCATCCAGCTGCTAATCCATCTAGTCCATCAGTCAAATTTACTGAATTACTTAATCCTACAAGTACTAAAAAAGAAACTGGCAATATAAAAATATTCATATTTATTCCCCAGGAGTCAGAAACTGTTATTAATGGATTGATTAAATTTTTTTCATAGGCTAATAATATAAAAATTATTGAGATGACACTTTGTAAGATAAATTTCTCTTTTGTTTTTAAACCTGTGTTCTCTTTTTTTTTAATGCTTAAATAATCATCTAAAAATCCTGTAATAAAGAAACCAAAAATAGTAAATAATAAAAGAAATAATTTTAGAGAACTTAAATTGATAGTTATTATCAAAAGCAAAATTAAAAAAGGGATTATCATAAAAATCCCACCCATTGTTGGAGTATCACTTTTATTAAAGTGATTAGCTGGCCCTTCATTCCTAATATTTTGAAGTAAATTTAACTTTTTAATTATCTTTAGACCATTTTTCGTTGTAAAAATAGAAATAAAGAAAAATAATATGTAAACTCCTGTAAAAATAAAATTATTAAAAAAATAAGAGGTAAATATTAAAGCAAAAGTATTTAATATAAATAAAGATTCAAAGTTAAGCTTTTTAATCTTCCCAATCATCTTCTAATGAAGGATCTTCTTCAGTTTTATAATCTTCTTTTTCTCCCATAAGTGCTGAAAGTTCTTCTTCTTCTATTGTACTAATCTCTTGTGAATCTCCATCTTTTTCTGCAACAAGTCTACCT
Source organism: Prochlorococcus sp. AG-402-A04 (assembly GCA_003278045.1). GTDB lineage: Bacteria > Cyanobacteriota > Cyanobacteriia > PCC-6307 > Cyanobiaceae > Prochlorococcus_A. Next base: position 28,450 of record QCHG01000011.1, on the reverse strand, counting down.
GTATTTTCGAGCCAAGATAGTAGATCAGGTTCTTCTCTTAATGGCAACACAGGAGCTGGATCATCTCTGTGGTAACAAGTTAAAGCAGGATTGACTTCAGAAATATCCTCTAATCTAAGTTTTAGTTTATTTAAGTCCATCAAAATTAATGATCTATATATAAGATAATACATAATGATGCACACTAAAAACTTTGTTTTATAAAGGAAATTTAAAATACTTTTTTATTAGTCTAATTTCATTGGCGCTGTCTGGATTATTAAAACTTTTTGGATATTTGAAACCCAATGTTTTAATAATTAATAACTTTCTTCTCTTATTACTAGTTTTTGGTCCAGCTCTTTTAGTTACAATGGTATTAGTCTTTAATAAGTCTTCAAATTCTTAATTACGTCAAAAAATTTAAATTTACGGAGCAAATTTAGATGCAGCAGGTAAAAAAAGTTGTACTAGCTTATTCTGGTGGTGTAGATACGAGTGTTTGTATTCCATATTTAAAGAATGAATATGGAATTTCAGAAGTGGTTACTTTTGTCGCAGATCTTGGTCAAGGCGAGGATTTAGAAGTTATTAGGCAAAAAGCTTTAAATTCTGGTGCATCTCAATCAATTGTTGGCAATTTAGTTAATAGTTTTGTTGAGAAATATGCTTTTCCAGCCATTAGAGCAAACGCATTATATTTAGATAAATATCCTTTATCTACAGCTCTTGCTAGGCCTTTAATTGCAGAAAATCTTGTAAATATTGCTCGAGAATTTAGTGCTGATGCAGTAGCTCATGGATGCACTGGTAAAGGGAACGATCAAGTTCGATTTGATTTAGCAATAAATGCTTTAGGTCCTGATTTAAAAATAATTACTCCTGCAAGGGAATGGAATATGAGTAGGGAAGAGGCAATAGTGTACGGAGAAAAATTTGGCATTCCTGCACCAGTATCAAAAAAATCACCATATTCAATAGACGTCAATTTACTTGGTAGGAGTATTGAGGCAGGCATATTAGAAGACCCAATGAAAGAAGCACCTGAAGATATTTTTGCAATGACATCATCTATTGATAATTCACCTGATTCTCCTCAAGAAATAGAAATTATTTTTAAAAATGGGCTTCCTGTTGGAATTAACGATGAATCTTTAACCCCTGTAGAGATTATTAAAAAAGCTAACCTTCTCGCAGGTGAGCATGGTTTTGGAAGAATTGATATGATTGAAGATCGAGTAGTAGGAATTAAAAGTAGAGAGATTTACGAAACACCTGGCCTCTTACTTTTAATCAAAGCTCACAAAGAATTAGAAAGCATTACACTAAACCCAGATGTTGTTGACTTTAAAGGAATAGTTGAAAAAAAATGGGGTCAACTTGTCTATCAAGGTTTTTGGTTTGGACCTCTTAAAGATAGTTTAGATTCATTTATTTCGTCGACTCAAACTTCAGTTAATGGAAGAGTAAAGATTAGACTTCATAAGGGGAATGCAATAGTAATAGGGAGAATGTCTGAAAATAATTCACTTTACAGGGAAGATTTGGCAACTTATAGCAAAGAAGATGTTTTTAATCATTCTTTAGCAGAAGGTTTTATTTATATGTGGGGTATGTCTAATAAAATATGGGCTGAATTAAATTCAAAAATAAAAGATTAATATTTAAGATTCTGTATTTTCTTTGGTTTCCTTATCATCTTTTACCGAAGTTGCAGTATCTGCGCTTACTACTGGTTGTCCTTCCTTAGATTCAACTTTAGTTTCTGGATTTTCTTTGTCATCTGCTTGAGTTGAACTCTTCTTAGAAGGTCTTGGAGTTGGCAAAGGCCCTTCTTGTTTAACGGTCATATATCTAATAACATCTTCACTTAGTCTCATTGCTTTTTCGATTTTGAAAATATGTTGTCCATCCCCTTGATGACTTAGTTGGACGTAAATACCTTCTCTATGTTTTGCAATTTGATAGGCTAATCTTCTTTTACCCCTCATTTGACTATCGAGGATGGTACCGCCAAATTCTTCTAAAAGCTTATTGTATTTATCAATGTGGTTAGTTACTTCATCTTCCGCAATATCTGGGCGGAGGATGTACATTGTTTCGTAATAAGATTGTTGATCGTTCATAGTTTCAGACAAGGTCTTTGGCTCATATAGTTAATGTCATGAGCGTCTGTTCATCTTTAACGATACATCATGATGTGCAGTTCCTTGAAAATTAGCATTATTTTAAAGATGATTTTTGAGTGCATCATTCATAATATGAAAAGGTACTTCTAAGCCATTTGTCCAAAATGATAATGATTTCAATCCCTGAGCCACAAGCATTTGCAAACCATCGATAGTCATGCATCCTTTAAGGGCGCTAAATTTTAATAGATGAGTTGGAGCAGGATTATAAATTAAATCATAAACAATTGTTTTTGAGTTAAGAGATCTCCAAAAATAATCTCCATATGGCAATAAATTCATTTCATGTTTGGTTGTTTTCATTCCTACTGGTGTTGTATTTACAACTAAATCTGCTTCTTCAATTAAATTTTGAGCTTGATTATCGTTACTTAAAAAGCTGTGAAGTTCAATTTGATTTTCAAAGTTTTTTATTAATTCATCTAGTGATGATTGGTTACGTGATATTACTGAAATTTTTGAAAGATTTAAATTTATTAAACCTTGAATAACAGATTTTGCTGCACCTCCGGAGCCAAGAACTATTGATTTTTTCTTTGCTAAGTTTAAATTTTTTAATGGATAAATAAATCCTTCTAAATCGGTATTCGTTGCGCTCCATTCTTTTTCAGAATTTAATTTCAGGGTATTAATTGCTTTCAGTTTGCTTGCAATAGGCGAAATTTCACTACAAAGGTTAAATACTTTTTCTTTATAGGGAATTGTAATATTTAAACCTTTACAATTAATTTTTTTCAAAGAATTTAGAACCAATTCTAGATCTTCATCTTTGCAAGGTATAGCGATATAAATTAAATCTAGACCTAAATATTGGAATGCAGCATTTTGCATAATCGGTGACAAGGAATGGCTAACTGGATTGCCGATTAATGCAATAAAAGATGTCTTACTTGAAATCATGTTTAGAAATTTTCTTTAAAATAACGATCTGTTCGGGAACCACACCCCATTTTTGAGTAACAATAATGACGTCGATGACCGATTATGGAGAATAACAAATATAAAGAGTTTACCCATGGGTAAGGTTGTAGGAATCGATTTAGGAACAACTAATAGTTGTGTTGCTGTAATGGAAGGTGGTAAACCTACTGTAATCGCAAATGCTGAGGGTTTCAGAACTACTCCATCAGTTGTTGCATATACAAAAAATCAAGACCAGCTTGTTGGACAAATAGCTAAAAGACAAGCTGTAATGAATCCTGAAAATACTTTTTATTCAGCAAAACGGTTTGTTGGAAGAAGGGTTGATGAAGTTAATGAAGAATCCAAAGAAGTTAGCTATTCTGTTGAAAAATCTGGCTCCAGTGTTAAGTTAAAATGCCCTATTTTGGATAAGCAGTTTTCTCCTGAAGAAGTGAGTTCACAAGTTTTGAGAAAATTAGCAGATGATGCGGGTAAATATCTTGGTGATAAAGTTACACAGGCTGTAATTACAGTTCCAGCTTATTTTAATGATTCCCAAAGGCAGGCTACTAAAGATGCTGGAAAGATTGCAGGTTTAGAAGTTCTCAGAATTGTTAACGAGCCAACTGCTGCGGCTTTAGCATATGGTTTGGATAAAGAAAATGAAAAAATTCTTGTTTTTGATTTAGGGGGAGGAACATTTGATGTTTCAGTGATTGAAGCTGGTGATGGAGTAACGGAAGTTCTCTCTACATCTGGAGATACACATTTAGGCGGTGATGATTTTGATAGATGCATCGTAGATCACTTAGCTAATACTTTTAAGTCCAATGAGGGAATTGATCTCAGACAAGATAAGCAAGCTTTGCAAAGATTGACTGAAGCTGCAGAAAAAGCAAAAATAGAGCTTTCAAATGCTACGCAAAGTGAAATAAACTTACCTTTTATTACAGCGACGCCCGAAGGACCAAAACATTTGGATCTGAACCTTACCAGAGCAAAGTTCGAGGAACTAGCAGCTTCTCTAATTGATAGGTGTAAGACACCAGTTGAGAGAGCTATAAGTGATGCAAAAATTTCTACTAGTGAAATTGATGAAGTTGTTATGGTTGGAGGCTCATCTAGAATACCTGCTGTCTTAGATTTAGTTAAAAAAATAATTGGCAAAGAACCGAATCAAACTGTTAATCCTGATGAGGTAGTAGCTGTTGGAGCTGCAATTCAGGGTGGAGTTTTAGCAGGAGAGGTTAAAGATATATTGTTGCTTGACGTTACTCCACTTTCTTTAGGTGTAGAGACTTTAGGGGGAGTAATGACAAAAATGATCAACCGAAATACTACAGTACCTACTAAGAAATCTGAAACATATTCAACTGCTGTAGACGGTCAAACAAATGTTGAAATACATGTTTTACAGGGTGAAAGAGAAATGGCTTCTGATAACAAAAGCTTAGGTACTTTTAGATTGGATGGTATACCTTCAGCACCAAGAGGTGTTCCACAAATTGAAGTTACATTTGATATCGATGCAAATGGTATTCTTAGTGTCACCGCCAAAGATAAAGGAAGTGGTAAAGAACAAAGTATTTCTATTACTGGTGCTTCAACTCTATCTGATAATGAAGTTGAAAAGATGGTAAAAGATGCCGAATCAAATGCATCTGCAGATAAAGAAAAAAGAGAAAAAATTGATTTAAAAAACCAAGCTGAAACACTTGTCTACCAGACAGAAAAGCAACTTGGTGAGTTAGGAGACAAAATTGATCCTGCAGCAAAGTCCAAAGTTGAAGAAAAAAGTAATGCTTTAAAAGAGGCAACTTCAAAAGAAGATTATGAATCAATGAAAAAACTTCTTGAAGAACTTCAGCAAGAACTTTACGCAGTTGGTTCATCTGTTTATCAGCAACCAGGCAATCAGCCACCTTCACCAGGAGCACCGGACGGTTCTGATCAAAATGACTCAGACGAAAAAGGTGGAGATGATGTAATTGATGCCGACTTTACTGAAACGAAAGATTAAAAAAGGTAATTCTTAATTTCATTAGCAACCCATTTTGAACAAGCTGGAGCCAATAAAATCCCATTTTTATAAAAACCTGTACATATAATTAGTCCATCATCAAGATTTTTCATTATTGGTGAAGGCTCACCATCTGGTTTTGACCTTATTCCATACCATTTTTTTGAAATCTTCCCTTTCATCAGCCAGTTTGGTTTTTTATCGAGAAAATTTGTGAGTTTTTCGAATGTATTTTCTTCTGGTTTAGTACTATATTCGTCAGTTGATCCAATAATTAGCTTATTTTTTGATTTTGGAATTATATTTTTACCATTTATATTAAATTGTTTCGGCAACGATAATAAATCAACTTCTGCAACATTTATATCGATTTCCATAGCTTGACCTAAGACAGGTTTTAATGTGATGTTGTGAGATTTGCTATCTATTAAATCAACTGCGTTTAGTGAATTGCATAAAATAACCATATCAGATTTGATGTTTTCATTATTCCTTGTTGTAGAAATCCATTGATTGTTTGATTTTCTGATTTTTATTATTTCTCCTTCTGAAAAATTGATTTTTTTATGTTTTAGATATTTATCTAATGTTTGAAGTAAAGAAAAAGGATTTATTCTTCCATCTTTTAAGGAAATCATTCCTTTTATATTGTTCGTTTGGAAGGCTTTATTTATATTTTTGATAAATATTGAGTCTCTTTCTAAAATTCGTAAGTTTTGATCATTATTTTCATAAATAAATTTTTCTAATTTTTTAAACTTTTCTTCATTAGTAGTTAGTTGTATTAACGGTTTTTCGATATTTAATTCACAATTGAATTTTTGTAGGAATGTAATCCATTGTGGCCATAATGCAATGCTTTGTTTCCTGAGATCCCAGCTTCTACCTTTCCTTTTTTGATACATATTACCCATTAGTAAGCCTAAAGCTGCATTACTACTATTTTGGATTTGAGTTGGATCTATTATCGTCACCTGGAAACCTAATTCTGATAATTCTAGGGCGTTAAATTTTCCAATAATTCCTGATCCAATAATTACTATGTGCGCTTTCTGAAAATTTTCTTTTAAGCTTTTCATTGATATATTAGATATACTTGCTTATTTAACTTAATAGTTAAAGACTTTTGGAACATCCTTCAATTATATTCAAAATTGTTTGTCCCGATCGTCCTGGCCTTGTAAGTTTACTTACAAGTTGGATCTCAAATTACGGTGGCAACATAAAACATTCTGATCATCACACAGATCAAGATGCAGGTTTGTTTCTTAGTCGAATTGAATGGAATAGTAAAAATGCATCTTTTAATAGAGATGAAATTTATAAAGAATTTGAAAAAATTGCAGTAGAAGTAAATGGAAAATTTAACGTAAATTATTCTGATGAAATTCCAAAAGTTGCTGTTTTTGTGAGTAAACAAAATCATTGTTTGATTGATTTACTTTGGCGAGTAAGAAATGGTGAGCTCAAAATGAAAGTGCCGTTAATCATTTCAAATCATTCTGATCTTGAAAATATTGCAAATGACTTTAATATAAAATTTGCCTATATTGACACCGTTAATATTGATAAATCTATTGTTGAAGATCAATTTTTAAGTTTATTAAAAGAGTATGAAATTGATCTCGTTGTATTAGCCAAATATATGCAAATTTTGAGTGATTCTTTTTTAAAAAAGTTTTCTTCAATAATAAATATTCATCATTCTTTTTTACCTGCATTTAAGGGCGCTCAACCATATCATCGAGCATGGAAGAGAGGTGTAAAATTAATAGGCGCTACAGCGCATTATGTTACTGAAGATCTTGATGAAGGCCCGATAATAGAGCAATGCACAGTTAATGTAAGTCATAGAGATGAAGTAGATGATTTGATTAGAAAAGGAAGAGATATTGAAAGAATTGCCTTAGCAAGAGCGGTCAGATTACATTTAAATCATCAAGTATTCGTTTATAACAGCAAAACTGCTGTTTTTGATTGAAAATAACTTCCTAGTCTTCTAGTTCTATTTGTATTTGTCTTTCATAAATGGATTCTTCATTAAAAGCTCTTGCTACTAAGAAACTGGTAATGCAGCTTATTAAGACAGGTTTCATTATTAATAAATTTTTTGTTAAGGCAAAAGCCAAAAACATAGCTGTAATTGGGGTTCGCGAACATCCTGCTACGAAAGCTCCCATTCCTGCAAAAATGTATGTACTAGGTGCATGTCCTGTGGCAATTTCTACCCAGCTACCAACTATTAGTCCGATTGCCCCCCCTAAAGTAAGCATAGGATAGAATAATCCTCCGGGAGCTCCAGATGCTGCAGCTAAACCTGTCGTTATAAATAATATAAAAACTGCTAACATAGCAATCCCAATGTTTGTATTTTGCTCAGCTATTATTTTCTGTAATTCATCTAAATTATGAAATGTACTGGGTAAAAAAGAATAGATACTTCCTAAAATAAGTCCACAAATACTCATTTTTAAAACAAATTTATTTTTATACCACTTTTTCCCAAGATTTTGCATTAACAAAACATATTTGCTGTACAATTCTGCAAAGATCCCAATAATTATTCCTAGTAAAACTAGGTAAATAAAATCTACAGGTAAGAAAAAAACTGATGGGTCATATTCTTTTTGAATCAAAAATCCCAGGTTAAAATCAAACCCTCCTGCTTTAGGATCTAAGCCCAAGGCTTGAATAATATCAGCAGATGAATCTGCAATGAAAGTTGTAATTACTACTAAAAGCAAAATTACTGGTCTAGCAGAGTTTAATAGCTCTTCTATTGCATAAACAAACCCTCCTAGTGGAGCGCTAAATACTGCAGCAATTCCAGCACCACCACCTGCTGCTACTATTACTCTTCTGAAAGCTGTAGGAGCTTTAAGCCATTTGGCCATTTGCCAAGCAACTGAACCTCCCATTTGAACTGAAGGACCTTCTGGACCCAAAGGAAATCCACTGCCAATAGCAATAATTCCTGATATGAGCTTTACTAATCCTACTTTTAAATTCATTGGAACTTTTTTATGTCTTAAGAAACCCATGATTTGACTCACACCTGAACCTTTTGCGGCAGGTGCTATATTTTTGATCAAATATCCTGCAATAGCTCCTCCTAGAGCTCCAAAAATAGGTAAGACCGCAATAGATGGGAATTGGTCTAATAATGCTAATCTCCAGTTATTAATAAAATAGATTCCGGTTTTAAACGATATGCTTGTTATGGAGGCCCCTAAACCTGTTAATAAGAGCGAAAATGCAACGACTAGAGATCTTTGTTTTAATAATTTTTTGATGCTACGAGAAGAATTATTACTTGTTTTTTGAAAATTATCTTTTATAAAGTTTGGCATAGTCCATGATTACTTTGTCAAGCTGAAATCGTGCATTTCATCAAATTGAAGATAGCGATAAAGTTCATCTGAATATGGATTAATTTTATTTTTAGTAATATCTTGATATTCTTCAACTTCAGGTATTTTTCCAAGTAGTGCGCAAACTGCTGCTAATTCAGCGCTGCCTAAAAAAACTTGTGCATTCTTCCCAAGTCTATTGTCAAAATTTCTTGTACTTGTAGAAAATACTACGGAACCTTCATCTACTCTGGCTTGATTTCCCATACATAAAGAACAGCCAGGTAACTCTAACCTTGCACCACAATCTTCGAATATTTTATAGTAGCCTTCAGCTTTTAAAGTTTCTTCATCCATTTTTGTTGGTGGACAAATCCATAATTTAGATTTTAAATTTTTTACACCTTCAAGAACTTTCGCAGCTGCCCTGTAATGACCAATATTTGTCATGCAAGAACCTATAAAAACTTCGTTAATATTTGTATTTGCTACATCAGTGATTTCTTTTACATTATCTGGATCATTTGGGCAGGCAACTATAGGTTGTGTTACTTTTGCTAAATCAATTTCAATAATTTCTTCATACTGAGCGTTTAAATCTGGTTGAATTAATGATGGGTTTTTTAACCAGTTTTTCATATCATCGATTCTTCTTGAAATTGATTTTGAATCTTCATAATTGCTCTCGATCATTTTTTCAAGTAGACAAATATTACTTCTCAAGTACTCTTGAACAGTTTCTTGGGATAAAAGTATGGTGCTACCAGCACATGAGCGTTCTGCAGTAGCATCAGTAAGTTCAAAAGCTTGTTCAAGTTTTAGGTTTGGTAATCCCTCAATTTCCATAATTTTCCCATTAAATATATTTTTCTTATTTTCTTTCTCAACAGTTAAGAGTCCTTTTTTAATTGCGAATAGAGGGATTGCATTTACTAAATCTCTTAGAGTAATTCCTGGTAATAATTCTCCCTTAAATTTAACTAGTACAGATTCCGGCATATTTAATGGCATTGATCCTATTGCGGCGGCAAAGGCAACAATGCCAGAGCCTCCAGGAAATGAAATGCCAAGAGGAAATCTTGTATGACTATCTCCACCAGTGCCAACAGTATCGGGGAGAAGCATTCTGTTAAGCCAACTATGAATTATGCCGTCTCCAGGCTTAAGAGCTACTCCACCTCTTTGAGATATAAAATCAGGTAATTCTTTATGGGTAACTAGATCTACTGGTTTAGGATATGCAGCTGTATGACAAAAACTTTGCATCACTAAATCTGCACTAAATCCTAAACAAGCTAGTTCTTTTAGTTCATCTCTAGTCATTGGTCCAGTAGTATCTTGACTGCCAACTGTAGTCATAATTGGTTCACAGGTCATTCCTGGCCTAACTCCACCTAAACCGCATGCTTTGCCTACTATTTTTTGAGCTTGAGTAAAGCCGGCAGTACTTTCAGTTGGATTTTGTGGTCTGGTAAATATTTCACTTGGTTGATAATTTAATTTGTTTCTAATTTTGTCCGTAAGTGATCTTCCAATCATAAGATTAATTCTTCCGCCAGCTTGAATTTCATCAGTAAGAGTTGATGGATACAAGTCGAATTTGCTTATTACTTCTTCAGTATTTGAATCTTTTTCAATTTTTTTAATAATGCCTTTATAAGGATAAATTTTAATAACATCACCTGTTTTCATATGAGACACATCAGCTTCTATAGGTAAAGCTCCTGAATCTTGTGCAGTATTAAAGAAAATTGGAGCTATTTTGCTGCCAATTATTATTCCACCTGTTTTTTTGTTTGGAACAAAAGCGATATCTTCTCCTATATGCCAAATGAGTGAATTAATAGCAGATTTTCTAGAGCTCCCTGTTCCAACAACATCTCCAACATAAGCTATCGGTAAATTTTGTTTTTTTAAATTATCAAGAATCTTTAGACCATCAGGTATTTTAAATTCCAACATAGCTAATGCATGCATTGGAATATCCGGGCGTGATGTAGCATGTACAGCCGGAGATAGGTCGTCTGTATTTGTCTCCCCGTCAACTTTAAATACTAAACAAGTAATCTCTTTTTCCAGAACTTTTTTATTGTTGAACCATTCTGCATTTGCCCAACTATTTACAACCTCTTTTGCATAAATATTATTTTGAGATAATTCATAAATTTCATTAGCTGAGTCGTAAACAAGAATAATATTTTTTAAAACTTCTGCCGCTTTTTTAGCAAGTAAACTATTTTTTCTTTTAAGTATTTCAACTAAAGAATTTACATTGTATCCGCCTATCATTGTTCCGAGTATTTCAATTGCTTTTTCGGGATTTATTGATTTGCAATATTTTTCGGAATTAACAATAGCCGTAAGCCAGCTTGCTTTTACATAAGCAGCCTCATCAACTCCTGGTGGTACTCTATTTATTAGTAAATCAAGTAAATAAGATGAATCGTGAGTACCATCTTGTTCCAATAATTTTGTAATACAATTTGTCTGCTCAGCATTTAAAGGTAAAGGAGGTATACCTTTGGCAGCTCTTTCAGCTACGTGTTCTGCATAATCTTTTAGCAATGTTTCCAAATTCTTCATTAGTAAGGTTTAATGCCTAATATATTGTTATTTTTAATATTGAAAAGGAGAGTATTCATAAATGCTTTTTTAAATATTCAAACTTCTTAATTAATCAATGACGACATCATCAAATAATTCTGCTTTAGAAAAGACATCTGATTTAAATGTTGTTGAAACACGTCCATTAATACCTCCAAGTAGATTACATAATGATATACCTTTAGATCACGCCTCTGCTAATACAGTATCTAAAACAAGAAGATCGATACAAAATATTTTGCATCATAATGATCAGAAACTTTTAGTTATTGTGGGTCCATGTTCAATTCATGATCTAGAGGCGGCAAAAGAATATTCAAAATATATTCAAAACTTTCGAGAAAGTTATAAAGATAAATTAGAAATTATAATGAGAGTATATTTTGAGAAACCAAGAACAACTATCGGTTGGAAGGGATTGATAAATGATCCTCATCTAGATAATTCTTATGATATTAATACTGGTTTAAGAAGGGCAAGAAGTTTGCTTTCATATTTGGCAACTCGTGGAATTCCTTCTGCTACAGAATTACTAGATCCAATTGTTCCTCAATATATTGCCGATTTAATAAGTTGGACAGCTATAGGCGCGCGGACTACTGAAAGTCAGACTCATCGGGAAATGGCATCAGGATTATCAATGCCTATAGGTTTTAAAAATGGTACAGATGGTTCTTTTACTACTGCAATAAATGCAATGCAGTCAGCTTCAAAATCGCATCATTTCTTAGGTGTAAATACTAATGGAATGGCTTCAATTGTTAATACAACAGGTAATCCAGATGGACACATAGTTTTAAGAGGAGGTTCAAAAGGCCCAAATTTTGAAAGTGAACATGTTAAAAGAATTTCCTCTGAATTGAAGCAATCTAATCTTCCTCATAAAGTGATGATTGATTGTAGTCATGGTAATTCCAATAAAGATTTCCGAAAACAGTCGGAAGTTCTAAAAAATATAGCTTCTCAAATTAGCAATGATGAAAAAAATATTTTAGGAGTTATGCTTGAAAGTCATTTGAAGGAGGGAAATCAAAAACTTTTAAAAAAAGAGGATCTCCAGTTTGGCAGAAGCATTACAGATGCATGTATAAATATAGAAACAACAAAAGAATTACTCGATATTTTATACAATTCACTTAGCTAGTTATAAAAAAATTAAAAAATAATGCTGAGGAAATTGGAACAATGAAATTATCTATTCCTAAAACACTAAATTGTTCGAGCAAAGTCGCAAAAAAAGCTATTGTAAAATAGTTTAAATTTAAACTATTTTGTTGAGCGTATCCTATTGAGCAAACTACTATCAAACTTGTCAAAAACATTGTAATAGTGCCAAATAAAGATTTTTTTTGTTTAAACAAAATCCAACTCTTCGAGTTAAAGCTTTTTCCTATTAACCCAGCTAATCCATCACCAAAACTCATTATGAAAAATCCACTAATTAATGCATATGGATCTTTGTCCCAGAAAAGATAAATCAAAACAAATAAACTTAGACAATAAAATAATGTTCCATAACTCTTTCTCTCAACATCCTCAATTGTTGGAAATAATCTATAGGTGTAATTGATAAAAACCATTAATGATACGATTCCTGTAAAAATTAGAGCAGAGTTTTGATTAATTTTTAAAAATTGAGCAATTGGTATTAAAGGTCCTATTCCAATATGTATTATTTTTCTGACGATTTCTCCGCTATTTTCATTAAATTTTTTAAAAACTATTGATATTAAAAAAATTGAAAATAAATATAATAAAATTACAGTAAATCTTATCAATTTGATTAAGCAGCTTTTTGATGAGTTGTCATTACTCTAAGTTTTAATATTGCTTTAGCTTCTAGTTGCCTTACTCTTTCTCGTGAAACATTAATTTGTCTTCCTATTTCTGCGAGTGTTAATGGTTCTTCACCATCTAGGCCAAATCTGAGCTTCATTATTTTTTGTTCTCTTTCATTTAATTGAGAAAGCCAAGTTCCTAAATGCTCTTTTTGAATAGTTCTATCCATACCTTCCATAGGTTCTTCACAGTTTGGATCAGGTATTAGTTCCCCAAGAGTGCTTCTATCTTCTTCGCCTCTTGCGTGAGCATCTAGGGAAGCGCAAGGCGCACTTTGAGAAATTAAATCTTCTAAATCTTTTTGATCAATTCCCATTTCAGTTGCCATTTCAAATCTGGTAGGTTGTCTACCAAATTTATGTGATAATTCTCTAGAAACTCTTCTCATTTTAGATAGTTTTTCACTTATATGAATAGGTAAACGGATTGTTCTTGCACTGTTGTCAATAGCTCTTGTCATTCCTTGCCTAATCCACCAGTAAGCATAAGTTGAGAATTTATATCCCATAGCAGGATCAAATTTATCTACAGCTCTTTCAAGGCCAATAGCTCCTTCTTGTACAAGGTCTAATAATTCAAGCCCTTGGTTTTGGTATTTTTTTGCAACGGAGACAACAAGCCTTAGATTAGCTGCCATCATTCGATCTCTTGCTCTTTTGCCAATCTTAATTTGATAAAGATTTGGTTTTGTTCTATCAGTTTCAGGAATTTGTAGCAACTTTTTCATGTTCTGAACATGATGAGCTAACTCTATTTCCTCTGCTGGAGTCAAAAGAGGTACTCTACCAATGCTACTTAAGTAATAGCCAATAGAATCTGATGCGAGTCTGCCAGATTTCTTTTGGCTTTGTTTTGCCGTAAGACTGGATTTCGATTTGCGAGACTTGCCCGCAGTGTTTGGTAATCTTGGCTCATCAAAATTATTATCTGAAGAGCTTTTCGCAGATTCCAGAGGGATCCCCATCACCCTGGCCTCCTAAATAATGGATTTTTTAAAAAGCTAGCACCGAAATCGAAATAAAAACTACTTTTGCGTTGAAATTTTAAAGACAAAAATTTTTTTTTTAATGCTTATTTCTTGAAATCCATTGAAATGATTAGATTTTACAAAAATTAAAAAAATTTAAAATTTTAAGTATTTTTTTTAAATGTTGTAAAAATCAATATTAATTTTATTTTTCTATCAGGTCAATTTGCGAACGATTATCCGACGAATCTAATTTATATTTCGAATAAGAACCATCTTCCTTCATTATCCAAGAAAAGTAATTATCTTTAATGTAAGTTTGCAAAAGCGTGTATATTTTTGATTTCAATTCATAATCCTCTATAGGAGTAACAGCTTCTATTCTTCTATCAAGATTTCTTCTCATCCAATCTGCACTCCCAATAAAAACCTCATTATCGCCGTTATTGCAAAACCAAAAAATTCTTGAATGTTCAAGAAAATGGCCAATAATGCTTATGACTTTAATATTTTCACTTAAATTTTTTCTTTGGGGATATAGGCAACAAATACCTCTTATGATTAGGCTAATTTTTACACCTGAGTCTGAAGCTAAATAAAGCAGTTTAATTATTTCTGGGTCTACTAAAGAATTCATTTTTGCGATTATTTCGGCTTTTTTGCCTTCCTCCGCATTTTTAATTTCTCTCCTTATCAGAAATATAAATTTCTCTCTCATCGATGAGGGAGAAATTAATAACTTTTGATAACTTTTTTGTTTAGAAAAACCAGATAAGTAGTTAAATAACTCAAGTAAATCAGATGCAATATCAGGATCAGTTGAAAGTAATCCTAAATCTGTATAAAACTTTGATGTATTAGAGTTATAATTCCCTGTTCCAATATGAAAATAATTCCTTAATCGTCCTTTTTCTTTTCTTACTACTAAAGCTATTTTTGTATGTGTTTTAAATCCTATGATTCCATATACAACATGAATTCCAGCTTGTTCAAGTTGTTTTGCCCATTGAATATTATTGTCTTCATCAAATCTTGCTTTAAGTTCAACAAGAGTCATTACTTCTTTCCCATTCTCTGCAGCTCTCATTAAAGCTGCAATGATAGGCGAATCCTGGGAAACTCGATACAAGGTAATTTTTATAGCCATTACAAGTGGATCATCAGCTGCTTTATTTATAAATTCTTCAACTGAAGTTTTAAATAAGTTATAGGGATGATGAAGTAAAATATTTTTTTTTCTAAGTATCTTGAAAATAGAATTAGGGTTTTTGTTTGAAGGCAAATCTAAGTGTTTTAATTCTGGGTGAGTTTTTCCAATTAGTAGATTTTCTTTTAAATCATCTCTATCAATTTTTGTAAGCTGATTTAAATCGTCTAGGCCTAATAAACTTTTGCAAAAGTATATATATTCTTTCTGTATTGAGATACTTTCAATAAGTAACCTAAGAATATTTTCTGGCATATCTGACTCCACTTCTAATCTAACTACGTCTCCACCTAATCTTCTTTTTTGCAAACTTTGTTCAACAGCTAAAAGTAGATCATCAGCTTCAAGTTCTTTTAATTCTAAATCTGCATCTCTTGTCACTCTAAAAAAAGAGTAATTTATACATTCCATTCCGTTAAATAAAGTATTTATATTATTCCCAATTAAATCTTCAACACTTATGAAATAGTGAGATCTTTCATCACTAAGTTGATTAATTTCATTGGGAATTCGTATAAATCGGGGTATATTTTTTGTTGGTATTTTTACTCTGACAAACTGATTTTTTGAATCCTCCTCATCCTTTATTAAAGCTGCCAAATTTAGACTTAAATTACTTATAAAAGGAAATGGATGTGCTGGATCAACAACTAATGGAGTTAATAAAGGGAAAATAGATGTTGTAAAGAAGTTATTACACCAGTTTCTTTGATTTTCACTTAGGTCCTTATATTTTTTTAAAATTACACCTTTTTCTATTAATTCATTTTTTAATTCATTATTTACATAGTTTTCTTGGAGAATAGTTAACTTTTTTATTTCATCATTGATTTTTTTTAATTGTTCTTTAGGGGTAAGTCCGTCAATACTTTTTTTAGTAATTTCTGCTTCAACTTGAGCCTTTAATGAAGCTACTCTTACCATAAAAAACTCATCAAGATTATTACTAAAAATTGAACAAAATTTCACTTTATCTAGAATTTTGTACTCCTTTTCCATACCAGTAAGGAGTACTCTTTTATTGAATTCAATCCAACTTAATTCTCTATTAATAAAAACATCAGTCTGGCTTTTCATTAAGAAACTTTTAATTTTTGATTTTTAAAAGAATTATTATTTTTACCCTCTGCAATAAGGTATATCATGAAAAGTAAGATAACGGAACCAGCTATAAAAGGCGATTTAGGACCAAAACTATCATAAACCCTTCCTGCCATTGCAATTCCTAAAACTCCTCCAAGACTCTGTAGACCCTGAAGGTTACTTAAAATTGATCCTTGTTTATCAATGTCTAATTTTTTTGATATTAGTGCTCTTAACGTAGGCGTAATTAACCCTGCCCCAACGGCTAAAAATGAAACAGCTGAATAAATATTAATTGTCGCATTTTCTTTTGGAGCAGTTATTAAAAGAGCACATGCCACAAGAATAAAGCCTGATCCGACGAGTGTCAGTCGCATTTCACCAAATTGCTTTACCAGAGGCCCAATTAATCCTCCCTGAACGATAATTGCAATGATTCCTACTACAACAAGAGTTCCACTTGATGCTTTGGTCGTCCAGTTTAAAGATTCTTGAAGGAAAAATATCAGGATATTGGTCAATCCAGTAAAAGCAATAAAGTAAATAAAAAAAGCTAATGATAATTTTTTAATCTTTTCTTCTTTGAAAACTGTAAATAGGGCTTTTAAAGGGTTTTTTAAAATAGTTTTTGATTTACTTGAGTCACTATTAGGCTTGGTTTCTGGTAAGTAAAAAAATACAAGGAGAAAATTTATTATTGGAATGATTGAGGCAATCAAAACTGGAATAATAAAATTATTATTTGTATTTTTTGCAAAAATTACAACAAAAATATTACCTAAGAAAAAACTTAAACCAAAAGCTACACCAATAAGCCCAAATGTTTTTGCTCTTTTTTCAGGGCTTGAAATATCTGCAAGAATTGTTGTTGCAGTAGCTGCAGTCCCCCCACTTAAACCGTCAATTAGTCTCGCTAAAAATAATAGAAATAACGGGATAGAGGCTATTGAATTTGACCAATTAAAAAGAACTGTAAAAGATAATATTGATATTCCTATTACTGAACCAGTAATACAAAAAAGAGTGACAGGTCTTCTTCCATATCTATCACTCATAACTCCTATAAAAGGAGAAGCTGTAAATTGCGCTAATTGATAAGTGCATGATAATAAACCATATGTACTTGCTTTAGAATCAAAAAGTAAAACAAAAGAGGGTAATATAGGTAAAAGTATACTTTCACTTAAACGATCATTTAGAAGAGTGATAAACGCACTAAGGAGAGTAAATTTTTTATTTGGTTTTAATAAACTTTCTTTCATAATATTTACCTTCATAACGATTAACTTTTACTACCATACTTGTTAATGGAGATTATTGTGCCTGGCATTGTTTATTTGGTTGGAGCAGGTCCTGGTGACCCTGAGCTTTTAACTCTTAAAGCTTTACGCCTAATAAAAAATTGTGATGCATTAGTTCATGATGCTTTAATTCCTGATGAAATAACAAAAGAGGCAGGAAAAAACACAGAAATTTTCCATGTAGGCAAAAGAGCTGGGAAGTGTTCTGTGCCTCAGGCTGAAACTAATGCTCTTATTTTGAAATTGGCAAAAGAAGGTAAAAATGTCGTAAGGCTTAAAGGGGGAGATCCATTCGTTTTTTCTAGAGGTGGTGAAGAGGTATCGATTTTAGAAAAAAATGGAATTTCAGTTGAAATCGTTCCTGGTATTACTTCTGGGATAGCTGCCCCCACATATTTTGGTATTCCTCTAACCCATAGAGATGCTGCTAGTTCCGTAACTTTCGTCACTGGACATGAGCGTGTTGATAAGGAAAAAAAGACAGTGAATTGGAGAGATTTAGCTAAATCATCAGATAGCTTAGTAATTTTTATGGGTATAAAAAATATTGAATATATTGTGGAAGAATTAATTCTAGGTGGTTTAGATAAGAATACTAAATGCGCTGTGATTCAAGAAGCTACTTTAAAAAATCAAAAATGTTTGATAGAGAAATTAAATAATCTTCCTGATAAAATCAAAGATAAAGAATTTTTAGCTCCATCAATTATCATTATTGGAAAAATTGTTGAATTTAAGGTTAATAACAATATAACTAAAGTATCTGATGTCTATTTACCAGATATTAATAAAGTTCAATTATATAATAAATCCCAAAAATAAATTGGATCGAATTCAGGTTTAAGCTTTAAATCATTAACTTGATTAATTTGTCTGCAAGATAAGCTATTAATTGCAACTATTATGTCATCATTTTGAAATTCTGGAGAAATTAATTCTTCTTTTACAATTTTCAATTTTAAAGCTTTAGAAATCATAACCCCCTCTAAACAGCCGCTCTCTTTTCTAGGAGTTATCCATTGATTATTTCTTTTAATTAGAAGATTAAATGTACTTCCACAACAAAGTTCACCTGAAGTATTCAAAAGGATAGAATCATCAAATGATTTTTCATTAGCTTCTGTCAAAACTTGTATTGCCTGATTATATGAAAATGTTTTGCATTTACTTATAAGACTGAATTCATTTATTTTTTCTGTTTGACTAATGCAAACGCTTATTGGATTAAAATTTGGTTTGATTCGATAAAACTCAAGCCATATATTATCCAAATCTTTTGTCGCTGAAGTGCTATCAATTTTCAGTGATCGACCTTCATTAGTTCCTCGACTATAGTTTATTCTTACTGAAGCAAATTGATTATTTTTAAGCGATAACTTTCTAATTCCATCGTGAATAAGTTTTCTCAAAGTTAATTTATTTATTTTGAGATTAATATTTAAAATCTTGCTACTTTTTTCTAACCTTTTTAGA
The DNA here is from genome assembly GCA_003278045.1 of Prochlorococcus sp. AG-402-A04. Lineage (GTDB taxonomy): Bacteria > Cyanobacteriota > Cyanobacteriia > PCC-6307 > Cyanobiaceae > Prochlorococcus_A. The sequence continues at coordinate 9,535 of QCHG01000011.1, read as the reverse complement.
TGTTCATCAAAAAGAATAGGTTTGTTTTCTTTTATCAAAATGGTCTCAAATATACCATCAGCAAATTTTAATCCTCTATTATTAGCAGCAATAAATATTCTATTAATATCTAACCATTGATCCTTGTGCCATCCTAATGTTTCAATCATTTGAGTGAATCAATTAACGGTAAAAGTTTCCACTTAAGTTCATTAGTTTCCTCTTCAGGGTTTGAGTCAATAACTATTCCGCAACCAGCATATATATTGATTTTTTTGTCTTTAATTAAAAATGATCTTATTAGTATATTGCTGTCAAACTCTCCATTCCAGTCAAGCTTCAAAAATGAGCCACAGTATGGTCCACGTTCACATTCTTCTAATTCAAAAAGTCTCTGGCATGATCTTAATTTAGGTGCTCCAGTTATAGAGCCCCCAGGCCAACAAGCTTTTAGTAAATCAATCCAGTTTTTGCCTTTTTTTAATTTGCCTCTGATTACTGATGTTAGATGATGAACTTTTATGAAACTTTCAAGCTTTAATATTTCTGGCACCATAATACTGCCTGTTTCGCAAACTTTACTTAAATCATTTCTTATTAGGTCAACAATCATAATATTTTCGGCTCTATCTTTTTCGTTCGTTATTAAATCGATCGCATTAAGTGCGTCTTGATTTAAATCTTTATCTCTGGATCTAGTTCCTTTGATTGGTCTTGATTCTACAAAATTTTTATTATCTATTTTTATAAATCTTTCTGGGGAGGTAGATAATACAGCTTCTTTATAATTATCATTATTTATTATTATTCCTCCAAAGGGAGCTCTTAATTTCCTTCTTATTTTCAAATAAATATCTAGAGGATTATAGTTTTTTGAAGATTCAATTTCGCATTTAGTTGTTAGGTTTGCTTGAAATATATCTCCTAAGGAAATTAATTTTTTCAATTTAAGAATATTTTTCTGAAATTTTTCAGCCATTTCATCCAAATTGATTTTTGAAAAGTCAAAATTCAAATTTGTTTTAATAATATTTTCTTCTTCAATATTTTTAATATTGTTGATTATTTTTTTATAATTCACCAGTTCAGATGAGTTTGTGCCTTCGATAATTATTTCTTTTTTTATTAGATTACATTTAATGATTGGATCATATGATGCAATCCATAAAGTTGCCATGTTAGATTTTCGCCATGGGTTTTTGGGTTCTATGAAAACTCCAGCTTCATAACTTAACCATCCGATCCAAAATCCTTTTTCAATATTTCTTAAATTGTTAAATGGATTATTAGTTTTGTCTAAGTTATTGATATCTCTTGATTGGATTATTTTTTTTGGTTTAATTCCTATTATTGACCATTCCCCATTTTCTTTGCCATCACTGTCTAGCCAAGCTAATCCATTATCTCCGAACTTTTTTGTTAGATGATGCGTAATCAGTGCTGGATCTATCCATTTTTCTAGAATTATTTTTTTTATTTTCATTTTTTATTATTGTTATTAAGCCATTTTTCATAAGCGGCATTTCTAATTCTGCAGCTATCACACTTACCGCATGGTTTTGAATAACCCGAATAACAACTCCATGTTTTATCTAAAGGGACATTATTATCAAAAGCTAATTGAATAATTTCCTCTTTATTTAAATCTAATAGTGGTGTCCAAAGTTTTATTGGATTATTTTCTCTTCCTCTTTTATTGGCTAAATCTGCTAACTCTTGAAATTTTTTAATGTAGTCAGGTCTGCAATCTGGATAACCAGAATAATCCAGTGCATTAACTCCTAATCCTATAAAATCAGCATCTATTGCTTCCGCATAACTTAGTGCAACGGAAATAAATATAGTATTTCTTCCAGGAACATAAGTATTAGGAATTTTATTAGTTTGTACTCCTTCTATTGGAATATTTTTTTGAGTATCAGTTAAAGAAGAGCCTCCCCATAAAGATAAGTCAAGCTTAATAATTTTAAATTCTTCGATATCAAAGTGTTTTGCAATTATTGATGCAGAATTTAATTCTTTTTTATGACGTTGACCGTAGTCAAATGAAAGGCCAAAAATTTTAGCTTCGGATTTTTTGGCGATACCAGTAACTGTAGAAGAATCTAAACCTCCAGATAATAAAACTACTATCGATTTATTTTTAAGAGTCATATGATTTCAATTAATTTTTAAGTATTTGTGAGTTTGAAGGCTTAATTTCCAATCGGGGTTATTTTTTACGAAATCGATAGCAAGAGAAAACCCATTCTTATTGTTCCATGCTGGCTGTAAATAAAAAATTTTATCTTCTTTTTTTAAGTCATCTTCGCTTTTAGAGAGTTGATATTGTTTTAAAGTTTCTTTTTTTATTTGAATAGCAAATTCAATATCTTCTATATCATTTATGATTATTTTGATTTCATTACAGTTTTTTAAAAAATAATTTTTTGGAGGTGAGTGTCTTTTAGGAGATAAAGTAATCCAGTCATAGCTTCCTGATATCGAATTAACTCCACTTGTTTCAATATGTATTTTCATTGAGTTTTGTTCTTCTCCCATCGTCATTGTTTTTATGGCATTGCAAAAATTATCTAAGTTATGTTGTAAAGGTTCTCCACCTGTAATAACGCAAAAAGATGCTCCTTTTTTTCTAGCAATTTTTATACGATCTATTATTTTTTCAATTGATATAGAAGGGTGTTTTTTCTCGTCCCATGAATTCTTGGTATCGCACCAAGAACATCCAACTTTACATCCGGCTAATCTTACAAAAAAAGCACTTTTTCCAGCGTGATAACCTTCACCTTGTAATGAATGAAATTGTTCGACTAAGGGTAAAAAATTTGTCATTTTCATTCAAAAAAATAAAGAATATTAATTTGATTGAGTTAACTTATCTTGAGAGGCTTTTATTAATCCTTTAAATAAAGGATGAGGTTTGCCAGGTCGTGATAAAAACTCAGGATGATATTGACAGGCTAAGAAGTATGGATGATTTTCTAACTCAATTAACTCAACTAGTCTGCCATCTGGTGATGTACCACTAATTTTGTATCCAGAATCTAAAAAAATTTGTTTGTAGTAATTATTAAATTCGTATCTATGTCGATGTCTCTCATAAATAACATCCTCATCATATAAGCTTTTTCCAGTTGTATTTTTTGTCAATCTACATGGATAAACTCCAAGTCTCATTGTCCCACCTAAATCAACTACATCTTCCTGTTCTGGTAATAAATGTATCACTGGATTTGGAGTGTTTGGGTCTAGTTCTGAACTAGATGCATCTGGAAGATTAGCTACATTTCTGGCCCATTCTATAACTGCACATTGCATACCAAGGCACAAACCTAAAAAGGGAATTTTATTTTCTCTTGCGAATTTTATAGCCGAAATTTTTCCATTGACTCCTCTATTGCCAAATCCCCCGGGTACGACAATTGCATCAACTTTATTTAAGTAAGTTTCTGCTGAATTTTTTTCTATCATTTCAGCACTTACCCAATGTAAATCTAACAAAGCCTTTTGTTCAATGCATGCATGTCTTAAAGCTTCAACAACGGATAAATATGCATCTCCAAGTTCAATATATTTGCCTACAAGGGCAACTTTTATTGGATCTCCAGGATTTCTTAAGTTGTGTATTAGTTGCTCCCAATTTCTCAAATCACATTTTTTATCTTCAAGGTCTAAATACTTCAGGGTTTCTTTGCATAAACCTTCTTTTTTTAGAGAAAGAGGTACAGAATAAATACTGTCTGCGTCTAAAGCTTCAATTACAGAGTTGATACTGACACCGCAAAAACCACTAAGCTTTTTTTTAAGAGCTTCATTGATAGATTTATCACTTCGGCAAACAAGTAAATCTGGCTGAATTCCAATTGATCTTAATTCTTTCACTGAATGTTGTGTTGGTTTAGTTTTTATTTCGCCAGAGGTTTTGATGTAAGGAAGTAATGTTACGTGTATGTATGCAACATCGTTCCTATTGACATCATTTTTGAATTCTCTTATTGCCTCTAAAAAAGGTAAAGATTCAATATCACCAACTGTTCCACCAATTTCAGTAATAATAATATCTGCATTGCTGTTAGCGGCTACTCTATGAATCCTTTCTCTAATTTCTCCGGTTATGTGAGGTATTACTTGTACAGTTCCTCCGTTATAACTACCTCTTCTTTCTTTATTTATAACAGCTTGATAGATAGATCCTGTGGTGACACTATTTAGCCTAGTCATTGCAGTATCAGTAAATCTTTCATAGTGACCTAAATCTAAATCAGTTTCAGCCCCATCTTCGGTTACAAATACCTCTCCATGTTGGAAAGGACTCATTGTGCCTGGATCAACATTGAGATATGGATCTAGTTTTAATATTGAAACACTATATCCTCTAGACTTTAATAATCTTCCTAAGCTTGCAGCTACAATTCCTTTGCCGATGCTAGAAACTACTCCTCCAGTGACAAATACAAATTTTGACATTAAATATTTTTAATTAAGCTCATCCTCCTTATATTTTATTTAAACAAAAAACTTTTAGAACATCCATATATATTCTTATTCATCAATTGTTATTTCAATATCTAATTCTTTTAATTGTGATTCAGAGACATTTGAGGGTGCATTTGTGAGAAGGCATTTTGCTTGTTGATTTTTTGGAAACGCAATGGTTTCTCTGATTGAATCTGCGCCTATGATCAGCATGGTAATACGATCTAATCCAAACGCTATTCCACCATGAGGAGGAGCACCCATTTCTAAGGCTTCTATTAAAAATCCAAATTTTTCATTAACTTCTTTAGCAGTAAGTCCTACCGTTTTCAAAACCTCTCTTTGCAAGTTTGCTTCATGAATACGTAAAGAGCCACCCCCTAATTCCAAGCCATTAAGAACTAAGTCATAAGCATTTGCTACAGAATCTTCGAGTTCTTTTTGCAAGTTTTCAGGATCTTTAGAATTTATATTTTTTGGAGAACAAAAAGGATGATGTAAAGCTTCATATCTATTTTCCTCTTCATTTCTCTCAAACATCGGGAAATCAGTTACCCATAAGAAATTCCATTTACTTTTATCTATGAGATTCAAGTCTTTTGCGATGTATTGTCTCACTCTATCTAATGACTGGTTGACAATTTGTTTATCTCCAGCACCCAAGAGGATTAAGTCTCCATCTTGCGCTTCGGTGATTCTTAAAATATCAGCTATATGCTCTTTATTTAGATTATTTTTAATTGCCCCAATAGTCTCCAGCTCATCTCCTTTGACTCTTATAAAGGCCAATCCACCAGCTCCTGCATCTTGAGCTACTTGGAAGATATCACCTCCGGGTTTAATTCTTACGTTGCTAATACTTAAATTACCTCCTTTGACTGTTATGGATTTTATAAAACCTCCAGACTTAATTGCTTTGGTGAAAATATTAAAGCCAATATCACCTAATACTTCTCCTAAATCTTTTAATAACATTTGATATCTAGTGTCTGGTCTATCAGTGCCGTAATTATCCATTGCTGCTTGCCATGACATTCTTGGAAAAGCATTATCAAAATCAATATTTAATACTTCTTTCCATATTGTTTTTATAAGACTTTCATTAAAAGAGATTATTTCTTCTTCATTAATAAAGCTCATTTCAATATCTAATTGCGTAAACTCTGGCTGTCTATCTGCCCTTAAATCTTCATCACGGAAACATTTTGCGATTTGATAATACTTATCTAAGCCTCCCACCATTAAAAGTTGTTTAAATAGTTGTGGGGATTGAGGTAGAGCAAAAAATTCTCCATTCGAAAGACGAGCAGGAACAAGAAAATCGCGAGCGCCTTCTGGAGTTGATTTTGTAAGTAATGGAGTTTCTACTTCTGTAAATCCAAAATTATCAAGAAATTCTCTAGCAACTTTAATAATTTTATGTCTTGTTTTTAAATTTTCTAGTAATTTGCCTCTTCTTAAATCAAGGTATCTATATTTTAATCTGAGTTCCTCTTTTGTATTTTCATAATCATGTATAGATACTGGAAAAGGTAGGTTTTTTTTAATTTGGTTGAGAATTTGCAAATCTTTAACTTTAAGCTCTAACTCTCCAGTACTTAAATTTTTATTTATTGAATCTTTTGGCCTTTCGTTAATAATTCCGGTAACCATTATTACTGTTTCATTTCTTAGAGTTTCCGCCTGTTTAAATAGATCTGCACCATCATCGGGGTTAATTGTTATTTGTAGAAATCCACTATGGTCTCTTAAGTCAATAAAAATTACACCACCATGATCTCTTCTTCTATCTACCCATCCGCATAAATTAACTAATTTACCGATATCTGTATTATTGAGTTCTTTGCAAATTTTGTTTCTCATCTAAGTATGATTTATTTATCAATAACTTATAATAATTCTTTGAGGGTAAATTTAGTTAATAATTTTTTTTATAAAACGCTCTCTTTGTTATTACTCCTTTGAATTTTTTGCCTCTTATTGATATTTGAATTTCATTATTTATAAAGGCATGCGAAGTATTGATGTATGCAAAAGCTATAGCTTGTTGTTTAGTTGGAGACCAACTGCCGCTTGTGATAGTTCCAATATTTTCTTCACCTTTAAAAACTATGCAACCTTTTCTTCCTATTGCTTTACCTTCTATAGAGAGACCAACTAACTTTTTTTGAATACCTACTCTTGACTGCTCTTCAAGAAATCTTCTTCCAAAGAATTCGTGATTATTTTCTAGATGTACTAGCCAGCCTAACCCTGCTTCATATGGAGAAGTTTCTTCATTTATGTCTTGACCATAAAGATGCATGCCTGCTTCAAGTCTCAGAGTATCTCTGGCTCCTAAACCACAAGGTGCAACATTTTTGGAAATTGAGAAATCCCATAAATTAGTTGCTGCTTTTTTAGATAAAAGTATTTCTAGGCCATTTTCCCCTGTATAGCCAGTCTTTGAAAAGAAAATTTTTTCTTTAGGCGAAATATGTTCAAAAATTTTATATTCGCATCCAAAGTTAGGGATATGTGAGATCGAAGATTCAATCCATTCTTCAAATAAATTGAATGAGTTTTTTCCCTGTAGTGCTAAAAGTACTTTGTCTTTTTTAAAGTTTGTTATCGAAATTTCAGACATATTTAAATTATTTTTTATCCACTGAAAATCTTCTTCATATCTACTTGCATTAACTATTAACAATAATTCTGATATGTCATTTTCTTGTATACCAAGGTCATAAATTATTAAGTCATCTATTATACCTCCTTTATCATTGAGCATTACTGTATAGAGTCCCTGTCCTGCAGAAAAGGAGTATAAATTAGTAGGAAAAAGTTTTTGAATATAATCCTTTGGATTGATTCCTTTGATAGAAATCACACCCATATGAGAAATATCAAATAATCCTGCTGAAGATCTAACTGATTCATGCTCTTTAATTAATCCTGAAAATGATATGGGCATTTCCCAACCTGCAAAATCTACTAATTTTGCATTGGATTCAACATATTTTGAATAAAGAGGACTTTTTAGCAAATCCATGAAATATTTAGTTTTTATTTAGTATTTTTACACTGTAGTTTAGAAATTTTTTATTGCATATTTTCTAATGACAAAATTAAGCTTCTAAGTACTTTGGCTGCAACTATGCTACTTACTCCGCTTTTATCAATTTCTGGAGATAATTCCACAATATCTGAAGCCACGATTCTAAGGTCTTTTAAAGTTTTCATTATTTCTTCAAAATCATTCCAAAAAAATCCTCCCGGTTCTGGAGTGCCCGTCCCTGCTAGTAAACTGGGATCAAACCAATCTAAATCTATTGTTAAATAGATTGGAGACTTCGCGTATGGTAGAAGAGCTTGTTTTAATTCATGTGCATTTCCGCCTGGACAAAAGTTAACTAATTGGTTGTTGTTATGCATAATTTGAAATTCTTCTTTAGTCCCACTTCTAATTCCTACTTGCAAAATTTTTTTTTCAGGTAGCACTTCTAAGCATCTTTTCATAGTACAAGCATGACTATGTTCATTCCCTATATATGATTCCCTTAAATCTGCATGAGCATCAAGTTGAACCAATATCAAATCTGGATATTTTTTTACTAATGCTTCAATAGCACCTCTTGTAATAGAGTGTTCGCCTCCAAGCATAATTGGACTAAGGCGTTTACTAATTAAATAATTTGTTGCTGATTTAACCGATTCAATAACGGACTTTGAGTCATTTTTATCAATTAGTATTGATCCAAAATCAACATACATAACATCCTCTAAGTCTTTTTTTATTTTTGGACAATATGTTTCTAAACAAGAACTGACTTGTCTTATTGCTTCTGGACCAAATCTTGCTCCTGGTTTAAACGAACATGTCCCGTCATAATTAACGCCAAATATACCAATTGAGCAATTCTTGGGACTTCTTTTTGCTCCCATATAAATTGCATTTTCGTTATCAAATAAATTTTTTGTCATCTTATGAATCTAGTTCTTTTACAATTTTATTTGGCATCATTTTGAATGCTCCATTTTGAAAATTTAAATTCCAAATTTCACATCCTTTTTCTATTTTTAGGACATCATCATAATTTTGCTTTGATAAATTTAGATCTTCTGAAGAAGCGAATGTCCAACTCCAAATCCCGCTTGGATATATAGGCACAAAGGAATACATAGTTTCAGAAACTTTAAATATTTTTTTTAGGGTTTTCAAAATATTTATGTGAACATTTTTGAAGGATTCAGGAGATTCGCTTTGCGTTGCTAATATCCCCTTTGGTGTAAGTATTCTTTTACATTCTTTATAAAAAGAATCTGAAAATAATAAATTTGACAATTCTGAGGGATCTGAACAATCTATAAAAATAACGTCGTAAAAATTATCCCTTGTTTTTTTTACCCATTTAACACCATCATCAACATGTATTTCTAATCTTTTGTCATTCCATGCTTCGCCTCCAATTTCTTTTAAAAATTTTTTACATATTTTGATTACTTCCGCATCAATTTCTACTAGATCAATTTTTGATATCTGAGAATATTTAACGCATTCTCTTGCTGTACCGCCGTCTCCTCCACCAATAATTAGTACATTAGATTTTTCGTTAATGCTACTTAATGCTGGATGCACAAGACACTCATGATAATATTTTTCGTCTTTTACTGATGTCATCCAACAACCATCAAGCATTAAAGCTCTGCCATAGTATTCATTTTCAATAACAATAATTTCTTGATATTGTGATTTTTGTTTAATTAAAATATCTCCATTTAGACCGAATCTTGAGCCTTTATGATATTCATCTATCCATGTTGCAATATTAGTCATTTGCTTTTAAGAATTTTTTCTTTTAAGTTTTCGCTTGGCTATTTGCCAAAGCCTTTGAAAGTCTTTAGGAGTTTGTTTTTTAATATTATCGCCTGCATTATGCTCAATGATTGAAAATCTGTCTAAAAATTTTTTATTAGTTTTTTGAAGAGCTGATTCAGGATTTATTTTTAAAAAGTTTGAGAGATTCAGAAGGGTAAAGTAAATATCCCCAAATTCATTTTTTATTTCTGAATCATTGTTACTGTTAATTGCTTCCTTTAA
>QCHG01000010.1 GCA_003278045.1 Prochlorococcus sp. AG-402-A04 | reverse complement strand
TCAAATATTTTTATAATGAAAATATATATAAAGAAATTAAAAAACATAACCTTAAATTAGATTTTACTGAATTTAATTTACTACAAGATAAGATCTATAAAATAAAAGAAGGTTTCTATACTGAATTTGTAAGAATATTTACCCAACTAGCTTATATAAAATTAATAGAATTAAAGAAAAGTTTTTCTATTTTCAATTTCAATGATCTTATAAAGACTATAGAAAATAAATTTCTAGATTCAGAAATTATTAATAGTATTGCTCTATCTAAAATTCAACAAAGATTTAAATGTGTCTTAGTAGATGAGTTTCAAGATACAGATAGTACTCAGTGGAATTTAATTAAAAAGTTCTTTAATACCAAAAATCATTTTTTACTTTGTGTAGGTGATCCAAAACAGGCGATCTATAAATTTAGAGGTGGAGATATTGAAACTTACTTAGATGCCAGATCAAATGCAATCGAAGTTTTTAGTCTTACAGATAACTATAGATCCTCAAACAAGTTAATGGACGTCGTCAATAAACTTTATAAAAATGGACTTAAACAATCAAAACTAAATTACAGGAAATTAACCTCTAGAATTAATGAAAATATTAATTCTGAATTTAAATTTAAGGATGTATTTGAAATTGTAGAATTTTCAAAAAAAGAGACTGATATTGAGGATCTTGTAACTAATTACATAGTTAACTTTATTTTAAATAATAAAGAAATTGATATTAATAAAATTGCGATTCTTACATTAAATAATTCACAATGCTTAGATTTGAAAAACAAATTTAATAAATTTAACCTTCCATGCAAAATTCAAAATAAACAAAATATTTTTGATACAGAAGCAAGTTCTCTATTATTTTTATTAATTGACTGTTTATTAAATCCTAGGTATTTAAAAAATATAGCTTTGCTTGCCGCTTCAAAGTTTATAGAAATTGAATCAGAAGAATTACTTGATGATGGAATCAGTAATAATTTAGAAATTCTAATTAACAAATGCATTACTTGGTCACAGGAATTAAGAGAAAAAGGGTTTTTAAATATTGTTAATGAACTTCTTATAAATTACAAGTCATCCTCGATTATTCAGGATTCTGATTTAAATTCAAATTTATTTCAACTTTCAGAAATTGTTGAAATAGAATTAATGAATAATGATTTTAATCTCAATAAGGTTTTTAACTGGTATAAAAATCAGTTAGATCATTCTTTAAGAATTTGTACTGGAGAAGATTTTTTGATAAAAGATTTTAATCTACAAAATGGAATAAATCTGTCAACCATTCATAGTAGTAAGGGCCTGGAATTTGATATGGTCCTATGTCCATATCTTTCTATTATTTCTAATAAATCAAATAAAATTAAAGGACCAATTTGGAAATCAAATATTGATAGAAATATATATATTAATATCTCTAATAATTATGAGAAGGTTCAAAAATTTAAATTAATAGAGGAAGAAGACTTATTTAAAGAAAGTGAAAGGTTAGTTTATGTAGCACTTACAAGGAGCAAATATAAACTTATAGTTTTTAATGATTTAGAGGATACAAATAATATTTTAAATAATGATTTACTTAAAAATTTGGAAAATATTAATATTTATAAGTCTACTTTTGAAGACACGATAGAAAAAAAGAAAATAAAAGAAATTTTTTCTAAGTTCCAAACCAACCGAATTAATAATGATCTTTGGAAAATCGATAACTTTAATAAAAAAATATCTAAGGAATTTAATTCTTATCAATTAATTTCCTATTCAAGTTATTCTTCTTGGATACGTAGCGATAAAAATATTGATACATTCATTAATCAATATAAGGATTATGAAGATAATATATCAATTATAAAAGAGTCTAATCTTAGGAACTCAAAGAATTATCCTAATTATTTTTCTTATCCAAATCCCTTAAGTGAATTCCCAAAAGGAACTATTGCTGGGACTTGCTTACACAAAATAATAGAAAGATTTGAATTTGGAAATGATAATGATCAAGAATTAATTGATTTAATTATTGAGGAATTGAACTTTCATCAAATCGATACTTCTCTGGCTTTTAAAGTAAAGGATGCGATTTTGAGAATTATAAATTTATCTTTAGGAAGTGAATTACAAAACAAGAAACTAGTTGATATTCCAAATAAATACTTAATTAAGGAGCTTAAATATGATTTAACTCTATCTTTTGAAGGTAGAAACGTTAATTCTCATGATATATCGAAATGCTTTCTTATAGATCAGGAATATGAATTTGGTGAAGAATATGCAAACAAAATAAATGATCTTCAAATTATGAATAAAGGATTCCATTCAGGATGCATTGATTGTGTTTTCCCTTTAGGAAATAAATTAGAAGATAGTAAATGGTGGGTAATTGATTGGAAAAGTAATTTTATTTCAGGAAGTGATAATAGTGATTGTTTACCAAGAAACTATAACTATGAAAATATGAAAAATGAAATGATTAAACATCATTATCCATTGCAATCTCATCTTTATTTATTAGCATTGCATAGATTATTAAAGTGGAGACTTAAAAATTATCAACCACATAAACATCTAGGAGGATATATTTATTTTTTTCTAAAGGGATTGCCAGATTTTGAATTATTTGAAAAATCTAAGTCGAAAGATACATCTCCAGGTGTTTTTATTGGCAAAGCACCTTTAAAGAGAATTAATTATTTAGATAACCTTTTTTAGAATGCATAAAAATACTAAGGAGATTAAAAAATTCCAATATGATCATATATTTAATTTAATCTTGGTTATTTTCAAATTCAATGAAAAAAAATATGGAAATTTCGTAAAAGATTCAATAAAAATTTTATTAGAGTTTGAAAAAAATGGTGAAACTATTATTGATTTAGATAATAGTTTAATAATCTTTGAATTATTAGAAGATGGCTGGCCCAATAAACATATAGATGTTTTAAAAAATATAGGCTTAATAGGTTCACTTAATTCTCCATTTGTATTATTAGATAGAAAATTATCCCTATCAAAATGGTCAAAAAAGATAGAAAGAGTTACGAATTTATTTTTAAAAAAAATAGATACCGATAATTTAATAAACTCTTTAATTAATAAGGATGATAATAAAATTTATCAAATTAAAAATATATTAAAATACTCAAATTTAGTTTTCCTTCAAGGTGGACCAGGTACAGGTAAAACCACTTTAATAATAAACTTAATAATAGATCTCCTTAGATTTGATAACTTTTTAAATATTGGGTTGTCTGCTCCAACGGGTAAAGCTACAGCTCGTCTAAAAGAAGCTTTTAATAATAAAAAAAATATTTCCTTTAGCAAATCTCTAGACCAAATAGAATTTCAAACTTTACATAGATGGATTTTAAATTCTCAAAATAAATCTTTTAAGCTGAAATTTAAACTAAAAGAACTTGATATTTTCATAATTGATGAAATGTCAATGGTTAATATCGATTTGATTGAATCAGTTTTAGGTTTACTAGCAAAGGACTGTAAAATTATTTTAGTTGGAGATAAAAATCAATTGTCTCCAGTAAATAATTGCTCTATCTGGAATTATTTGTTTGAATATGGAGAAAATAGTTCAATTAAATCTTCTTTAGTAAATTTAGAAAAAACTTATAGAAATATTGGAGATATAGCTTTAATTAGTAGTTTAATATTTAATAATAATTATTCTTTACTTAATCAAAAGATTAAAGAATTAGAAAAAGATAACAATTCAAAAGAAGTTACTATTTCAAAAAGTAGAGAAAAAGATATTCCAAAAGATTTAATTTTTTCGATTACAAGTCATCTAAAAAAGTTAAATATTTCAACTTCAAATTTAAGTAAAAAAAAATATATATTTGATGAGGGTATTGATAATTTATTGCTTTATGAAAAAGATTTGGTAAATAAGATATTTCTGGATTTAAAAAGTCACTTGATTTTATGCGAAAAAAATTCTGGAATATGGAGTGTTGAATATTTGAATGAAATTATTTTTGGTCAAAAAAAACCATTTGACCTTAAAACTCTTAATGAGGGTGTTCCGATAATGTGCACAAAAAATAATAATGAGCTTGGATTGTCAAATGGGGATATCGGAGTAATTATAGGTTTAAAAAATAAAAGAAAATATCTTTTTAGAAAATTTAATGATAACAACGAAGAAATTGTCGCATTAATTGATCCATCTAGTTTAGAAAATGTTGTCCCAGCAATTGCCATTACTATACATAAATCTCAAGGAAGTGAATCTGATAGAGTAAGTATTCTGTGGGCACAAAAATATAGAAGAAATCAATTTGCTGTAAAAGAAATAAAAGATAGTGAAAATATCTTTTGTAGAGATGATTTTGAAAGAAGGTTATTTTATACTGCTGTTACAAGAGCGAAAAAATATCTAAATATATATTATTTAAATTAAATCTTATTTTTGAGAAATTATTAAGATCTGAACCCTAAGATGTTAGATTAATAATTGGGCTCTGTAAGGCTAGTCAACAATTCAAGTCAATTTAGATATTTGTTGAATGCCTAATCAGAAGATTATTAGGCATTTAAAATGGTTTTAAAAAAAGATAGTAACTCTTTTAATAGTGAGCAGGAAAAATCTCAGAATGAAGATCCTTCCCCGCTTGAGTTAAAGAACTTAGAGAACAAAAAAGAAATTGAATCTCAACCATTGGAAGTATCAGAAGGAAATTATAATGAGAATGGATTTATAGATTTTGGGTTTAATCAATCGATCTTAAGTTCGTTAAGAAATAAAGGATATAAAAATCCAACACCCATCCAAAAAGCTGCAATTCCGGAACTTATGTTAGGCAGAGATTTACTAGGCCAAGCACAAACAGGAACAGGAAAGACTGCAGCTTTCGCATTACCATTAATAGAAAAACTTGCAGATAATAAAGAATTAAATGCCAAAGTTTTAGTTATGACTCCTACAAGAGAATTAGCAACTCAAGTGGCAGAATCTTTTAAAAGTTATAGTTCAGAATCTAGTAATTTTAAGACGGTTGCAATATATGGAGGTACAGACTATCGAAATCAAATTTCTGCATTGAAAAGAAAAGTTGACGTAGTAGTAGGAACCCCTGGCCGAATAATGGATCATATAAGGCAGGGAACTTTTAAAATTAAAGATATAAATTGTCTTGTTTTAGATGAGGCAGATGAAATGTTAAATATGGGTTTTCTTGAAGATATTGAATGGATAATAGATCAACTTCCGGAAAATAAGCAGATGGTATTGTTTTCAGCAACAATGCCTACTGAGATAAGAAATATAGCGAAAAAATATCTAAATGATCCCGCCGAAATATTAATCAAAAGTGTCAAAAAAGAAACTCAATTAATTTCGCAAAAATTTCTTTATGTACAAAGGCATCATAAGTTAGATGCATTAAAAAGAATATTAGAACTTAATAACGAGGGAGTAATAATTTTTGTGAGAACTAAACTCCTTACTACCTCAATAGCCGAAGCTTTAGAGAATTCAGGCCATACAGTGGCAGTACTTAATGGAGATATACCTCAAAATCAAAGAGAAAATACTGTAGATAGATTAAAAAAAGGATTTATAGATATCCTTGTTGCGACTGATGTCGCAGCTAGAGGATTAGATGTTGAGAGAATAAAACTTGTTGTTAATTACGATTTTCCTTTTGATAAGGAAACATATACTCATAGAATTGGAAGAACTGGAAGGGCAGGAAGATCAGGAGAAGCAATTTTATTTGTTAATCAAAGAGAAAAACATTTCCTAAGAAACTTAGAAAACTCAACAAGAACTACAATTGAAGAAATTAACATACCAAGTAATAAAATAATAAATGAAAAAAGGATGGAGAAACTTTTAGAGAATGTTAATGATAGTTCTTTAGCTAAAGATGAAAATGAAGAAAATAAGGCTTTGATTATTGATGTACTAGATAATTTAAAAGAAAAATACTCTATGGATGATACAAATATTGCAATGGCTGCAATTAATTTAGTAATAGGTAATAAATCATTTTTTGTTAATGAAGATGATTCTTGGATTCATAAACAAAATAATACTGATCGAAATAGATTAAATAGAAATAGTAATAATCGTATGAGAAATTCAAATAGAAGAAATAATTATCAAAATGATTCTTTTGAAACCTATAAATTTAACTTTGGTAAATATGATGGGGTTAGAGTTGCAAATATTATATCTTCAATCTGCAATTCAACTAATATAAATGGAAGATCCATAGGTAAGATACAGATTTTTAATGATTATAGTTTGGTAGATTTACCCAGAGATCTGCATAGAGAAACTAAAAATAAATTAAAAAAAATTAAAGTCAGAAACTAGTTATAGAGAATGAAAGCTAGCAAATATAAATTCTTTATTTTTGTGAATCTGATGATCCTATTTAACTCTTTTAATAGTTATTATTTAGCCCAAACTAAACAAAATTCAATAATTAAATTATTTTGTCTTCAGAGTGTTAAAGAGGAGATGATGAAAGCAGAAATGGTATATAGTGAAGAAATTGCGCATGAAACTTGTGAATGTTACTTCAAAGAATTTTCACAAACTACAAGTCATCAAGATGCAAAAACAAAGTGTATATTAAAAACTAAAGAAAATTTAAACCATAACAGAAAAATTTAATTGTTATTTTATGAGGTCTAAGAACAATGAAAATCCAATAATTAGACTTTATTTGAATCTAATTGAAGAAAGAAGGTTACTTTTTTTCGCTTTTTTTAGTTCCATAATTAATAAAATATTAGATTTAGCTCCCCCTGTAATAATTGGTCTTGCGGTGGATATCGTTGTAAAGGAACAGAATTCATGGATTGCTGGTTTTGGGATAAAAGAAGTTCCAGCACAACTGATTTTTCTTGCATTTGCTTCAGGAATAGTATGGTCTGGTGAATCCTCCTTTGAATATTTATATTCAATTTTATGGAGAAATTTGGCTCAGCTATCGCAACATAAATTAAGAATTAAAGCTTATGAGCATATCCAGGAATTAGATATGGATTTTTTTGAAAATGATAATACTGGAAGACTATTATCTATTTTGAACGATGATATAAATCAACTTGAGAGATTTCTAGACCAAGGGGCTAATCAGATTATTCAGTTATTTATAACTGTCTTAATAATTGGGGGCACTATGATTTTTGTTGCACCAAAAATTGCTTTATTTGCTTTCTTTCCTATTCCAATCATATTTCTAGGATCAATTAAATTTCAAAGGAAGCTTTCTCCAAAATATAGAGATGTTAGAAATAAAGCTGGACTGTTAGCATCAAGACTTAATAATAATTTAAGTGGAATTCTTACTATAAAAAGTTTTACTAAAGAAAAATGGGAACTAAATAGATTAAATAAAGAAAGTCTCGAATATCAAAGAAGTAATAAGGCGGCAATAAAATTATCTTCTGCTTTTATCCCGCTTATAAGATTTGCAATCTTATTTGCTTTTATAGCGATTCTGTTAGTTGGAGGTTTTCAAACTTGGAATAAGACACTTGATGTAGGAACTTATAGTTTTTTAGTGTTTATTACACAAAGACTATTATGGCCTTTAACTACTCTGGGGCATGTTTTAGATGATTTTCAGAGATCTATGGCTTCAATAGATAGAGTAATAGATCTTATAGATACGCCTATAAAAATAAAAGATGGAAAAATAAAAATCGAACCTAAAGATATCAAAGGAGAAATTATTTTTAGTAATATAAACTTTAATTATCCTGGACGAGATTTAACTTTAAAAAACATAAATTTCAAAATTGAAAATAACTCAACGTTAGGAATTGTTGGTCTAACAGGTTCTGGAAAAAGTACAATAATAAAACTTCTACTTAGGATTTATGATAGTAATAATGGCTCAATAACCTTGGATGGCATTTCTATCAAAGAAATAAATTTGAGAGATTTAAGAAAGTGTATTTCTCTAGTAAGTCAAGAAACTTATTTATTTCATGGCAGTGTACAAGAAAATATTGCTTATGGATCAATTAACCCAAGTCTTAAAGATATTATTAAATCTTCAAAGATTGCTGAAGCTCATAAATTTATTGAACAATTACCAGATGGTTACAAAACTATAGTCGGGGAAAGAGGTCAAAGACTCTCAGGCGGACAACGTCAAAGAATTGCCTTAGCGAGAGCTGTTTTAAAGGATGCTCCAATATTAATATTAGATGAAGCTACAGCCTCAGTTGATAATGAAACAGAGGCTTTAATTCAAAAATCTTTATCTAAAATCACAAAAGAAAGAACAACTATAGTAATAGCTCATAGATTAAGCACTATAAAAAATGCGGATAATATTCTTGTTATTGATAAAGGTAAAATAGTTGAAAGCGGAAAACATAAAGAACTATTAGATCAGGAAAAAATATATGCTGATTTATGGAATGTTCAAGTAGGAATCTAGTGTAGAATTTTAAACTATATTAAGAAGTTAAATGATTCAATTACATTACTAAACATACCGTCAACTTTATTCCATCTCTCTTCATTTGTACCCACAGCGAAAGTGTAAAGTGTTCCTCTATCAATTACGACAGTAGCTAATTCGTGTCTGGCCTGTTCATTTAAATTTAATTCATACTCTAAATCATAAAAAATATGATTAGATGCCTCCCTCTGATTGGCATTTATAAGTTTTACTTCTCTACCTGAACCTTTCGGAGCAATTACTTTATCAATTAATGTTTGACCTACTTCACTTGGGCTTCCTAATTGTTCTAATTGAACCTCTTTATTTACATCAGAAATAACTAAACTTAAGGTCTCATTACTATTTATTAAATCATGATAAATAATTTCAGGTCCTCCATCTACTTTTACTCTAGTCCATCCTGTTGGATACAAAAAGGCATATCTTCCATCTGGACTTTGATAAGCTTCTAATCCCGCATTGAGTCCGCCGCTACAAGCACTCAATGTTAAACACAAAAAAATCAAAAATAAATATTTGAAAGGGTTAAATTTAATATTTTTCATTTTGTTTGAAATTACTAACTAAAAACATAATAAGACATTAAAAGCAAACAATTATGGCAATTCAGAATTTTGCGTCTAAATTATTCCTAGAAATAGTTTAATTTTGATTACTTATACTAAACCGCTTTCAAAATTAATTGGTCATTTTGAGAAATTCCCAGGGATTGGTCCAAGAACAGCGCAACGACTAGCTCTGTTTATTTTAAAACAACCTGAAAGTACAATTAGAGATTTTTCAAAGGCTCTGTTAGAAGCACATAGTAATGTTGGTCGTTGCAAGAAATGTTTCAATTTGACTTCAGAAGATGAATGTGAAATTTGTAAAAATACTGAAAGAAATCAAAAACTAATCTGTGTAGTAGCAGAAACTAAAGATTTGCTTGCTTTGGAGCGCGCCAGAGAATTTAAAGGTGTTTACCATGTTATTGGTGGTTTAATATCTCCAATGGATTCAGTTGGCCCCGAACTCTTAGAAATAAGAAGCTTGGTAGAAAGAGTTAGTAAGTCTGAAATAGATGAGATCATATTGGCATTGACCCCCAGTGTTGAGGGAGATACAACAAGTCTTTATATTGGGAAATTGTTAGCCCCTTTTACTAAAGTTACGAGAATTGCATATGGCCTTCCAATGGGCAGTGAACTTGAATATGTGGATGAAGTTACACTTGCAAGGGCTTTAGAGGGAAGAACAAAACTAAATTAGAAAATGAGAGACAATAATCTAATCAAGAAAGAAAAAATCTTAAGACTTCCCTCTTGGATTAAATTTCCTATTAGTAAAGCTTCAGAGTTCGAAAAAATACAAACTCTCATCAAAAAATCAAATATTCATACTATTTGTGAAGAAGCAAGATGTCCAAATAGAGCAGAATGTTATGCCTCAGGAACAGCCACTTTTTTACTTGGTGGATCGATATGTTCTCGTTCATGTGCTTTTTGTCAGGTAAATAAAGGTAGACCTAGGTCTATCAATATTGATGAATCTACTCAAGTCGCTGAAGCAGTGAAAGTACTAAATTTGAAATATGTTGTTTTGACATCTGTAGCTAGAGACGATCTCCCTGATCATGGAGCAAATTTATTTATAACTACAATTGATGCGATTAGAAAAATTGATTCAACAATTAAAATAGAGGTTTTAACTCCCGATTTATGGGGTGGGGGCAAAAATTTTAATGAAACTAATAACCTTCAGACTGAGAGATTGAAGATGATTTTAGAAAAAAATCCAATATGTTTTAATCATAATCTTGAAACTGTTGAAAGACTGCAAAAAGAGGTTAGGAGGGGTGCAAATTACAAAAAATCCCTAAGTTTACTAGAAAAGTCAAAAGATATTGCTCCTCATATTCAAACTAAATCAGGCATTATGTTAGGTCTTGGGGAAACATTGGATGAAATAAAAAATACAATTTACGATCTTAAAAAAATAGATTGTGATCAAATTACAATTGGCCAATATTTAAGGCCCTCATTCAATCATTTGGCAGTTAAGAAATATTGGGATCCATTAGAGTTTGAATATTTATATCGCTTCTCTAAGGAATTAGGATTCAAAAAAGTATCTTCTGGGCCATTAGTTAGAAGTAGTTATCATGCGGGTTAACTTTCTTCAACTAAAGAGAGTTTCTTTTCAAGTTTTTTCAATATTGAAATACATTCTCCGTTCATAAGTGTACCTGCACCTCCCCAAACCAATCTTAATAAAAGATCTTCTGGGCTAGAACCAACTTCTTTTACAATTTTGAATCCTATTAACTTGAAATATCTTACAAGTTTTTTACTATATCCTTCACTATCAAAAATAGCTAAAAGTCTTGCTTTGTTGCTTGATTTTTTTTCAATTGCCCAAGCCATAGTTGTTGCCCATATTAATTCCGAAACAAAAGCAGGAGCCTTACTAAGGATTCTTAATGTATCAAGCTGAATACCTTGTTTATTTAAATAAGTCCAACCTTTCATTTCGGCCCAAATCTTAATGATGTTATCTTTCTGTTCTGCTATAACGATTCTAAAGAAACATAATCCAAGAGTTTCTCTAACTTGAATTTTAATTAATAATCCAATGTTACTTGCTAATTTTTCTAAATCTTCAACCGTCATGATTTTGAAAATTAGTCCTTATGGATTTTGTGATTTGCCACTTTTAATCTGTCGATCTGTTTTTGTCTTTCTTCAAACCTTTTCCTATCATCATCACTGAATTGATCTATGCAGAAATGACATTGGATACCCTTTCTATATTCTTTTCTTTCTTGATCTTGAATTGAAACTGGCATTCCACATGCATGACAAATCGAATAGGAGCCTTTTTCTAAATCTTGATCTAACGCAACTCTTTTATCAAAAACATAACATTCACCTTCAAATAAGTTTTTTTCTTTTGGTATATCGTCAAGGTATTGAAGGATGCCCCCTTGTAGGTGATATATATTTTTATAACCTTTCTTTTTTAGTAAAGTAGTAGCTTTTTCACATCTTATTCCTCCGGTACAAAACATTGCTATATTTGTAGATTCTTTATTTTCTAAATGGGTATCTAAATGATCATCTACCCACTTGGGGAATTCGCTAAAATTTTTTGTATTTGGGTTTATTGAGTTCTGAAATGTACCTATAGACACCTCATAATGATTTCTAGTATCAATGACTATTGTATTTTGATTTTTAATTAACTTATTCCAATCAGCTGAGTCAATATATGTCCCATTATCTTCTGAAGGGTTTAATTTAGGGACACCCATTGTAACTATTTCTTTCTTGATTTTTATTTTTAATTTTTTGAAGACTTTGTTTTTTGAAAAATTTACTTTAATATTTAAATTTCTATTATCAGCATATTTATTAAGTAAATTGATAACAATATCAATTACACTTTTCTCAGCACAAATAGTTCCATTAATGCCCTCACTAGCAAAAATAAATAAACCTGAAAGATCGTTTTCATTTTCGATTTCTAATAATTTATTTTTTAGATCAAGAATTAAGTTTTCTTGAAATGGGAAGAAAGAGTAAAGAGAAACTATTTTATAATTTTTGCCTTTCATAAAGAAGATAATGTTTTTTCACAAGTTTCAAAATCTTTGTTAAATGATACTCCAACCTCTTTAAGAAGTTCTCTGTCTGATTGGAAAGATGGATTTGAAGTTGTGAGTAACTCATCTCCATAAAAAATTGAATTTGCCCCACATTGAAAACATAATATTTGGGCTTCTTTTGAAAGCTTTTCTCTCCCTGCACTTAGTCTTATTTTACTTTTAGGCATAAGAATTCTTGCTGTAGCGATCATCCTTATCATTTCGATAGAATCAATATCTTCATTATCTTCTAAACCAGTGCCTTCAATAGCAACTAATGAATTTATAGGAACACTTTCAGGGTGAGGATTCATGTTTGAAAGCACTTCCAAAAGAGATGCTCTATCGCCATTAGTTTCACCCAAGCCTATTATTCCCCCACAACAAACATTTATTCCTGCATTTCTTACTCTTTTGATAGTGTCTAGTCTGTCTTGATAAGTTCTAGTCGTAATAATATTTTTATAATGCTCAGGACTAGTATCAAGATTGTGGTTATACGCGGTCAAGCCTGCATCAGCCAGTCTGGAAGCTTGTTCTTCTGTAAGCATCCCCGCAGTAACACATGCTTCCATCCCTAAATCTCTTACACCGCTAACCATCTCCAACATTGCATTAAATGATTTCCCATCTCTAATTTCTCTCCACGCCCAACCCATACAAAACCTATCTGCACCCTCATTTTTTGCTACTTGTGCTCTTGCTAAAACCTCTTCAACTTGAAACTGTGGATGACTTTTAATTTCGCTAGCACTATAAATTGATTGGCTACAGTACGAACAATTTTCCTCGCATCCACCAGTTTTTACACTGAACAATGATGCTAATTGAATATCGTATTTGTTGAATTTCCTGTGAACGGTTTGTGATTCCCACATTAAATCAATAAGGGGCATATTAAGTATTTTCAAAATCTCCGCTTTATTCCAATCAAACCTAATTTCTTTTAATAACTGA
Source organism: Prochlorococcus sp. AG-402-A04 (assembly GCA_003278045.1). GTDB lineage: Bacteria > Cyanobacteriota > Cyanobacteriia > PCC-6307 > Cyanobiaceae > Prochlorococcus_A. The sequence goes on along the minus strand of QCHG01000010.1, from coordinate 36,422 downwards.
TTATTCGAATTAGCCATTTTTATTAGGAAATATATTGAGAATCTTCAAAAGATTCATTTGGTAATGATTCTATACCGCCAAAACGTCTATTTCTTGATTGGTAATCAATTATTGCTTTAAGAAATTCATGCTCATTGAATTCTGGCCAAAGTACGTCAGATATATAAATTTCTGAATATGCTAATTGCCATAATAAAAAATTACTTATCCTTTTTTCACCACTAGTTCTTATTAGTAATTCTGGATCCTTAATTCCTCTAGTTAATAACTCTGAATTAAATAATTCTTCATTAATTTCACTTGGTTTTATTTCTCCAGAAGAAGATTTTAATGCTAGTTCTTTTGCAACTTTCACTATTTCTTGTCGGCCTCCGTAATTAACACAAACATTGAATAAAAATTTATTATTGTTTTTAGTAAGTGTTTCTGAACTAGATATTATTTCTTTTAAATTTTTTGGGAAAGGAGTTAAATCTCCAATAAATTTTATTTTTGTTGATTCTTCATGTATCTCTTTAATTTCGTTTTTTAAAACCTCGCTAAAAAGATTTATAAGAAAATCAACTTCTTTTGTTGGTCTTGTCCAATTCTCAGTTGAAAAAGCATAAACAGTAATTACTTTACAACCTAAATTTTTTGCAGCTTTGAGAATTTTTTTTAACACACTGACCCCCTGTTTATGTCCAAATGATCGGGGTAAACCTTTTCTAGTCGCCCATCTCCCATTGCCGTCCATAATTATTGCTATGTGCTTGGGCAATTTTTGCATATCTATTTTCATTAATAAGTCAGTAATTTTATCGTCTATTACTTTTTCTAAACTCATGAGTTAATCCTTGTTGTTAATAAAAATTTCTGATTTTTCTGACTCTTTTTTATTAATATCACTGATGATATTATCACTCGAGTCTATCTTTTGGGATGAAACATTTTTATTTAAAGATGCTTTATTTGCTCCTATAGAGTTTTGATTTCCAATCAATTTTGCAAGAAGTTCTTGTAACCTGCTGCTGGTAATTGGCCTTTCAAGTTTGCCTTGGTTTGCTAATGATAACGTACCTGTTTCTTCAGAAACAACAATACAAATACATCTATCAAATCTTTCGGTAATACCTAATGCTGCTAAATGTCTTGTGCCATATCTACTTATTCCTTGTCTTGAGAGAGGAAGTATTACGCCAGCAGAAATTATTTTATTTCCTTTCACAAGAACTGCTCCATCATGTAAAGGCGTATCTGTAGCAAAAAGATTTATTAAAAGGTCAGTTGATAATTGTGCCTCAATATTGGTACCTGAATATAAAAAATCTTCAGGTCTTAAATCACTCCCCAAATCTACAACGATTAAAGCACCTCTTCTATTTTGAGAGAGTTTACCGGCAGTATCAACTAACTGAGTAATGGTAGTTGAAGTTGCTCTAAATTCCTTTGGTGGATTTCCTAGTAATACAGCTAGCCTCCCAGTACCTAGTAATTCCATTAATCTTCTTAACTCTCCTTGCCAAAGGATCGCTAATGAGAGAGAGCAAGCAAGGACTACAGCATCAATTAATTTTGATGTTAGTGGTAAGTATGCATATCTTTGAATAAACCATGCGGATGATACTAAAAATAAATATCCTCTTAGAAGCCATAATGTCCGTTGTTCTTTTACTCTAGAGAATAATAATAGTCCGAAACCAACAGCAAATAAGACATCTAACAAAAGCTTTAAATTTATAATCCCCCAGAAATTCACACTAAAAACAAAATTAATTTAAATGTACCTAATTTTGTTTGATAAAGCGATCAGGTAATACGTCATATTTTAAAAGATCCAATGGGCTTTCTCTTTTTTGAATAATTTCTGCCTCTCCATCTTTAACTAATAGAGCAGCAGGTCTTGGAATTCTGTTGTAGTTAGAACTCATTGAATTATTATATGCACCAGTACCAAAAACACATATAAGATCTCCCGTTTTACATTCTGCTAGTTCAATTTCTTTAAACAATACATCACCCGATTCGCAGTGCTTACCAGCAATAGTATATTTATTTTTGGAATTAATATTTAATGGATTACTTACTAAACACGCAGAATAATTTGATTGATATGTAATTGGTCTTGGATTATCGCTCATACCACCATCAACAGATAAATATGTTCTGATACCAGGAATTTCTTTAAAAGCCCCAATCTTGTAAATGGTTATACCTGCTGTAGATACAATAGATCTGCCAGGTTCGCACATTAATGTGGGAAAATCTAAGTTGTTTTTTTTACAAGCTTCAACAACGGAAGTAGAAATTGTTTTTACCCATTCATCAATTGAAGGGGGATCATCACTTTCTGTATAACTGATGCCTAAACCACCGCCAACATTTAGTTCCTCAATATTATGACCAAATTTTTTGGCGTCTAAGATAACCTTTACCATTATTTCTCCCAGATCCTTATGAGGGTCTAGTTCAAAAATCTGTGAACCAATATGAGCATGTAAACCTGTTAATTTTAAGTGCTTTGTATTGCTGATTCTGTTAAATAGAGTATTTAAATATTCTATTCCGAAACCAAATTTGCTATCAAATGATCCAGTTCTAATATATTCATGTGTATGGCATTCTATCCCAGGAGTAAAGCGAATCATTATTTCTAAATCATGATTAAATGAATTAGAGATCTCATCTAATCTTTCTAAGTCGTAATCATTATCTACAATAACCTTAATTTTATTTCTAACTGCGAATTCTAATTCTTTGTCTGATTTGTTGTTACCATGAAAAACGATTTTTTCATTTGGAACACCACCTTTAATAGCAGTTAATAGTTCACCTTCTGAAACAGCATCAAGCCCTAAACCTTCCGAGGAAACAAGACTACTCATAAAAATGGAACTATTTGCCTTAGAAGCATATATCGGCAAGGATTTTCCTGGGTAATATTTTTCTAATGCTTTTTTGTACGCTTTACAAGAATTTCTTAAAGTGATTTCATCCAAAATATAAAGAGGAGAATCATATTTTTTAACTAGTTCTTCAATAGAACATCCACCAACTGACAATTTCCCATCTCTTTCAATGGATGTGGTAATGGGAATAATATTTCTGTTAGGACTTTCCAAGTCAATTTTTTGTTTTAAAAAAGATTGTTTTTCTTCCATGGGGGAACTTCAAATAAAGCTTTGCCAAAACTGTCATATTTTATAATGACTTTAGATTTTGAACTTTCTAGATATAAATACATAATAAATGATATCTATTAAACAAATTAATTATAAAGATATTGATTTATGTTATGAATTAGATTCAAATACGATTTCTCTATGGAGTAAAGAACAATGGGCTAACGAATTCAAAAAAGATGGTACAAAAATCTTTGGGTTATTAATTAAAAAATTAGTCATTGGTATATGTGTTTTTCAAGTTGTTCTTGATGAAGCTCAAATAAATTATTTTGTTATAAATAAAAAGTTTAGAAAAAAGGGATTTGGATCTTATCTTATGAGCTATTTAATAGAGAAATGTGAAAAATTAAATTTAAAGAAATTACTATTAGAGGTTTCTCATAGCAATGTTACTGCTGAAAGATTTTATAGTCGATTTGATTTTTCTACTGTGGGAATAAGAAAAAATTATTATAAAGATGGTTCACATGCTCTTTTAAAAGAAAAAAAATTAACAACAAAATAATGTAAAAATTTAAATGTTCGGATAACCAGAATCCTTGAAATTACTATAATTTCTTGCTATATCACTAAAAAAGTTCAATTTAATTTGATAAATTATACTTTTAGGTATTCACAAAAGCTCATTCTGAACACAAAATTGACATATTACTGGTAGGTTATTAATAGGAATTTAATCTTCTAATGTTTGAAAGATTTACGGAAAAGGCTATAAAAGTCATTATGCTTGCTCAAGAGGAAGCTAGAAGACTTGGTCATAATTTTGTTGGAACAGAACAAATTCTTTTGGGGTTAATTGGAGAAGGAACTGGGGTTGCAGCGAAAGTACTTAAATCACTTGGAGTTAATTTAAAGGATTCAAGGATAGAGGTGGAAAAGATAATAGGTAGAGGTTCAGGGTTTGTAGCTGTAGAAATACCTTTTACACCCAGAGCTAAAAGAGTTTTAGAATTATCTTTAGAAGAGGCTCGTCAACTTGGCCACAATTACATTGGTACAGAACATTTATTGTTGGGATTAATAAGAGAAGGTGAAGGTGTGGCTGCAAGAGTTCTTGAAAATCTTAATATTGACCTTACAAAAGTTAGAACTCAAGTTATAAGGATGCTTGGTGAAACCGCCGAAGTTGGTACAGGTGCAAGTACAACTAAGAGCAACTTAAAAACTGCTACTCTTGATGAATTCGGAACAAATTTAACAAAATTAGCAAGTGAATCAAAATTAGATCCAGTCGTTGGACGCCATTCAGAAATAGACCGTGTAGTTCAAATACTTGGAAGGAGGACAAAAAATAATCCTGTTCTTATTGGGGAGCCAGGTGTAGGTAAAACAGCTATCGCAGAAGGTCTTGCTCAAAGAATACAAACTGGAGATATTCCAGACATTCTTGAAGATAAAAGAGTTTTGACACTTGATATAGGTCTTTTGGTAGCAGGAACAAAATATAGAGGTGAATTCGAAGAAAGGTTAAAAAAAATAATGGAAGAAATTAAATCAGCAGGTAACGTTATTCTTGTCATAGATGAAGTGCATACTTTAATTGGTGCTGGAGCTGCTGAAGGAGCTATAGATGCAGCAAATATACTTAAGCCAGCATTAGCTAGAGGGGAACTTCAATGTATTGGAGCTACAACTCTAGATGAATATAGAAAACATATTGAAAGAGATGCTGCTCTCGAAAGAAGATTCCAGCCTGTAATGGTAGGGGAGCCATCAATAGAAGATACAATCGAAATTTTAAAAGGTCTTAGAGAGCGTTACGAACAACATCATCGTCTAAAAATTACTGATGATGCGCTAGAGGCCGCTGCTCATTTAGGTGATCGTTATATATCTGACAGATTTTTACCTGATAAGGCTATTGACCTCATCGACGAGGCAGGAAGTAGAGTTCGTTTAATAAACTCCAAACTTCCGCCTGAAGCAAAACAAATAGATAGAGAACTAAGAGAAGTCCAAAAACAGAAGGAAGAATCTGTAAGAGACCAAAATTTCGATCAAGCTGGCCAATTACGCGAAAAAGAGATGGAATTGTCTGCAAAAATTAAAGAGGTTTTGGACAATAAAAAAGAATCTTCAGCTGGAGATCAATCTGATGCTGATAACACTGTAAAAAGTGATTCAAAACTTTTACAAAGTCCCCTTGTTAGCGAAGAAGATGTAGCTCATATTGTGGCTTCATGGACAGGTGTTCCTGTTCAAAAATTAACAGAAACTGAATCAGTCAAGCTTCTAAATATGGAGGAAACACTCCACCAAAGGCTAATTGGACAAGATGAAGCTGTAAAGGCTGTCTCAAGAGCCATAAGAAGAGCAAGAGTTGGATTGAAAAATCCTAATAGACCCATAGCAAGTTTTATCTTTTCTGGACCTACCGGTGTTGGTAAAACTGAATTGACTAAATCATTGGCTTCATATTTCTTCGGTAGTGAAGAAGCAATGATTAGATTAGATATGTCAGAATTTATGGAAAGACATACAGTTAGTAAACTTATAGGTTCGCCTCCTGGTTATGTTGGTTTTAATGAAGGTGGTCAGCTTACTGAAGCTGTTAGAAGACGTCCTTATACCGTCGTTTTATTTGATGAAGTTGAAAAGGCGCATCCAGATGTTTTCAACTTATTATTGCAACTACTTGAAGACGGAAGATTAACTGACTCCAAAGGTAGAACTGTAGATTTTAAAAATACATTGTTAATAATGACTTCTAATATCGGTTCAAAAGTAATCGAGAAAGGTGGTGGTGGACTAGGATTCGAATTTTCAGGTGATTCAGTTGAAGATAGCCAATATAATAGGATTAAATCACTAGTTAATGAAGAACTTAAACAATACTTCAGACCTGAATTTTTAAATAGACTTGATGAAATAATTGTATTCAGACAATTAACTAAAAATGAAGTTAAAGAAATTGCTGAAATAATGCTGCAAGAAGTTTTTGTCCGACTACAGGATAAAGGTATTAAATTAAATGTCACCGATGCTTTCAAAGAAAGACTTGTTGAAGAAGGCTACAATCCTTCATACGGAGCGAGACCTTTGAGAAGGGCAGTTATGCGTTTATTAGAAGATAGTTTGGCTGAAGAAGTTCTTTCTGGGAGAATAAAAGATGGAGATAATGCTTTAGTTGATATAGATGATAATAAAAAAGTTACAATAAAAATTTCTTCTGAAGAATCTTCTCAAGAGCTAGCAGGTGCTAACTTCTAGTCATTCAAAGTAAATATGCTGTCTATCTCTCCAGAAACTATATACAGGGGAAATTCTGCTTGGGAAAAATCTTTACCTCAAATTACTAAATTAACTAAAAGTCCATTAATTCTAGGTAGAGGGATTCAAACGAATATTTTGAGAAAAAATATTTTTAATGATTTAAAAAATCAAAAACTTAATGTAAAATCTATTAACTTACAATTTGATTGTTGTTACGAAGATATTTCAAGAGTTAGGAATATTATTTCAAATAATAATAATGATTGTGTTATCGCAGCTGGAGGTGGCAAAGTTCTAGACTCTGGAAAATATATTGCCGATTCTCTTAATATCCCTTGTATTACAGTTCCCCTTAGCGCCTCTACATGTGCTGGTTGGACAGCCTTATCGAATATTTATACAAAAGATGGTCAATTTATAAAAGATGTTGCATTAGGATCTTGTCCGAAAATTCTAGTTTTTGATCATAAATTTATTCAAACAGCTCCATCAAGAACACTTGCAAGTGGCATAGCAGATGCCTTGGCAAAATGGTACGAATCCTCAATAACAAGTTCAAAAATAGATGACGGTCTTGTTCAACAAGCAATTCAGATATCAAGAGTTTTAAGAGATCAACTATTAATAGATGGAGGAAAAGCATTTAAGGGGCAATCTGAAAATAATCCATTTTGGCAAAATACTGTAGAAGCATGTGGACTTACAGCAGGATTAGTTGGAGGTATTGGTGGAGAAAAATGTAGGACTGCAGCAGCACATGCTATTCATAATGCAATTACTCAGATAATCACCCCTAATAAATTCTTACACGGTGAGATTGTTGGGGTTGGATTATTATTGCAATTAAGACTAGAAGAAATGAAAAATAACAATAAATTAGCTGATCAATCAATTAAACAATTATTTGTACTTTTGAAGGAATTGAATTTGCCAACTACTATCGGACAACTTGGAATAAATGTTTTTGAAAATAATAATTTAGAGAAAATTGCTGATTTTACTTGTCGAGATAAATCTGAGATTCACTTTTTGCCTTTTGAAATTAATAAACGGGATATAATACAGGTTATTTCAAATTTTGAACAACAAAAAATTAAAACATAAATATTTTTTGACTAAAAACAATTTTGAACAATTAAGTGATTTAAATGCAGAATTTTTCGAAAGTGCCAAATTGTCACTATTAGATCCTTTAGGTCTTTATTTGGCAAATGATGTTAAGTGGATAAAACTCAACCAAAATTGGAACTCCTTAAAATTCCCAGTAGTTATGGGAGGAAAAGGTCAACCAATACTTCTTCTACATGGCTTTGATAGTAGTTTTTTAGAATTCAGAAGAATATATAAATCACTAAAAAGAAATTTTCAAGTTATCGTTCCTGATCTTCTAGGTTTTGGTTTTAGTCCCAGGTGCGCAACCAATGAATTTAATTCCTCGAAAATAATTTCGCATTTAATTGATCTCCTTAAGACATTAAAAATAACAAAGAATCTAAAAATTATAGGTGCCTCAATGGGAGGCTCAACAGCTTTAAAACTTGCTTATGAAATTCCTGATTCTATTGATAAAATTATACTTTTGTCCCCCGCCGGATTGTTTGGAGAACCTAAGAGTATTCCTTTTCCTATTAACCAAATTGGCGCCTCATTTCTTGGATTGCCACAGGTTAGAAAAAGTCTTTGTAGGCAAGCATTTGCTTTTCCAGATGAATGCGTTGGTAAGATGGAAGAACAAATTGCTTCAATTCATTTAGGTTGTAAAGGATGGAGAAATTCACTTGCATCATTTGCAAAAAGTGGTGGGTTTGCAGGAACTCAAAAATATATCCAAAATATACCAATTAAAACATTATGTGGAGAAAATGATCGAATTCTTGGAAAAAAAGAGCTTAAAAAAATAGGAAATATTGAAAAATTAAATTTTGTAGGGTTACAAAATTGTGGTCATCTTCCGCATATAGATCTTCCATCATTATCTAGTAAAATTATTCAAGATTATTTTTTGGAATAAAAGATTTCTCAATTAATTAAGATACTTGAGAATTATAAAAATATAATACAAAACAGATGGAGTAAAGATGTAACTGTCAATTCTGTCAAGAATCCCTCCATGTCCCGGTAAAAAAGTTCCGGAATCTTTTATTTTTGCATCTCTCTTCATCATAGATTCAATTAAATCTCCAACTAATGCCATAAGAGAAATTGAAATTCCATAAATTATTCCAACAATTAATGGATTTTCCCACTTCATTAAAAATGCGAAAAATATTGCTAGTAAAATTGAACAGGATATTCCTCCAATTAAACCTTCTATAGTTTTGCTCGGAGATATTGGAGATAGAGATGTTTTACCAAATGACTTCCCAATAAAATAAGAACCAATATCACTAGCTACAATTAAAAAACAAGAAGTTAAAGTTAAATGAAGACCTGTAGTATTTGATAAGTTCTCAAGCGACATAAAACCCTGATTTGAGCCTATAATCACTGAATCTAATCCCCTTAACTTAATCCAGTAACTAGGTAAAAAACCTAAATAGAATAATCCAAAAATAGATGCTGCAATATCTGAAATTGTCCCAGGTTTTGGTTGCAAGAGTAACCAAGTGCATATCCCAACTGAACAGATTGGCAAAATTGAATTTGAAATTTCTCCTTCAAGCACACCAATAGTCTCAAGATAAGTAGAAACTATAATAATAAAGGATGAAAATAATGTGGTTTTTGTAGCTGGTCTGATTCCTTTAAATTCTGCCATTCTAAAAAATTCTAATAATGCTAGATATGTAAGCAAAGCAGTTGCCAATGTAAAAAACCATCCCCCCATCAAAACAACAATTAAACCAAAAATTCCTATAAGTAACCCGCTTTTTAATCTCATATTAAATTGCTATGTTTCTAAGACTCTTATATTAAAATTTACCAGATCTTTGTTGCATAAACTTTGATTATTTATCCAATTAAACCTATCTATATCAATTTTTTCGCCAGGAATTAGTAGAGGTATCCCAGGTGGATAAGGGCAAATAATATCTCCAGATATTTTATTTAATGATTGTGAAAAAGAAATACTCCGAGTATTACTTCTCCAAGCAATTCCAATTTCTATTTCGGGTGATTGAACTAATTTAAAGGGCGATTTGAGCACTTCTAAACTTTTCGATTTTTTGGAATTTAATAGTAATTTTTTCCATAACTTTTCAAATAAATTAAGAAAATCTTTTTGATTTCCAAATCCTAAGCAAAAAGTGAGAGTCATCATTTCTGGTAATTCGGCAATAAGTCCATTTCTATAAAAAAATTTATCAGCAGTAAAACCATCAATCCCAGCCTTAGAGGTATTTACGACAATTTTTAAGGGGTCTTGAGTTTCTATGAGAGGAATATTTTTTTGAATTAATTTTTTATAAATACTTTTTGCCTCAAAAATTCTTTTTTGATATTTTGATAAACTTTTTTTGTTAAGCCAGTCCCTAATAGACTCTTCACAAGAAGAAAGTAATAAGGAACTTGGACTGGTAGTTTGAAGCAAATTAATACTTTTGATTAAATTATCTTCATTTATTAGATTCCCTTTGTACCAAAGTACCGCCGTTTGAGTTAATCCATTGAGTGACTTATGCAATGAATTAACTACTAAATCAGCGTTTGATGATAAGGCTGGTTTTGGTAAATTAAGATTTTCACAAAAAAGGAAATATGAACCATGGGCTTCATCAACTAAAACAGGTAAATTTTTTTGATGACAACAATCTATTAAAGGCTCTAAATCTCCGGAATATCCATGATAATCGGGATTTACAAGAATAACCCCTGCAATTTTATTCTCATCAAAATTTAATTTTTTAAATACATTTTCCAACCAAATTTTTGTAATTGGTTTGTAATGACCCGTTGTGGTTGAAAACTCTAAGTCAAAAAATATTGGATTTATATTCTGCATCGCACAGATTTTTATGACACTTATATGAACATTTCTAGGCATCAGGATATTTTCGCCTGGACTTGCCATTGCAATTAATGCTGATTGTATTAATCCGGAAGCTCCATTAACTCCAAAAAAACATCCTTTTGCTCCAAATTTGTCGGAGAATTCTCTTTGAGATTTAGCAATTAATCCGCTTTTGGATAGTGGAGAACCTATCTCTGGTAGTTCGGGCAAGTCCCAATACCCAGGTGGATTTTTTAATAACTTCACTAATTTTTTTGGTAAAGCTGCCCCTCTGTTATGAGCGGGAAAGAATAAAGACTTTAAAAACTTTTTGGTTAGAAAAGATGAAATGCTCATAAAGTATTATTGAGATATATAGAATGGACTACATGGTAATCTTTTTTGATATTTTTTAACTTTAATGAAAAAATCTTATTCGGAATATTCAGCAAAAGAAGACTTTCTTTGGTTGATTTTGAGACCATGGATTTTTATCCCAAGAGTTTTATATATCCTTTTAACTTTTATTTTTCTTTTTTTAAGAATACTTTTTCAAGGTAACAGTAAAAATAAAAATGTACAAAAAAATCTATCGAAATATCTTTTTGATGTAATAACGGATCTAGGGCCTTGTTTTATCAAGTTAGGCCAAGCACTCTCAACTAGACCAGATCTTGTTAGGCAAGATTGGCTTACTGAACTTACAAACTTACAAGATAATCTCCCTGCATTTGATCACAAAATTGCTTTAAAAATCATTGAAGAGGAACTTGGATCCCATGCTTATGAATTATTTGAAGAGTTTCCAGATAGTCCTATTGCTTCAGCAAGCTTAGGTCAGGTTTATAAAGCAAAATTAAATAATTCTTATCTAGCGGTGAAAGTACAGCGGCCAAATTTATACTTTCTTATAAGAAGGGATGTTGTAATCTTAAGGTTTTTAGGAACTTTTTTATCCCCACTCTTACCATTAAATATAGGTGTTGGAATTGGAGAGATAATAGATGAATTCGGTAAGGCACTTTTTGATGAAATTGACTATCAAAAAGAGGCCGAAAATGCTTTGAGGTTTGCAAATTTATTCAAAGAAAATCCAAATATTTTTATTCCTAAATTAGAAAAACAGTTTTCATCAAAAAGGGTAATCACAACTTCTTGGATTGATGGAGTTAAGTTAAGAGATCGATTTTTACTAGAGGAAAATAACTTAATTCCTGCTTCGTTTATAAAAACATGTGTCATTAGTGGACTGCAGCAATTATTTGAATTTGGATATTTTCATGCAGACCCACATCCAGGAAATATGTTTGCTCTCAAAGGAGGAAATGCAGATTGTGGGAATTTAGCTTATGTTGATTTTGGAATGATGGATACTATTACAAATTCAGATAGACTTACTCTTATTAAGGCAATTGTTCACATAATAAACGAAGAATATTATCTTCTCGCAGAAGATTTCCAGAAATTAGGTTTTTTAACCAAAGAACAAGATCTTCAAAAACTTGTTGAACCATTAAAAGAAGTTCTAGGAGGATCTTTTGGCGCTGAGGTTGGTAATTTTAATCTTAAAAATGTAACTGACAAATTCTCAAAACTAATGTATTCCTATCCTTTCAGAGTTCCCAGTAGGTTTGCCTTAATAATAAGAGCCGTTGTTAGTCAAGAGGGTTTAGCACTAAGGTTAGATCCTGAATTTAAAATTCTAAAAATAGCTTATCCATATATTGCAAAAAAACTACTGACCGATAATTCTGAAGAGATTTTAAACATACTTTTAGAAGTAGTTTTTGATAAAAAAGGTCAAATCCAAATAGAAAAAGTTGAAAGTTTACTAAACATTTTGTTTAAAGATTCGGAGAATATCAATTCAGATCTCATACCAGTTGCGAACGCTGGATTGAAATTATTTGTCAGTAAAAAAGGATCCGAAGTTAGGAAGAATCTTCTTTTAAGTCTTATAAAAGATGAAAAATTAGAATTTACTGATGCAAAAAAACTCTTAGCTTTAATTAGGGATACTTTTAGCCCTCTGAATATTGCAAAAAGCGCAGTTCAAAATATTATTTCTACAGTTTAGTTTTTATATTTATATCTAATTAACTTACTTATGATTTTAATTCGATTAGAATTGGATGTAATGTTTTAAAAATGAGAAGTAAAAAGGATTATTTATTTTTGGAAATTAAATGAATATTTTGAAAAATCTTTTTTTACTTAACAAAAAATCTGAAAACAATAAAGACTTAAGTTTTGGAGTGGTTGATCAATACATTGAAATTGCAAAGTTAGTAAAAGAAGCAAGAATTCAACAAAACCTTACAATTGAAGAATTGTCATACATTTCAAAAATTCCTGAACGAATAATAAACTCTATTGAAGATAATAATAAAAATATTAGGCCAGAATATCCTTTTATAAGATCTATATTAATTAAATTAGAGGAATGCTTAGTATTAAAAAAAAATACATTATTAAAGTTAGCAGTTAAAGAAAGAAAAATTATAAAGAAAGAGGGAAAGGATTTTCTGTTAAGGAAATTCGATCTTATCAATACATGGCAAGGAAGTTTTTTGTATTTTTTTATATTAGTTCTAGCTCTATTTATATTAAAAAGATACTTTATTCTAAATGTTAATGTTATTGAGATTCAAAGTATTGAAAATCAAATAGTTGATAAATAATTTTAAAAAATTCTACTTTAGAGTCCTCCCAAAATTATTTCCTAGCTCACTAAACATTCTTATATTATCTTCTATTTCTTCTAAAGGACGATTTAACTTCCATTTCCAGTTGTTTGTTGTGGTGCCAGGTTTATTTAATCTACTTGAATCGTCTAAAGATAATAGATCTTGTAATGGAGCGATAAAGAGATTAGCATTCGTTTTCATGCCAATTTCTATTAAATCCCAAGAAGGATTTTCTGAAAATTTATACTCATCTTTTATTCTTTTTTGGGATTCATAATCTAAATATTTCCACCATGAAAGAGAAGTAGAGTTGTCGTGAGTACCTGTATAAACAACCCAATTTTCTCCTTCAATATTCTTAGGTAAATAAGGATTATCTTCATTCCCATCAAAAGCGAATTGTAATATTTTCATGCCAGGGAGTTCGAAGTTTTTCCTTAATTTCTCTACATCTGGAGTTATTACTCCCAGATCCTCCGCAATAATTGGTAGAAAGTTATCCCCTAGATCCTTTTTTACTTTATTTAATAATGTTTTACCTGGAGAATTTATCCATTTTCCGTTAATTGCCGTTTTAGAACTGCCATTAACTCTCCAGTAACCTGCTAAACCCCTGAAATGATCGAATCTCAATATGTCCACAAGTTCAAATTGTCTTTGAAATCTTTTTCTCCACCAATTGAACTTAGTCCTTTTATGCTTTGACCAAAAGTAAGTTGGGGTACCCCATAATTGTCCTGTTGATGAAAAATAATCAGGTGGAACACCACTTTGAAAGATTAAATCTCCATTTTTAAAAATTGAAAATAATGATTTATTACTCCATACGTCGGAGCTGTCTCTTGAGACATAAAAAGGCAAATCTCCTATTAGCTTAATATTTCTTGATTTTGCAAAGTTTTTAATGTTGCTCCATTGCACATCAAGATGCCACTGTATTAATTTTTTAATAAGGATCTCTTCACTTTTTTTCTTAATCCACGATTTTAAGAACTTGTTATTTTTTATTTTAAATTCTTGAGGCCATTCCCACCAAGGCAACATATTAAATTCCTCTCTGATAACAACAAATGTTGCATAATCTTCAACCCAAGAATGCCTACTGACCCATTTGTTAAAATTAATTTTTGTTTCTTCAGATTGTGAACTCCAACCTTGCAAAAGGAGGAGACCTATTTTTTTTGTTAAGTCATCTGCAAAATCAAAATCAAAATGATCTTTATTCTGATTTGTGAGACCTAGATTTTCTTTATTTGAAATGAAGATAAAACCTTTTTCGATTAAGTCATCTATATCCAAAAACCATGGGTTTAGTGCAAAACTAGATGGGGAACTATATGGAGAACCAGTAGAGTCAGTAGGTGTAAGAGGTAAAAATTGCCAATATTCAATTCCATGCTTATGAAGTTTTTTTATCCACTCTTTAGCTCCTCTCCCAAAAGTTCCACATACTCTTCCTCCCGGAATACATGTTGGATGCATAAGTATGCCTAATGATTTTCTTTCAATAATTGACTCTATAGGCATGTTTTCAATATATTTTGATTCTTTACACTTAACGTGTTTTTAATTCTCTAAATTCAACCTTATACAAATTTTTTTTAATTGACAAATATCATTGCTGGTTTTTAAGTCTTGACAAACAAAAATTCTAATTTTGAATCAACAATTTTTTGCTTCATTGAGGTGTCTTTTGAAAACATCTAGTCATTAACTTTTGCGAAATTCACATAAACGACTACGATAAGAATATAGTTTTATGGTGCAAATTTCGTGACAAGTTTTATCACGGCAATGCAGAGTAAAGAATCAAACTTTAATCTAACTAATAGTAGATTAAGGTTAGTAAGTGGGACAACAAATCCTAAATTAGCTGAAGAAATTGCATCATACTTAGGGATTGAAAATGTCCCTTTAATATCTAAAAGATTTGCAGATGGAGAACTCTATGTTCAGATTCAGCAATCTATTAGAGGTTGTGATGTATTCCTTATACAACCTACATGCGCTCCTGTAAACGATAGTTTAATGGAGCTCATGATCATGGTTGACGCATGTAAGAGAGCGTCTGCAAGACAAATAACGGCTGTAATACCCTATTTTGGATATGCAAGGGCAGATAGGAAGACCTCAGGAAGAGAGTCTATAACTGCAAAATTAACTGCTAATTTATTAGAGAAATCAGGAGTTGATAGAGTTCTAGCGATGGACTTACACTCGGCTCAAATACAAGGTTACTTTGATATACCATGCGATCATATTTACGGTTCACCTGTATTAATTGATTATTTAGAAACTTTAAATTTAGAAGAAATAGTTGTAGTATCTCCTGATGTAGGCGGGGTGGCGAGAGCAAGAGCATTCGCCAAATTAATGAAGGACGCGCCGTTGGCTATAATTGATAAAAGGAGATCTGCGCATAATATCGCTGAAAGTCTAACAGTTATAGGTGAAGTCAAAGGTAAAACGGCTATTCTTATAGACGACATGATAGATACGGGAGGTACAATTTGTTCTGGAGCAAATTTACTAAAAAAAGAAGGCGCGAATAGAATATTTGCATGTGCTTCACATGCTGTATTTTCTCCTCCTTCGTATGAAAGATTAAGTACTAAGAATCTTTTCGAACAAGTTATTGTGACTAACAGCATACCAGTTATACATAAAGATAATTTTCCTCAATTAAAAGTTCTTTCCGTCGCTAATATGCTGGGAGAAGCTATTTGGAGAATCCACGAAGAAAGTTCTGTAAGTTCTATGTTTAGATAAAAGAAAATATTTTTTTACAACCCTTGTAATTTCTTGAGTCTTTCAGTTTCAATCTTAAATTGTTCTTCGATCTTTTCAGGAACATTATCTGGACACACTTGAAGAGCTGATTCAACTAGTTGCAGAGATGCAATAAATTGTAATTGTTTCATGTCAACTTTTTGTTCTTTCTTTCTCTCAATTATTTTCCCTCCATGTTTTTGTGATACTACTGATGCGAAAGTTGCTGAGGCAACGTTTAATGTTTTTGGGAAATCCAAATCAAATCCTTTTCTTGTCGCATTGCATAGAAATGAAACACCCATACCATGATATAAATCTAAATCATTTTTATTGGCAGGGGAATTTTTAACATTTGCATTTACCTTATTAAATTCATTATTTGTATCAAATAAAAAAGATGAAATTATTAGAGGGATTACAAAAATTTTAGATATTTTAGAACTCATATTTGAACTATTTTTAATTCATATTATTAAAGATAACATTTTTTATTTTTTAAACTAAATCTGCTAACAGAATTTATTTAATAATTTTAATTTCGTGATGATTCTCTACTATTTTCAGCTTATTTTTGTTCCATGAATAAATAACTCTAAATCTATAATTATCAGAATCTACAAGTCTTGTATGTTCAAGAATATACCAATCATTGTAAGAAGATTCAAAAATCATTTCGTGTTCGTCGACTTGCTTAATATTTGAAATACCTTCATCATTACATAAATAAAAATTTTCCCTCTTAAGTTGATGACCTTTTAAAAATGCATGCATCTCTCCTTGTTCTTTATATTGAGGATTTTCGTCAAAGAAATTATATTTTTTTTCTGGGTACCAAGTAAATTTATAATGCGACTCCCATTCAGATTTACTCTCGAGAGCTTGAATATTTATATTCATACTCAAATTATAAGTTTTTTGTCCTTCATCGAGAAAATACGTTCTGTTAGATTTCCACAATCCAATATTCCTGGAAAACCACCTTTTTAAATTACTATTTAAATTGATTTCAGGAGGGTTTTCACCAAAATGTAAATTTTTTTTTGGATTAATAGCAACCATTTATAAATAAGTCCTATTTATTTAATAGCCTATCTGTAAAATAAAAAAAAATATCTTAAGGTGTTTATAAGGATTAACAGCTTTTCAACACTTCAGAGGAATTCATTTGAATGATAAAAAAGAGTTAAAATTAATACTTGTGGCAGCTAGAAATCAACTTTCTAGTAATGATATTAAGGCCCTCATAGCTTATTTAGAATCAGATGATTGTAAATTTGAGATATCTCTTCAGATCTCTGAACCCACAGAGCAGCCAGAATTACTTGAATTACATAGATTAGTCGCTATTCCTGCTCTCATAAAGGTTTCCCCTTCTCCAAAGCAAATATTTGCTGGAAGTAATATTTTCTCTCAGTTGCAAAAATGGTTGCCAAGGTGGTCACAGGAAGGCTTAACAAAAAATCTTGGGATTAATTTACAGCCATCAAAAATTGATTCAATAAGAACTCAAAAAGAATTTCTACTGGAAGACGAACTTCTTGTTTTAAGACAAGAAAATGAGACATTAACAAAAAGGATAGAATCTCAGGAAAGATTATTAAGAATGGTCGCTCATGAATTAAGAACACCTTTAACTGCTGCTACTTTGGCTGTTCAAAGTCAAAAACTCGGACAAATAGATATATCAAAATTACAGGAGGTAATTAAAAGACGTCTTGAAGAGATTGAACTCTTATCTCAGGATCTTTTGGAGGTTGGAACAACTAAATGGGAAGCGTTATTTAATCCTCAGAAAATTGATTTAGGTAATATTAGTGCTGAAGTAATACTCGAATTAGAAAAATTCTGGAGATTAAGGAATATTGAAATTGATACTGATATTCCATCTGATCTCCCAAGTGTATTCGCAGATCAAAGAAGAATGAGGCAAGTATTTTTAAATTTGATTGAAAATGCTATTAAATTTTCTAAAGACTCTGGATCTATAAAAATCACTATGATTCATAAGACAAATCAATGGGTAGAAATAACAATTTGTGACAAAGGGGCAGGTATCCCTTTGAGCGAACAAAAAAGAATTTTTCTAGATAGGGTTAGACTTCCCCAAACCTCTGAAGGAACTTCAGGATTTGGTATAGGGTTATCAGTATGTAGGAGAATAGTACAAGTTCATGGAGGAAGAATATGGGTCGTATCTGAAATTGGTGAAGGTTCCTGCTTCCATTTCACAGTTCCTGTGTGGCAAGGACAAAACAAAGAGCAACAATACTTGACGAAAGGCTAGCCTTACTCTTAGTTTTTAATAAGCTGTTATGCTACTTTCCTGGCCCCATCGTCTAGAGGCCTAGGACACCTCCCTTTCACGGAGGCGACAGGGGTTCGAATCCCCTTGGGGCTATTAATTTAGATTTATAACGATCTTTTTGATGATTTCGCTTGCCTATCTACGGCAATTAAATTTTCTGAAAGATCCTTTTTCAGTCTTTTCTCTATCATCCCTATTGGCATCCACTGACAACCTTGAACAGTAAGATCATAAATTAATGAATTTTTTGAAGTATTTTTAATGTTTTGTATTTTCCAACTTCCTTCAAATTTCCTGAAATCTCCTTTTATCAAATTAAATTTTAAGAGACCAAGCTCCTTATCTTCAAATAAGTCTATAGTTACTTCAGCTGAAAATTTCATGCCGAGGAAATCCTGAGCTCCAACTTGTTTAAGGTGTACATTATTTTCCTTCTGAAATATTTTTTTGCTCGATAAAAGATTTGGGATGTAAAGATTTAGTCGATCATAATCTGTTAAAACACTCCACAAAGAATCGAAACTTGCAGAAGTTGTAAGTTGAGCTGCCAGTCGTCTTGTTCCGCCAGAAAACTTTTCCATCGTCTGCTCAATTGTCCTGAAATCATTGTCTTTATAATGATTCATCGATTCTTGAGGATTGTTCATGTAATGAATTTTTAATTAGATAAAAATTATTTCTGTGTAACTATACTGATAAAAACAATAAAAACTGAAAAATAAAAATAATTTCATCTATTTATTCCGATCTCAAAACGTAACCATTTTTGTAAAATCACTACAAATTAAACTACAAATTGATAATCTTTTATTAAAGAAATTTAAAAAATGTATTCACAAGCAAAAGTAATCGCAGGGGGATTAGCTCATATACCAGTGGTAATAGCTGTTTTTTATTTTATACTCACAACTTTTAATAAAAGAGCTTTAAAATTTGTTGAAGAAGCAAAAACAAAAAAACCTGAATCAAAAGTTGTGGAACCAAAAAAACCAGCTGTTTCAAAAATAGAAGCTCCAAAAACAGAAGCTCCAAAAACAGAAGCTCCAAAAATAATTAAGAAAAAACATGCAGATGTTCCAGTCAATATTTACCGTCCTAAAACACCATATGAGGGAACAGTTATTGAAAACTATAGCCTTCTCAAAGAAGGAGCAATTGGTAGAGTTAATCACATAACTTTTGACCTTAAAGATAGTGATCCATTTTTAAATTATGTGGAAGGTCAAAGTATTGGTATCATGCCTGCTGGTGAAGATGCTAATGGAAAACCTCATAAATTAAGACTATACTCAATAGCTAGCACTAGACATGGTGATGACTTTAATGGAAATACAGTTTCACTTTGTGTAAGACAGCTTCAGTATGAAAAAGATGGTGAAACCATTAATGGCGTCTGCTCTACTTACCTATGTGATATTAAGCCTGGAGATAAAGTAAAAATAACAGGTCCTGTTGGTAAAGAAATGCTTCTCCCTGATGAAGAGGACGCAAACATTGTTATGTTAGCCACTGGAACTGGAATAGCACCAATGAGGGCTTATTTAAGAAGAATGTTCGAACCTACTGAAAAAGAAAAAAATAAATGGAATTTCAAGGGTAAAGCTTGGTTATTTATGGGTGCTCCAAAATCAGCTAATTTGTTATACGAAGAAGATCTTCAAAGATACATTGCTGAGAATCCAGATAATTTTAAATATACAAAAGCAATTAGTCGCGAGCAGCAAAATACAAAAGGTGGAAGAATGTACATTCAAGACAGAGTTTTAGAGTCAGCTAATGAACTTTTCAATATGATTGAAGATGAAAAGACACATATATATCTTTGTGGATTAAAGGGTATGGAACCTGGAATAGATGAAGCAATGACTAAGGCAGCAGAAGAAAAAGGATTGAACTGGTCAGAATTAAGACCTCAACTAAAAAAAGCAGGAAGATGGCACGTAGAAACTTACTAAATATTTGATATTTAGTTTTAAGTTTCACATACTAAATACTTTTTGGTTTAGACACAATATGTAGCTAATATTTGAAAAAAAGAGGATTTTAAATAAAGAATACTAAAAATATGCCTTCAACTTTAAGTAATCCTCTAAGATTAGGTTTACGGCAGGAAAGAGTCATATCTCCACAATGTTTAGTAATTTTTGGCGCTAGTGGAGACCTTACTCATAGAAAATTAATACCAGCCTTATTTGAACTCTATTTGCAAAGGAGAATTCCTAGTGAATTTGGAATAGTTGGTTGTGCGAGAAGACCTTGGACTGATAATGAGTTTAGAGAAAAGATGAAAGTAAAGTTATCAAATCAAATATCTGGGAAAGAAAGGGAGTGGGAACAATTTTCTAATTATCTTTTCTATGAACCAGTTGACCTACAACAAAGTGATCATGTCGTAAGGCTTTCTAGAAGATTAAATGAAATTGATAAAACACAAGCTACTCATGGGAATAGAACATTTTATTTATCAGTATCTCCGAATTTCTATGCAAGTGGATGTAAAGCTCTTAAAGGGGCTGGCCTTTTAGATGACCCTAAGAAAAGTCGTTTAGTAATTGAAAAACCTTTTGGAAGAGATTATTCAAGTGCAAAAAAATTGAATAAGATCGTTCAAAGTTGCGCTGAAGAAAGTCAGATTTATAGGATCGATCATTATTTAGGTAAAGAAACAGTTCAGAATATTCTTGTTTTAAGGTTTGCTAACACTATTTTTGAACCAATCTGGAATAGGAACTATATATCAAGTGTTCAAATTACTTCATCTGAAACAGTTGGTGTTGAAGATAGAGCAGGTTATTACGAAAGCTCTGGTGCTTTACGGGATATGCTTCAAAATCATATGACTCAAATGCTTGCAGTTACTGCAATGGAACCTCCTGGAAAATTTGAACCAGAAGCAATAAGAAATGAAAAAGCTAAGGTTCTTCAAGCTTCAAAACTTGCTGACGAAAATGAGCCGTGGAATTGTTGCATAAGAGGTCAATATGGAGAGGGAGGGAATATTTCAAATCGACTCAAAGGATATAGGCAGGAAGATGGTGTTAATAGTAACAGCACAACAGAAACTTATATTGCGACAAAAGTTTTCGTGGATAACTGGCGTTGGCAAGGGGTTCCTTTTTATTTGAGAACAGGTAAAAGACTACCTAAAAGACTTGGAGAAATAGTCTTGACTTTCAAAGACGTTCCTGTTCATTTATTTGAATCAACAATAATAAATCCTGCCCCAAATCAACTTGTCCTTAGAATTCAGCCAAATGAAGGAGCTACTTTCAAATTTGAGGTAAAATCTCCAGGTTCTGGAATGAAATCAAGACCTGTTGAGATGGAATTTTCTTATGATGAATCATTTGGAGAACCCTCAGATGAAGGCTATGTAAGATTATTAGCTGATGCAATGCTTTCTGACCCAACATTATTTACTCGAAGTGATGAGGTAGAGGCAGCCTGGAAACTTTATACGCCATTAATAGAATTGATGGATAATTCCCCTTGGAAGTTACCTATTTATAATTATGAATCTATGACATGGGGACCTCCTGAGTCAGATCAATTAATTTCAAAAGATAATATTTTCTGGCGTAGACCCTAAAAATGAAACCTCAACTTACACTACAAACCCCTCTAGAACTGCCTTATCAGGAAATTTCTAATTACCTTAATAAATTATGGATTTCAGAAGATAAAGATAATAGTGGAGCTAATACTTTCACATTAATGGTCTGGCAGCCTGCTTGGCTAGAACAATGTTTGGTTCAAAAAGGATTAGTAAACGGACCAATTACTGGAAATTTAAGCCCAGAGATAATTGAAGTTGCTAAAAAATTTATGTTAGATCAAGGACTTCCTATCACTACTTCACTTAATAGTGAAGAATTATTGAATTTGTTGAAGGAAAATTTATCTAATAAAGACTTTGAAGATTTTAGAGGACAATTTTTTGAATCAACGATAAGCACATTGAATCCAAGAAGATTAATAACTCTAGCGCCAACATTAAATAAAAATTCAGATATCAAAACTTTTGTATCCGCTTACTGTCCATTAAGTGATACCCCAGCTATGCAATCTATTTGTGGGGATTTAGTGGTTATTAGGGGGGGGGGCGGCCTCAATATCTAATAAAGGATTAAAAATAATTGATGAATTATCTATTGATGAATTACCTTCATGGTTGTGGTGGAATGGAAGCTTGGATGAGTCTCCTGAAATATTCGAATATTTCACTGATTATGGTCTAAGGTTAATAATTGATACTGCTCTAGGATCGCCTCAAAGATGTTTAAAAGTTTTAGATCAATTAAATAATTCAAATAAAGCTATTAATGATTTGAATTGGGTTAGATTGAAAAATTGGAGGGAATCATTGGCAATGATTTTTGATCCGCCTTCGAGGAGACCCATTTTAGATCATGTTACTGATATTGACATTGATATCGCGGGAGATCATATGATTCAAGCGTTGTTTTTGATTTCATGGATTAGCGATAAACTTGGTTGGTCTTTTCTAAGAGTTGAAAGGGATACAGAATCAACAAAAATAGAGTTTGAAAGAATTAATGGCGAAATAATTTCTACATCAATTAATCCCTTATCTTTGGGAAATCCAAGTATTCATTTAGGACAAGTTATTGGATTGAGGCTGATTTCAAAAATTAGTGAGGTTCAAAAAAATAACACTTGTGTAATACTTGGCTGTGAATCAGTGGAATGTATGAGACTTGAAGCAGGGGGAATGGCTAATATGGAATTAATAGAACAAGTTGTTCCAAATTCTTTTTCTACATCAGAGTACGATGTTAGTAAATTATTGGGAAGTAGTAGAGGTAATACCAGCCCTCTTTTTGAAAATTCTATTAAAATAGCTCTTCAAATATTTAATGGTTTGAATAACTAAACTAATAGATGCCTTGTGTAATATCTTCTCCTTCAAGTGATAGCGGGAAAACTACATTATCTCTTTTGCTATCTTGTTGGGCGTTCTCAAAAGGTATAAAGATACAAACTTTCAAGGTTGGCCCAGATTATCTTGATCAACAACAACTAAGCTCAATTGGCCAACCTATTTGCAGGAATTTAGATATTTTTTTAAGTGGTGAGGAATGGGTTCAAGAAAGTTTTTTTAAACATTCTTTGAAATATGAATTCTCTTTGATTGAAGGAGCAATGGGTCTGTTTGATGGGCTAGGGTCAACAACCTATTCCAGCACAGCAAATATCTCTAAACTTCTCAATGCACCAATAATTTTTATTGTTAATGCTAGAGGTCAAGTAGCTTCTCTTTTGGCGACTATTCGAGGTTTTAGAGATTTCGATAGTGAGTTGTCAATAGCAGGTATTATATTTAATAACGTTAATTCAGATAGACATAAAAAATTAATCAAAGAAGTTTTTAAAAATGAAGATATAGAAATTCTTGGTTTTTTACCATCTGATTCAAAAATAACTTTAAACAAAGCTAATTTAGGTTTGATATCTCCAATGGATAATGGAAAAGAAATTGATGTTGAATATTTTGCAAATTTCGCCGAAAGAAATCTTGATGTATTTTCTATTATTAAATTTCTGAAATCTCCTCAAAAGAAAATGTTTAATTCTTTGAATATTAGAGATTTTAAAATAGATAAAAGTAAACCTATCGCAATTGCAGAAGATAAAATCTTTCATTTTCAATACCCTGAAACTAAGGAGTTTTTGAGTGAAATAGGTATACCATTGATTTCATGGAGTATTTATGATGATGAAGAAATACCTAATGAGGCTTCTTCTTTAATTATTCCTGGGGGGTTCCCTGAAAAATATGCTGATCATATAAGTAACTCTACAAAAAGCTTAAATTCGTTAAGGAAATTCCGCAAAAATGGATTTATATATGCTGAGTGTGGAGGGATGATGGTTTTAGGAGACTTCATAAAAGATGAAAATGGTAATAATCATAAAATGAGTGGTATCCTGCCTTTTAGATCAAAAAAAAGTAAACTTTCAGTAGGTTATAGATATATTGAGGGTTTAAAAGATACTCCAATCATTAAACAAACTCAATTAATTAGAGGACATGAATTTCATTATTGGGAAATTGAAAATAATTTATCTGAACTTGATGCTGGAAAAGATGAGTATCAGAAGAACCTTGCTTCCCCATGGAAAATTAAATCTTGGAATACCGAATACAAAAATGAAGGCTTTTTTGATGAAAAATTACATGCAAGTTGGATTCACTTACATTTACCAAGTTCTCCAGAAGTCGCAAAAAACTTTATAGAGGCCACCCAAATTACTTCTTCAAAGAATTCTTAATTTATTATCAAATCAAATATTTTGAGAGGAGAACCTAAAAAAAACATTCCAGGCAAAGTGATTAATGGTCCTAAAAAACTCCCCACCATTACCTCAATTTTCGTATGACCCAGGGTTTCTTTTAACAGTAATTCAGATTGAGGGTCTAGTTTTTTTGATAGTTTATTAATTTCTGCAGCTTGAATTCCAGCTGATTTTCGAACACCACTTGCGTCATACATAACTATTAAAGCCACAGCAACGGATAATGCGAATATTGAGCTATCAAATCCTAATTCATAACCTATACCAGATGCAGCGCCAGTAATTAAGGCGGAATGACTCGAGGGCATGCCACCCGTCTCGAACATAATTCCTAATCTTATCTCTCCAGTTGAAAAGAAATTGAATACAATCTTAAAAAATTGAGCTAGCAAACAGGATAATAGGCTCCAGAAAAGAACTGAATTATTAAAAAAGGAAAAAAACTCAGACATAAATTAAAAAATAATTATCTGTCTCTATTTGTAATAAAGTCGGCTAAGGATATTAAATACTTTGCATCTGCGCCCCAAGGTTCAATTGCTTTTTTTGCTTTTTCAACTAAATCAAATGCTCTTTTTTTTGATTCCTCCATTCCAAGTAATTTAGGGTAAGTAGTTTTGTCAGCTAGAAGATCTTTGCCGGCAGTTTTACCAAGCTTTTCACTGCTGGAAGTTAAATCAAGAATATCATCTATTATTTGGAAGGCTAAACCAATTCCCTCTGCATATGTTGTCAGAGCTTGTAATAGTTTTTCGTTAGCTCCTGCGATCATCGCACCTGTTCTAACGCAGGCCTTTAATAAAGCCCCAGTCTTGTGAAGATGAATATATTCGAGAGTTTCAAGGTCGACTTCTTTGCCTTCACATTCCAAATCAACAACTTGTCCCCCGACTAGGCCTGGTGCACCAGCAACTAGGGATAATTCGCCAACTACATTTAATAATCTATTTGGATCGACTCCAGGGCTTCTTAAAGAGACCATTTCAAAGGCCCTGGTTAATAAAGCATCGCCTGCAAGAATAGCTATTGCATCTCCATACACTTTATGATTTGTTGGCCTACCTCTCCTCAAATCATCATTATCCATGGCAGGCAGATCATCATGAATCAATGACATTGTATGGATCATTTCTATTGCTACCGCAGTAGGCACTGCAAGAGAGGGTTCTCCTCCAGCCAGTGAGCAAGATGCTAAACATAAAATTGGACGTATTCTTTTACCTCCAGCTAAGAGGGAATATCTCATTGATTCTCTTAATATTTCTGGATTTTCAGGGCCCAAAGAAAAATCAAGTGCATCCTCTACAAGCTTTTTTGTGTTTTTAAGATATTTTTCAAAATCAGAAATACTATTTATCACTTCAGTCATTTTATACCTTTAGTAAAAAAAATTTCATCTTGGAGTTTATGGCAAAAGGTCATTAAGAGTTGATGATAAACCAAATTGTTTTTGCCAGCTAAAAATAGTATTTACAAGTAACATTGTTACTGTCATTGGTCCAACACCTCCTGGCACAGGTGTGTAAGCAAATACTTTAGAAATTACATCTTCTAATAATACATCGCCACATAATCTGGATTGATTTTTATCGGAACTTTTTAATCTATGTATTCCAACATCAATAATTACTGCTCCTTCTTTTACAAAACTCGCATCTACAAGATTGGGTTTTCCTGCAGCCGCAATTAGAATGTCGGCTTCTCTACAAACTTTATTCAAATTTAACGTTTTAGAGTGAGTAATTGTTACCGTGCCATTTAGATTCAACAACATAAGTGATAGTGGTTTCCCAACAAGTAAACTCCTTCCTATGACAACAATTTTCTTACCTTCAATTGTAATATTTTGGGATCTTAATAAATTAATAATTCCTGCTGGTGTGCATGATTTCATCGCAGGCTCATTTTTCACTAGTTTGCCTATGTTTACCTCATTTAGTCCATCTACATCTTTGCTTGGATTAATATGGCTGATCAGTTTTTGCTCGTCAAACTTCCTTGGGATGGGAAGTTGTAGTAACATTCCATCAATATCTTTATCAGAATTAAGTTTGATTATTAGTTGTTCAACTTCTTTTTGCTCAACACTATCTTTTAGATGAAAGATAAAGCTCTTTATTCCAATTCTCGAACATGCTTTTTCCTTGTTATTAACATAAACACCACTTGCAGGGTCTTCGCCTATTCTTATTACAGCTAAACCGGGAGCTCTTTTTGCAATTTTTTTATTGCTAGAGATATAATCAGTTAATCTTTCTTCAATTTCAAGAGATAATTTTTTACCGTCTAATTTTAATGACATTTAGAAAAACAACTCCTTTTTACACCAAGCATGCCTATAATTTTAAATTATTCAAATAGATTTATTTATATTCTGTGCAAAACATCACAACTACCTTAAAGAAATTGTTTTATCTGTGGAGGCGAAGTCAAGTCCCAGTAAAACAACCAATTAAAATTTCAAGAATAGATAATCTCATAATTTTTTTAGTATGCATTTTAATTTCAATAATTTCTTCTTATAAACTACTTCTCGTCTCGCCTTTAAATATAGCAGATATTTTTTCTTGGTTTTTGACCTTTACTGAAATACTTATTTGTTCTGGAGTTTTGATATTAGTTTCAAAAAAAGAGAATCCCACAATTTCTTCAAGACAGATCTTCTTGATCATTACTCTTCTCTTAACAGTACAAGTTACGAAATTAACCTTAGCTTCAACCATAAGTCCACTATCTATGATAATACCCCCGGCATTAATAATATCTCAAGGAATGGGAAGCATAACAGCTTTAGCTTGGGTATCAATAGCGAGTCTTATTTGGCCTGACCCAGAAATTATTATCAATAATAATTTATTTTTTATTTTATTAATTTGTGCTTCAATAGTATCTCTTCTTGGAGGAAGAATAAGAAGTAGAGCTCAGTTACTTCAACTATCAATTTTTGTCTCAATAGGATCGTTCTTGAGTCAATGGATATTGATAGGTAAAGATAAAATATCTCTTATCGATGAGCAAGATTTTGTTTTAGCTAATAGGGATATTTTTTCTGATTCCTTGCTGTTGGCAGTAGCTATGCTTTTTACAATTTTATTTATTCCCATTTTTGAATCGATATTCGGATTATTAACTAAAGCAAGATTACTCGAATTAGCTGATAAGGAGAAACCTCTAATTAGAAGATTGTCTCTAGAAGCTCCTGGTACTTTTGAACATACTTTACTTATATGTGGTTTAGCAGAGGAAGCAACAAGAATGATTGGTGGTGATATTGATCTAATTAAAACTGGAGCGTTATATCATGACGTTGGAAAATTACATGCGCCTAATTGGTTTATTGAAAATCAAGATGGTTCAAAAAATCCGCATGACGAATTAGATGATCCGATTAAAAGTGCAGAAGTATTACAGGCTCACGTTGATGAAGGATTGAAATTTGCAAGAAAAAATAGACTTCCTAAACTGATAGCTAATTTTATTCCTGAACATCAAGGTACCCTTAAAATGGGATATTTTTTTCAAAAAGCTAAAGAAAAAAATCTCGATATTAATGAATATTACTTTAGATACAAAGGCCCTATTCCTCAGTCGAAAGAAACAGCTATTTTAATGCTTGCCGATGGGTGTGAAGCAGCACTAAGAGCTATGAACATTAATGCATCTGATAAAGAAGCTTTGAAAACAATTTCTAATATTATCTACTCGCGTAAAAAAGATGGGCAATTAGATGATAGTAATTTATCGAAAGGAGAAATTTTTCTAATTAAAAGGGCATTCTTGAATGTTTGGAAAAGAATTAGACATAGAAGAATTCAGTATCCAACTAGCAAGAATAATACTTTTTCTTAATTTTCAATTTTATAACCTAATACTTCTTCGATGTTTCGGATTACACCAATAAAGAAGAGCTAACGTACTTAATAATGCAGTTAAGAGAGTAAACCCACCAACTCCATAAATGTCTTGAAGAGTTATGAGCCTTACAACTGAATAAGGACCCAAACCAGAAATTACCATTGATAGAGATACCAGAGTTAAAGTTACTCCCCATTTTCTCTCTGCTAAAAGAGCTGCTGAAGAAACTATTCCAACAATTGCAGCGGGCCATCCAAGACTTATGGCAAGGGTAATATTCGCAACTTTTAGTGGAGGCCCATAACTTATTATTATTGCGATTATTGGAAGTGCAATTATGTTGCCGATTAAGCCAACCCACGAAAGTGCCCAATATCCAAATACCCTTTCTCTCATTATTTACTGCTTTAACTATTAATTTAATCTACAGTATTAAGAGACTACTTTTTAAGTCTACTTAATAAACCTAAGAAAATAATTTAATTTGCTGGATTAGATAGAAATTTATTATCAGAATTCTCTAAATTATCAAATTGTGGATGAATTGAATTTTTTTTCTCAGAAAATACAAGTCTATTTAAAGCATTAACGTAAGCATTCGCTGCAGCAACTACAACGTCTGTATCAGCAGAATGACCAGAATATATTTTATTATCCCTTCTTATTCTTATTGTTACTTCTCCCAAAGCATCAATTCCTTCTGTTACGGATTTAACAGAAAATTCAATTAATTCATTAGGAACTTTAGCTAATTTATTTAATGCCTCGCATACAGCATCAACGGGCCCAGTCCCTATTGATACAGCAGTATTCTCACTATTATCTTCCGTATTTAGAAGCGAAATGGTTGCAGTAGGTTTAGAGGCGTTACCACAACTTACTTGTACAAGACTTAATTGAAATTTAGCTTCTGGGAGCTGAACTTGCTCACTAACAATTGCTTCTAAGTCTCTATCAGTAATTTCTCTTTTCCTGTCAGCTAGATCCTTAAAACGAGCAAAAGCATCATTTAAATCTTCTCGGCTCAAGTCATATCCCATCTCTTCTAATCTTGCTCTTACCGCACTTCTTCCACTAAGTTTCCCTAAAGATATTTTGTTGTCACTCAAACCAACAGTTTTTGCGTCGATAATTTCGTAAGTTAGTCTATTTTTTAATACGCCATCCTGATGAATGCCTGACTCATGTGCAAAAGCGTTAGCTCCCACTATTGCTTTATTAGGTTGTACAGTCATTCCAGTTAGGTTAGAGACAAGTCTAGAGGTTTTTGTTATTTCTTCTGTTCTTATAGCTGTAAGAGGAGTTGGGGAATCTGGATTTCTTTTGAAAAAACTATTAAAAAAACTTTTCCTAACATGAAGTGCCATTACTAATTCTTCTAAAGAGGCATTCCCGGCTCTTTCACCAATTCCATTAATAGTACATTCTAGTTGCCTCGCTCCATTTTTTACTGCCTCAAGAAAATTGGCTACTGCTAAACCTAAATCATTATGACCATGAACCGAGATTACTGCTTCATCAATATTTGGAACATTTTTATTTATATCGGCAATTAGTTTGCCAAATTCACTAGGAGTTGTAAATCCAACAGTGTCAGGGATATTTATTGTTGTCGCTCCTGCAGTAATTGCTAGTTGAATTACTTCGTATAAAAAATCAGGATCACTTCTTGAGGCATCTTCACAAGAAAACTCAATATCATCTACTAAGGATTTTGCGTAATTAACCATTTCTGGAACTATTTGAAGAACATCTTTTCTGGATTTTTTAAGTTTATGTTTGAGATGAATATCACTTGTCGCTATAAAAGTATGTATTCTTTTCTTGGGAGCTGGACTTACTGCTTCGTAACATGCTTTTATATCTCCTTTAGACGCTCTAGCTAAACCACATATTATAGGGCCATTTTCTTTTCCTACAGAATTAGCAATTTTATTAACAGCTTTAAAATCTCCTGGACTTGCAAAAGGGAATCCAGCTTCAATAATATCTACCCCTAATCTTGCTAATTGATGGGCGATAGCAAGTTTTTCTTCGAGATTTAGACTGGCACCAGGAGATTGCTCTCCATCTCGAAGAGTTGTATCAAATATCAAAATTCTTCCAGGATCTTTTGACATCAGACGAAACAAACTAAACTTATATTAAGCTAATTAAAAAAATTTGACTAGATTTAGTTCAATAAAAATTTGCTGATAGTTTATAACTTAAATAATATTGGTTAAAATTCTGAAAAAAAAATCAAATACTTTAATTTTTAAAGTATTGTTTTAAGATTGAAACCTACTTTTTATAAAAAAAATTTCGATTTTTATAGAACTAAAGGCATAAATTTAAAAAGTATGAATGGGCAATACACTAAAAATAATGTTTTAGGCCAGTTAGCGATAGTTTTACATGCTCATCTACCTTATGTCAGAAAAAATGAAAAAAACTCCCTAGAAGAAGATTGGTTATTTCAGGCGATTTTGGAATGTTACATACCACTACTTCAATCAATAGAATCTTCCAAAAATGAAAATCCTTTAAATACCAAACTTACTATTAGTTTGTCTCCAACATTATTATCTCTTCTAAATAATAAAAAAATTAAAGAAACATTCCCAAGCTGGATTAAAACAAGAAATGATTTCTTAAACGAACTACCAAAAGAAGAAAAAAATGCCTCTCGATTTTTAATTAATAACCTTAATGATAAATACTTATATTGGCAAGAATGTTCTGGAAATTTAATTGAGAAGTTTAGAGTTTTAAATAGAGCTGGAAATTTGGATATTCTTACTTGTGCTGCCACGCACGGATATTTACCGATTTTAAGGGAGAATCCAGAAACTGTTAAAGGACAAATCAATACAGCCATTAGGAATCATGAAAATATTTTTGGAACTAAGCCTTTTGGTATTTGGTTACCTGAATGTGCATATTATGAGAATTTAGATGAAATGCTATTTAATTCCGGAATTAGATATGCAGTCTTAGATGGGCACGGTATTCTAAACGCTACACCAAGGCCTAGGTATGGTGTATATGCTCCAATATGCTCGAAAAAAGGAGTTGCCTTCTTTGGAAGAGATAGTGAGTCAACTTTGCCCGTTTGGTCTGCAAAAGAGGGGTTCCCGGGAGACAAAGTTTATAGGGAATTTCATAAAGATTTGGGATGGGAATTACCTATCTCTAAACTCCAAAAGAAAGGTATCTCAACTAAAAGACCTTTGGGTTTGAAGTTTCATAAGATTACAGATGATAAGGTCCCATTAGGGGAAAAGGCGTTTTACTTAGAAAATGAAGCCAAAAAGAAGGTCGCAGAACATGCTGATTCTTATCTTCTAGCGAGATCCAAACAATTAGAAAAATTAACATTATCTTCTTCCTTTAAGCCCTTATTGGTAGCTCCATTTGATGCAGAGTTATTTGGTCATTGGTGGTATGAAGGCCCTTTTTTTATTGAAAATATTTTAAAAAACTCTAGTAAATATTCAATTAAGCTTACAAATTTAAAAGAATTCTTAATTCAAAAGCCAAATCTTCAGATTTGCGAACCATCACCATCAAGCTGGGGACAAGGAGGTTACCATAACTACTGGATTAATGATGCAAATGCGTGGATTGTTCCAGAAATCACTAAAGCAGGCTCAACTTTTGTTGATTTATGCTCGAAAAATTTTGTAAATGACTTATCTTCAAGACTTTTCAAGCAAGCAGCAAGAGAATTACTTCTCTCTGAATCATCTGATTGGAGTTTTATACTAAGAGCTGGAACTACAACGGAGCTTGCAAAAGAGAGGATAGAAAGACATTTGTTCAGGTTCTGGAAAATAGTTGAGATGATTAAAAATCATTCCAATATTAATTTAAAATTTCTTGAAGATATTGAGGAAGAAGATAAAGTTTTCCCAGATATTAATATTAATGATTGGCGAAAATAAAAAATACTAATTTAACTTAAGCATTCCTAGTTTTACTTTTAGGGGTGAATTTATAAACATCTTACTCATCACGTAAATTAGTTTTGGAAGTGGAAGTGTATTAGTAAGAAAACCTACCCATTCATTGGTAGATAATCTAAAGAAATTTGAGAAAAAGCTTCTTAATCTACTTTCGTCAAAACTCATCAGTCTTCTTAAACCATATTGGTAAAGTTTATGCCTTTGTATTAACTCGTAGGGCCATAGGATTTCCCAACCTTTTGTTGCTAGTTCAAGAGAACTATGATTAGGTTCTTTTAAAAAGATTGCTAATTTTTTTGCAAGGAGTGGAGCTCTTCTTAATAAAGATCCAATCATGTATCCTGATGCAGGATGCACCATGCTTGCAGATCCCCCAAAACCAAGTACAAATTGTTTTTTAAATGGGAGGGGTAAATTCATTGGGAAAAGGCAATTCTCTTCATGAAAAATTTCACTTACCTGAATACCCTTGCTATTCAATCTTTTAAAAAGTCTTTTTTTGAGATTCTCTTGGGATAAAGCAGGATAACTAGCTAATGATGTTTCTTCGACAAAAAAAGTTTCATTTCCAAGATCCATTGCATAAAGAAAGGAAGGAGATGATAACTTTTCTTCATTATTTAGATGATTTGGACGAAAATCCATTAAAACAAACTGATCCTTATTAACTGGTGGCGATGAAAATTTACCGACAATCCCATACGCAGCTTGTTGAGCGATTTCATTTTGAACTGGCCTTTTTATGAAATTGCTTTTATGACCACTTGCGTCAATGACTAACCTCGCCTTTATTCTTAGACCTGAAAAACAAATCACTTCAGATAGTTTATTTTTCTCTTTAATATCTGTTGCTGTTTCATTCAACCATTCAATACCGTTACACTTTTTTAAAAGTTCATTTTGAAAAGCTTCTTGATTAATCAAGCCATAATCGTAATTATGTTTTGTAGGATTATCTCCCTTTTTATTTTCGCCATTTCCAAAAAAACTAACTGTTTTGCACCACCGATGAGATAACAAAGATTCTAATCCTAATTCCTCTAATTCAGAAGCCCAAATACCATATGTATTTTCCCATTTTTCATTTGGAGATTTAGTTGATATGCCCTTAATATTTAGATCTTGTTTTGCTAATTCTGAAGCCAAGCAAAGTGCTGCAGGCCCGGAACCTAAAATTAGAATATCAAGTATTTCCATATTATCTAATGACCCATTTTCTTTTAATTTTCCTTGACTTGGTTAAATTGGTCTGTTTCTTCTGTTTGTTCATGAGGAACTAATACAACTTCTGACAAATGATCACCCTCATCTAATCTTTGTAATTTTACTCCAGTAGCGGCTCTAGATTGCTGGGATATTTTATCTGCGTTTGTTCTCACTATTACGCCTTTTTCGGTCACAAAAAGTAATTCTTCCCCTTCCCCAAGGACCTTCAAACAAACTAGTACATCATCTTTAATTCTGAATTTTATGGCTCTCAACCCCATACCTGCTCTTTTTTGTAATCTAAATTGAGTTACAGGTACTCTTTTACCAAGTCCAAATGCACTGGCTATAAGTACCCAAGGACCTTCTGAAGAGTCAACTTCAAGATTTTCATCAGACTCTTTCGTGAGACCTTCACTTTTAGCTAATTGATCAACTAAATCAGATGTTAAAACATCCATAGATACAAGATTGTCTCCTTTCCTAAGGTTCATAGATTTAACCCCTCTTGCCGTCCTGCCTAGTGGCCTTAATTCGTTAATATCTAGTCTGAAATGAATTGCCATTCCTGTTCTTGATCCAATCAAAACACTGTCACCTTCTTTTGATAATCTAACCCAAGTTAAAGCATCTCCATCCTCGAGATTTATTGCTATTAAACCATTTGATCGAATTTTTGAGAAAGCAGAAAGTGAAGTTCTTTTTATAAATCCTGCCTTGGTTAGCATTAATAGATAACAATCATTATCAAAAGAATCTACTGCAACTAGCGAGGTTATCTTTTCTTCTCTTGGTATTGGGAGAAGTTGAACTGATGGAGTACCTTTAGCTGTTCTGCTACTCATTGGAACTCTATATGCTGGCAGAGCATAAGATACCCCTCTATCACTAAAAAGCAAAAGAGTATCATGATCATTACAGCTTATAAATAGTTTTACTTCATCATCTTCTTGTGTCTTTGTTCCAGCTTTACCTCTAGACCCACGACTTGTAGATTCGAATTCATTAACAGGCATTCTTTTTAAATAACCTGCTTCAGTCAATAAAACTACAGATCTGTCATTAGCGATAAGATCAATATCATCTAGACCACCGCCTAAATCAAGTATTTCTGTTTTTCTTGGAGAGGAAAATCTTTCATCGATTTTATTAAGTTCTTCAAGAATTATTTCAAAAATTCTTTCTTTACTTTTCAATATTTGCTGATATAAGTTGATTTTTCTTGTTAACTCATCATGTTCCCCTTTGATTTTATCTGCTTCTAGTGCTGTTAATCTTCTTAATTGCATTTGTAAAATAGCTTCTGCCTGTGTAGCAGATAACTTATGATCAGTTTGTAATTTTTCCCTGGCTGAAACTGTATCTTTTGCTGATCTTATTAGATTAATAATCTCATCCATTGCACCTAATGCTAATAAAAGACCTTTTACAATGTGATCCCTCTCTTCAGCCTTTTTTAATAAAAATCCTGTTCTTCGCCTTATTGTCTCCACTCTGAAGTCTAGAAATACATCTAACATTTTTCTGAGTGAAAGTGTTGTGGGCTCTCCTTTTACTAAAGCCAGGATATTTGCACTAAAGTTATTTTGTAGAGGTGTTAACTTAAATAAATTATTTAAAACTACTTGTGGGTAGGCATCCCTTTTTAGTTCAATAACAATCCTCATTCCGTCTCGATCACTTTCATCTCTAATATCAGAAATACCTTCTAATTTTTTTTCGTTAACCAAGTCAGCAATTCTTTCTATCAATGCTGCTTTATTAGTTTGAAATGGGAGCTCTGTAATTATTACTGCATCTTTTTCTGCTCTACCACTGGATTTAATTTGCTCAATATTTGCTACACCTCTCATGGTTATTGAACCCCTCCCTGTCTTGAAAGTTTCTCTGATACCATCTCTGCCTAAGATTTGACCACCTGTGGGAAAATCAGGACCCTTAATTATTTCAAATAGTTCTCTATCTTCAATAGTAGGGTTATTGATGATTGATTTAAGACCATTAATTAATTCCCCTAGGTTATGAGGTGGAATATTAGTTGCCATACCTACTGCTATTCCAGATGATCCATTTAGTAGAAGTTGAGGAATCCTAGCAGGTAAAACTGTTGGTTCTTGTTGAGAGCCGTCAAAATTATCGGCGAAATCTACAGTTTCAGATTCAATATCCTCTAATAAACTTTCATCTGTAAGAGATTGTAAACGAGATTCTGTATATCTCATTGCTGCAGGTGGGTCGTTATCAACAGAACCAAAGTTTCCATGGCCGTCTATGAGCGGCATCCTCATAGAGAAATCCTGAGCCATCCTTACTAAAGCATCATAAACAGCAGTATCGCCATGAGGGTGATATTTACCTAGTACTTCTCCAACAACTCTTGCACATTTTCTGTACGGTCTACCGCTAGTTAAACCAAGTTCATACATTGCATAAAGAATTCTTCTATGAACAGGCTTTAATCCATCTCTTGCATCTGGAAGTGCACGACCAACTATAACGCTCATTGCATACTCAAGATATGAGCGAGACATCTCGTTTCTTAGGTCAGTCTGAATAATTCTGTCGTTATCTTCGCTTAATCCTGAGTTATCAGAATCTATAATATCAGACATATAAAAATCCTTTTTTTAATAATAATCGCTGATTGTCATAATGAATAAAAAAAAATATTTATTTAATTCCCAAATACTCACATTCACACACAAATCAAAATAAAACCTATTGTTTTTGAATAAACCTTGGCTTATTACCCCTTTAGTTGTTAATTTAATCAGAATAATGTGAAAAATCCCGTGAATATTGAACTTGGTTTAAATAAAAAAGTCAGAAGGGCTTATGGCATTGATGAAATAGCTTTAGTTCCTGGTAATAGAACACTTGATTACGATTTGACTGATCCTTCCTGGTCAATAGGTGATTTCAAAAGAGAAGTTCCTATCGTAGCTAGTGCCATGGACAGTGTTGTTGATGTCAATACGGCTGTAGAACTCACAAAATTAGGTTCCATTGGGGTTATTAATATGG
>QCHG01000009.1 GCA_003278045.1 Prochlorococcus sp. AG-402-A04 | reverse complement strand
TATAGTTCAAAAAAGAACAATTTTTATGGAGCCAAGGAGATTCGAACTCCTGACCCCCTGCATGCCATGCAGGTGCTCTACCAGCTGAGCTATGGCCCCATATAGTCAAACAACAGTTATATCAATAAAATCTTAAGATTTATTTTTAACTGCCGTAATTCCAATATTACTTTATAGCATTTGATTAATTTATTCTGTACCTTAAAATGCTCCTAGAGATTTACAAGTTGTAGCATGTCTTATATATGTGTTCTCAAGCAATGCCTCACCTAATTGGAGTAGAGTTGGTCATAGGTGGTCTGTGGAAGGAAGACAAAGTTAAAGAAAATATTTAACTAGAGTTTCTATTTGGTCTTTATCTTAAGAAGAAGTGAAGTTCTATTGGGTATAGATTTTGATGCAAATAATCTATATTAGATTGTAAAAAATGTTACATGAATTCCAGAACTTATGCCTTAAAGAAATATTGATTAAACAAAAGCAATAGAATTAATTTTGGCAAATTTCCAATTATTTATATTAGCTTTGTAAGTAGTTATCTTCTTAATATTTTATTATTTACTAATCCATAAATACTTAAAAGAGGATTAACAATAAAAACAATCCAAAAAGATGCTAGACCAACATCAACAATTGTCCCTTAATTAAAAGTATTGAAAGCAGCATTAAATTTAAATTTTAGATTTATAAACTTATGAATTGTTTAAATAATAAAAAACACAAAGAAAGGCTTTATTGTAGTTACTACTTTAAATAAAAATTAATTATCTAATTTTTTTTGGTTCTAAACCAATTTCTTTTGGGGTTATAAATAATACTTTAAATAGAAATAAAATTTTGATAAATATATCAGATTAAATTGAAAATTTTTAAACTTATCCAATGTTACTATTGTTCTAATGATTCCAGAAAATTGAACATTAATCCTCAAGAAAAATTATTTGTCAGGATTCATGATGAATATTCAAAACACTATTTTGATGAAGAATCATTAAAGTACCGTGAAAGATTTATTTATAATTATATGTTTCAAAATGAGGATTTTAATAATAAAAAAATTGCAGAACTTGCTTGTGGAAGTGGTTTTAATTCTTTGGCCATTTTAAAAAGGTTCCCTAAAGCAAACTTAAATGGATATGATATTTCTAAACCTGCTTGTGATGATTATAAGAGACTAGTTAAAGCAGATTCATATGTTTGGGATATGACAAAAGATAAAGTTAATAAATTAAAATATGATTATATTATTGTTTTTGGAGGACTTCATCATTGTACTCAAGATCTAAATACTACATTCCAAAATATATTCGAAATGCTTAATGATAACGGTAAATTAATTATGTTTGAACCTAATAAAAATTACTTTTTTGATTTTGTTAGAGTTTTATGGTACAAATTAGATAATTATTTTGATGCTAATACTGAAGATTCATTAAACCATATAAAGTTATTGAATACTCAAAAAGATATGTTCAAACTTGAAAAAATAAAATATTTTGGAGGGCCATCATATTTTCTAATATTCAATAGTTTAATTTTTAGATTGCCAATATTTTTAAAACCTTTTATTTCAAAATTTTTACTATTCTTTGAAGAAATTTATAATAAATTTGGTGTTAAATATTTTTATCCAGCATTTATAGCAAAATGGAAAAAAATATAGAAAAATTAATTATTCTTCAATATAAAAGAAGGGGCTCAAATAATGATTGATACAAGCGATGTATTAGTGATAGTTCCAATCTTTAATGAAATTAATAATATTAATTTTGTAGTTAGAGATTTATCTAAATGGTTTGAAAATATTATTTTTATTGATGACGGGAGTACCGATAATAGTTCTGAACTTATTCAAAAATTAGGTTTTAAGTCAATTAAACATTTATTAAATTTAGGACAAGGAGCCGCGCTTGAAAGTGGATTTGAATATTTCTTGAAAACTAAAGATTATAAATATGCTGTTACTTTTGATGGGGATGGTCAAAATAGAGCTATTGATGCATTTAATATGATTAATCTTGCCAAAAATGATAATTTAGACGCTGTAATTGGCTCAAGATTTTTAACTAATGAATACTTACCAGAAATTCCCTATTTTAAAAGATTTGTTTTAAAAATAGCTAGTTTATATGAATACCTTTTTTACTCTATTGACTTTACTGATGCGCATAATGGATTAAGGGTATTGAAAAGAGACTTAATTAGGGACTTCTTATTACCTATAAATAATCATGATATGGCGCATGCAAGCGAGATAAGCTATAAAATTTGCAAATCAAATTGTATTTATAAGGAGTTCCCTGTGAGAGTTAAATATAACAATAAAAAAACTCAAAATTCATTAAATTCTATAAATATATTGATAAAAAATCTTTTCAAACCATTCAATAATTAGTTATGCCAATTACAGGGAAATTAATTTTTATCTTAATTATTTTTATTATGTATTCTTTATCTTTTGTTTTATCTAGGAATACAAGCGTAAGAGCAATTGAAAAATTATTTCTCACATTTTTTAGTATTTCTTTAATCGGAGCGATAGTTTTTTCTAATCAAGTATGGATTCTTTTACCAAGAATGCTCCAAGTCAATGCAGGATCTGATTCTGTTTTATATTTATTTATAATAGTTTCAACTTCTTTTAATCTAATTATCTTAAGAAAGTTTATGGAAATTGAAAATAAATTAAATAAAGTAATTCAGAGATTATCTCTTAATGAAATAAAAGAGGCTAAAGATTAAAAACTCAAATAATAAATCCTTTTCTTAAATTAATCAAAATCTCTTTTAATTAAATACCCACGATTTTTGAATAAAATACGAATTCATTGCAATTATAGGAATTATTAATATCGAGCTTATTTTAGGAGAGATATCTAAATTTATTCCAACAAAAATTGCTAAATTTAAAATAATCCAGGAAAAAAACAATAATATTAAATATTTAATTATATATGATCTTTTAAAAAAATTTTTTTTATTAAACAAAACCTTACTATACAAAATGAAACCCAAAATTGTATATAAAAATATAAAAATAATAGTGGAGAAAATTACTGGAATAAAATCTAACCATAAAAGAATCTGAAGTATTAAATTTGAAAAAATACAATTTAATCCTCCAATAACCAAAAACTTAATTTTCATGAAATTACTAGGATATATTTAGATTTCTGAGATAATTAAAGATTAAAAGATTAGAAATAGTGACTTTAATGGGGTCCAAATAAATTAATATAATAATATACAATCTTAGCTATTTCTCAAGTTCTGAATCGAATAATACAAATCCAACTAGATTCAATCCCTGAACATTAACACGTTTATTTATCAATTCTAGTTCTTCAATTTTATAAGATTCAAGAGTCATTATTAGCAGTATTTTATCTTCTCTAGAAGAATCTTTCAAATTATCAATAGAATTAGTAAAAACGATCTTATTATTTTCATCATTTAAATAATCTTGATATAAATCTTTAAAAATATTCTCTAACTCTTTTGATAAAACTAAAAATATTTTCTTACCAATTGAATAATCTATACATTCTTTGAGATAAAGCAACTTATCCGAATTAGACTTTAAATCTTCTAAAGAAAATTTTTCTATAATCGGAACCCCTAAAATATTATTTATTTGATCTTCATCAAAAATTTTTCCTGATTTTCTCTCTTTAAAAAATGAAATTAAAGAACCTGAGAAGAAACCAAGTAAAAGCCCTAAAAACGCAATATTCTTCTTAGAAGGAAGTACAGCTTCCTCTAATAAAGTTGGCTTTGTTATTAATTCCCAAGGATCTTCTAGTCTTGCGTCTTCTAATTCTACAGCTCTCAATTGATTTTCAAGAGATATTAAAGTAGCTTCATCTCTACCTGCCTCTCTCAGTAGTTCTTTATATTTAAGTAGGATACCTTTTGGTCTCATTGCCGCTTCCATTTTTGCTTCTAATTCAATTCTTTTTGCCTGCAAATAACCAACTGCTCTATTTTTAAGAAGTTTGATAATCAAATTTCTTTTATCAATAATTCTTAAAATGGATATATCATCATCAGTATATTTTGATCGTCTCTCGACCAATTCCTTTTCTATATTTGCCAATTCAATAGGCAAACCTTCCTCCATAAGAGCAGGAATAGTTGATCCTATATATTGCAATTTTTGAAAATCATTGCCAATTTCTTTGATTTTTTGGAGTTGCGAATCGATTCTTCTTATTTCATTTGCAGCTTGAACTCTTATATTTTCAATAGATATATTAGGAACTAAAAGTGAAGAAGTTTTTTCTATATTGTCCATTGAAGAATTAATATTATTTGCATCTAAATAAATAAGATCTTGATCAATTGCAAATTCTTGTGCAGCTTTCAATGCATTTGAACTTTTATCTTTAAATAATTTAATTTGATTACTTAAAAATATTTTTGTTAATTCTTGATTTCTAATTTTAGATCTTCCTGAATATTGCTGGTAGGTTGATGAAATTCTATTCAAAACTGGAAGAATTATTTCCATATCCTTGTCTCTATAAGAAATATTTAAAATTGAAGTATTTTTTTCAAGGTCTATATCTAATGTATTATTTTTCCAGCTGGAAAAATTCATAAATTCTTTTTCGTATTTTTTCTCTTTATAAGAAACAACATAATCAAATGTTGACATTAATACTGAGGGGCTACTAAGAATTTCAACCTCGGTCATTAAATTATTTTTTTGGGGACCTATATCAGTAAATCTCTGCAGTAAAGGATTCATATTCATAGTTGTAGAATTACTTTTATTATTAATAACAATTTGAAATTCCCCCTCCCAAGTCTTCTTTATTTTCAAAGAAATAAAACAAGCGATAATAAAAAATACTAAAGATAGAGTACCTATAAATAATTTATTTCTAAAAAAAAATTTAAAAATTAATTTAAGATCTAATTCGTCATTATTCAATAAATCTGAATTATCAAAATTTTGGTTTAAGTTATTTTTCATATTTTTTAGTCAGATATAGCTTTAATAAGCCCGTAAGTTGAAAAAAGGCCAACAAAAGGACTTGTGAATTCTGTAACCACTTCATTTGTTCTTGACATAAAACTATCCCCAAAAACTATTAAGTCACCATTTTTTAGAAGTGGATTTTCAAAAGACCCTCTTTTCTTATTCTTTCTATAAACAAATTTTCTTCTATCTACAGAACCATTGTTTTTAAATCTTATAAAAGTAACCTTGCCTTTAAGAATTTTTGCACCACCTGCCATATCTACAGCGTCATTTAAAGTACTTGCCTTAGATATAGTTGTTCTTCCAGGATTGTTTACTCTCCCAGTAACAAATACATTTATAAATTTTGGGTTAAGATTCGACAAAACTGCTCTTTGTAAAATTAAATTATTTGGTTTTTCATTTTTCCTTACAACTATAATATCAGAATCATAAATCCTAATATTTTGACTATTATCACCATTAGACAATGCCTTAGCAAAATCAATAGTGGTAGTTATATTTCCTCCACCTTTTGAAATAGTATTTTTTCTAATTATTTGAATATTTGATAAATCAGAAAATTGAGTAATACCACCACTTTGCCTCAACGCATCAAAAACTGTAGGGAAATAAAAAGTAGTTACCATATTTGGTCCAGAATAAATGCTTTGATCATTAGTTAATTGGTTTTGATTATTCATTGAAGAATTATTTCCAACTGATAAAGATCCATCAAGAACTTTTAATCCTGGATTTTCTACTTCTCCTCTTACTGATACTCTTATAGGACGATAACCCTTTATTAAAATTTGTAATTCAGGGTATTTAACAAATTTTTTAAAAGCTTTATTTAGCAAAGTATTTAATTCATTTATTGACAAACCCTCAACAAAAACTCTGTTTAATTTTGGTAAAAAGATAGTCCCTTCACCATCAATAATTACATCTACATTAAGTTCAGGATATTCTCTTGAAACAATTATCTTCAAATTATCTCCAGGGCCAATAATGTAATCATTAGCTGGAATCTGATTTAAGAAATAAGTATTTAATTCTAAAGAATTATCTTCTTGTTTTTTTTCTATTGCAACTAAAGGAAAGCAAATAACTTGTAAAAGAAATAATATTGAAAAATAACGCCAGCCTCTAAACCTTAACATTTAAAAAAACCATTTAATAAATTATAACTTACACAAATATCTCAAAGTATCAATTCTAAGTATTTGATTTGATTTAATTAGTAAAATATAATATTTACAATTAAATAATATTCTTCATGGATACAAACAAAGTTTTAAAAAATAAATTCTCCAAAATATAGATATTTTTTTAATTTAAGATATAAAGTTGAAAGAGCTAGAAATAGATTTAGATAAAGAAACTAAAAATATATTTATATGGGGAAGATACAATTGCTAATCTACATTTGAATTCAATATTAAATAGCTTCTTCTTTGACCATCTTTAACTTCCTTCGAAAAGATTCCCATTTGAGGAACATTTGCCATTTAAATTTTAGATCATATACATAATTACAAAATTAATAATTTTAATGAAATGAAATGGATATTTAAATAGAGTCTGAGTTTTTAAATTTATACTCTTCGCCAAACAGCCAAAAGTTTTCCTTGTAAAACAACTTCTTCAAGATTAAGTTCAATTGGTTGATATGCTGAATTAGCTGCCTCTAAATATATTTTTTCTCCTCTTTTAAAAAAATATTTTAATGTGGTTCCAAGTCCAGGCACCATAGCACTAACAATTGTTCCATTTCGAATAGTAAACGAATCTCGTATAGGCTCCATTAAAACCATATCCCCATCAGCAATACAAGCATCTATCATTGAATCTCCATTTACTGTAAGCGCAAAAACATTTTTCTTTTTAAAAACATCTGATATATCTAAATTTTCGTTCACATCAGAATAGGTTTCAATTAAACCTCCAGCTGCTACTGAACCCATAATTGGAACTCCCTCCACAATTTCATCAACTATCTGCATAGTTCTAGCTTTACCTTCTTGCCATGATATGTATCCCTTCTCTTGAAGATGTTTTAAGCGGCTTTGAATTGGAGCTGGTGATTTTAGTCCCATAGCTTTCATCATCTGCCTAATTGATGGGCTATGTTGAAAGTTTTTCATATAATCCTTTATCCATCCATATAGCTCACTTTGAGCATCAGTAAGATTATTATCAACAGAAGTATTCATGGAAACAAATGTACTCTAATACATTTGTACCTGTGAATCCGCAAAAAAGCAAGAAGAATTAAGAAAGAAGGCAAGCTAAAAGTGATTGTTGAACGTGCATTCTATTTTCTGCTTGCTCGAAGATTCTACTATTTTTACTTTCAATTACTTCATCACTTATCTCTTTAGATCTATAAGCAGGAAGACAATGCAATACAATTGCATCTTTTTCCGCCTTTTTAACTAAATTACTATCAATAGTGAAACCATTAAAAACTTTGTCTTTATATTCCTTTTGATCTTCTTCACCCATAGAGGACCAAACATCAGTGTATAAAACATTAGATCCTGAAACCGCACTTTCAATATCATTAGTAATTTTCAACAAATTCTTATTCTTATATATTTCGTAAGCTTTATTGATCACTAAGGGATTTGGTTCAAAACCTTTTGGGCATGCGATTCTAACTTCTACCCCTAACAATGCTCCACAAAAAATAAGAGAATTTGCGACATTATTACCATCACCTATAAAAGACAAAACTACATTTTTAAAGTCAATAAATTCCTCTTTAATTGTTAAAAAATCAGCTAAAGCCTGACATGGATGTTCTAAATCTGTAAGTGCATTAATAACTGGTTTCGTAGACCACTTAGCATATTCTTCCAAATCCGTATGATTAAAGGTTCTAATTGCAAGCACGTCACAATACCTACTTAAAACCCTTGCGGTATCTTTGATAGGCTCTCCTCTACCTATTTGTGAGGTTGTTGGATTTAGATCGATTGTTGTGCCCCCAATCCGTGACATCGCTACTTGAAAACTTACTCTTGTTCGAGTAGATGACTTATCAAAAATCAAACCTAAAACTTTATTATTTGATTCAAAATTAAAATTCTTTTCTTTAAT
The DNA here is from genome assembly GCA_003278045.1 of Prochlorococcus sp. AG-402-A04. Lineage (GTDB taxonomy): Bacteria > Cyanobacteriota > Cyanobacteriia > PCC-6307 > Cyanobiaceae > Prochlorococcus_A. The sequence goes on along the minus strand of QCHG01000009.1, from coordinate 49,854 downwards.
TTTCTCTGCAATATCTAAAACATTAATCAACTCTTCTGTTGTCATATCTAAACTTGATAAAAAGTTTTTCTTAGCAAGCTTATTTGGTTTTAGCATAAAAATTTCTAGTTAGACCTAGATTCTACTATGCAGGCATTTTACTCTCAGCCAAGAGAGTTTTAAGATCATCTCCTTCTATAACTTCCTCTTGGAGGATTTTTTGAGAAATCGATTCAAGTAAAGGTAAATTACTCCTCAAAATATTAAGTGCAGTTTCATGTGCATCATCTACTAGGTCTCTAACTTCTTTATCTATTGCTTGAGCTGTAGCATCACTTACAGATCTTCTTGGATTATTTCCATTTCCAAGAAATTGTCCACCTCCTTGTTTATCGTAAGCTAAGGGCCCTAAAACATCACTCATCCCAAATGTACCCACCATTTGTTCTGCTATGTCAGTAGCTCTTTGCAAATCATTTGATGCTCCAGTAGTAATTTTCCCGAAAACTACCTCTTCTGCAGATCTTCCTCCAAGAAGTGTCGCTATTTGTCCTTTTAGTTCCTCTTTGGAATTTAAGAATCTTTCTTCAGTAGGCAATTGAAGAGTGTACCCAAGTGCGCTCATTCCTCTTGGTACTATTGAAATTTTTGCAACCTTTGAACCTCCTGGCATTAAATGACCAACAATTGCATGTCCTACCTCGTGGTAAGCAACAACTTTCTTTTCATCATCTTGGAGAACTCTACTTTTCTTCTCAAGGCCAGCAACTACTCTTTCAATAGCTTCACTTAAATCTTGTTGTTCAACACTTTTTCTTTTGGCTCTGGCTGCAAGTAAAGCAGCTTCATTTACCATATTAGCCAAATCAGCGCCTGCGAATCCGCTAGTAGCTTGGGCAATTGAATCTAAGTCTATTGAATCTGCAAGTTTAACTTTTTTTGTGTAGATTTCTAGTATTGTTTTTCTTCCAGATAAATCTGGTCTATCGACCAAAACTTGTCTATCAAATCTTCCAGGCCTTAAAAGTGCCGCGTCAAGAACCTCAGGCTGGTTAGTGGCAGCCAAAACTATTACTGGTTTATCTGCAGAGGCAAAACCATCCATTTCTGTAAGAAGCTGGTTTAAAGTTTGTTCTCTTTCATCATTACCTCCAACAACCCCCATTGATCCGGAGCGACTTTTTCCAATTGCATCCAATTCATCAATAAAAATAATACAAGGTGCTTTTTTCTTTGCTTGTTCAAATAGATCCCTTACCCTAGCAGCACCAGCACCTACAAAAAGTTCAACAAATTCAGAACCTGAAATAATGAAGAAAGGAACTTCTGCTTCACCCGCAACTGCCTTTGATAGAAGAGTTTTTCCTGTCCCTGGAGGTCCCACAAGAAGAACTCCCTTAGGTATTCGTGCTCCAATATCAGTATATCTTTCTGGTTTTTTTAAAAAATCAACTATTTCTGTTAATTCATCCTTAGCTTCATCGACTCCTGCTACATCGGCAAATGTTACTTTAGATTCATCATCGGGTACATAAACTTTAGCTTTACTTTTAGTAAAACTAAGAGCTCCTTGAGCACCTCCGCCTCCCATACTTCTTCTAGCGAAAAACTGTAAAACAAGGATAAAAATCAAAGGAGGAACAACCCAGCTCAAGATTGTTGAGAAGAAATTAGGTTTCTTTGGGGGAGCAGCAGCAAATTCTACCCCTTTGCTCTCCAACCTTTGTGGTAGATCCATATCAAAAATTGGGGTGGTAGCTAAAACTGAAGGTGTACCCTCTTCAGCCCCATTCAACTCATATCTAATTTGTTCTTGAGTGATATAAGCACGCTTAACTTCCCCATCATTAACCTGATCTATGAATAAAGAGTAAGGAACTCTGGGGATTTGCATATTTTGATTAGGGAAGAGGCTACTAAATAAAAGTAATGCACCAACTCCTATCAAAATGATATTTACAATTCCAAATTTTCTATTAGGTTGATTATCGTCTTGTCTTATCGGCATGATTGTGATCAATTTTGAACTTATTATAAACTAAACGAAGAGTTTCCGTATCTGTATTGTTTTTTTTGGGTAAGAACCGTACGGTACTTTGACCCATGTAATTTAGTAAAAAATTATTTTTTTAACATGCTTTTAACGCATATATCATTGCCAATCAAACTAACCTGAGAATCACTTAATTTAATAATTTCATGCATTTCTTCAAAATCAAAATCACAAAAAGGATTCATACTATTTTCCCCACCTAAAATTTTTGGAGCGATAAAGGTAATAATTTCCTGAATACAATTATTTTGAATAGCGGCGGTTGCCAATCCGGGGCCACATTCCCACAAAACTTTATTACACCCCCTACTAGCAAGTATTTTTGAAATTAACTCTGGATTATCTGATGATATCTTTTCAACCTCGACACATTTGGGAATTCTTTTGAGGTAGCTTTCATTTGCTGTAGAAGAATCATAAATAACTATAGTATTTGCCTTATTACAATCCCAAAGATTAGATTTTGTTGGTAAATTCAAGGTTTTTGTAAAAATAACTCTTAAAGGCTCTGGGTTTTTCAAACCTCTAGTGGTCAAAAGTGGGTTATCTTTTCTTAAGGTGTTTCCTCCAATAATTATTGCATCAAATTCTGCTCTATATGAATGAACTAATGATCTCGATTCTACATTTGTAATCCATTTACTTTTTCCATTTTTTAAAGCTATTCTTCCATCAATACTCATTGCCCATTTAAGAACACCAAATGCCTTTTTAGTAATATTCCTATGAATGAAAGCCTTATTTAAATCTAAGGATTCTTTTTTACATAATCCCAAGTGAACTTGTATTCCAGCTTCTTTTAGCAGCTTAATACCTTTACCAGATACTCTTTTATCAGGGTCTTCTATAGATATATATACCTTTTTTATCCCAGAGGATATCACCTTATCTACACATGGAGGTGTTTTACCTTGATGACAACAAGGTTCAAGATTGACATACATTGTTCCACCTGAAGAATCGTTTTTTAAATTATTAAAAGCCATTGCCTCTGCATGAGGCATCCCTGCCTTGTAATGAAAACCTTCTGATATGAGGTTTCCATGTTTATCAAGTATTACTGCTCCCACTCTTGGGTTAGGACTCGTTGTATTTTTGCCTAAAGAAGCCAAAAAAATTGCTCTTTTCATCCATTTTGTATGGCTTAGATTTTTTTCAGGCATCTCCAAAAATTAAATTCAGTTTAATGATCTCCACTCTTTCACAACAAAGGGAGGAACTGGCAACTCAGAAAAAACTCCTGACAAAGATAATCTTAGTGGTCTATTCTTATCTAAATTTTTAATCAATGCATCAAGATCAAATTCTGCAGCAGCTTGTCTTCCATCATTTGCTAATTCCACATTAAGTAATGTTTTATCATCTAAAAGCCACTGCTTTCTACCTGATTCAACCCTCAATTCAGTGGGATGATCAATCCTAAGATTTCCTGGATATCCGATTACTCTCAAAATCAATTTATCTGCAAAAAGAGGAGATTTATAAGCTACTAATTGCCAGGTTTCAAAGTCCAAGTCCCTTAAAAACTCACTACTAGCATTTATTAATTCTCCGTTTATTTCTGTCTCTGCAACTTCTGCGGATACTTTTATTGGGTTAAAAATAAAGGCTAGCAGTAAAAGTAAAGGCAATATTTCTTTTAAAAAAAAATTTTTATTTGATTTTGTAATTTTCTTCATTTTCAGAATCCATCAGGGCATCAAGAGTTACAGCTGTTCTTACAATAGATTGATACCTTTTAATTATTTTACGATTTTTTTCTATAACTCGAGATAAATGCAAAGTATCTTTTTCAGAATAGCTAGATGTTAAATCACTAGAATCTTCTTCAATAAACTCAAATTCACTATCTTTATTAATAAGAGTTAACAATAAATCATGTAATCTCTTTCTCCTTTCAGACAATTAATTTACTGTGGTAGCTCGAACAATAATAAGATAGTTTAATAAAACATTCAAATAGTTTAGTCCCTTTTCATTAAATAATGATGACTGAAGTTAATAGAAAAATCCATGTAGTAGGTATTAATTCATATATATTTAAAGATTTACCTGCCAAACTACAAGATTTATTTATAAATACAGGAAATATTGCAGTCCCCAATTCATATTTAGAAGAAATTAAATCATGGAGCGGAAATGGTTTAGAAAAAAAGAAATCATTTTTTTCGAGCTCCAGCAATAACGAACTTCTTAATTGGCTTAGATCTCAAAAAACTGATGTTATTTTAATTTCGAGAGGAGATCCTCTTTGGTTTGGAATTGGAAGAATACTCCTAGAAAATTTTTCAAAAGATGAATTAAGTTTCTACCCTTCAAATACTTGCATTCAATTAGCATTTAGTAAGTTAAAAATTCCATGGCAAGATACTGTTAATGTAAGTATTCATGGTAGAGATTCGATTAGGTTAGTTGAGGCTCTAAAAGCGAGGCCTTCAAATTTGGCTATTATTACAGATTCAACTAAAAAAAGTTTAGAAATTATTAAAAAAAACTTATCAGAATTAAATCTGATTGACTTCTATGATTTTTGGCTCTGTGAAGAGATAGGCTTCAAAAATGAAAATATAAGAAAATTAAATATAAAAGAGGCGTTGCCATCTGATATATCAAGTTTGAACATTGTTGTTCTTTCAAAAACGAAGAAAAATTACTTAAATAATAATCTCCCTCTTTTCGGAACCAGTGACCATATTTTTAAAACTTTCGATGATAGACCAAATTTATTTACAAAAAAGGAGGTTCGCGTTCAAATCTTAGCTGATCTAGAGCTCCCTAAAAATGGTGTCATCTGGGATATAGGAGCAGGTTGTGGATCAATTGGTTTAGAGGCATTAAAATTAAGGCCAAATTTAGAATTGTTTTGTATCGATAAAAGACTTGGTTCAAAAGCATTGATACTAGAAAACTCAAAAAGACTTGGCGTTAAACCAAAATTTATTTTTGAGGAAGACATAAATAAAACCTTGAATTCAAGAAATTTAAATTCTTTTAAAAAACCTAATAGATTAGTAATTGGAGGATGTAATAAAAAGACTAAACTTCAAATTATTAATACCCTGGCTCAGGGTATGAATATTGGAGATATTATCGTTATTCCAATAATTGACATTCAAACAATTAAAGAGTTGAAAGAGGAATTAGAAGAAAAAAATTTTAAAACAAATTTAAATCTTATTCAGACCTATAAAAGTCTAAGTATCTCTGATGGATTGCGATTAGAACCAAACAATCCTGTTTTTCTATTGAAAGGAAAAAAATAAATTTAAATAATGATTATTTGTCAGGTTTAGCCACATGGGGTAAACCCCAGCCTAGTTTATTTCTTAAAACTTGAAAAAATTCATGATCTTCAAGTCTAATAAACTTTACTGAGTGTTTACTTTTCCTTATTAAAACTCGATCTTCAGGCCAAACATAACAACCAGCATTTCCGTCAACAACCATTACCAACCTTTCAGGAGTTGCGGGGAATACAGTTACTGGCTCTGAATCATTAAAAACCAATGCTCTAGATGCCAATGAATGTGGAGCAATTGGAGTTAATTGCACGACTGGGCAATCAGGTGTAATAACTGGCCCCCCAGCACTCAATGAATACGCAGTAGATCCAGTTGGAGTAGACAAAATTACTCCATCAGCTGAGATATCTACAGGTGCATGGCGCCCTATAGAAATCTCAAAATGACACATACTTGTCAGAGGTTCTCTATGAAGAGCCATTTCATTAAGACATAGAGACTCCCATCTCCTCTGATCATTCCTCATTACACTGATGATAAAGCAAGTTCTTTCTTCAATATCCCAATTTCCAGCAATGATTGTATCTAATGCTTCATCAAGATTTGATAAATAAGCTTCCGCAAGAAAACCTAAATGACCAGTGTTTATTGTAAGGATTGGAATTTTAGCAGGTGCTGTTTGCCTTGCTGCAGAAAGAACGGTTCCATCTCCGCCAAGAACAATTGCAAATTCCATTGACGAATCAAACCCCTCGGGAACACAGTTCATATATCCCAAGGGACGAACATGTTGATCAGGATTAGCGAATCCAACCATTCCACCAGAGCTACTAACCCTAACAACTTGATAATTGGATTTTTCCAATTTTTTTTCAATAGAACCCGCAGTTTGAACAGCAAGTTCTTTCCCATCATTAACTATTAGCCCTGCTTTACGTACCAATCAAAGAAACTTAAACTATGACCATCTTAAACTAATTTGCTGGACAATCATAATTTAAATTTTATTAGAACTGTTTTAAGAATCTAAGGTCATTTGTATAAAATTTTCTTATGTCGTCAATCTGATGTCTAACCATACAAAATCTTTCAACTCCTAATCCAGCGGCAAATCCGGTCCATTTCTCAGAATCTATTCCTAATTTTTCTAAGACCTTCGGATCTACCATTCCGCATCCCATTACCTCTAACCATTTACCTTTCCATTGAACATCTACTTCTGCCGAAGGTTCAGTAAATGGGAAATAACTAGCTCTAAATCTTACAGGAATATCTCCAAAGAAGGTCTTTAAAAATGTAAGAACTGTTCCTCTTAAATGACTAAAATTAATATCTTGATCAATACATAAAACCTCAACCTGATTAAATACAGGCGAATGAGTAGCATCTACAGCATCTCTCCTATACACTCTCCCCGGGGCAATAATTCGTACTGGTGGAGGATTTTTTTCTAAGAATCTTATCTGAACAGGAGAAGTATGGGTCCTTAAAAGTCGATTTTCATCTAAGTAGAAAGTATCCTGCATATCTCTTGCGGGATGATTTTTGGGTATATTGAGAGACTCAAAATTATAAAAATCAGTTTCTATTTCAGGCCCACTCTCAACTGAGTATCCTAAACCACAAAAAATATCTATTATTTCATCTTGAGTTGCAATTAAAGGATGTTTATTCCCAGGGGGTGTTCCAATTGAAGGGATAGTTACATCAATTTTTTCTTTTTTGATCTTTTTATTTAAGGCTTCACTATTTAATTGATTTTTTCTTTCAGTTATTAATTCCTGCAAATTTATTTTTATTAAATTTGCCTTCTGTCCAACAACTGGTCTATCGGTAGCGGACAATTTACCCATTGTTTTCAAGATAATTGATAAATCACCTTTTTTCCCTAGCAAGGAAACTCTTAATTGATCCAGTTCTTCATGAGTACTAGCATTACTTATATTATTTTTTGCTGTTAGAGAAAGATTATTTAGTTTTTCCTCAATTTGACTTAATGATTCAATCTGACTCACTGATATAGTAAAAATAAGTATTGCTTTATCTTACTTAAATATCGTCCATAAATAAAATTTATTGATTAATGAAACCGTTAAATATATTAATTAGCAATGATGATGGTGTTTTTGCAGCGGGGATAAGAGCTTTAGCAAAATCAGCGCAAAAAAGAGGGCATAAAGTAAAAGTAGTTTGTCCTGACCAAGAAAGGTCAGCTACCGGGCATGGTCTTACTTTACAATCTCCATTAAGAGTGGAAAAAGCTGACGAATTATTTGGGGAAGGAATTGAAGCTTGGGGATGTTCTGGCACTCCTGCTGATTGCGTCAAATTAGCACTATCTGAACTCTTGGATCATAAACCTGATCTAGTACTATCTGGAATAAATCACGGGCCAAATTTAGGGACAGATATTTTTTGTTCAGGCACAGTCGCTGCAGCTATGGAAGGCACTTTAGAAAATGTTCCTTCCATGGCAATAAGTGTTGCTAGTTTTAAATGGAAGAATTTTGAATTTGCAGGAGAAATTGCAATGAATATTGCCGAACAAGCAATTAACGATAGTTGGCCAGCTTCACTTTTATTAAACTTGAATATACCTCCTTGCGAAAAAAGCAAAATAAAAGAATTATCCTGGACAAGATTATCAGTAAGAAAATATAAAAATCAATTTTCCAAAAGAGAAGACCCAAGGGGTGATGATTATTATTGGCTCGCTGGTGAGGTAGTTCTAGATCTTAAATCAAAAGGTTATGGTCCAAAGAAATGGCCAAGTGACGTATCACAAATACAAGAAAATAAAATATCTCTTACACCTGTAGAACCAGATTTATTTTGGAGAGGTAATTTAGATGACTTACCTAAAATTAATAATTCATTTGTAAATCCTTCTTAAAAGCCATAAAGAAAAGCAAAGTCCAAAAAAATGAGCAGCGATAACTTGCGTGTTACTGAGAACTGATAATATTTCAAGACCAGTAATTGGGATATCAGATGTCGCTGTTATCAATTGTCCAGTTGTTTGAGAAGATGCTTGGATAAATAAGGCACCCATAAGAGCTTGATATCCAATTAATCCAAACAAAATTCCTAATAAATCAACTATTAGTCCTCGTTTTATCAATTTACTTGTTTGTCCTCTTGAGGGTCTTGCGTTACTTGCGATTGCTCTTCCTGTTCTAACTATTAACCAACCTTGCCAAAGACTAAAAAGTAGTAAAATCAAGGCTAATGTTGTAAGTGATAGACCAGGCGCTAAACCAAGCTGGCCTTCGCTACTATTCACAACATTTGAAAAAAGCAAAACAGCTGCAACAACAACGCCTAAAATGGACTGAACCCAAAAGCGTATCCATCCAATGCGTCGCATTCCAAATGAAAGGGACTGAAAATCAATTTTGTCAGACATTCATTTGATCGAATAAACTATAATCTATTCAAATTTGCCATCAAAGTCATAAAATTGCACGTAATCTTTTGATCTCTTTAATATCGCCATCTGAAGTTAAGAATCCTACTTCAATAGCTATTGGAAGTTTTGATGGCCTTCATGCTGGCCACAGACAATTAATAAAAAGTGTAGTTGAAGAGAGTCAATATACCCCAACAATTGCAAGCTTCTGGCCTCATCCCCGAGAAGTTCTATATAAAGAGACTCGACTTAGACTTGATCTCCCTTATGAAAAACTATCTATTCTTGAAGATCTAGGGATTGAACAATTAGTTCTGATTCCTTTTGATATGAAACTATCCAAATTAAGTGCAGAAAGATTCGTAAAAGATATTTTGATAAATCAATTACAAGCAAAAAACATTTCTGTAGGAGCTAATTTTAAATTTGGTTTCAGAAGAAGTGGAGACATAAATACAATAAAAAACTTGATTAAGGATACTGAAATTAAACTAAAAATCACTCCAATCTTAGAAGACAAGGAAGGTAGAATCAGCAGCAGCAGAATAAGAGATCTATTAGAGAAAAGTGATCTGAAAAATGCTTTCAAAATTCTCAATAGGCCTTATAGTTTTAATGGAAAGGTTGTTAAAGGTAAAGGAATTGGAAAAAGTATAGGATGGCCTACCGCAAATCTTGAAATAGATGGCAGAAAATTTTTACCTGGAGAAGGAGTTTACGCATCTTGGACAACCATAGAAAATTCCAACCAAAAAATTGAATCTGTTATGAATCTTGGCTCTCAACCAACAATAAATCCTTTATTGCCATCTGCAGTTGAAGTTCATTTAATAAATAAAGATATCGATCTTTATGGTTTCAATCTATCTGTAGAACCAGTTGAAAAACTTAGATCTCAAATCAAGTTCAAAAATATAGATCAACTTTCTAATCAAATTAAAAAAGATAGAGATAATGCTCTAGAAATTTTAAAAAACTACAAAAAATAAATTACAAATGCTGAATTCCAATAGTAAAGACGCTGAAGATTTAAGAATTTATCAAATTATTGACGCTAATCTAGATAGAGCTAGAGAAGGATTAAGAGTATTAGAGGATTGGGCGAGATTTGGTCTAGGCAAAGAAAAATATGTTGAAAAGATTAAAAATTTTAGACAAATTTTAGGGAAAAATCATTTAGAAGTTTATAAACAATCTAGAAATCACATAGAGGACAAATGTAAAGGATTGACTCATCAAGAGCAAATCAACAGAAAAACTTCTGAGCAAATTATAAGTTCTAATTCCGCCAGGGTTCAAGAAGCATTACGAGTCATAGAAGAATTCTCAAGGCTGCAGAATCATGAGCTTTCAAAAATCGCTTCTGAAATTAGATATGAAATTTATACTATTGAAATTGACTTATTAAGTTATAGCAAGTGTAAGAAGTCGAAGAAAATATTACAAGAAAATGACTTATATGTAATCACAGATCAAAAGGACAATTTATTAGAAATAATAGAAGAGATTTTAATTGCGGGAGTAAAAATTATTCAGCATAGATTTAAAACGGGAACTGATCAAGATCATCTTCAAGAAGCAATTCAGATTAAAAATCTATGTAAAAGATATAATTCTTTGTTTATCGTTAACGATAGAATTGATATAGCTCTAGCATCTAACGCGGATGGAATTCATCTTGGACAAGAAGATTTAGACTTAAAAACGGCAAGAAAACTATTAGGATATTCAAAAATAATTGGTATAAGTGCAAATAATACAATTGATATTTCAAACGCTCTTAGTGCGGGTTGTGACTACATAGGAATAGGGCCAGTATTTGAAACTAAAACAAAAAAGAATAAAAAACCTTTAGGTATTGAAAAAATCAAAACATTAACAAAGGATTTAAATATTCCTTGGTTTGCTATTGGAGGAATCAAGTCAAGTAATATTTCATATTTAAAAAGAAATGGGTTTAAAAAAGTTGCCTTAGTTTCGGAATTAATGAATTCTGAAGTTCCTAAAGAAGTCGCTATTATTATTCTAAAAGAATTATCTCATGAAAATTAGGGTAAATGGAGAAGAAAAAAAAATAGAACTTGATCAAGAAAATGCTCTATTATCTACAGCTCTTAACCATATGGGATATAAACCAAACACAATTGTAGTGGAGTTAAATAATTTAATTATAAATTCAATGAAATGGGAAAAAGTGAAGCTTAAAGATGGTGATAATTTAGAAATCGTTTCAATAGTTGGCGGTGGTTAAAAGATAAATTCTTAATAAATTAAAAATCTTCATATTTTTTTAAGTTTAGGCTTGAAACAATAACCAAATTTCTCCTTTTTTCGTTTTATATTTTTAGTACTTAATTTTAATAATGAAAGAAAAAATTGATAGCAACTCAAGGTCTCTTAAATGGGAGCAAAATGGGGAGTTAGCACATAAAGATCTCTCCGAGCTAATTGAAAGATTAAAAAATGTAGAAAGTGAACATACCTCATCTGAGCTGTCTAGATTAGGTACAAAATCAAACATAAAAGATTAAATTTGTTACTTAGATCTTGTTTTTATAAAAATTTGTACCAAATTAAAAATACTGAATATAAAAATAAATGCCGAAAAGATTTCCAGAGTGGGTAAATACAGAAGTCGTGATAAAAGCAATCAAAATGAGAGAAGAAGGAATGCTATCAAAACAACTAAATTTATGGATAGAAAATCTATTAGAAATAGAAAAAAAGTGATTATTTAGGAAATACTTTTAATAATTCTGAGAGCCGCCATTGCTGCTCCGTAACCATTATCTATATTCATAACTGCAATACCTGGAGAACAGCTTGACAACATACTATTTAAAGCAGTTTCTCCATCCTTGCTAACGCCGTATCCTACTGAGACAGGTACTGCAATTATCGGTTGAGCCAACAATCCGCCCACAACTGTTGCCAAAGCTCCTTCCATTCCAGCACAAACTATTAATACATCATATTTATTAATTTCTTCTAACTGACTCATCAATCGATGAAGTCCCGCTACTCCAACATCTATAAAAGATTGACAATTCACTCCATAAATTTCAAGTGCTAATTGTGCTTCAAGTGTTACGGCCAAATCGCTAGAGCCGCCTGATATAATAGCAACTTTTTTATTCGTAATTATTTTATTATAATTTTTCCCAATTGTTAGGCAATTTGCTTCTTTATAGAATCGTGCATCATCATACAAATTTAAAAGATAATTAGCTTTTTCACTATTAATCCTTGTAATGAAAACAACCTCATTTTTACTTAATACATTTTCAGATAATCTTTCTAATTGGTCTATACTCTTATCTTGCCCCCAAATAGCCTCAATGAGTCCAAGCCTATCTCTTCTTTGAAAATCAAACTTGATATCAAAATTCATCTTTGTTTATCTAATTCTCCCTCATAAATCAATTCAAAAGGATTATCGCCTACATTTAGAGCAGCTTTAACATTATCTTCAAATTTTTGTTGAACTACATTTACTTCTGACATTGGTATGCTTTTCCATAATTTCTTACTTTTCCAATTTACCAATATTAAAGCTTCTTCTTTTTCTTTATCCCAAAATAATTGTCTACCCAAAAAACCATCTTGAGAAGATAACCATGGCTCCCATATTTCTTTTTCCGCATTTAGCCAAGCTGCTTTTACATCAGCAGGGACTTTAAGTCTTAATTCCTCTATGACCATTTCACTTTGAAAATTATCCATTGTAAGAGCTTTTAAATTGGGAATATCAGATTGAAAAATTAAAACTACTAAGCAAATTAATAATAAACAAAATCTTTGAATTTTTTTTTTCAAATTTAAATTAAATCTCATTTTTTCTCAAGAAGAACTACTGAATGGCAACTTATACCCTCTTCTCTACCTTCTGGACCCAATTTTTCATTCGTGGTTGCTTTAATCCCAATTAAATTTTCATCAATATTTAAAATTTCAGAAATATTTTTTTTCATTAGTTTTATATGTGGCATGATTTTTGGCCTTTCAGCAACAAGAACACTATCAATATTATTTATTTCCCAACCATCTTGTCTTATCAAGTCAATTACTTTTGATAACAAAAACAAGCTATCAGCATTTTTCCATTTTTCATCAGATGGCGGGAAATACTTTCCTATATCCCCCAACGAAAGAGCTCCCAATAATGCATCCATTATTGAGTGACTTAAAACATCAGCATCACTATGCCCATCTAATCCTAAACGTTCAGGATGATGCAATTTTACACCTCCAATAATTAAATCTCTATCCTCTACTAATCTGTGAATATCGTATCCATTACCTATTCTAAATTTCATGAATTGATTATTTTCTTTTATTATTCTCTTACTTTGTGGGGATTTTTTGTAGTTTTCATCTGAAATTAAGTCACTTCTTCTCTCCAATGTTCTTTCAAAACTTTTTTTTCTTCTCCACGATTTAATCTCTTCATGATTACCACTCACTAAAATATCTGGCACTTTCATATCTTTAAAAGTTAAAGGCCTTGTGTATTGAGGATATTCTAATAAAGAGGAATTATGACTCTCATCGACTAAGGAGTCTGGATCACCAAGAGTCCCTGGTAATAACCTAGTCAAACCATTAATTATTGATATAGCAGGAATTTCACCTCCAGAAAGGACATAATCGCCTATCGATATCTCTTCATCAGCTAAACATCTAATCCTTTCATCAAAACCTTCATATTGACCACAAATAATTATTATTTGATCCAAAGTGGACCATCTCGCAAGATCCTTTTGCTTTAAAACTTTACCCTGAGGGGTCATCAGCAAAGTTTTACTTTTAGGTGATTTTCTAATTGATTCATATGCTTTATAAATAGGTTCAGGTTTTAATACCATTCCTGCTCCTCCTCCATAAGGCTTATCATCTACTTGTCTGTAAGAACCTTCTCCATATTCCCTTAAATCATGTAAATTTAGATCGATCAAATTCTTATCTAGAGCTCTTGTTATGACTCCTAAATTATTTATTAATTCAAAAGCTTTAGGGAACAATGTAATTACATCAAAATTAAAACCACTCATCTAGAATTCTTCCTCAAAACCAAACTCAATTAACCTTGATTCTTTTTTTCTCCAATTTGGAACAACTTTCACAAACAACTCTAGGTGAACTGGACCATCAATTAATTTTGACATATTTGATCTTGCTGACTGACCAATCATTTTTAACATTGAACCTTTCTTTCCAATAAGAATGCCTTTTTGAGTGGACCTTTCAACAATAATAGTAGCCAAAATAGCTGTAAAAACTTTTCCATTTTTCCTCTTCATTTCCTCTCTCTTTTCTATCTTTACTGCGACACTATGAGGTACTTCTTCTCTTGTATTTTTTAATACCTGTTCTCTTACTAAATCAGATAATAAGTTATCTAATGGTTGGTCGCAAATCGTCTCTTCGCCATAAAGTTTTGGTCCCTCAGGAAGAAAATTTAGAACCATATCGACTAGTTCAGAACATCCTTCTCCTTGAGAAGCACTTACAACTTGAAAGTTTCTATTAATTCCAAACAATCTTCTATATTGATCTAATCGTAAATTCCTAAATTCTTTATTAACCAAATCCCATTTATTTAATGCAACAATAAACTCAGTTTTATTTGCGAGAAGAAAGTTCAAAATATATTCATCACCTCTACCAGGTTCTTCACTTGAATCAATTACAAAAATTACCATATCAACTCCATTAATTGCAGATTTTGCGTTTTTTACTAATATCTCTCCTAGTCGATGATGAGGTTTATGAACACCTGGCGTATCAACAAAAATTATTTGCCCATTGTCTGTAGTAAGTATTCCTTTTAATTTATTTCTAGTAGTCTGCGCAATTGGAGAAGTAATTGTTATTTTTTCTCCAATCAATTTATTTATTAAAGTAGATTTACCCACATTTGGCCTTCCTAGTAAAGTTACAAACCCAGATCTATAATTGGTCAAAGACTTTTAATCCATCAATAATAAAATTCTGATCAAAAATGGAAAAAAAAACAATAAATTTAAAAGAAGCTACGTTCACTCAAGCAATAAACATATCCGCACAGTGGTGCAAAGAGTGGGATGAAGATTTACTCAGCGAAGAGGTTTTAGCAGATAGAATCGCAGAGCTAACTAAAACAAGAAATGGACTTAGAGGATTTTTTGCATACGCTTTATCAGATAAAGATTGTTTTTTGTTAGATAAACTTCCTTTTTCACTAATTTACAAACTGAACGAAGGTGGTGATGCCGTAACAGAAATATTAGTAAAAAATTTAATAATGAGTTCCGCTCAAATTATTATTCATCGAAGAGATAAAAATCATGAATATGAGATAACATCAGAAAACATTTCAGATAGATGTAAGGCTATTTTAAGACTGCTAGAAACTAAGTCAGTTACAAAGTCTGTCAATCTAGTCCTTAGAGACTTAGATGATATGGGCAATAGTTTTGATAATTCAGTAAAGTATGACTCAGAGCAAAAGGAATTTATAAAAAAACAAATTCTTGATATCGCCCATTAAAAAAGCGTAGAAACAAATCTACGCTTTAGGTTAGTTATTTGCGTTATGTGTTTAGTCTCTTCTTCCACCACCTTGTAGTGCAATCATTAATCTCAATATAAAAACAAAAAGATTTATATAAGTTAGATACATACCTAAAGCTCCTGCAAGGTATTGATCATCATTATATCTTCTTGGCATCGTATAGAAATCAACAAAAGACATTGCAACAAACAAGACAGTTCCAAATCCTGCAATTATCAATTCAAGTCCTGAACCTCCAAAAACTCCTGGAGCAAAGAATCCTCCAATTAATTGGACAAACATTGCTATAAGCAGACCTATCAATCCAAGACCGACTACTCCGCTTAGTGCTTGACCAACACTATCACTCATTCTTTGGCCAGTGTAAGAGGCAATAACGAAAGTTATACCGGTAGCTAAGGCAGCTGTTCCAACCGAACCAATACCAATTGTTCCTATTGCTAAAGCTACTATTCCACTTAAGGTGAATCCAGTTAACAAACTAAATCCTGTCAACAAGGGTAGGGCCTTCGCATTATTTGCGTTATTTGCAGCACTTGTGGCTATAAAAAACAAAATCAATTCTGCAATTAATGCAACTATTGAAAGAGGCTGGAAAAGACCAGGATTTGTTGCTATGAGTGAGACACCTGCTAAAACGCCCAAAGAAGTTAGAACCATACCTCCACCAACGTAAGGTAAAGCTTTTTGAACAACATTGGGTCCAACAATTGAACTAGTTTGTGCTTCACGAATAGCTTGATTGAAATTACTACTTGCTGGCATTTTTTTCTTTTAAATATAATTATATTCTACTCGATTTTTTAAATTTCAGGGTACGGATCTCCAGAGTTATAAAGTTACTGATAAGCTTCAATAATTTTCTGAACTAAAGGATGACGAACTACATCTTCAACAGTTAAATAACAAAATTTTATACCTTGAGTTTCAGAGAAAATTCTCGATGCTTCGATCAGTCCGCTTTCCTGATCTTTTTTTAAATCAATTTGTGTAATATCTCCATTTACAACCATTTTTGATCTCTCTCCTAATCTGGTCAAAAACATTCTCATTTGAGAGCAAGTAGTATTTTGTGCTTCATCTAGAATAACTATGGAGTTGTCTAAGGTTCTGCCTCTCATAAATGCCAAAGGAGCAACTTCAATAATTCCCTTATCAATTAAGGAATTTGTTCTGTCAATCCCGAAAATACTATGTAAAGAATCAAATAGGGGTCTTAAATATGGATCTACTTTTTGTTGCAAATCACCAGGTAGGAATCCCAAACTTTCACCAGCTTCTACAGCTGGTCTAGTTAAAACAATTTTTTCAATTTTTTTCTCGTTCAATAGTCGTGCCGCGCAAACAGTTGCTAAAAATGTCTTACCAGTTCCAGCTGGACCAATCGCAAAGGTAAGATCAAAGTTTTCAATTGATTCAACATATTCTTTTTGCCTTATCGTTCTTGGTCTTAAATATCTTCCTTCTTTGGAACGCGCAAGAATTTTTTTTCCTAATTCAGCATGTGAAGAGGATTCGCCCATATTTAAAGAACTTAAAGCCGCTTTAAGATCTACCTCTGGAACTTCTAACCCTTGTTCCCAAATTGGTCTTGTTAGTTCTACTAATGCTGAGGCTCTCTCAATTTTAGATATGACACCGTTCATCTCAAGTTGTAAGCCCCTTATAGTTAAAGAAACTCCTGTAAGGGACTCAAATTTTTTTAAGAAAGAATTACCAGGTCCAGATAATGCTGTAGCGGCATCAGAGCTTGGCAAATCTATTTTGAAGTGACCAGTTTTGGAAACTTCCTTCATCTAGTTATTGAATAAGAATAAAAATTTATCAACTCACTAGCTTTCAGCTTCATTACCCTCGTTTTCAACGTTACTATTATCATTTTCTTCGTCTTTAGTTTTAGCCTTAGCTAATTTTTCTTTCTCTAACTTTGCTTTACCGATTGCGATAGAGGGTCTTTTTGTTTTTTCTAATAACCCTCCCTTTTCTAATAAAGTTCTCACAACATCAGTTGGCTGAGCCCCCTGCGTAAGTCTTGTTCTTAAAGCTTCTGTGTCAAGCCTGGTTTCCTTAGTTCTTGGATTATAAAAACCTAGTTCTTGCAGGGGTCTACCATCTCTTCTGGAAGTACTGTTGCATGCAACAATTCTGAAACTTGCCTCTTTTTTCTTTCCAAAGCGCTTAAGGCGCAATTTAATCATCTTAAATTAATGCATTTTTAATAATAATATCATTTAAAGGTAAAAATATAGAAACTATAAATCGGCAAAACCTTTTTTCTTTTTATTATTTTTTTGTTTTTTCATTGGCTTATTACCACTCATACCTCCCATTCCTGGCATACCTCCCATTCCTGGCATACCTCCCATTCCTGGCATTCCTCCCATTCCTGGCATTCCTCCCATTCCTGGCATTCCTCCGTTAGACATTTGTTTCATAAAACCTCTCATTCTTTGAAAATCGGCTAAAACTTTATCTACATCTTTTGCTTCATAACCACTACCTTGAGCGATTCTTTGTCTTCTTGAGGGCTGAGCGGCAAGAACTTCGGGTTTTTGTTTCTCCTCAAGAGTCATTGACGAGATCATAGATTCTATTTTCTTAAGTTGATCTTCTCCATCTTTTATCATCCCATCATCTATTTTATTCATTCCAGGAATCAATTTAATCAATCCACCAAGTGAGCCCATTCTTTTAATTAATCTCATTTGCTTTACAAAATCATTAAAATCAAAAGTCGCTTCTTGAAGTTTCTTTTGCATCGCTTCTGCATCAGCAAGTTCAACTTCTTTTTGTGCTTTTTCAACAAGTGTCAATACATCGCCCATGCCTAAAATTCTGCTGGCCATTCTCTCTGGATGAAATGGTTGCAATGCCTCTATTTTTTCACCTACACCTATAAATTTGATTGGTTTACCACTTATTTTTCTTATCGATAAAGCAGCTCCACCTCTTGAGTCACCATCCAACTTAGTTAATATCGCCCCTGTGATTCCTACTTTTTCATGAAATGATTTTGTTAAGTCTGCAGCTTCTTGCCCAATCATTGAATCAACAACAAGCAAAACCTCATCAGGATTAGAAACTTCTTTAATTCGAACCATTTCACTCATCATGGAATCATCAATTTGCAGTCTTCCTGCGGTATCAATAATTATCGAATTAAAATCATTTTCACTAGCAAAATTCAATGCTTCCTTTGCTATTTCTTCTGGTTTGCTATTTTTTTCTTTAGCTGAAAAAACTTCCAATTCATATTGACTTCCCAATGTTTTAAGCTGCTCTACAGCTGCTGGTCGATAAATATCTGCAGCTACCAAAAGAACTTTTTTATCATTTTCCTTTAAATAAAGTCCTAATTTTCCTGTTGCAGTTGTTTTACCCGCTCCCTGAAGTCCAGCCATCAAAATGACTGTAGGACTATTTTCATTTTCGTTTAATGGAGAATTTTCATTCCCCATAATGTTAATCAATTCTTTATTTACAACTTCAATAAATTTTTGACCTGGGTTTACACCCCTAACTACTTCTTCTCCAATAGCTTTATCTTTGACATCTGATATAAACTCTTTTACTACAGACAAACTAACATCTGCATCAAGGAGTGCTCTTTTTACCTCCTTCAAGGCATCGTTTATATTATTTTCACTAATTTTTGCTTCGCCTCTTAAACCCTTTACTGCATCTTCAAAGCGTGACGAGAGTTCATCAAACATTATTTAAAAGTAATTTTAATTATTATAGATGATCTTGAAGTTTGTAATTACAAGCCGCTTACGAAATCAACCAATTTCCACGATTTATTTGAAAAACCCAAAATATATTTAACTTTTAGGGGATTTAAAGATGTTTCATTAATGTATTCTCCAGAATTCTTTATTAACCTCTCTAGATAATTCAATTCTACTAAAACAACTATCCGAGATGAAGTTTGCGATTCCAACTCAATTTTACGTATTTGGGAATTAATCTCCTTATAAATCCCTTTCTTGATATCGTTCTGTCTTTCTTCGATTGTTCGATCAATTAGACCTTTACTAACAATCTTAGAAATATTAATTTCATCCTTTCCCGCTAAGTAATTACTTTTATTAAGAAGCCATCCATTTATTAAATTCCTTATATCTTCCAAAGAAGGTGAAGCATTATTAAGTTCTTTGAATTCATAGGAAATAATTGAAGGAGATTTATCAGAAATAGAATTCAATTTACTTGAAGGATTTTTTTTTATTTCTTGAATAATATCTATCTCACTAAGCTTTTGATTTTTATCTTTTGCAATTAAAGGTTTTTCAGAAATAGATTCGTCCTGAATTGATTTTTTAAAATTATTTCTTAAAAATCCAATACCAATACCAAATGCAAATAAGATCAAAAACGCATAGACATAAACTAAATACGGCGACCGATTAATTATCTCTTTATCCTTTAAGAATTCCCCAAAACTAAACTTTAATTCAGCAATTTTTTCAATTAAAAAATTGTAAAATTCAATTGGTTTTCTCTTAAAGTATTCCTCATTGAATTCTATTTCTTTAGTCTCAACCTTTTCATAGCCTTGTTTTATGCCACCAGGCCAAGGTAATCTTCTTTCATCAATATTACCCAAAATATTATCAAAATCTTCAGTCGTTTTTGTGGATGATTCCTTCTCAGCTTGTTGGTTTTGAAGATTTGATCTAATTACAATTTTATTTGATTTCTTTTCTAATTTTTCAATAAATTCTTGAATTTCCCTATCTTCAAACCAAGAATCTAAATCCACCTCTTTTGAGTCAATGTCTCTATACCCAACTAAAACATCATTTTCTAACCAATTTTTACAGAAAATACATATCGCTTCTAATTTATTTCCAGGATAATTATTAAGCCAATCTCGTAAATTTTCATCAGAACTACTTGAAAACCTTGCAGAGGCTTGGTCAATATCAGCTAAAAGCAAATCTAAACAACCAACTAGAGGCATTGAATCAAGACCTGATAAATTTAATTTCTTTAAAATTCTTCTCGCTTCAAATAATTTTTCTGGCTTTCTTCTAGAGAAACCAAAAGCTGTTAAGGATAGAAACGCTAAAAATCCTGCTTCTAATGAACCTCTTTTTTGTAATTCGAGAAACAAATCAATCTGTTCTTGTACTGTCAAAAATGGCTTAATTTGTTGAAAAAAAGCTTCAAACTCTTGCTGATTTAAATAATCTTTATATTCAGATTTATTATTACCTTCCAAACCACCTCTTTTGATTATTAAATTTTCCAACATACTTAAGCCTTTTTTATGAGACTCTTGATCATTTAGATCTCTACTTAGTAGATCTAGGATTCTATAAGGAAGCAAAGCAACCAAATCTTCTTCAAGTTCTTTTCTTATTTCTCCAAGCTTTCCCATTCTTTGAAGAAGTTGTATACCTTCATGTAAAAAGTCCGCCGCGTTCGAATAGGATCTAAGCTGTTGTTCTTGAATTGCAGAATCTCTAGCTGTTAAAGCAGCCAATAATGTTAAATCAGCTTCTCTACTACTTCCTAAAGCTGGAGTTTGTGGGGGCTGCAATGCTTTTCTCGTAATTTTAAAAGCTTCTTTTGGTGAACCTGATTCCCAAAGAAGTATTAATCCTGCTACTTCTCTATTGGAGGAAAAATCCAATCCCGAATTCCCATTTAATAACAAATTTTCGTACTCTCTTCTGCTTTCTGGATCTGTAAGTAGATCGGCAGTGAGGCGAAGCAGCTCAGATCTTTGGGTTAAAACTTCATAAGTAAAACCTTCATCAGGTGTTTTATCTAACCGCAATTGAAACGCCCTTAATATTTCCTCAGAAGTTGCAGAGGGGCTTACGCCAATTAAACGAAAATGGTCTAAAGGAAGTTCCAAACAAATATCCTATTGAAAATTCTTAGACAAATTTTATCAAGTTAAAAATTTTTTTCACAAGGTCTTACAGAGTTATTAAAAAAAATCATGAAAATCGCCCATCACGGCTTAGAATGTTAACAAATCAAAACTTCGTTAAGGTATTTTTCTTGGAAACACACGTAGAGAGAATCTCAAATCTTCAAGACATAAAAAAAGCCGAATTAGATCGAGAAACCGGATTATTCCTTTATGAAGACATGACGCTTGGTCGAAGGTTTGAAGATAAGTGTGCAGAAATGTATTACAGGGGAAAAATGTTTGGTTTCGTTCATTTATATAACGGTCAAGAAGCTATAAGCACGGGAGTAATTGGCGCCATGAAAAAGAAACATGATTGGTTTTGTAGTACCTATCGCGATCATGTTCATGCACTAAGTGCGGGTGTTCCTTCATTTGAAGTAATGAGTGAACTTTTTGGTAAATCCACTGGTTGTAGCAAAGGCCGAGGTGGATCCATGCACTTATTTTCAAGAGAGCATCACCTACTCGGAGGATATGCATTTATTGGAGAGGGAATTCCAGTTGCCTTAGGGGCAGCCTTTTCAAGTAAATACAAAAAGGAAGTTGCAGGAAATAGTAATAGTGATGCGGTAACTGCAGCATTTTTTGGGGATGGGACTTGTAATAATGGGCAGTTTTTTGAATGTTTAAATATGGCCCAGTTATGGAAATTACCCATAATTTTTGTTGTTGAGAATAATAAATGGGCTATTGGTATGGCTCATGATAGAGCTACTAGTAATCCTGAAATCTGGAGAAAAGCGTCTGCTTTTGGCATGCACGGCGAGGAAGTTGATGGGATGGATGTATTAGCAGTAAGAGGGGCAGCACATAGAGCAATTGAGCGAGCTAGGGCAGGAGAAGGTCCCACACTTTTAGAATGTTTAACTTATAGATATAGAGGGCATTCTCTTGCAGATCCAGATGAATTAAGGTCTGAAAAAGAGAAGGAGTTTTGGGGGAAAAGAGATCCTATTAAGAAATTAGCTCAGGAAATTATTGACGGTAAATTCGCTACGGAAGAAGAATTAAAAATTATTGAAAAGAAAATTGATGCTGAAATATCGGAGTCAGTTAAAAATGCAATTGAAGCACCTGAACCTCCTTCAGAAGAATTAACCAAATATATTTGGGCAGAGGATTAGATTAAATACCGCTAGGTAATTTTCTGGTTAAATTCCTTAATTTTCTTAGTGCCTTAAGTTCAACTTGTCTTACTCTTTCTCTAGAAACTTCTAATAATCTTCCGATTTCTGCAAGCGTATGTCTCTCATTTGCATCAAGTCCAAACCTTAGTTTGAGAACATGTTGTTCTTGCTCACTTAAATGACTTAACCACTTACCAAGTTGCTCTTGATGCATTTTCTGTTCAACTTGATCTAAAGGCTCTTCATTATTACTATCTGCAATTAAATCACCTAAAAAACTCCTGCCATCATCACCATTTACTGGAGCATCTAAACTACTTGTCGATAAAGCTTGTCTTAAAACAGAATCCAATTCTTCAACATCAATTTCCATTGCCTCTGCAATTTCAATTCTGCTTGGCATTGCACCAAGCTTATGAGCCAAATCTCTACTAACTTTTCTAATAGAAGCTAACCTTTCACTTAAGTGAACAGGTAAACGGATTGTTCTTGATTGACAGGCAATTGCTCTTGTCATACTCTGCCTAATCCACCAAAAGGCATAAGTAGAAAACTTATATCCTCTTGTCGGATCAAATTTTTCAACAGCCCTCTCCAACCCAAGAGAACCTTCCTGTACTAAATCAAGAAGTTCCAGTCCTTTACCTTGATATTTTTTTGCAACACTGACAACTAATCTTAAATTAGCTTTCATCATTCTTTCTTTAGCTCTCCGACCAATTTTTATTGTTCTTTTTTGCTGAATTGTAAATTCATTAGTCCTTTCATTTAATTGTCCATCTTCTGTAAGAATCATCATCTTTTGAACTTGGTTACCCAATTCAATCTCTTCGGCAGGTGTTAATAAAGGAACTCTACCGATATTCTGTAAATACCAGCTAATTGGATCATTACTTCTCCTTTTGGGAGGTTCTGCTTGTGTTGGTAATGATGAAACCATATTCTGACCTAATTTAGGTACTAAGACTCTCCTACATTTTTGAAGAAATAGCCAAATATTTAATGCGCGCTTCAGATTTCAAGTTATATTTGTACACTTATGTGTTTAAAACTATAAATAACTCTCTTAAATTGTTTCTTTCAAGATATTTGTCTCATTTTTATATTTCGCATTAATTTTGACAATTCGTCACCAATAGCAGAAGCATTTGACCCTTTTTTGCACTTTGATGCAGCAAATGAATGCAAAAGTACGTATTTAGCAAAAAAATCTGTTGTTATGTTTCTACAAAAGGTTAAATCAATCGCAGAACTACCAGCTATAAATCCAGATAAAAGATCACCCAATCCAGCTCGAGCTGTGTGTGAATCAGTCCCAAAAAGTTGCCAAGCCTTTTTATTGTCAGCGACTATGCTATTAGCTCCCTTTAACAAAACACTTATGTTAAATTCTTGCGCAGCATTAAGAGCTTTTTCAACATTAGTCTCGCATTTGATATTAGGGAATAACCTCGAAAATTCTTTGCTATGAGGTGTTATCCATGTCTTAAATCTTCTCTCTAAGAAGAATTTTGCACATAATTTAGATTCTGAAATTCTATTGAGTGCATCCGCATCCAAGATCAATAATCCTTCAAAACCAATGAGAATGTCTTTTGCTTTTTGCCAATCATCATTATCAATTCCTATTCCTGGGCCGACAGCTACTGAATCAAATGCACTTAAATCAATATTTTTTAATGCACTAAATAAAGATGCATTTCCATTTTGATTAGATTGCATAGTATCCTTTAAAACTATTTCTGGAGCAACTTGCCAAATAGATTCAGCAACTAACTCAGGCAGGACAGCCGAGATATAACCTGCTCCACTTGATATCGCCCCTTTTAATGCTAAGTATGCAGCACCAGGATATTTTTCACTTCCAGCTATTAATAATGTTCTACCTCTTTTATATTTGTTGGAATTTCTTGGTAAAGAAGGTAAATCAATATTTTTTAAATCTTTGTAAGTAACCTTAAAAATCTTTTTATCAACTTTGGAAAGTTTACTAATAGGCACCCCAACATCTATATGGTGCAATTCTCCAATAAAAGTTAATGCAGAATCTTGCGTCAACCCAATCTTATTAAGACCAATTGCCAAGGTATGGTCTGCCTTTACTGCGTTATCTAAAAAAGGCTCTCCTTTATCAGGACACAATCCTGTTGGAATATCAATACTTATTACATTGCCATATTTGTTATGAAATTTTTGATTAAAAAGTTTAATTAATTTATTATCAACTTTTCTTGTTTGATTATTACCAAAAACAGCATCAATCCAAAGTTCTTTACCATTTGCATCAGGGGGCTCTACTAATTTTGTGACACCAATAGATGTAAGATAATTAAGGTGGTTATTTGTTAATGTTTTTTTTATAGGGAATGGGCACCATACCTTTACTAAAAAACCTTTCAAAAAAAGCTCTCTAGCTATTACTGCACCATCCCCACCATTATGCCCAGGACCTATAAAAACAGTTATTCCATACTTTAGAAGAGGTTTCCTTTTCAAGAGCCATCTACTAATTTGAATACCAGCTTTTTCCATCAATGCTTCTTGAGGCATTCCATCAGAAAACATTTCTTTCTCTAATATCAACATTTGCTTTGAATCAACAATTAAATGTTTAGAGTCAATTGTTGGCCATACAATTTCGTTCATAATTAGTACAAAGCAATTGAAGAACTGTTCAAAAATTTAAACTTCCATGTTAAAGACACAAAAGGATAAAAAATTAGAGGACTTTTTTTCTTCTAATGATAAAACTAATTCTTCTAATGATAAAACTAAAAAGAAGAAAAATATTATTGTAGGTCTTTCTGGTGGCGTAGATAGTTCCCTTTCAGCTGCTCTTCTTGTAGAAAGAGGCTGGAATGTTGAGGGACTAACTCTTTGGCTAATGAAAGGACAAGGCTCCTGTTGTTCTGAAGGATTAGTAGATGCTGCTGGCCTTTGTGAAGATTTGGGAATTAATCATAAAATAATAGACTCAAGAGAAATTTTCGAAAGAGAGGTAATTAAAAAAACTACTGAAAGCTATGAGAAAGGATTCACTCCACTTCCATGTTCGATGTGCAACAAGAATGTGAAGTTTGAAGAGATGCTTAATTACGCAATAAACAAAAAAGACTTTACTTATATTGCGACCGGCCATTACGCAAGGATCAAAAAATCATCTTATGCTGAAACACTTGATTGCAAGAGCTTTGTATTTAAGGACTTCCTTCTTCTAAGAGGTGCTGACGAAAACAAGGACCAAAGTTATTTTCTTTATTCTCTTTCACAAGAAGTACTAAGCAGATTAGAATTTCCTCTTGGTGAAATGAAAAAAGAAGAAACAAGAAAGGAAGCCCTGAGATTAGGCCTTAGAACTGCTCAAAAACCAGAAAGTCAAGATTTATGTTTAGTTGAGCATTATGGATCAATGCAGAGATTTATCGACAAACACATTGAACCTAATGAAGGAGAAATTGTGCATGTAAATGGGAAAGTCCTAGGAATGCACAATGGTATTCAGCACTTTACAGTAGGTCAAAGAAAAGGTTTAGGAATCGCTTGGCCTGAACCACTATATGTAAAAAGTTTAGACAGGATAAAAAACATAGTTTATGTAGCAGATAAAAGTGATCTATTTAATAAAGAAGCAATAATTACAAAGGTTAACTGGGTTTCAATCGAAGAACCTAAGCAAGAGATACAAGTAGAAGCACAAATCAGATATAGAAGTCATCCAGTAAAAGGAACTTTAATCCCTTTGAAAAATTTAGATAATCCAACTAAAACATTTAAATTAATATTTGAAGAAAGTCAAAGTTCGGTAACACCCGGACAAGCTGCAGTTTTTTATAAAGGAGAAATCTTATTAGGTGGCGGATTAATTAATTAATTAATTTTCCAAAAGAAATTTAATCCCATAAAAAATATAAACAATAACAAAATTGGTTTATCTCCAAATTTTGTATAGAAGGTTTTGTCGGATGAAAAATTGGGGAAAACTACTTTATTTTGCTCCACATTTAAATCTAGAAGTTGAATTATTTTCCCATCATCTTTAACTAAACCCGAAGGACCAGTGTTTGATACAAGTAGATTATCTTTTTTATTTTCAATACTTCTCAATCTTGCCAAAGACAGGAATTGATTATAAAGCTTAGTTGGATAGGGATCTAAATTTGCTGCAGTTATTATTAGTTTTGCACCGCTATTAATGGCCTTTCTTATTTTCAATCCATCACTAATTTCATAACAAATAGCCACTGCTAGAGGTTGTGTAAATTTAGGATCAAACAATCTTGAATCAGAGCCAGGTTGAATTCCTCCCACAGCAGATAATCCTCTTGAAAAACTATCTAGAAATCTAGGCGTTTTTTCACCTAATGGAACAAGTCTATGTTTATCTATAAATGAGGTAAAAGATTTATCTCCAATTTTAAATCCGAGTAAAGAACTTCTTAACTCATTATTAGAGTTTCTGAAACCTCCTGCCAAAGTATTAACCTTAAAGCCTTTAGATAAATAAAAATTACTTTTTAAAGTCCCTTCAGGAGCGACAAGAAGTTTCACTTTGTTTGATAAAGCATACTTTTGAGCGATAGATAGCTTTTCTTCAATAAATTCATCATTTATTTTTAATTTTTCTCTTGTTGGTATACTAGTTTGCCAAATAGCTACTGGATATTCATAATTTCTTTTAATTGGAGTTGTTAAACCTCCAAATAAATGTAAGAAAATAAACACCAAAAGTCCTAAAAGAAGTATTTTTTTAAAGTAAAGTTTTCTTTCCCATCTACCTTGAATATAAAAAATCCAAAATCCAATCAATATTTGTAATACGCATAAACCACTTGCACCAATCCATCTTGCTAAACCAGCAAGATAAATATCACCTGGGATAAGACTCTCTCCTAAACCTATCCAAAAAAAAGGTGTT
Source organism: Prochlorococcus sp. AG-402-A04 (assembly GCA_003278045.1). Taxonomy (GTDB): domain Bacteria; phylum Cyanobacteriota; class Cyanobacteriia; order PCC-6307; family Cyanobiaceae; genus Prochlorococcus_A. The sequence continues at coordinate 22,647 of QCHG01000009.1, read as the reverse complement.
TGAGAAAGTATCAATTCACCAATACCCCAAGTCAAAGATAAAAAAAATACTTTTACTGTTAAACATAATATTTTCATTTTAAAAACATCTTCTTTCCAGAGAATGATTTCAACTAACAATCCCCATAAATAAACTAATATCCCACCCAAAAAAGCGCAAAATAATAATATTAAAATGGTGATTATTAAACTTGTAAGCCATGGAAACCCAAGCCATGTCAATGGATGAAGATCATAAAGCCAAGAATGACTTATCAAGATAAAGAAAAAACCCCAACAAAAATTTGCTATTCTCCTTTCACTTCCCTTCCATAAAATAAATAATGATATCGGCATAAAAATCAGCCAAAAATGAGTTGAAACTGAAATTCCTCCTAAAATCCCTCCTAAACAAGAGTAAAAATATTGTCTTAGACTTTTAATCTGAGTTGGGATTAACAATATAAAAATTACGAGATTAAATTTATAATCACCCATTTATTGTACCTTCATTCTGTAGACTAAGTTGTAGTAACTTTCAAAAACTAAGTGAAAGAAGTCTTTATCAGTTTTGCAGTTTTTGTTTTTTGTGTTTCATTAACTCTTTTCAGTCAATTTAATTCACCTCAAGTTGTTAATGCTGCTGAATCAGAAACTCAGTCATTTCAAAGAACAACTGTTGCAAAATCATCAAATGTCTCAAATAATAATTTATTTGAACTAGACCCATCTGATCCAAATCCTATACTTTTCGCTATGGCAGAAGAAACACCCTCAGACAACAATTCAAGGACTACAGAAAGTGGTTTAATTATTGCAGATATCATAAACGGGGAAGGAGATGAGGCTAGTGCTGGACAAACAGTTACTGTAAATTACACAGGAACACTAGAAGACGGGACACAATTTGATACCAGTATCGGCAGAGCTCCATTCAGCTTTCCCTTGGGTGCTGGACGAGTAATAAAAGGTTGGGACGAAGGTGTAGCAGGCATGAAAGTTGGAGGCAAAAGAAAATTAACAATCCCCCCTGAACTTGGATACGGATCAAGAGGAGCTGGAAATGTAATACCTGCTAATGCGACTTTAATATTTGAAGTTGAATTATTAAAAGTCAATTAAATTAAGTAAGAAAAATATCTAAGACTTTTCAATTTAGTTAATCTCCAAGTAATATATATACAACACAAACTATTTGAAATGTTAAGTAAATTCATCAATTCTTTTCTAGATAAAAAATCCCCAATGACAGTTCATGCTCACTGCGATGGTCCTTGTGGTGTTTACGACCCAGCATCTACGAGAGTTGCAGCTGAAGCAGTTTTATCAATGACAAAAAAACTTATTGCATTAGAAGCTCCTTCTAGCACTGATTCAGCAGAGTGGGCTGGATATAGTAATACATTTTCTAGATATGTTGCAGTTAAAGAAGAGCAAGCAAAAGAAACAAAGAAAGAGATTCTAATTTTGTGGACAGATTACTTTAAACCAGTTCACTTAGAAACTTATCCAGACTTACATGAAACCATTTGGAAGGCGGCCAAATTATGCAGTGCATGCAAAGTTAATATTGACTTAGCCCAAGCTGAAGAACTCATGAGTTATGTAGAAAAAATTCATAATATTTTCTGGGCTTCAAAAGGAAGATCAGACGCTTTTGTAAAAGCTAGTTAAAAAGAGTTATTTTCAAAAGTTTTTTTGATTTTATTTTATTTTTTTTAGGTTTAAGAAAAACCGCGATTATTAGTGGTGAATCGATGTTTCCTTACCTAAAAGAAGGTGACATTGTATTTTTTAAAAAATATAATAGGAATAAATCAATACTTAAAAATCGACAAATAGTTATTTTTAATCATCCAATTAAAAATAAAAAGCTAATAAAAAGGATATATTCAGTAAATCAAAATAACGTTGAGGTTATTGGCGACAATATTGAATTTAGCGAAGATAGTAATAAATTTGGATTAATCAATAACGAAAAAATAATTGGGATTGTCACCTCTAAATTAATTATTCCTAGATTCAAAAATTTTTTAATTCAAAAAAACAGAAGCACTTCTTTGAATCCAAAATAATCCCAAAGAAAAGGAAAGCCCTCCTGCTACAGCTATTAATCTTTTAATAAATTTTTGACTTGCTTTAAAGGTAGTAAAAGATATTAAACAAGTAAAAAGATTCATACTTATGAGTGAACCAATCAAATATGAAATCAAATATAAGCAAGCGCTTGTTAAAGGTAGTGCTAAAGCAGGAAGAACTGCAAGAAAATGTGAACCTCCAGCTATACCGTGTAGCAAGCCTAAACCAGTCAAAGCATGTGAGTGCTTATTATTATTTTTTTGTTCCTTAACATGAAAGTGAAAGTGACGATGGGCAATTCCATTCTCATGCTCATGGGAATGCGAGTGGATACTTAATTGAAAAGAATTTTTTATAGCAAATACTCCAACAATTAGAAGTGAAATTCCAACTAGGAATTCGGCAATACTAGAAAATTTGTTTAATGGCGTAATATCTTTAATAAAAATCGCTAGAAAAGCTAACAAAAGGACTCCTGAAGAATGTCCCAAGCCCCATGAAAAACTATTTTTAAGAGCTTTTTGGGGATTATTAATCGCTGCTGGTGCCATTGCAATTAGATGATCAGCGCCACTAACTACATGCACAAATCCTGCGACTATGCCTGTTAAAATTACAGCCTGCATATATATTCAGTACAACTCTGTTTATTCAATTTTATAGCACGATTTGAAGTCAATATTAAATTGAGTTAAATAATTTCTTGAACGATTGTTCAATATCAGTTTCTCTCATAAAAGTTTCACCAATTAATACTCCCTTGATTCCAATAGATCTAAGCGATTCTAAATCTTCGGCACAATTAATTCCAGATTCACTTATGGGAATAATATTTTGTTTTAAAAATATATCTGCATATGTATGCATCAATTCTATTGATGTTTTTAAATCCGTTTTAAAAGTCTTTAAGTCTCTGTTATTTATTCCAATCAAATTAAAAGATTTTAACTTTAGAATCCTTTCTAATTCATTAGAGTTATGGACTTCAACAAGAACACTCATCGTTAAATTATCAGCTATTTTCTTTAAATAAATTAAATCGTCATCACTTAAAATCGCAGCGATTAATAATATTGCATCAGCACCAGATACCCTTGCTTTATAAATCTGATAAGCAGAAATAATAAAATCTTTGCAGAGTAGAGGGAGATTAGTTGATCTCCTTACAGTTTCGAGTATTTCATAACTACCTTGAAAAAACCTTTTATCGGTAAGTACTGAGATGCATGATGCACCCAATCCTTCATAACAAATTGCTATGTTTTCAGGGTTAAAATCTTTTCTAATGACTCCTTTACTCGGACTAGCTTTTTTTATTTCAGCAATAACTCCTGGTTTTATTTTTGACTCCAAAATATTTTTATAAAAATCTTTGGGAGTAGGAAGTTTTTCAATCTTTTTGATGAGATCATCTAAAGAGACTATTTTTTTAAAATTCTTAATTTCAATATCCTTGTGCCATACAATTTCTTCCAGAATATTTTTTGCCTGTGCTTCTCTATGAGGGACAGCATATTCTAAATTTTCTACCCTTACTGTTGGATTTGGTGGCCTGCGTCTTATCTCCATTAATTTTAGAAATTATTTAATTTGAGAAGCCGCTTGTTTATATGCGACCTCAACTACTTCACTAAGAGTAGGATGAGTATGAACTTCTTTAGATAATTCAATTACATCTTGGTTCCTTGAAATAGCGTTCGAAATTTCTTGAATTAAATCAGCTGCATGTAACCCAAAAATATGAGCACCTAATACTTTCCCATTATCTTTGTTGAAAATCAACTTTAGCAATCCATCACTCTCCAATTCAGCCAATGCTTTTGAATTAGCCTTAAAGAAACTTTTGACAACTCCCAAAGTAAAATTTTCTTTTGTAGATATCTCTTTAGCTTCAACTTCAGAGAGACCAACTGAACTTATCTCTGGGTGAGTAAAGGTTGCTGCGGGGATACTTTTATAGTTAATTTCGACATTGCCACCGCAAATATTATCAACAGCAATAGTACCCTGCGCTGCAGCTGTATGGGCAAGCATTAGTTTGCCCGTTACATCTCCAACAGCCCAAATGTTAGGTATTATTTCATCACCATTCTTAACTCTCATTTGATCATCCACAGGAATGAAGCCTTTTACTGTTTCGATACCAACCGACTCAAGATTTAAGTTATTACTATTAGGACTTCTGCCAGTTGCGACTAGTACAGCGTCAACTTCTAAAGTTTCTACAATTTCCTTAGATTTTGCATCAGTCAGTTCTATTTTTACAGGGCATCCAGGTGTTATTTTTGTCGCAAAGACGTTTGATTTTGTGTCTATATCTCTTGCTTGAATAAGGTTCTTCTTAGCAATTTTAGTGATGTCTGGATCAAATGTTGGCATAATATTCTCCAAAGCCTCGATCATGGTAACTTCACAACCAAGCGCGGTATAAACATCAGCAAATTCTAGACCTATATATCCGCTTCCAATAATTGCTATCCATCTTGGAAGCCACTCAAGTTTAACCGCATCATCGCTAGTAAATACGGTCCTATTATCCAAAGTTATTCCACGGGGCACAAAAGGAGAAGAGCCTGTTGCTATAACAATATTCTTACATGTGAAAATTTTATCAATTCCGTTTTTATCTCTTACACCTACTTTTTGATTTCCTTCAATTCTTCCAATGCCCAAAATAATTTCAACTCCACTTCTTTTAAGAGTTTTTGTTAAATTTTCTCTAACATTTAAAACTAAATTATTAGCATGATCTGCAATTTTTGATCTCTCGAACCTTACTGGTGAAGCATGTATACCAAATTTAGCTAAATGTTCATAATTAGCTATTTCTCTAACTTTTCCACTTGCAGCCAAAAGAGCTTTAGATGGAACACAACCCTTGTTAACACAAGTGCCTCCCATATCAGACGATTCTACTATTGCGACTTTCAGTCCCTTACTAGCAGCATGTTTAGCGGCATCAAAACCTCCATATCCTGCTCCTATTACGATTAAATCAAAATCAAAACTTGAATCAGTCACTTTTTATTTATTTATTTAGAGGTGTATGCGACTCTTTTTCGTTCTAGTAATAACGGAACTGCAACACAAGCCACATTCAATGATTCTACAATCTCGCTATGCGGAATTGTAATTGTTTCATTAAAAGCTTCTTGAATTTTTTTATGAATACCTTGCCCTTCATTACCCAAAATCAATGCTGTACGTCTAGACCAATCAACTTCCCAGTAAGGTTTTGAAGGGTTTTTTGAACTCTCATTATGGCTACTAGTAGAGAAAATCTTAAATCCTACATTTGATAATTCAGACAAAGACTTAAGTACAGAATTTAATATTTCTTCTTCAATGCCATCAAATCTTAAAAATGGCAGATGAAAAACTGCGCCTGAGGATGCTCTTAATACCTTTTGGCCTAATGGGTGCGCACCTCCAGCTAAAAAAATTGCATTAACACCCGCAGCTAAAGCGGTTCTAAATAGATTACCCATATTCCCAGGATCTTGAATTCTGTCGAGAACAAGAACAAAATCATCTTTTCTATTAAATTGATAATTAGGTATTGCTGAAATCTCTACTAAAGCTGCTATCCCATCTGGATTAATTGTTGAAATCGCAGATGCCAATACTTCCTCTGAGACAATATTTATTAATGACTCATCAAATTTTTTGCTTAGATTTTGATTCTTTATTAGCCATTTTTCGGTAACTAAAATCTTAGAGGGATTTTTTCCAGATTTCAGCAATTCTGCAATGAGATGTGTACCCTCTATGCAAAAAAAGTCTTGATCTTTTGAAGATGATCCTCTTTTAAATGATCTAAATCTTTTAACTAGATTATTGTTTTTACTAGTTATTTTTAAAAAAGTATTTTCTATGAGTATTTTGAAAAATTTGTTATCAACTATATTTTAATTACATAAATATTTTGATCAATTATTTATTAAATTTTTATTTCCTAAGAAATCAAAAAAATACATTTTCACTTTTAATTAATATTCATGACGTTACATAGGGTGGACTTAATATTATTAGTTTGTCATTATGAATCTAATAAATTAAGTCTTAATGATTTGCGGAAGCAAAACGAAGTCATATCTTAAATCTCAAAATTTAAAGATTCTTGGCCAAGGCAAGTTAAATGGAATAGTTGAAATAAGTGGTGCGAAGAATTCCGCCTTAGTTTTATTAGCCTCATCATTGCTAACTAATGAAAAAATAATTCTTGAAAATGTACCTTTTCTCACTGATATTGAAAAGATGGGTAATATCTTAAAGAATTTAGGAGTGAATTTAGTTCGTAAAAACAACCAACTAGAAATAGATCCAACAACTATTTCGATTAAAGAACTTCCATATGACCTTGTTAAAGGATTAAGAGCTAGTTTCTTTTGTATAGGTGCACTATTAACTAAATTTGGAGAAGCTCAAGTACCGTTGCCAGGTGGATGCAATATTGGTTCAAGGCCAATAGACGAGCACATTAAAGGATTAATCGCACTAGGAGCAGACATTATTATTGAAGAGGGAATTGTAAAGGCAAAAACAAGGGGGGACAAAAATAGACTTCATGGCACTCATATTAAATTAAATTGTCCAAGTGTAGGTGCGACTGAAACTTTAATAATGGCAGCATCTTTAGCCAAAGGAAGAACTACTATTGAAAATGCTGCTAGAGAGCCTGAAGTTCAAGATTTATGCCAAATGCTTAATAAAATGGGGGCAAAAATTTATGACTCCGGTAAAGAAACAATTATTATTGATGGTGTTAATAAGCTTGGCGGATGTACCCATAAAGTAATTCCAGACCGAATAGAAGCTGGAACTTTTCTAATAGCTGCTGCTGCAACTTCCTCTTCAATAACAATTTCTCCAGTAATCCCTCATCATCTTGAAGCTGTTACTGATAAGCTTCAAGAGAGTGGGAGTAAAATTACGATTAAAGGTAATTCGATTTCTATCAAGAGTAAAGAGATTAAAGGAGTAGATATTGAAACAGCTCCTTTTCCAGGCTTCCCTACTGATTTGCAGGCACCATTTACAGCTTTAATGACAATCGCAAATGGTGAATCAAAGATAACTGAAACAATTTTCGAAAACAGAATGAATCATATTTATTTACTTAATGAAATGGGCGCCCGTATAAAACTAAACAAAAACGTAGCTTACATCAAAGGTGTTAAAACAATTAATGGGATGAATCTAGTTGGCTCAGATTTAAGATCATCAGCCGCATTAACAATTGCAGGAATCATCGCAAAAGGTAGTAGTAAGATCTATGGATTAGAACATTTAGATAGAGGTTACGAAAATTTTGAATTAAAACTAAAAAATCTAGGTGTAAAAATAATTAGAGAGATCAGTAAAAGTACTTTTGAGGAGAATGGATATAAAATTGAACCTAAATCTGAGAATCTTTCAAGAATCGAAGCAGCTTAGTCTTTTTCAAATATATTATTAAAGATAAGAAAATTGATTCAAACGTAAGCAATATTGATTAATGAAACACAACCCAAAAATAATATAAACAAAACTAGAAAGCGATTAGACCAAATTTTATTTAAACCATTAAAATTGAATTCGTTCATGCCCAAGTTCCACCATTAGGTCCGAATGTTGTAAGTATAGTTACTGCAATAAAAAGATAAGGGACAAATTTGAGTGATAATTTTTTAGCTTGAATTTTAGACATTTGCTTTTTTATCAAATATAACACAATATTACTAATCATGAAGCTATCTCCTTTCAAAAAAGACTTTTAAGCACATTTAATCGCAAAACTGTATCAGAAATGTTTAAATTTTCTTTTTTACCCTCATTTCTTGTCAGCAAATGCAATAAATAATTCTAATTTTTTATCGAGAAGATTAACTATTAACATACGTTATCTTGATAACTGTTCCTTGATCAAAACAATAGTCAATAAGTTGATTTTTGTTATAATAAAAAAGTTCATTTTTTCAAAAGCCTTGGGAGCGTGGTGGAATTGGTAGACGCACCGCACTCAAAATGCGGCACCTTCGGGTATGTCGGTTCAAGTCCGACCGCTCCCACTTTGATGAATACCTATAGTCGATTCGATATATCTTTCAAAAAAGGAAAAGGTTGTTGGTTATGGGACAAAACAGGTAAAAAGTATCTTGATGCAGTAGCTGGCATAGCAACTTGTAGTCTTGGACATAGCGACAGAGTCTTGAGAAGAAGGTTATCAACTCAACTAAAAAAGATTCAGCACATTTCCAATCTTTACAACATTGAAGAACAAGAACAATTAAGCAGAACTTTAACGAATATGAGTTGTGCTAAAAGCGTCTTCTTCTGCAATAGTGGTGCGGAAGCAAATGAATCAGCAATTAAATTAATTAAAAAATATGGTAATACAACAAATAAAGGTAAAGAATCAATTATTCTCGCAGCAGAATCCAGCTTTCATGGAAGGACGCTTGCAGCCTTGAGTGCCACTGGACAGCCCAAATATCAAAAAGGTTTCGAACCAATGATTCAAGGGTTCAAATTTTTTAAATTTAACAATTTTGATTCGGTAAAAAAATTATTTGAAGAGTGTGAAAATAATGATCAAAAAATTTCCGGCGTTTTAGTTGAACCAATCCAAGGAGAAGGCGGCGTAATTCCTGGAAGTAAAATATTTTTTAAAAGCCTGAGAGAAATATGTGATAAATATAATTCTCTTCTCATTTTAGATGAGGTTCAAAGTGGAGTAGGTCGAACTGGAAAAATGTGGGGTTATGAGAATTTAGGAATTGAACCTGATGGATTCACCCTTGCAAAAGGATTAGGAGGAGGTCATGCAATTGGAGCATTATTAGTAAAAGAAAAAGCCAACATTTTTTCTCCCGGAGATCATGCAAGCACTTTTGGGGGGAACCCATTCGCTTGTAAAGCTGCCCTAACAGTATTAGAAGAGATAAATAGAAGAAATATTATCAATAATGTTTATCTAAGAGGGGAACAATTAAGTGCTGGGTTTGAAGAATTATCAAAAAAATTTCCAAATATTATTAGCGGGAAAAGAGGTTTAGGTTTAATACAAGGTCTTGTGATCAATGATGATTATGCTGATGCAAAAAAAATTACATTAAAAGCTTTTGATAAGGGATTACTTGTAGTTCCTGCAGGAGGAAATGTTGTAAGGATTGTCCCACCATTAGTTATATCTCGAAGAGAAATTAATATTCTTTTGAATAAGCTAAATTCAATTTTTGAAGAGTTATAGCAATTTAAATTTTGAAAAATGCAAATTTAAAATTTTTTGAATTATCACCCAAATATGAAAGGGATAATATCAAGTTAGGTTTATCAAGAATTAAAAAAGCACTTCAAGAACTTGGTAATCCTTGCGAGAATATCCCTGCGATACAAATTATTGGAACCAATGGGAAAGGATCAATCGCGGCATATTTAGAAAATATACTTTTTGAAGCTAAAAGGAATTTTGGCGTAACGACATCTCCCCACCTTTTGGACGTATGCGAGAGAATTAGAGTAAATAAAAAAAATATTAACAATACTGATTTTGAAAAAATCTACAGATTAATAGAAGAGAAATTTTCAACATTTGAATTAACTCCTTTTGAAAAAATCATTTGCTGCGCACTAAATTTCTTTGATAATAAAAAAGTTGAATTGCTCATTCTTGAAGCTGGCTTAGGGGGACGATTAGACGCGACAACAGCCCATAAATCTAGACCAATAATTGCTATTGGGAATATTGGTTTAGACCATAAAGAATTTCTTGGAGATACTATTGAAAAAATTGCCGAAGAAAAATTAGCAGTTATTGAAAAAAACTCATTTGTCATCTCATGCAAACAAAATAGTCAAGTTGAAAATTTAATAACCAAAAAAGTTAAAGAGGTTGGAGCAGAAATTATCTGGAAAGATTCAATTTCAAACAGCTATGAGCTTGGATTAAAAGGAATTTTTCAAAAGCAAAATGCTTCAGTAGCTTTAGGAGCAATTGAAGCGTTGAATAATTTGGGATTTAATATAAAAGGAACACACATATCTGAAGGTCTTAAAAAGACATCTTGGCAGGGAAGGCTAGAAATAATAAATTTTTTGAACAAAGAAATTCTTGTAGATTGTGCACATAATTATCCTGCTGCAAAAGCACTCTCTCATGAGCGAAGTAATTGGGAGAATGAAGATAAAGGAATCTATTGGATTTTAGGTGTCCAAAGACAAAAAGATTTTTACGCAATATTAAAAACTCTTCTAAAGAAAAATGATCACTTATTACTTGTGCCAGTGCCAAACCAACCTAGTTGGCAATTAAAAGATCTTTCTCAGATTAAAGAAATTGACCTTCAAAAAACAATTGAATTTAAAACATTTGAACTTGCCATTGATTATTTATTTTCACTAGAAAAATGGCCAACTAATCGTCCAGTCCTAACGGGTTCTATTTTTTTAGTTGCTGAATTTATTAAATTTGCAAATAAACAGAAATGTTAAATATTAAATTGTTCCTTTACTTCCCAACCTTCCAATTTTCCAGGATTTAATAGCCCTTTAGGATCAAATTTTAATTTCGCTTTTACTTGATCTGCGTCAATCACTCCTAGGCCTCCGCCTTCGACAGTTAAAACATGGGGATTAAAAATAAACGCCCCAAGTTTCTTACAATCTTCCATTATTTCATTTAATTCATCTATCCCATTCCACCTTAATACAGGTAATGCCGCTAATCGCGGTGATCCTTGTTGAGAAACTGCCTCTAAATGCCAAAGAACCTTTCTACCCCATTTTTTTCTCAAAAAATTAATCAATTCTAGTTCATTATTAAGTGGCAAAAGCATCTGTAAATAAGTCCAATTTTTGTCCTTAGACCTCATATGAAGAGTTGTATGGTTCCATACAACTTCAGAAATTCCATTAACGAGTTTTTCTTCTTCCCCAAGGAGAATAAATTCAACTTTGAATTTTTTACAAATCAACTCGATCGTTTTTGTTCCTCCAAAAGTAGATTGAATTAATATCTTGTGACTTCTAGCATTACTTTTAAGCCATTTTGGCATTTGATCTACAATTTCATCTTCAAGAATTGCTCCTAGTTTCAGATCAATTGCTGCGCTGGTGAGAGTTTTTAATATTTCTATTGCTTTTTTAAATTCAATACAGTCTATAACTATTGAATACCACTTACGTTTGATATCAGTAGCAAGTAGTAAAGAAGTAATTATTCCATTAGTCCCATAAGCATGATTTAGAGGTTCTGATTCTTCAGCATCAAATTTTAATAATTCAGGTTTTTTATTAATCGTTACTGCCTCTAAACCAATAAGATTTCCTGGATCTCTTAAAAATCCCCACCTAATTGAACCAATACCTCCTGATCCACCTGCAATAAAACCTCCAATTGTTGCAGTTTTCCAAGTACTAGGAAGCAACCTCAATTCCCTCCCATATTTCTCTAATTGTTTATTCAAATCTCCCATCACACAGCCAGACTGTACTTTTACAAAACCTGTATCTGGATCAAATTCTTCTAACTTATTAAAGTGACTCATCTGCATTACAACTCCTTTAAACAATGGGACAGCTTGTCCATAATTACCTGTACCTGAACCCCTCAAAGTAAGTGGGATAGAGAATTCCCAACAAATTTCTGCTACTTCCTTTACTGCTTTGTGATCACTAGGTCTTACCACCAAATCAGCAATACATTCGTCTAATTTTTCAGTAAGGATTGGAGAGTAGTTATAAAAATCTTTTGAAAGCCTTTTTATGTCAGATTGGCTTTCAATTATCTCTAAGTTTTTAACTTCCCTAAATTTGTCTATAAATTTAAGAGTATTTGATGTCATTAATTAAATTCTTATTGTTTTGTATATAAATTAGCCGATTAGCAATATAAATCGCCCTTTATAAACACTTTTCTCTTTAATGAACTCGAAAAAACATCTGCCCATCTTTGTGCATCTAAAATCACAAAATCAGCAGGGCAACCCTTTTGAATTAAACCATCCCATTTTAAGTTTAATAATCTGCTTGGAGCTAAAAAAATAGAAGATAGAGTCATTCTCTCCCAGGGATTTAGTTGAAGCATAGGTATAGAGCAAGACAACAAATAAAAAGGATCAAAATTACCAAATGGGTACCAGGGATCTTGAACGTTATCACTACCTAGAGATACATCCACGTGTGATTTTTGTAATTGCTTTATTGGAGCAACTGGTCTTTTTAATGAGGTAGTTTTATTACGTCGATTGAGCAGCCAAAAATTTGTTAAAGGTAAAGCAATAACTTTAATATTTTTCTCAGCCATTTTTTCTCCTAAATTTAAAATCTCTCTATGACTTAGAGAAATAAGACTACTCAAATGACTACAAGTAATTGGAATACTTTTAATTTTTAAATTTTCGATTGTCTCTAATAAAACTTTTATTCCCGCTCCAGGCTCAATGGTCGATTCGTCTATATGAAAATCAATTTCTAATTTATATTTACTAGCTAGATGAAGCATCTTTGAGAGAAATTTGCTTGTATCTTTTTTATTGAAAGGAGGAACAATTACACCTCCTAAAATACCTCCATTAGAGGATAATATTTTTGCCAAATCTTCTCCATTAGTTGTATCCCAGAATTCCAATGGAGCCAGAGCAACGAATTGTAAAGTCAACTCAGATGAAAATTTTTTTTGTAATTTAAAAAGTTCAATCCAAATATCAATAGATTGACTTTTATAAGTATCAATATGACTTCTAATAGCTCGGTATCCATTTTGTATGGCGAGTTTTAATGATTTCTCAACTCTTTCAAGAACCTTATCTGTAGTTCTAGTTTTATGTTCTTCAAGATTTACTGATAATGCTCCTCCATAGTTTGATTCCAGATTAGGAAAGTCTTCCCATGTAAAAGATTTATCAAAATGCGAATGCGTTTCAACAAATCTTGGGAATAAAATATTTTTTGGTTTTGTAACTTTATTTTTTAAAGGCTTTAACTCAGAAACAAATCCATCCTCCCAACAAATGGAAACTGAACATAAATCCTCTACATCGATAATGAGGTTATCTATATCTTCGATTAAACAAAGGCTTCTGGGAATAAGAACCTCAGCTTTGCCGGAATTACTCAAATTTTTAAATTTTCTTTTATTTTAAATCATAAGAAAACTTTACTGAATTAGAAAATAATTCAAATTTCGCTAAAAGATAAAAATAACTATGAAAAATTACCCTCGAGTTGTTAAATTTATAAATGTGAGGCGGGCGTCGCCAAGTGGTTAAGGCAGCGGCTTGTGGCGCCGCTATTCGGGGGTTCGAATCCCCTCGCTCGCCCTCAAATATATTGCAGCAAAATTATTTAACTTGTAATTTTGAATTAAAGAATCATAAAAAATTCCTAGCAAAGTGCTAACAAAAACAAAATCAGACGAAAAAAAATCTCAAAAGAATTCAACTACTGGCAGTTATTGGATAACCACATTTGGATGCCAAATGAACAAGGCTGATTCTGAGAGAATGGCAGGGACATTAGAGAAGATGGGGTATACCAGAGCAGAAAATGAATTGAATGCCGATTTAGTCTTGTACAATACATGCACAATCAGAGATAATGCGGAGCAAAAAGTTTATAGCTTTCTAGGAAGACAAGCAAAAAGAAAGCACAAAACACCTAACTTAAAACTTGTTGTTGCAGGTTGCCTTGCGCAGCAAGAGGGAGAGTCCTTATTAAGAAGAGTCCCAGAACTTGATCTGGTTATGGGACCCCAACACGTAAATAATCTTGAGAATCTTCTGTGTAAAGTTGATTTAGGAAATCAAGTTGCTGCCACAGAAGAAACTTTCATTTCTGAAGACATAACAAGTGCCAGAAGAGAAAGTTCTATTTGTGGCTGGGTGAATATCATTTATGGATGTAATGAAAGATGTTCATATTGTGTAGTCCCCTCTGTAAGAGGAAAAGAGCAATCAAGATATCCAAATGCGATAAAAAGTGAGATCCAAAAATTAGCTGATGATAATTTTAAAGAAATTACTCTTTTGGGTCAGAACATTGATGCTTATGGTAGAGACCTTCCAGGAACTACAACAGAGGGAAGAAAAAAAAATACACTTACTGATCTTTTGTACTATATTCATGATGTTAAAGGGATTCGCAGAATAAGATTTGCTACTAGTCATCCAAGATATTTTTCAAAAAGGTTGATTCAAGCTTGTTATGAACTTGATAAAGTCTGTGAACATTTCCATATTCCCTTCCAAAGTGGAAATGATGAAATCTTAAAACTAATGTCAAGAGGATATTCTATTAAAAAGTATAAAAATATTATCGAGAGTATAAGGTCATTAATGCCAGATGCATCAATCACTGCCGACGCAATAGTTGCTTTCCCAGGAGAAACCGAACAACAATATCAAGATACATTAAAGCTAATATCAGAAATTGGTTTTGATCAAGTAAATACGGCAGCATATTCTCCAAGACCAAATACGCCTGCAGCAGTTTGGTCGAATCAACTTTCGGAAGAGGTAAAAAAAGCTAGATTGCAGGAAATTAATGCTTTGGTCGAGAAAACTGCAAGAAGTAGAAATCAAAGATATATCAATAATATCGAAAGCGTTTTAATTGAGGGTTCAAATCCAAAAAATTCCTCGCAAATTATGGGTAGAACCAGAACAAATAGATTAACTTTTGTAGAGATTCCCAAAAACATTAACTTTAATTTTTCATTGGGAGATGAGATAGATGTCAAAATAAATGAAGCTAGACCTTTTTCTCTAACAGGCGAACTTTATTTATGATTTTTTTCTAAATGATCGGGGGTAAGAAAAAATGTATTGGCTTATTATTTGGCGGGAATTCCAATGAACATGAAGTATCCATATCATCTGCGAAAACAGTTTATCAAGCATTTAATTCAGAAATAAACAAAGAACGCTTTACAGTTAAAGCCTTTTACATAAACAAATATGGAGATTGGCTTGATAGTGATATTTCAGAAAAAATCTTAATTGGTGAAATTGAAAACTATAAAACAAACAAACAAGAAACTTTTAATCAAGAAAAAATTAACTTCCTTGACGGAATTGAATTTCAAAATATTGATGTTTGGTTTCCTCTTTTACATGGATTTAATGGTGAAGACGGATCAATTCATGGCTTAATTAGATTTACAAAGAAACCTTTAGTCGGGTGCGGAATTATTGGCTCTGCACTTGGAATGGATAAAATATTGATGAAAACAATTTTCTCAACCCTTAAACTTCCACAAGTTAATTATCTAGTTTTTCAAAATAAAGATCTCAACGATAAGCAAGTAAAAAATAAAATAATTAATGAAATTTTAAAAAAATTAAAATTTCCTGTTTTTGTTAAACCATCGAACTCTGGATCATCTCTTGGCATCTCCAAAGTCAAAAATGAATCGGAAATATTACTAGCATTAGAAAAGGCTAGAGAAATAGATCAAAGAATCATAATAGAGGAAGGTTTAGAGGTAAGGGAGATTGAATGCGGAATAATTGGGAATTCAAAACTCTTAACATCTGAGATAGGCGAGGTGAATTACGAAAGTGATTGGTATGATTACGATTCAAAATATCACTCAAATAATAAAATAATTATCCCAGCCGAAATAGATTCTAAAATCACAAAAGAAATTAAAAAAATTGCTATTAAAAGTTGTAGAGCGCTAAATATTTTTGGTTTTGCAAGAGTAGATTTCTTTTTAGAAAAATCTTCAAATAAAATTTTACTAAATGAAATAAATACAATTCCTGGTTTTACAAAAAAAAGTATGTTTCCAATGCTTTGGGAAGCTTCAGGTTTAAAAATTGAACAACTTGTGGCTAAACTGGTAGATATATCTTTAGATTTGTAATTTAAATCAAATGTTGCATGGACTACTTTGGTTACCATTACTTTTAATCTTCGTTTTATTAACTGCACTTGGATGGTTAGAAAGAAGAAGGCAAAATCTTTTTAGAAATTGGGCGAGTGATTCTGAACTCTGCAAGTTAGATAGTTCAGGTGCAGCATCTTTAAAAAATGGAGAATTAAAGTGGAGCGCATTTGAAGCTGGTAAATTTGAAGAAAAAGATTGTTTTACGATCAAGAAACTGGAATTAGTTGAATTAATGGCACTAACTTCAGGTGAAGCTCCTCTAACAAGTGAATCTCAAGGTAAGTGCAGGTTGAGATTAGTAGGGGATGGTAAAGAAATGGATGTACCATTTTCAGATGCAGAACAAGCGAGAGAATGGATGGACCAACTGATGGAAAAAGCTCGATGTGATTTGTGAAATACCAAAAAAGAATCAAAAATAGAAACTTTTTTTTTCTAATTTCATTTTTATTTTTAACAAGCTTATTAAGCATAAAAACTTTCAAAAAAGTTGATACTCAGGACATTAGGATTTCTGGTAATGAATTATTTTCGCAGAATGATGTGTTAAAAAATTCATCTTTAAATTTTCCGATCCGATTAATTTTTGTTGAAACTAATTTGCTAGAAAAAGAGTTGCAACAAAATTTATCTCTCAAGAATGTTTCGGTAAATAGAGAACTATTTCCTTTTGGTTTGAAAGTTCATATTAATTCAAGAATTCCCATAGCTTACGGTGAAAGAATATTAAACGACGAAAAAATAATAGGCTTCATAGATAAAGATGGATTTTTTATAAATAAACAAAATGTCGATGAAAAAAATTTGAATAAATTAACCATACAAGTTTTTGGGTGGAAAGAAAAATTTAAAAAAATATTATCTGAAATTTTTATTGCTATAGATAATTATGAATTAGAGATAGTCAAAATAACTTTTTCATCCGATGGGTTTCTAACTGTTGAGGAAAAAGATTTAAAAACAATATTCTTAGGATTTAAGCCAAATTTAATCAACTATCAATTACAAAAAATCAATACTCTTAAAAATGAATTTAAGAAAAATAGCTTTTCAAAAAAAATAGATAATATTGATCTTACGAATCCGAATAAACCAAAAATAAAAGTGTTCAAACCCTAATATTTCAAAATGTATTTTGAGTAATTTTTTTTAATTATTGTAGTGTTGATATGGGTTTTGCATTTAAACAAAATATTTAATAAATAAATATTTTTAGGATTTTCCTCAACAAATTCCTACAGATGAGCTCAGTAAGTTCATAATGCACCCAATACTATTATTAGATTCCTAATTAAGAGATGAGCTTCGGTAACAATCCAAACTTTGATCAATCGAGAGAAATCCTTCCAAGCCAAAACGCCAAAATAGAAGTTATTGGTGTAGGTGGTGGTGGCAGTAATGCAGTCAATAGGATGATAAATAGTGATTTAGAAGGTGTTTCATTTAGGGTTCTCAATACCGATGCACAAGCCTTACTGCAATCTTCTGCAGAGAGTAGGGTTCAACTTGGACAAAACCTAACTAGAGGTTTAGGTGCAGGTGGGAATCCAAGTATTGGTCAAAAAGCAGCCGAAGAATCTAAAGAAGAACTTCAACAAGCTTTAGAGGGATCTGATCTGGTTTTTATAGCCGCTGGAATGGGTGGAGGAACTGGTACAGGTGCAGCGCCCGTTGTTGCAGAAGTAGCCAAACAAAGTGGGGCTCTAACAGTAGGTATAGTAACCAAACCATTTTCTTTTGAAGGGAAAAGAAGAATGCGTCAAGCAGAGGAGGGGATCGCAAGACTAGCTGAAAACGTTGATACTCTTATAGTTATTCCAAATGACCGATTAAAAGACGTTATAGCAGGAGCTCCCCTTCAAGAAGCATTTAGGAATGCTGATGATGTTCTAAGGATGGGTGTCAAAGGCATTAGTGACATAATTACTTGCCCAGGATTAGTTAATGTTGATTTCGCAGACATAAGATCAGTTATGACGGAAGCTGGCACTGCTCTTCTTGGAATTGGTATAGGTTCAGGAAGATCAAGAGCTATAGAGGCCGCACAGGCAGCAATGAATAGTCCTTTATTAGAAGCGGCTAGAATTGATGGAGCTAAAGGCTGCGTTATAAATATTACTGGTGGCAAAGATATGACTTTAGAAGACATGACCTCCGCATCTGAGATTATTTATGATGTTGTCGATCAAGAAGCAAATATAATTGTTGGTGCAGTGGTAGACGATGCAATGGAAGGGGAGATACAAGTTACTGTAATCGCTACAGGATTTGAAACAACCCAACCATTAAACCAGCAAAGAATAAAAAACAGATTATCTAATCAACCCTTATATAATTTTTCCGATAATAAAGAATCAGGAGCAAGTATTCCTGAATTTTTGAGGTTAAGGCAAAATAAAAAAGTTATAGATTAAAAGGTAAAATAGAGTGACTCGGTTATCTCGCCTGCCTCAAGCATCCCTTGTGGCTGCTACCTTCCGGTCCTGACCAGGTTTAGGCGTTAAAACCGCGAAAGGCCGAGTCAAAATCATACTAGCAATTCTCGATTAAAAAAGATACATAAATTTATTATGTTACCTTCAGACCTAATAAATTATAAAAAAAATTCTCGCAAAATCATTGCACTAACTGCATGGGATTCCATATCAGGATCTATTGTTGAACAAGCAAATGCTGATCTCGTACTAGTAGGAGATTCATTAGCAATGGTCTGCTTAGGATATAAATCGACATTGCCATTAACTTTAGAAAACATAATTTATCATACTAATGCTGTTTCAAGAGGATTTAAGAAAAAAATTGAGGAACAACCTTTAGTAGTCTCAGATATGCCTTTTCTGACTTACCAATGTGGTGAGGATAAAGCTGTTGAGTATGCAGGGAAAATCATTCAGAGCACTTATGCAAAAGCTGTAAAAGTAGAAGGAGCTGAACCAGAAATACAAAAAGTTATTTCTAGATTAATAAGAATGGGAATCCCTGTTATGGGTCATATAGGTCTTACACCACAAAGCTATCTGAATATTGGATTAAGAAAACAAGGAGAAAGCTTAGCAAGCCAAGAAAAAATAAAGAGAGAGGCTTCAATCCTTGAAGAATTAGGATGTTTTTCAATAGTTCTTGAACATATTCCTGAGTTGCTTGCTAAAGAAATACAAAATTCTTTAAAAATTCCCATAATTGGTATCGGTGCAGGTAATTGTTGCGATGGGCAAGTAAGAGTTACTGCAGATTTGTTAGGCCTCAATGATGATCAACCACCATTTTGCCAACCAATTATTCAAGGAAAGAAATTATTTAAGAATAAATTAATAGAATGGGTGGACTCTGAAAGACTTAACTAATAAACTCCATTTTGTCATAAAGTCTAATTCCTTAAGAACATAGTATTTCCAAAGGTTTAGTAGTGTATATATTATCTTTTAATCATTTCATTTTTTTCTATTTTTCATATTTAAAAATAAGTTTGTATAGTTTGCAATAACTAATAAAAGCAAAAGAAATGTATTAATAGACATTTAAAAAGAGAGTCGTTATAACCTTTAATTTAGATCTACTGTCAATCGATAGATTTTTGTTTAAAATTTATTTTTTACAAATTTCAAAAGATTTTTAAGACTATATTCCTTTGATTAATAAATTGATTTTGAAAAACTCTATTCTCCTTCGTTTTCTTTCGATGATAATTCTTACATTGGGATGTTCAAATAAAATAGCAGAAAAAGAAATGAAAATGCCAATGTTATTTAATACCAGAGAGCAGGCAGAAAAAAAAGCCCATAAATCTGGTTGCGAAGGAGCTCATCAAATGGGGAAAAAATGGATGCCATGTAGTATGCACAAACATAACCATTAATTAAAACGGTGTTTAATCTCTCCAATTTTTATCAACTGAGAATTATTTTTTTGCCGAGATTTGCTTCACCTTTTGTTAAAGAAGTTTTTGAGGGAATTTATTTTATTATCTATAATTCCCATAAAACAAGTGATAGTAAAAGTTTTAGCCATGAGAAAATGGGTATGGTTAATCTTAATGAATCTCATCCCACCACTTAAACATGGAAACAAGAACTTGATTGCTTAGTTCCATTCCATTAGGCTCACTTAAAAAGAATCTATTCCCCTTTCTTACTAATAGGCCACTTTCAAGAAATCTTTCCCATTCTTCAAGTAATTTACTGAAGTTGCTTTCCAATTGTTCGTTTTCCCAGTTTTGTTCTTTAAAGATTTCCTTGATATTTACACCCTCTTTGAGTCTTAATCCCAACATTATTTTCTCATCGAGTTCTTTATAGACAAACTCCTTATTAGTTAAGGATGAATCCAAATTAAATTCATATTGTCTAATAACCCATTCTTTATATTCTTTACTAACTCTTGGTCTAGTTAACTTTCCCCCCCAAGGTGAACTAGTGGAACCTTGACCAAAACTCCACCAGCCTAAACCACTCCAATAAACTCTATTATGTCTCGATTGATGTCGAGGAAGGCAATAGTTTGAAATTTCATATCTTGAATACCCTGAGTTTTTTAAAATCAAATGGGTTGATTCACTATTTTTAAAAGCTTCTTCATCATTTGGGAGTTTTAATTTTCCTAAATTAACTAATTTTTTAAAAACAGTGCCATTTTCAATACTTAAATCGTAAATAGATAGATGTGGTGGTAAAAATGTTATTGCTTTTTTTAAGTCATCTTGCCATTCTTTAAATCCACTAAGTGGCAAGTTTTGAATTAAATCTAAACTCCAGCTTTTTATTAACCCAGAATCATATTCTCTTTTCAACCATAAACAAGATTTTTCTGCATCTTCTTTCAAATGACGCCTTCCCGACTTTTGAAGTATCTGATTATTAAAACTTTGTACTCCGAGACTAAATCTATTTATACCAGCATTTATAAATCCAAAAAGATCATCTTGAGTAAAACTAGCTGGATCAACCTCCATAGTGATTTCAGCACCATAGTCAATTCCATAATTTTCTCTAAAAAGATCAATTAATTCTTTGATTTGGCTTGGATCTAAAATTGACGGTGTACCACCTCCTACATAAATCGTCGATAGAGGTGATTTATGCTTAATTGACAATATTTCTTTATATAAAAATTGCAAATACTCTTTAACAGTTTTGCTTCCATAACCTTTTAAAGTTTCAACTTTGTTTCCTAATGGAATAACTGCAAAATCACAATAAAAACACCTTCTGTGGCAAAAAGGGATGTGCACATAAGCACTTCTTGGAAACTTATTCATAATCTAAATTCATTTTTAAGCTCCAAAAATGTATTAAGGATCGAAAAAAATAAAATCCTTATTTACTCAATTAATAAATCCTAGTAGATTATATATATGACAGATATCTTAGTATTAATTTTATTTATATTGTCTGGGGCTGCTTCAGGATGGCTTGGTGTTGATTTATTGCCAGTAGACATACTCAAACAGGTATCTAATGTAGAAGGTTTTAGAATTGTTTTAGCAATAATTGGTTTTTTTGTAGGATTAGCAGCTGGTTTTGTATTTCTTCAACTTAGAAAGACTTTTCTTGATCAAATAAGAACAATGCCCACGGACTTACTAATAAGTAGGTCAGTTGGATTGATTTTAGGATTACTTGTTGCGAATCTCCTACTTGCTCCAATACTATTAATTCCCTTTCCTAGAGAGGTCTTTTTTGCAAAACCTTTAGCAGCCATATTAAGCAACATTTTCTTTGGTGTTCTTGGCTATAAGTTGGCAGATACACATGGAAGGACATTATTGAGATTATTCAATCCAAACAATACTGATGCATATCTTGTTAATGAAGGAATCCTGCCTGCTGCAAGTCCAAAAATTCTAGATACTAGTGTAATTATTGATGGAAGAATCAATGGCCTATTAAGTTGCGGCTTATTGGAAGGGCAATTAATTGTTGCTCAAAGTGTAATTGATGAATTGCAAACTTTAGCTGACTCAAGCAGTAATGAAAAAAGGTCAAAAGGAAGAAGAGGTCTCAAGTTATTAAAAGAATTAAGAGATTTATATGGGAGAAGACTTGTAATAAATCCAACAAAGTATGAAGGTAATGGGGTAGATGAAAAACTATTGAAAATTACTGAGGATATGACAGGAACTCTGATTACGGCTGATTATAATCTTTCTCAGATTGCTGAAGTTAAAGAATTAAAAGTTATGAATTTGAGTGATTTGGTCATTGCCTTAAGGCCAGAGGTTCAACCAGGAGAATCACTTAATATAAAAATTGTGAGAGAAGGCAAAGAAAAAATGCAAGGTATTGGATATCTAGATGACGGAACAATGGTTGTTATTGATGAGGCAAAGAATTTTGTGGGGAGCAGATTAGATATTGTTATCACGGGAGCATTACAAACTCCTACTGGAAGAATGGTCTTTGGAAAACTAATAAATAATCCTGAGTCAAACAAATCTTTTAAATCACCAGCGACACAGGGCTAAATCTAGCTAGAATCAGTACAATCTTAATTTCGTGATACAAATGACTGTATCTGCTCCTTATTACGGCGAAAACACCGTTATGAGGACCCCGCCCCCTGATCTCCCCTCTCTTTTACTAAAAGAGCGAATTGTTTATCTTGGTTTACCATTATTTTCAGATGATGATGCGAAAAGACAACTAGGTATGGATGTTACTGAGCTAATCATTGCTCAACTTCTTTATCTAGAGTTTGAAGATCCAGAAAAACCAATTTATTTCT
>QCHG01000008.1 GCA_003278045.1 Prochlorococcus sp. AG-402-A04 | reverse complement strand
ACTGGGTATAAGTTTCTATTAATTATTTCAATTAGAGATGATTTACCTGAACCATTTGGTCCAATTAATATTACATTTTCTGAATAAGATATCTTTAAATTTAAATCTTTAATTACTCTAAAGCCATTTTTAAAACAATTTATATTTTGTGCATCAAACCAAAATTTATTAAACACTAAAACTTATTACTCCAAAATATAATCAATTGAATCGAGCTTAAAATAAATATTAAGAGATAAAGCCAATTCAACCATGAAGGTCTATCTACTTTCTTCATGGATTATATTATTAACATAAAAAATATAAGCGGAGCTGCAAATCTTACAAATGTTTTTCTAATAATATCTATATTATTTGCAATTTCTAACTTCTTTATCTCAGGAGGATACTTTAATATAACTTTGTCATATACATCAAGATTTTGGGTTTTGTTAATATTTTTCCATGGTTCATCTTTATCTTCAGACTTCTTGTACCATTTCCAAAAATAATTTATTATCCTGTCTTCTCCTAATAATTTTATTTCATCCTTATTTATAAATCCCATATCATGATTATAGGTTTGTGTTTTTAAAATCATATAATCCTCATCAAATATCTTATAAAAAATCTTTCTT
Organism: Prochlorococcus sp. AG-402-A04; assembly: GCA_003278045.1. Lineage (GTDB taxonomy): Bacteria > Cyanobacteriota > Cyanobacteriia > PCC-6307 > Cyanobiaceae > Prochlorococcus_A. The sequence continues at coordinate 58,467 of QCHG01000008.1, read as the reverse complement.
TGAGTCTCTTTAAATATTAAGAGGTTATTAAGTAATTTATTTTGTAGAAATTTCCTATAGTGTCTCACTATTACTCTAGCTTTGTTGTTTCCTAGAGGAATATGATCTAAAACTTGCAAATATCTTGATGAGGAAGGTTCGCCTTTGTAAATTAATATCCTTCCTGGAGGTATATACTTTATTCGGATAAATTCTTTTGTAGGTTCATTCTTGTAATAATAAATACTTTCAATGTATTTGGGATTAATATTAATTTTCTGGTTAAAACTAACTAGTACATTTTTATTCACATCTTTATCAGGGATCGTATCGCCATGAACCCAAAATATATGAAGGATATCCAGGTGATTTTCTATAATCCTTGACCAATCACATTTGAAGTCAACTAATACCTCCTCAAAGACATAATCCTTATGTGAAAACCCATTTTCATATAATTCGTAGTTACTTATAGGTGCATCTTCACTTAGATTATTTAAATCAGTCTCAGATTTTTTTGAAAAATGTACAAAAATATATCCATTTTTTTCTGAAGTTTTGTATTGATATAAATGAATTCTTTTGGCGTAGTTGTCGTAGTTATTATCAACTATATGGCGACATGTTATTCTGTCGAGATTTTGGCATCTTCCTCCAGATGAAAACTTGGCTCCATGATATGGACAGGTTATTACTCCATCTGATAATGTCCCTCCAAAAAAGGAGGCCCCTCTATGTGGACAAATATTTTTAATGCACCTAACGTTTTTATTTTCATCTCTATAAAGAACTAGAGGCTCATCATAAAGCGAAAAATAATATAGCTTATTTTTCTTTAGTTCTTTAGAGGGACAAATTGCATACCAACCAAATAAACCTATATTTAATTCTTTTTGATTTTCTCTAATATCAAACGAGTCAATTTTTACTACCGATCCTTTTTTAAATGGCTTAAGAACGGTATTAAAGTCTTTTGATTTAAAAAAATTAATTTGTCTGTTTTCCATAAATTAATTTCTTTTTTTAAATGACTGTTTATCTTTCGGAACTATAACCCAAGTAAATAATCAATTTCTTATAAAAAGAAAATTCTCTATTATTTGTAGCAATAATTATGTAGTTATCGAAAAATATTGAGCCTCCGTCGTACCTGTGTATCTTTATTTCATGTTTTTTGTATCTTTTGTGATTCTTTCAAATTTTTTATGTAATCAATAGCATCATCAATATTTTTGTGGAAATTGCATTGACCCAAATAACAACCTATAAACCTTAAGAATTTTCTCTTTCCACCACTAATTTCATATCTATGTATTGTTCCGCCATCTATAGGAGCATAAATAAGTTCTGGTAGTGCCATATTAATTTTGTATTTAATACTTAATTAAACGATAATTCATGTTCAAATACATTTCCATAGCTCAATCCATATATTTAATAATTAATTTATTTATTTTTGGATATTTATTTATTGAATATCCAAGTATTATTTGTTATCTATTAATTATTGATATGAATTTTTATTATGCCAAAAGTATTTAGGCGTTTTTTAAAAAAAATACCAAAAAAAATTCAAACTATAAAATACTCATTTAGGGAGTTTTTATCTTCAAAAATATGAAATAGCTGTTGTGGTTAATAAATTTTTAATTTCTATATTTTTAATAAAACATAGTCGGCTGAGTTAAATTCTAAACTATATTAAATTCGAAATTTATGAAATATTATGATCAAAAAATTTTTTACGACATTCATTTTTACTTTGCTTCTTCTATTTAGTAGTCCAGTTTATTCATTAGATACATCTTCTATAAATCTTGAAAAATATACTAAAAAGATTTCTAACAAGTTCACTAGAACTTACTGCAACACTACCAAATTCGGTATTTCTTATGAAGGGGCTTTGGCTTTTGCTATTGGAGAGACAAATAAGGAATTTAAAAATAATAAACTAAATAAGTTGATAGATTACTCTCTTCTAAAAAATTCAATAGTTAATGATTTAGAAAATAATTGCCAGGTTTATGATTTTGCTATTAGTAATTTAGACAATTTAAAATTTAACTAGAAAAATGTAAATTGTTAAAGTCTTATTTTTTACCTATCCAATCACTGGGTTTCTCCATCATCCATTCGAAAACCCCCTTAGCATCAAGGTTTTTAGATGCATAAACAAATAAAATTGGAAATATTAAAATTACTGAGCCAATAACTGTTAACTCTATTTTCCCGATCCCCATCTCAGTAACTGTTAAGGCAAAATAATTAATCATTATTTTTATTGATTTAAATTTATATCTACATAATTTACAAAAAATTTTAATTCTTTCAGTTCTTTATAAAAAATCTTAATTTTTTATAGTGAAATATTTGTATAAAGTACCTATTTTATTGATTCAGACTTTTTAATAATTTAAATAATATACTTCTGTTAGATGGTTATGAATCATGAAATTATTATTTTTACACCAATTTTTGCAGTATTGATTGGATTTATATTTTTTACAATTTTAAAAAAAAGAAAGAGATCAGCTAAAAGTATTTATAAATTAATAGATGATTTAGAAAAAAAATACATATATTAAATTTTTTTGTAGGAAAAAGGATTAATCAAATTCTATACCAACTTCTTCTTTTAAATCTCTTTCCAAATCTGGAAGATGAGGTTCAACCCAATGATCTTTGTTGTCAATACCAGCTGCATTTACATAATTCATGATGTGTTGATCCACTTGCTTGTAAAGATCATGCAAATTTAAATCCATGCGAATATCATGCGCAATTTCAGATACTTGTTTTTCTGTTAGACAATGATCTGGATGAAGTAAATCACAACATGGAATTCTCTTCTCAATCAATTCATTTAGATTGATTTTTATTTCGTAATCTTGATGAACAGTCATTGTTTTTATATCTATATTCTTATTTTAATTATGTTTAAGGTTTTGTATATCTTTAGTCAAGAAACAAAGTTCTTTAATATCTATAAAGTAATTTTAAATAAATAGATCTTCCAAATCTTTATACAAATCATCATTCTCTTTTTGGTTTTCTATGAGGTCATGGCTATCTAGTGAAAGTTCACTTTTTGAGGTATAGAAAAGATATCCAAGGGCTCCTAAGAGTAAGGTTGTTGGTAAAATCATTAGCATTTAATTGACTTATAATGAATATAGTGCAACACTTATTACAGTCAAGTGCTGAACTTTAATTAGTTTTTAAATGCCTACCAAGAAAAAAAGAGTTGGTTTTATTCCAAGAGAAGATGTTATGAGAATAATTGACGAGTTGAGCATTGAGAACAATTTAAGTAATGCAAAAATTATAAATATCTTAGTGGAAGAAGCACTTTCTATAAGAGGAATATTTAATAAAAAAAATGGTAAAGCAACTCATTTATATCAAGAAAATAGCGATAATTCACAAAACTTATCTGATAATTCTCCTAACTTTATAGATAATGCAAAATCCTCAGTTAAAACTAAATTAGGAAATCATATTAATCCTGGTAAATTAAACCATATAAACAAACCAAATCAAGAGGATTTAGACTTGCAGACTTATAAAAAGTTTTTATCATTTCTCAAATTTCAGGCAATGATGGATAGTTATAACACTGAATAAGTGTTGCGAAGTGCTGTACTGTGCGTTAAATTATATTTGTATTTATAGGAGATTTTGTATTAAAAAAATTCACCATTTCAAAAACCTAAATTAAATTAATCTATAAAATATTTATTCCTATGAATTCATCTCTCCCAGTTTTATCTATAAATCTCCTCCCTCCAGACAAGTTATATTGTAATTTTAGTTATTGGAGCTCTTTGTTCTCTCAGGATATGCAGATTTTATGGGATAGAGCACATGGAATACCTTTAGAAAAACTGCCAAAGGGGGTTTCTGATATGATTTTTCCGTATTTATTGCTTGCACTATCAGACTATAAGACTTCGCAAATAAATAAAATGAGGGGAATAGGAATAGATAATCTATTAAGCCTTTGGTTTGATAAGTACTTATTAAATAAAAATGGTTACTTCGAACTAATTAAAAAATAATATTTAAAATAAACTGTTAATATCAAATATGATTTCTATAAAAATTAATTACATTTAATAATTTTTTAAGTGATTCTTTCTTAATTGGCACATCAATAGTCTTGCTATAAATATATTAAAAGGTTTGATGATGAATTCTTTAAATTTATTTTTAGCAAATATGTGTATTTTCGTTTTGATAATGCTAACCAAGAGAGAGATAAAATTAAGAAAAGCAAGATAAATGAAATTTAATTCAAAAACCCTAAGCTTGATATTAAATCTGTTATTTTGCTTGTTTATATTTATTATTTAATTTTTGGTCTTTAATTAATTAACTTTCAAAAAATTCAAAAATTAATATTCAAATTTGGTTGACTTTTATTGCTAATACGATGATAATGACAAAAATAAATTTTTAATTGTGAATAGTCTTTCAGATACTTTTGATGATTTTGTTGATGATCTACTTTCATCAGATGTTAATTTGTTGAAAGGGGAACTTGATTTTCTGCTCATGCAACATTTATTCAATTCTATAGATTTGAAGCGTATCAATAAAACTGAAATTGAAGATAACGAATCATTAGCGGCTTAGTTTTTATGAAATTTTTTTATGAAAAGTTTTGGGCCCCAGTTTTTGGATACATCTTATCAAAATTTGTTTTTTTAATTGAAGGTAAAAAACAAGATTTTAAAAATAAAAAACATTAGATTTATTACTTTTTTCTATAAAAAGTATTTTAAAATACACAATTCAATTCAATATATTTTGATAACAACAAAAGTGGTGCTTTAAATTTAAAGATATATGCATCTTTAAGTTATAAATAATTGCTTTTTAGCAAATTAAAATGAATAAAAATTTTATATTGAAGCCATATACAGTGCATTACCGTGATTTTCAAAATATAAGATTAGAAAATTGTTTTTATGCTTTTGACGCTTACGAAGCTAGAACACTAGCAATGGAATTTAATAAGTATATTAATGAGCATCCAAACAGTATAGATCTTATAAGATGCGAAAAATGAATAAATTTTTTAATAATTTAAAATAATAATCTTTTTAAACACTTAAGAATTTATCAATAACCGCTTGACTTAACTCACTAGTATTTCCGCTAGCAACAATGCCTCCGCGTTGCATTGCATAATATCTATTGGCTTGTCTTACAAAATGCAAATGTTGTTCAACTAATAAAACTCCGATTCCTGTATCTTTAATTATAAGATTGATTGCATTTTCAATGTCTAGAACTATATTAGGCTGAATACCCTCTGTTGGCTCGTCAAGTAATAGAAGTTGAGGTTTGCCTAGCAAGGCTCTTGCGATAGCAAGTTGCTGTTGTTGTCCTCCACTAAGATCTCCTCCTTTCCTTTGTAGGAAATCTTTTAAGATCGGGAATAGATCATAAATAAATGGATCTATTTTCTTGTTCTTAGATAATCCACCTGGTAACGACTCCATTCCTAGCATAAGATTCTCTTCTACTGATAGATATGGAATTATTTCTCTCCCTTGAGGAACATAAGCCATTCCTTTTCTAGCCCTCTGGTGAGGTGCTTTTCTATTAATATTTTCGCCAATCAAATAAATATCGCCTTTTTTTTGTTTTAACAAACCAATAAGCGATTTCAATAAAGTTGTTTTGCCAACTCCATTTCTTCCAATCAAACAAACCATTTCTCCTGATTTAACATTTAAATCTACATCTCTAAGAATATGACTCTCGCCATAGTAAGTATTTAACGATTTTATTTCGAGTAAATTTTCCATAACTAGTCCTCAGGTCTTCCTAAATAAACATCAATAACTTTTTTGTCTTTTTGTATGGTTTCCATTGTTCCCTCACATAATACTGTGCCCTGATTTAATACTGAAACATTACTATCAAGTCTTCTTATAAATTCCATATCGTGATCAATTACCACTACTGTATTTTCGCCTGATAAAGATTTTAATAAATCAGCTGTAAGATCAGTTTCTTCATCAGTTAAGCCGGCAACAGGTTCATCTACTAACATCAAATCTGGCTTCTGACCTACTAACATGGCTATCTCGAGCCATTGTTTTTGTCCATGTGATAAAGATCCAGCTTTAGAATTAACTTTTTGAGCTAAATTAACAATCTTCATGAGACGATCAATCTCATTAAGCTGCTCATCCTTAATACTTTTATTTATAAGGTTTAAGGGACTTTTAGGAGTTGTCACCGATATTTCAAGATTTTCTTTAACTGTTAGATTTTCAAAGATTCTTGGACTTTGGAACTTTCTTCCAACTCCAAGTCTGGCTATTTTATGCTCCTTTCTACCTACTAATGATTTCCCTTTAAAAATTACCTCACCATTTGTTGGCTTAACCTTTCCAGTAATTACATCAAGAAATGTTGTTTTACCTGCGCCATTTGGTCCTATTACAGCTCTTAATTCTCCTTTCTTCAAATTTAAATTAAGTTTGTTGAGAGCTAAAAAACCCTCGAAACTAACAGTAATATCTATTAAATTCAGAAGATCTTTATTATTCATTATTTCCCTCCTTATTGTTAACTTCTAAGCTTGGATAGGTTTCAATCTTCCTTTTCAAACCAAATCTTTGAAGAAGATTTCTAGGACCATCTCCTTGAATCCATCCTAAAACTCCTTCTGGCAGAGCTGTTACAACTAATATAAATAACCCTCCTTGAATAAACATCCAGCTAGCAGGTAAAGCTTCACTTACAAGACTTTTTGCATAGTTTATGAAAACTGCTCCTAGTATTGCTCCCAATAAAGTTCCTCTTCCTCCAACAGCAACCCATATAACCATTTCTATAGAAAAGGGAACCGTCATAAATTGAGGGGATACTATTCCAGACTGAACGGTATATAAAGCTCCCGAAATTCCGGCAAGTCCTCCAGCAATAGAAAATATTATCGTCTTGAATATAACTGGGTTGTATCCTGTAAACCTAACTCTTGGTTCATCATCTCGTATTCCTATAAGGATATTTCCAAATCTTCCTTTAACTACCCACTTTGCAAAAAACCATGCGGCTATTACAAGTATGGCGGTTATCCAAAAAAATATTCTTTGCATAGACTCAGAACCTACCATCTGTCCGAATAGTTGTGTTACATCTGTTTTTAATCCATTTGTTCCATTAATTAGCTTTTGTTGTCCATTAAAAAAGTTAAAGAATACAAGAAGAGAAGCTTGAGTAAGTATAGAAAAATAAACCCCTTTGATTCTATTCCTGAAAACAAGAAATCCAATTAAACCAGCAACCAATGCTGGAATTATCCAGATAGCGAAGAAGGTAAAAAAAGGCGATCTAAACGGTTCCCAGAAAAATGGTAATTTTTCAACACCATATAAAGCAAAAAATTCAGGAATATTATTTGGAAATTCAGAGGAGCTGGTTATTTGTAAATACATTGCTGCACAATATCCGCCTAGTGCAAAAAATATACCTTGTCCAAGACTTAGTAAACCTGTATATCCCCAGATAAGATCAACACCAAGTGCAACTATTGATAAGGATAAGTATCTACCTAGAAGGTTAAGTCTAAATACAGGGAGTATAGTTGGTGCTGCAATAATTAAGGCTATTATTATTATCCAAAATGATAATGCTATTTTTTTATCAAATTTAATTTTATTTAAGGACATTAGTTCTCAACCATCCTTCCTTTTTGAGGAAATAAACCTGTAGGTTTAAATTGTAAGAATATAACAATTAGTGCAAATATCATTACTCTTGCCATACTTGTGGTCGCAAAAAAGTTAATTGTGTTTGATAGAGGTAAAGGCATATCTGGCCATATTGATAAGAGTCTGCCAGCTCCAATTAAATCTGTCATTATTCCGATTCCAAATGAAGCAAGTACTGTTCCTAATAAATTTCCTACTCCTCCCAGCACTACAACCATAAAACAACCAACTATATAGTTTCCTCCAACATTAGGTCCTACAGAACCTAAAAGAGATACTGCTACCCCAGCAACTCCTGCTAAGCCAGATCCAATTCCAAAAGTAATTATATCCACTTTTTCAGTAGATATACCAAGACAATCACTCATTTGTCGGTTCTGAGTAACTGCTCTTATACGCATCCCCCAAGCACTTTGATTAAGAAATAATGTAATTGCTATTACAGAGATTAGAGTAATGACAATTATCATTAATCTTGTTTTAGGAAATGCAGTGCCAATAATTTCAACTTGACCTCTCATCCATGAGGGCGCTGTTACATCAACATTTCTAGCGCTTGCTCTACTAAGTTTGCTAACAGAGGATGAGATTAAGCTACCTGTCAGGACCCCAGTTAAAGTAGCAAATATCCAAGAACTAAATTTAATATATTTGAAATTTATTGATTCTTTTATTTTTGAAGGGAATGTTGTTGGTAAGAATAAACCAATTAACAGACTTATAACTAGACCGGTCCCGTAAGCTAAAGGCACACTTCTGACAAATTGTTGAAGAATTAAGCTTACGCCCCAAGTTGCGAGAAGTGTTTCTAATGGACTTCCATAAAGTTTTCTTATTATAGTTTTTTCAAGAAGAATGCCAACTACTCCACTAACAATAAAAGCAAGGAAAATAGAAACTATTATGTACGAATTGTAGAAAGGTTTTAATATAGGTAATTTGAAAATTAATTGTGTTACATATGTTGTGTAAGCCCCAAGCATCATAAGTTCTCCATGGGCAAGATTTATTACACCCATAAGACCAAAAACAATTGCTAGACCCAATGCAGCAACAAGTAGTACAGATCCGATTGCAACACCATTAAAAAGACTATCGAGAAGTAACTCCAATTTAGAAAAAGAAAATATTTGATTATATAAAATAAAAGGAGGCGTTAACCTCCTTTTATTTTGAAGTATAGGTTTTAATTAGATTAAAGCTTATACTTTTCTCCTTTTGAAGGATCAGTCCAATCGCATGCAAATCCTTTAGAACTTGGATGCTTTTGGTTCCATGCTTGAGGAAGAACAACCCCTGTCTCTTCAAGAATTGTAAATCCACCCTCTGCATTAATCTCTCCAATTCTTACTGTTTGAGATAGGTGGTGATTAGGCATAACTTCAACAGGACCTTGTGGGGCATCAAACTTTTGTCCAACAAGAGCTTCCCTTACTGCGTTGTCGTCGAATGTTCCAGCATCTTCAACTGCCTGTTTCCACAGATAAACCATGTTATAGGCTGATTCTTGAGGGTCAGCTACCACACGATCAGCTCCCCATCTTTTCTTGAAACTTGCAGCAAATTTCTTAGAGGCAGGAGTATCAATTGACATCATGTAGTTCCAAGCGCCGTAGTGACCTTCAAGGAATTCAGGGCCAATTGTACTAATCTCTTCTTCAGCAATTGAGTAGTTCATTACGTAGTAGCCGCTTGAAGGTGTGATACCCGCGTCTTGAATTTGTTTGAAGAATGCAACGTTTTGGTCACCATTAAGTGTATTAATGATTATTCCACCTTCAGGAAGAGCCTTTTTGATTTTTGAGATAATTGGAGCAACTTCAGTATTTCCTAATGGAAGGTAATCTTCTCCAACAACTTTACCTCCTAACTGTTTTACCTGAGCTTTTGTAATTGTGTTAGATGTTCTTGGGAAAACATAATCAGAACCTACAAGGAAGAAATCTCCACCAGCTGCGGGAGATCGCTTATACATAAAATCTGTAGCTGGTTCTGACTGTTGGTTAGGTGTGGCTCCTGTATAGAAAATGTTGTTAGAACATTCTTGAGCTTCATATTGAATTGGGTAGTAAAGGAAAGCATCCTTTGATTCGTAGACTGGTAACATTGCCTTTCTACTAGCAGATGTCCAACCACCAAATACGACAGGAACTCCGTCTTGGTCAATAAGTTTCTTTGATTTTTCAGCAAAAGTTGGCCAGTCAGATGCACCATCTTCAACTATGTATTCTATTTTGTAGCTTTTGCCGCCAACTGTAACACCACCAGCAGCATTTATTTCTTCAATAGCCATTTTTTCTGTATCAACAAGAGTTGATTCAGAGATAGCCATTGTTCCGGATAACGAATGCAAAATACCAACGGTTACTGTGTCATCGAAACTTCCGGAGGTTCCGCCTCCACCACAGGAAGTTGCTGTGACAGCAAGTGAGGCAGTAGCTAAACCTGCCAAAATACGCCTTGAAATTCTCATGAATTAGGATAAATTAGGTAATTGACCCTCATTAGGGGGATAAAGTAAAAGTTATTAACGAGTGAGGATTAGTTTTGTATCAGTCGTAACTTTTTGTTGAATCCAATATATTAGTGATGATCATTTTTCTAGGTTCGATTGTTTGGTATTTGTGATTCTAAAAATAAAGTTATTTCTTCAACTCCTATGCCGCTACTAAGGTTGGTAAAAAACCAAGGTTTCCCTTTTCTCATAAATTCCGTATCACTTTTCATAATATTTAGATCTGCACCAACCATATCTGCTAAGTCAATTTTGTTTATTAATAATAAATCTGATCTTGTTATGCCTGGTCCCCCTTTTCTCGGAATTTTGTCTCCTGCAGATACATCGATCACGTATATTGATAAATCTACAAGTTCTGGACTAAAACTAGATGCTAAATTGTCACCTCCACTTTCTACAAAAACAAAATCTAAAGGATTGTATTTATTTTCTAAATCTAAAACTGCATTTTTATTTAAGGAACAATCCTCTCTTATCGCTGTATGAGGACAACCTCCTGTTTCTACACCAATAATCCTTCCTTCCTCTAAAACTTTTTTATTTATTAGAAAGTTAGCATCTTCTTTGGTGTAGATATCATTGGTGACAACTGCTATCTCATAATTTTTTTTCATGCTTAAGCATAGAGTCTCTACTAATGCAGTTTTTCCTGAACCTACCGGCCCAGCAACCCCTATTCTCAATTTGCTGCTCATAAATTAATTTCTAAAAAGTTTTGTATAAAGGTCATTATGATTTTGTTGTGCCATAGCTAAACCTACATTGCCAAAATAGATGTCATCAATTTCTTTGTCCATAATTTCTTTAGAAACTTTTGAAATTACTTCTAATAAGTCTCTTTGAATTAATTGTGCTTTTGTCGACCCAATAGGAATAATTCTTAATGCTGCACTTAGTTGGTTTGCACTCCATGCGTAGAAAAAATTCTCAACCATTTCTAACTTCGTAATTTCAAAACAATAACAAGCCCAACTCCACGCTAATGACCAGGAGCTTTTTTTATTATTTTCATATGGATATTCAAATCCAAATTCTTTGGTTAAATCAAAGAGAGATTTTGCCATTTGAATTTGTTGTTCTCTCATTTCGAGAGAGTCCTTTGATGAGAGTATCCAATTATCTAAATTCAATAACTTTTGCAAATTACCATTTTTATTTTTGCGGTCCTTTATCTCATTGAAAATATCAAAAAAATCTAGTAAAAGTCTTGCATCTAATCTGATCTGGCCAATTTTTAATTCACTTATGATTAATTCTTTTACCGAATTAGAGTCTTTTAAATTTTTATTATGAAGATAACTCTCCATTCCCTCCGAATAACAAAACCCTCCAACAGGTAAGTTCGGACTTATTAATAAATATTTTAAAAGGTGACTTTTACTCATGACTATGGGCACCTCTTTCAGGAAAAAATTTTTTCTTGGTATTTTTTATATCAACTTTAAAATTAAGAAGCATATTTTTAATAACATTATCACTTTTTGTTAGAAGAATGCCTTCTTCGATTTCTACCTCCACGTGCCTATTTCCTAGATGATAAGCGGTCTTAATAAGCTGAATTTTAGAATTTGACCTTATTTCAATTAAATCTTCTGTTTTAGCAATTATTTCTACATAAAAATTGGAGTCATTAGTTGAAAGAATATCTCCATCATTTAATTTGCCCTTTCTAGGTAATTGTAAAATTATTTCTTGATCACAATCAGTTAATCTTTTACCTCGTAAGATTTTTCTTTCATCTGAACTTAAAGTAAGTTTTAAAAATGAACCTAATCGCGGTTTTTCCTTAATCCAATCAATTACAACAATTTGTTTATTCATTCTCATAATCAAAATTTTTGGTTACTTTAATTAAGTAATTAAAGAAAACAATTTATGATTAAAACCTCATGGGAAGGTAATTGTTTCTTAAATTTTTTCAATAATAAAGCAAGTTTAGGAAATGTTGATAAAACAATCTTTAAATCTAAATCAACTTCTCCTTATAAATTATTAACGTCTAGTCATGATCAAGAAGGCAGATGCATTTTGCCTGTTTTACATACTGCTGGAGGATTGGTAGGAGGAGATTTACTTGAGTTTGAAGTCAACCTTGAAAAAAACTCTAAGGTTTTGTTAACTACTTCTTCAGCTCAGAAAGTATATGGATCAGTTGGAAGATCTAAAATTAATCCAAAAGGAAGTTTTTCAAGGCAAAAGAATCTCATAAATATTCTTGACAATTCTCATTTGGAATATCTCCCCCAAGAAACAATTATCTTTGCAAATGGTTTATATGATCAAAAGTTTAAAGTATCTATTTCAGAAACTTCAAGTTTCTTATTCACTGATTTAATAAGACTTGGAAGATCTTCTGCAGGAGAGACTATCGAAAGTGGAGTTTTTAGGTCGAAATTAGAAATTATGAGAAATAATGTTTTATATGATGATTGGGAATATGTTGATCAAATTGAATTATCTAAAGCAAGTTACGTGGCCAAGTCAGGTATGGATTATATGCCCGTTTTTGGATCTTTAATATGGATTTGCGAAAAAGATTTTTCTAAATCAAAAATTAATAATCTGGTGGGAAATATAAAAAAGATTTTTAATGAAAGTGATAATCATTTATCTATTGGAATTCTTGAAAATGGAATCTCTGTAAGATTCTTAGGGAGTTCTTCTCAAGATGCAAGGAAATGTTTTTTTTGTATTTGGAAACAAATTAGGTCTGTTTGTGGATTTTGTGAGCCAAAATATCAAGGTGTATGGCCTTTACAAGATTCTATGAATTATTAATTATGTTCAGAAAGAACCTTTTTTAAGAATTTATAGATTAATTTTTTATTATGCATCTTTCACCTCAAGAAAAGGATAAATTATTGATTTTTTCTGCTGCGCTCTTAGCTGAAAGAAGGCTTAGTAGAGGTCTTAAACTTAATTATCCTGAAACAATTGCTTTTTTGAGTTTTCAAGTTCTTGAAGGAGCTCGAGATGGAAAAAGTGTAAGTCAATTAATGTCAGAGGGAACTACCTGGCTTTCAAAATCACAAGTTATGGAGGGCATTCCTGAAATGGTAGATGAAGTCCAAATAGAGGCAGTTTTCCCTGATGGGACAAAGTTAGTTACTATTCACAATCCAATTAATTAAATATGAGTAATTTAATTCCTGGCGAAATAATTCCTGAACAAGGTGAAATCGAATTAAATCTTGGTAAGGATGTTAAAACAGTAACAGTCTCTAATTCTGGAGATAGACCTGTACAAATTGGATCTCATTATCATTTTTTTGAAGCTAATAAGGCTTTAATTTTTGATCGAGAAATAACACTTGGCATGCGTCTTGACATTCCTGCAGGAACGGCAATTAGATTTGAACCTGGAGATACAACTGATGTCAAATTAGTACCATATTCAGGTTTAAGAATTGTACATGGTTTTAATTCATTGGTTAACGGTTCTTTAAATACTTAAAATTATGTCCTACAAAATTGACAGAAATACTTATGCGCAAACTTACGGACCCACCACCGGAGATAGAGTAAGGCTTGCTGATACTAAACTTTTTATAGAAGTAGAAAAGGATTTAACTACATACGGAGATGAAGTTAAATTCGGTGGAGGTAAAGTTATTCGAGATGGGATGGGACAGTCTCAAGTAAGAAGAGCTGATGGAGCTGTAGATACCGTAATAACTAATGCTTTGATCGTAGATTGGTGGGGAATAATTAAGGCTGATGTGGGTATAAAAGATGGAATGATTTTTGAAATCGGTAAAGCTGGTAATCCTGATATTCAGGATAATGTCGATATTGTTATTGGTGCATCAACAGAAGTAATAGCTGGAGAAGGCCATATTCTTACTGCAGGTTCAATAGATACCCACATTCATTTTATCTGTCCCCAACAAATTGAGACAGCACTAGCCTCCGGAATTACAACCATGTTGGGAGGAGGAACTGGACCTGCAACTGGCACAAATGCTACTACTTGTACGCCGGGTTCTTTTCATATTTCAAGAATGCTTCAATCTGCAGAAGCATTTCCCATGAATTTAGGTTTTTTTGGAAAAGGAAACTCATCAAATGAGAGCAATCTAATTGATCAGGTTGAAGCTGGCGCTTGTGGTTTAAAGCTTCATGAGGATTGGGGAACGACTCCCTCGACAATAAATTCTTGTCTTAATGTTGCAGATAAGTTTGACGTACAAGTATGTATTCATACTGATACTTTAAATGAAGCAGGCTTTGTTGAAGATACCATCAACGCAATTGCGGGAAGAACTATTCATACTTTTCATACCGAAGGAGCAGGTGGAGGTCATGCGCCAGACATTATTAAAATTTGCGGAGAAAAAAATGTTCTTCCTAGTAGTACTAATCCAACAAGACCCTATACGAGGAACACACTAGAAGAACATCTTGACATGTTAATGGTTTGTCATCATTTAGATTCTAAAATCCCAGAAGATATTGCATTTGCTGAATCAAGGATCAGAAGGGAGACTATTGCAGCTGAGGATATCTTGCATGATTTAGGTGCCTTTTCAATAATTGCTAGTGATTCTCAAGCTATGGGAAGAGTTGGTGAAGTAATTACAAGAACTTTTCAAACCGCTCATAAAATGAAAGTCCAAAGGGGACCTCTATCAGAGGATTCTGATAGGAACGATAATTACAGAGTAAAGAGATATATTTCTAAAGTCACAATTAATCCTGCAATAGCTCATGGTATTGATAAATATGTAGGTTCTATAGAAAAGGGTAAAATTGCTGATTTGGCATTGTGGAAACCATCTTTTTTTGCTGTTAAGCCTGAATTAGTTGTAAAAGGAGGATCTATAGTTTGGTCCCAAATGGGTGATGCAAATGCTTCAATTCCTACTCCAGGCCCAGTACATGGTCGACCTATGTTTGCAAGTTTCGGCCAATCTCTTATTAAGAGTTCTTTTACCTTTTTAAGTAAAAATTCAATTGATCAAAATATTCCAAATAAATTAGGATTACAAAAGAAATGTATTGCTGTAGAAAATACCAGAAATATCAATAAATCACACTTAAGACTTAATAGTAAATTACCAAATATTTCAGTTGACCCTCAAACTTATGAAGTTTTTTCTGATGGGGAACTTCTTACTTGTGAACCTCTTGATGAAGTTCCAATGGCTCAAAGGTACTTTTTACTTTAGAAGTTTTTAATTAATTCTTTTTCAGTAGTCTTAATATCTTGTGATCCAGCAATTGCCAAATCTTCTTGCAGTTTGTTCTCACAAGATAGAACTCTTGACCAACTTGGTAACTGCTGTGTCGTAGGGCAAGCTAAGTAATCTTCTGTAGCCGGTCTCAATAGTTTTGCAAATTTTTGTACTGACAATTCTTCTTCATGCCTATCGTATGGAAGTTGATTAACTGCTGAATCTAATCCAAATTGTTTTACCCGATCTTCCCCAACTCTTTTGTAGAGAACTTCTAGGGTTGCTAGTTGAGTACTTGTTAAGGTCTCTGCTTGATGTTCCATGAGTCCTCTTAAAACACTTGAAAGTATTTCTGTACACATTTTTTGCAATCCTTCTTTTGATGAATCACCAATATTCTTATGTTTATGATCAAACAAACCCAGGTCAACTTGGGCTATTTTAGAGGTTCTTACGTTTCTATAAACCTCTGATAATAAACCTATCTCTAAACCCCAGTCACAAGGAATGCGTAAATTCATAGCAAGGTCTTTTGTGAAAGCAAACTCACCAGCTAATGGATATCTAAATGATTGAAGATATTGTAAAAAAGGACCCTTCCCTACTAATTGCTCAAGACTTGCCAATAAGGGACCAACAAATAATCTTGTCGCTCTACCCTGCAATTGATTGGTCTCTAAGGATAACCTGCTGTAAAAAGCCTTTACATATGATATTCCATATGATTCATCTAGAAGTGGAAGTATCATTCTTGATGGATACAAAGGACTAAAAGTTCTTATATCAGCATCAAAAAGAGCAACAACTTCAGATTTTCTCGTCGCAACTCCTATGCCTTGCCATACAGCCCATCCTTTACCTGGAGTTCCTAAAAGTTCCAACCCATTTTTTTCTTGGCTTTTTAATAGTTCTATTACAGAGGGAGAATTAGTCCATTGAACATGAACTGGAAATGGCATTGATTCAAAAAATGATTTTGCTGATTTAACTTGCTCAACAGTTTTAGCAGAAAGAGCAATAACTAATTCATTTAAGCCTGTAAGATCTTTTAAAACTTCTCTTATGTCTTTTAATGCTGGACGTTCAAATTCTTCATATAAACAAGGTATTAGAATACTAGTTGATCTTTTTTTAAGACTTTTGTTTAATTCTTTAAGTAAATTTCTTGTAACTCCATATTCATGTATTGTTGTGATTAAACCTTGTTGAAAGTCCATTTTCTATTTGATGTGCAGAATAGTATTAATACTTCGTTGATTTTTTCAAAGTGAAGCAAATTGATTCAGAGAAAAAATTAGATAGATTAAAACTCGATAAATTGTTAAAAACAATTTATTCAAATAATACTACAGAAGAAATTAATTTTATTTCAAACCAATTATTACAGATTTTAGATGATTTCTCAGAGAAATATGCTTATGAAGAAATAAGAGATAAGGAAAAGTGGAATGAATCCCATTCTGTTTTGATAACTTATGCAGATAGTATTTATAAAAATGGCGAGGCAACATTAAAAACTCTTAGTGATTTGTTAAGTAAACATTTTGGCAGTCTTTCTAAAGTTGTGCATATTCTCCCTTTTTTGAAATCTACAAGTGATGGAGGTTTTGCAGTCTCAAGTTATGATTCCTTAGAAGAAAAATTTGGTGGCTGGGATGATCTGAAAAGTATTTCTAAAAATCATGATTTGATGGCTGATTTAGTACTTAACCATGTCTCATCATCTCACCCATGGGTTCAACAATTTATTAAATCCCAAGAACCTGGTATATCAAATGTTTTTTCACCGAAACAAAATCTTGACTGGTCAAATGTAGTTAGGCCAAGAAGTTCTTCTTTGTTTTCTCAAATAAATACTGAAGATGGCCCTAAACAAGTTTGGACAACTTTTGGCCCAGATCAAATTGATTTGAATTGGCATAATCCAAAAATGACTCTTGAGTTCTTAAATTTAATTATTAATTATTTAATTAATGGAATTAAATGGTTCAGGCTTGATGCTGTAGGTTTTATTTGGAAGGAATCAGGCACTACGTGCTTGCATTTACCCAAAGCACATTCAATTGTGAAACTTTTAAGAGTTCTTTTAAATAATCTTCTTGATGAGGGCGTTTTAATAACTGAAACTAACGTTCCTCAGAAGGAAAATCTATCTTATCTGATTCCTGATGATGAAGCCCATATGGCATATAATTTCCCATTGCCTCCTCTTCTTCTGGAGGCAATTATTACTTCGAAAGCTGATATTTTAAACTCATGGATTTTTGATTGGCCCATATTACCTGAAAATACTACTTTATTTAATTTCACCGCATCACACGATGGTGTAGGGCTTAGAGCTCTTGAGGGTTTAATGAGTGAGCAGAGAATTAAAGAGTTACTAATTAATTGTGAAAAAAGAGGCGGATTAGTAAGTCATAGACGTTTATCAAATGGTGATGATAAACCTTATGAATTGAATATTAGTTGGTGGAGTGCAATGGCAGACTCCAGTAGAGATGCTAAAAGATTTCAATATGAGAGATTTATTTTGAGTCAATTATTAGTAATGGCTCTGAAAGGGGTCCCAGCATTTTATTTGCCAGCATTACTAGCTTCAGAAAATGATATCAAAAGTTTTTCTATGACAGGTCAAAGAAGAGACCTTAACAGAGAAAAGTTTAAATCAGAAAATCTTTCAGCCGTTTTAAATAATCCTGAATCTAATGCTAATAAAAACTTAAAATATCTTCGTAATGCGATGGATGTCAGATCAGAATTAAAGCAATTTCACCCTTGTTCACAAATGAAATGTTTGTCTAAAGGTAGAAGTGATATTGTTGTAATCAAAAGAGGTAGAGGTCCTGAGTCTGTTTTTGCAATCCATAATATGACTGAAAATAAAATTAATTATCAATTGAATGACAATGAACTACCAAAAATAATTGATAATGATCTCAATACCCACGATTTTTTAACATCAAGTAAATACAATTACAAAAATATTAGTCTTGATCCTTTTCAAGTAATTTGGCTTAGTGCTTTGTAAAAATGATAAAAAATTCTTCTATTTGGGTAGTAAGTGATGTAGATGGTACTTTAATGGATCATTCATATGATTTATCACCTGCTAAAGAAACTATAAAAAAACTACAAAAATTATCTATACCCGTAATTCTTTGTACAAGCAAAACCGCTTCTGAAGTAAAAGTTATTAGAAAGGAACTTAACTTGACGGATCCTTATATTGTTGAGAATGGTGCGGCAATTTATGGTGAATCTCTTAAAAGAGTAAATGGAGAAATTATTCTTGGAATAAAATACGATTCTCTTGAGGAAATCTTAAATTTAATTTCTAGAGAAATTGATTACAAACTTATTCCTCTTAATAATCTCACTGATCAAGAGGCCACTCAGCTTACAGGCTTAGAAGGTGTCTCATTGAACTTAATGCGTGATAGACACTGGAGCATGCCTTTCTTGAATTATCCAAGTTATTTAGAAGAGAAAATTAATATCATTTGTAAAAAATTTAATGTTGATATTTTTAAAGGCAACAGAATGAGTCACTTATTATCAACAAAATCGAATAAAGGTAAAGCAATAAATGCTCTTAAAGATTATTCAAATGTTCAAAATATTGAAATTATAGGTTTAGGCGATTCTCCAAATGATTTGCCTCTACTTTTAAACTCAGATATTAAAATCGTTATTCCTGGAATAGATGGACCTAACTTAAATTTACTAGATCAATTAAAAGATTTGGAATATATTTTAGCTTCTGAACCAAATGGATATGGTTGGAAAAATGAAATCAATAAATTGATAAATAAGCTAGAACTAAGTTAGGAAGATGAAAGATTTAGATATTAATTTTCCTCTTGATAAATTTGAAAAATTAATTATTGATATTGGTTGGGAATCCTTGGATGATTGGTTCAATTTTTGGAAAAATAAAATAAATATTCTTTCAATTGATCAATATTGGAACAATAAAGTAAATGATGACTGGATTTGGGGTTTAGCTTTACCTCTTTTATCTCAGGCTTATAAATTGCAAAATAATTTTTCAGATAGAAAAATTATTGGAATCTCAGCTTTACCTGGTACAGGTAAAACAACACTAGGTAAATGGCTCGAAGCTATATCGTTAAAATTAAATTTCAAAATTGCGGTTATTTCAATTGACGACTTTTATCTCCCATCAAATGAAATGAAATTAGCAATTAAGAATAACCCTTGGAATGTTTCAAGAGGGTTTCCTGGTAGCCACTCTGTAAAATTAATGCATGAAAAATTATTAAATTGGAAGATGAATGGAGAATTAAATGTACCCGTTTTTGATAAATCTTTAAGAAATGGTTTAGGAGATAGATCTCATTGGAGATTAGATAATCCTGATTTATTAATTCTTGAGGGATGGTTTTTGGGAATTAAACCTTACTCTAGCGATATAAATGATCGACCCATAAATACAACAAATTTGAGTCTTCATGAATCATCTTATGTATTAAAAATTCAAAATAATCTAAAAGAATATTTAGATATTTGGACTTTAATAGACAATATTTGGCACTTAAAGCCTTTGAAGAATGAATATATGAACTTATGGAAAATAAATCAGGAAAAAGAAATGTTTTTACAGAAAGGTAACGCCCTTAAAGATGAAAAATTATCTAATTTTTTGAGAATGCTTAATGTCTCAATTCCTCAGAAAAGTTTTGATTTTATAAATTCTTATGCGCTTTTATTAATTGATCAAGATAGAAATTTAGTTGAGGCTGGATTGAATTTGTAGCATTTTCTGAATTTCTTTTTTTTCAGTAAATTTTTATACATTTTTATCAGCTCGTAATAGTGTTTAATTGAGTTTATTTGTTGCTTAGAGATGGTTGAGTTTTCTTACAAAAATGAAGGATGTAGGATGGTTGTCTTGAGATGTATTGGTCCATCAAATTTTTTCTTAGAGAGAGTTTTATTTCCCACTGACATTTTAACTTTTATGGCCCCAAATGATTCAAGAGTTGAAATCTGGGGAAATGAATTATATGGTCCTAAGTTGGAAGAGAGAATAAGAATTTCAGCTGATAACGAAGATTCGACTTTAGTGGCTTAGAAGAGATATTATCTAATTGTCTTCGAGTCAAAATTTTTAACAATTACCTAGTTTTTGTTGATATTATCAAACTAGTTTTAGTTTTATAGATGTATTATTTTTCTTCCTTTGCAATAGGAGGTTTTGTTCCTTCTGCAGCTGTCGCTGGAGTTTTACTTTTGGTCGGTTTAGGTGCCTTCTTTTATCTTGGTATAAAAGGACCCACAGATTACTAAACATGAGTTAATCAACAAATTGTAATTTTGATTTTTTTATAACTTTCTTCAATAAGTTAACACTATGGATTTAACAACTATTTTATTTATATTAAGTTTACCTTTCGTTTTATTAACAGTTTATTTTGGTACAAAAAATGACTTTTACGAGAGTGAAAACTATAAAGGAGATGGTTGTGCACACGATGTTAAAAGGTAACTTTATTAGTAATCACCTCTAAAAACACAGGTCCATTTACTATCAAATTGCCAAACAGGTTTGTATATCTCATTAGTAATTTTTTCACCTGCCTTATTACAAGTATCTAAATCTTTCATTGGAATAGAATGTAAGGAAGGACTTGTTATTCCACTAACCTCTGGCCTTCCTCCAGGCCCTTGTCTATAAGTTCCAATTATTAACCAATAGTTAGCTCTCGCAGAACCAGAAAAGATTAAGGAAAAAAGAAAAAATAATATTAAAATAGATTTTTTTTTCATTTATCCATACTAGCTTTTAATTTTTAAATGTAAATTGCTATTAATTAATTAGGTTATTAAATTTTTTTTGGAATATTTAAAATTTGTTTTATATGGATTAATTCAAGGGTTGACGGAATTCATCCCTGTTAGTAGTACAGCTCATTTAAAAGTTATCTCTCTTTTTTTAGGTATTGATGATCCTGGAGCATCTTTGTCCGCCACTATTCAACTTGGAAGTGTTCTAGCAATAGCTTGGTATTTTAGGAGTGATATTTTTAATTTTAGAAGTCAAACTTCCAAAAAATTTATTGAATATCTCTTACATGAAAGATTATTAAGATCTATTTTGATTGGTACTGTACCAATTGTTTTGCTTGGAGGGAGTATAAAAATATTTATACCTACTTTTTTTGAAAACGTTCTTCGTTCAAATTTATCAATAGCATTGGTTTCATTTCTAATGGCTTTTTTTATGTACTTGGCAGATAGTTCGAAAAGAGGATCTATTAATATTAAAAACCATAATTATTCAGATAGTTTGTTTATAGGTTTCTTTCAAGCATTTGCAATTTTCCCTGGTGTTTCAAGATCGGGGGTCACTATTTCTAGTGCTTTAATATCAGGTTGGGAAAGAGGCGATGCTGCGAAATTTTCTTTTCTTTTAGGTATGCCAGCTATTTCTCTTGCTGCGATTGTTGAATTTATTTCTTCTTTTAATGATTTTTTTTCATTAGGTTTTTTCCCTCTTTTTGTTGGTCTTACTACGACATTTTTGTCTTCTTTATTGGCAATAGATTTCTTATTAAAGTATTTTTCTTCGAATGGGTTGAAAATATTTATCATCTATCGAGTAATTTTTGGTGTTCTAATTCTTTTGAATTTATAATTGGATGAAAAAAAAATTTTTGCAATTGTGTTAAGGTTTTAAAAAAAAATCTTTCTAATGTACATTTTTATATCTTTCCAATTAGGGGAAGTGGAAGTTTCAAATCTTACTATATTGGTTTTAGCTTTTTTTTCTTCTTTTACATTCATAGCGGTAGGCATAAGTTCATATAAACTATACAAATCGCTTATAAACGAAGAAGAAAAGTAATCGGAACGGCGGGATTTGAACCCACGACCCCCACTACCCCAAAGTGGTGCGCTACCAAACTGCGCTACGCCCCGTATCTTTACTATAAAGATTAGATTTATTTAAATGTTATTCTTTATAGGATTGTTATCAGATCTCAATACACATTTTTCAACTTCCCAATTAAAGTTTTCCCAAATATGATCTTCTAATTTATAGTTGCTTCCAGTAAAAACTCCTAACTTAACTCTTGTGGGTGAAGCGGAACAATACTGCCTACTTCCAGCTGATGCAAGATATTGTTGATGGTATTGTTCTGCATAAAAATATGAATCAATCATTTTTATTTCCGTTTCAATTAAACCAAGATTTTTTTTGCTTAGTTCCTTTTGATATTGTTCCTTACTGGCTAATATGGTTTTAATATTATTTTCATTTTTGTAATATATTGCTGATCTATATTGTGTTCCCATATCATTCCCTTGCCTGTTTTTTTGAGTAGGGTCATGACATTCCCAAAACATTTTTAATAAATCACTTATATCTATTTCCCTTTTATCCCATATAACTCTTACAACTTCTGAATGGCCAGTTAAGCCTGAACATACTTCATAATAGTTTGGATTGTTTTTTTCACCTCCAGCATAACCTACAGAAGTTGTGACAACTCCTGGAAGTTTCCAAAAACATTTTTCAGCTCCCCAGAAACATCCACATCCAAAAATTATTTCATCTTCTTCTACATTAGGATCTTTTTTGATATCTGTTTTTAATATTCTGTGTAATGAATAAGCATCATTAGTTAAATTTACCTCCTCATTATTCATAATGTTTTTCAGGAATTTAAACATAATTTAAATCTATTTATTATAAGTAAAAAAATTACTTTTAGCTCTTAACAATTCTTGTAGCTAGTTCTCTTTCCCAAAGTTTTTTATATAGCCCATTCACTTTTACTAAATCTTTATGAGCCCCTTTTTGTACTATTTCTCCTTTATCCATTACTAAAACCCTATCACAGGTTGCGGCAACAGAAAGTTGATGACTAATCATTATTATTGTTTTATTACTTCTATCACTCATTTCATTTATTATTCTTGCTGCTGTTTTATTATCTACGCTTGCCAAAGCATCATCTAGAACAACAATAGGAGAATTAACAAGTAGTGCTCTTCCTAGTGCAGTTCTTTGCCTTTGTCCACCACTTAATGTAATACCTCTCTCACCAACAATAGTTTTAAACCTTTTTGGAAAACTATTTATATCATCAATTAATCCAGCTTTTGTAGCGGTTTCTTTAACTAAATATTTAGAAGCATTGGGTTCTCCAAAACTTAGGTTTTCTGAGATTGTAGAAGTAAATAAGAATGCTTCTTGAGGAACGATTGAAATATTTTTTCTAAGATCACTTAATTTTAAAGTTTTTACATCAATTTCATCTAAAAATAATTGATTGTCTGGAATTTCAATAGTCCGACCTAGAGACTTTGCTAGTGTTGTCTTGCCACAACCTACTGGACCAACTATTGCAATAAGTTCTCCGGGATAGATTTTGAAATTTAGATTGTTTAATGAATTAAATTTTGAACCTGGATACTTTATTGTTAAATTTTTTGCTTCTAAAAATCCTTTAACCTTTCTTTTTAAAAATTTAGTTTCTGCTCTATCTACAATATTTGGGTTGTTCTGAAAGATTTCTTCCACACGATCTAAACTTACCTGACCAAGTTGAAAAGTATTTAGGGTAAACCCCAATAGAGCTGTTGGGAAGACAAGTCTTTCTACGTACAGAATTAATGCTACTAACCCCCCAATTGAAATAAATCCACTCTCTAATTGAAAAGTTCCTAATGATAATAAAATCAGTAATGAAATTGATGAAATGCCCTGTAACAAAGGGAATAAGGTACTTGCTGTTCTTGCAAGTTTTATCGCTGAATTTTGATAGTCATTATTATGTATGTTAAATTGTTTTTTCTCAGCATCCTCTTGGGCGTAAATTTTAATAGCGCTTATACCAGATAGATCTTCTTGAATAAGATCACTAAGTTTTGATAATGATTCTTGTTGAGCTTTTCTTTGTTTAACCATTCTGCCACCAAAAAGACTTACAATTCCAAGGATTAATGGAAATATCATTAAAGCTGATATTGTTAATGTTTTATTAATCGAAAACATTGAAGGAATAGTGAATGAATAAGCTAAGACAATGTTGCACAAGCTTAAAACTGTAAAACCTAAAAGTCTTCTTATGTTTTCAACGTCGCTTGTAGCTCTACTAATAATGTCTCCACTTCCTTTTTTTTGAATCCATTCTGGATCTTGAATAAGTAAATGATCAAAAAGTTTTTGACGAAGATTTACTTCTACTTTTCTACCTATGCCGAAGACAATTTGTCTTGAAAATAATCTTATTAAACCCATACAAGTTGCTAAAAAAATCAACCATAAAGATTTAGAAAAAACAAAATCCGAAGAAAACCCTTTTTGTAATTGATCAATTATATTTTTTACTTCTAAGGGTATTACAACACTTAGTACATTTACTAATAAGAGAGCTAAAGCACCATATAAGAATTCTTTTTTGTATGGTCTTAGGTATTTAGATATAACTTTTATCTTTAAATTTTTCATTTTATTTTGCCGATATGATTAAGATAATGTTTCATTTTTGAATATGTGAGCTAATTTTATAATTGATTCAGTATTTATTTATGAGTAACGAGCAAACTCATCCATTACATGAAACGGACAAGATCATTATAGATTCCCTTATCACTAAAAAAACACCAGATGATCTTGACTATATAAATTTAGCTAGATTAATAAATCGTTATACCAATTTCCCAGGAGAAATTGAAATTAAAAACGATATTGAAAAAATTTTAAATTTTTGGAAGATCACTAAAAATGAACTTTTTTCAAAAACAAAAAATATTTGGTCAAAAAGCTTCAGGCCTTCAAATACGAATAAAGATTTAGTTGGTTCAGGTTTTGATACCTCAAATTGAATTTTTTCTGTATAATTTTTCTTCCATAAATAAATGTCTTCTAATCTAACAAACGCTGAAATCCTAAATAATTTGTTGGAAGGAAGGAATCTTGATGATTTAACTTCTAGATCATTAATGAAAAGATGGCTTAATGATGAAATTTCAGATGTTGAAACAGGAGCTTTTTTAAGTGCTTTGAGAGCAAAGGGTTCTACAGGTGTTGAACTATGCTCTATGGCTGAGGAACTCTTAAATGTTTGCGAATTGCCAGTAGCAAGACCAAATTTGTATTTGGTAGATACTTGTGGAACAGGGGGAGATGGAGCTAATACATTTAATATTTCAACTGCCGTAGCATTTGTATCTGCATCTTGTGGGGTAAAAATTGCAAAACACGGAAATAAAAGTGCTAGCGGAAAAGTTGGTTCCGCCGATGTTTTGTTAAATCTTGGTTTGAATTTAAATTGTTCATTAGAAAAAGTAATCAATGCCGTAAGTGAAATTGGGATAACTTTTTTGTTCGCACCTGTTTGGCATAAATCTTTAATAAAACTTGCTCCATTAAGAAAGACCCTTGGAATAAGGACAGTTTTTAATCAACTTGGACCATTGGTAAATCCTTTAAGACCCAATGCACAAGTTTTGGGTGTTGCTTCTGAGGAACTTTTAGAACCAATGGGAAGCGCGCTTTTAAAAATGGGTATGAATAGAGCAATAGTCGTTCATGGGTCTGGTGGCCTTGATGAAGCTTCGCTTCAAGGAGAAAATAAATTAGTATTTGTTGAAAATGGTGAATTGAGGTTTTCAGAATTAAATATTTCAGACTTTAAACATGAAAATATATCTAATGAAAAGCTTGTAGTTTCTGATCTTGAGTCTAACGAGGAAATATTAAAGTCTGTTTTAAATGGTTCTGGACAAAAATCTCATATTGATGTAGTTGCCTTGAATTCTGCTTTAGTGCTCTGGGCAGCAGGAATTGAGGATGATTTAAATGAAGGATTTAATAAAGCTTTATTTTCTATTAATCAAGGTGATCCTTGGAAAAAGTTTTTACTTTTAAAAAATTATTTATCCTCAATTTAATTAATTTCATATTGATGATTAATCCATATAAGAAAAACGCGAAATTGGTTTTAAGTAATGGAATTGTATTCCCGGGATTCTTTTTTGGTGCTTCTGGTACAGCAATTGGTGAAATAGTTTTTAATACGGGAATGACCGGATATCAAGAAGTTATTACTGATCCAAGTTATTATGGACAGTTATTAACATTCACTTATCCAGAGATTGGAAATACTGGTATTAATTTTGAAGATTCAGAATCTAATATTAATGTTAAAGGCATAATTGTTAGAAATTTTTCATTAAATAATAGTAATTGGAGATCTAAAAAGAATTTTAATCAATGGTTAATTGAGAAGAACATCATAGGGCTATATGGAATTGATACAAGGGCTCTTGTGAAAATTTTAAGATCTAGTGGTGCGATGAATGGAGTTATTACCTCTCTAGATAAAACTGATGAAAGTTGTTTAAAAATAATTAATAATACTCCAAAGATGGAGGGTTTAAATTTATCAAAAGTAGTTTCAACGAAGAAAAAATATTTATGGAATAATCACACACAAACAATTTTTGATTTAAGAAAAAGATATGCTGAATCGTCTAAAAAATTAAAAATAGTAGCAATTGATTTTGGAATTAAAAATTCAATTCTAAATAGACTTGTATCCCATGGTTGTGAAGTTTTGGTTTTGCCTTCTCGATCTTCTCTAAAAGATGTTTTATCTAACAATCCGGATGGGATATTTTTCTCAAATGGTCCAGGCGATCCTTCTTCTGTTTCTGAAGGTATAGAATTAGCAAAATCACTTATTGAATATGGTGAAATACCTATGTTTGGTATTTGCCTTGGCCACCAAATATTTGGATTGGCTTTAGGAGGTTCAACTTATAAATTACCTTTTGGACATCGTGGTTTAAATCACCCTTGCGGTGAAAATAATAAAATTGAAATAACTAGTCAGAATCATGGTTTTGCTATCGATCCTAATTCTTTGTCAAAAGAAATAGTTAGAATAACCCACTACAACCTTAACGATAATACTGTGGCTGGACTAGAGGTTAATAATAAGCCAATATTTAGTGTGCAATATCATCCAGAAGCAGGACCTGGCCCACATGATTCAGATTATTTATTCAATAAATTTGTTTCTCTAATGTTAGAAAGATGTTGACATATTGTTTTCTTTTGATTTGATAATTACATTTGATATATTAATTTTTTGGAGGTATTAGATCATAGAAGATTTCCAGAAGTTAACCGTTTCTTTAAGAGGAAACATTGAGGTTACAACAAACATTATGGTTTTTACTTTTAAAGGCCAACTTGATGCTTTCTCAGAAAAACAATTTAAGACTTTTGTTACTAATAACTTAAAAAATGAACTTCCATTCGTAATTGATCTCACAAAAATAGATTTTTTAGATTCTTCGGGTCTTGGAGCTCTTGTTCAAACTGCTAAAGAATGTAAAAAGTCGAAACTTGGGTTCTCTGTCGTTGGCAATTCTAGAGTGGCCCAAACAATTAAACTTGTTCGTTTAGGAGATTTTCTTAACTTGAAGCCAAGCCTTGAAGATGCATTAAATCATTTGAAGAATTGAATTATTGGATTCAAAACTTGGTTCCCTATGGATCTCCCGAGGATATAGGGGTAATTCAACTTGCTTGGCTTGGAGATTCGGTATGGGAGCTTCATCAAAGATTAAGATATGTTCATTTCCCTTTAAAATCTAAAGATCTCCATTTATCTGTAGTAAACGAAGTAAAAGCAAAATCTCAGTCAAAATCATTAAGTCAAATTGAACATTTATTAAATTCAAATGAAATGGATCTAATCAGGCGTGCTAGAAATAAAACAAAGAGATATCCAAAATCTTCAGACCCCACCATATACTCTAGAGCTACTGGTTTTGAAACTCTTATTGGCTGGTTATTTTTAAAAGATCCTCAAAGATTATCAACACTTTTTGAATATTTAGAATTAAAAATGAATTGAATCTATGAAAAACTCCTCTAAAAAATTTCGCGGAAAAAATAATAAAGAGTACAAAAAAAATTCAGATCTTGGTTATTATTCAAAAAATACAAATCGTTTAGAGAAAAATGATAGATTTTTGAACAATTCCGCTAAAAATAAGAAAGTTGAAAATTTAAAAAAAAATGATGAAAATAATACTTTTTCGTCTGTAAAAATAAAAAATTCAAGATTAAAATCTAATACAGAATTTCCTCATAAAAATTATGATATACATCAAGAGTTTACTAACAAGAGAAATCTTGATGATTGGATATGGGGTAAACATTCGGTTTATGAGGCGCTAATTAGTGAAAGAGCGATTAACAGGATTTGGTGTACTTCGGAAATCTTTTCTTCAGATAAATTCTTTATTTTGTTTAAGGACCTTAAATCAAAAGGAGTTCTCATTGAAGAAGTTTCTTGGAACAGGATTTCTCAATTAACTTATGGTGCTTCACATCAGGGCGTCGCATTGCAGTTAGCATGCTCTAAAACAATATCTTTAGAACAATTAATCGATTTTTCTCAAAACAACTGTGTAAATCCATTAATACTTGCATTAGATGGTATAACTGATCCACATAATGTGGGTGCAATCATAAGATCAGCAGAAGCATTTGGTTGTAAGGGCATCATTATTCCTCAGAGAAGATCTGCTGGATTGACCGGAACGGTAGCTAAGGTAGCAGCAGGAGCCTTAGAGCACTTACATGTAAGTAGAGTTGTTAACTTAAATAGAGCACTTGAGGAGCTAAAGAAAAATGGTTTTCTTGTTGTCGGCTTATCTGGAGATAGTCAATTATCTATCGCAGATTTTCAAGAAAAAGCACCTTTGGTTGTTATTGTTGGCTCTGAGGGTAAAGGTATTTCATTGCTTACTCAAAAAAAATGTGATTATCTTTTAAGCATTCCTCTTAAAGGTAAGACTCCAAGTTTAAATGCCTCTGTGGCGGCGGCTATATCTATATTTTACTTGACTAGTAAATAATTTATTTGTTAAAAATCACTTTTATTAAAGTCCTCTAAAATGTTGTTGTTTCAATACATTTATATGATTAATAGAAATTTATTGAATTTTCACTACAAAATTGTATAGAATTTAACAAGAATTGATGGTCATTCAGGCCAATTAAATTGATTAGAAACTTTGGGAACAAACTCGGTTTAGCTTGGTGGGCTAAAATTGAGACAGATCAACCTAGTGGGACTTACTGGTTCGGTCCATTTATTACTAAACGTAGCTTAAAAGAAAATATATCTTCTTTTATTAAAGATCTTTCTGATGAAGGGTCTAAAAATATTAAACATAGTTTGGTTCGTTGCAAAAAAGAAGAACCACTAACTGTTTGATTACTCTAAATTTAAGAAATAAATCAAGAAATGGATTTTAATTCTTTAAGAAAGGAAATTATTAACAATAATGCTTCTGTTAAGGAATTAGTTAATGATTTTTTTGCCAAAATCGATCATAAAGACGTCGAAATTAACTCATATATTTGTACTACAAAAGATAATGCTATTTCGCAAGCTCAGAACATCGATAAATTAATTCAAAATAAAGAAAAACTGCCTCCTCTCGCGGGGATTCCAATAGCAATAAAGGATAATATTTGCACCAAAGGTGTTGCAACAACTTGTGCAAGTAAAATGCTCAAGAACTTTATTGCGCCTTATGAGTCCACAGCTTCGAGTAAATTATGGTCTTCAGGGGGAATTTGTTTAGGAAAAACAAATTTAGACGAATTTGCAATGGGTAGTTCAACGGAAACTTCTTTATTTGGCGTCACTTCAAATCCTTGGGATATTAATAGAGTGCCAGGAGGCAGTTCGGGCGGTAGTGCTGCTTCTGTTGCCGCTGGATTTTGTGCAGCTGCTATAGGTTCTGATACAGGAGGATCAATAAGGCAACCAGCTTCTTTTTGTGGCGTCGTAGGCCTTAAACCTACTTACGGCAGAGTTAGCAGATGGGGACTTGTAGCATTTGCTAGCTCTCTTGATCAAATTGGTCCAATTACAAATACTGTCTCTGATGCTGCTGAAATTCTTTATTCAATATCTGGTAAAGACCCCTTGGACTCAACATGTCTTGATAAACCAGTACCAAATTATTTGACCGACTTAAATAAATCTATAAAGGGTTTAAAAATTGGAATCATTAAAGAATGTTTTGAACACCCAGGGCTTAATCCAGAAGTTAAGAAATCTGTTCTTTCTGGAGTTGATAGATTCCAAACTTTAGGTGCTGAAATTATCGAAGTAGAATGTCCTAGATTTAATGATGGAATTGCGACATATTATGTCATTGCACCATCTGAAGCCTCCGCAAATTTAGCTAGATATGATGGAGTTAAATATGGCTACAGATCGAATGAAGGTTCAAATCTTATAGATATGACTTCAAAAAGTAGAGCTGAAGGTTTTGGAGACGAGGTACAAAGAAGAATACTGATAGGTACTTATGCTTTGTCAGCTGGATACAGTGATGCCTATTACAAGAAGGCACAAAAAGTTCGGACACTTATAAGAAAAGATTTTAATAACGCTTTTAAGAAAGTAGATGTTTTATTAACTCCAACTTGCCCAACCACTGCTTTTTTGAAGGGAGATTTTGTCAATGATCCACTTGCAATGTACTTGTCAGATCTATTAACTGTTCCTGCTAATTTAGCAGGCCTCCCAGCAATCAGTATTCCTTGTGGATTTGATACTAAAGGATTACCTATTGGAATGCAATTGATAGGCAATGTATTAGAAGAAGATAGAATATTAAATGCCGCAAATATCTTTGAAATTGATGCTCAGGTAATTAAGAACAGACCTTTATTTTAAATTTGTATTAATAATTAATTTGTAATCAAAAACTATAGATCTTTTAGAAATTTTCTCTATCTTATATATATAAATCATTTGAATATGGCTTTCGTTCCGCTTCATAATCATAGTGACTACAGCTTACTTGATGGTGCTAGTCAAATTTCAAAAATTGTAGATAGAGCCTATGATCTTGGAATGGAATCGATAGCTCTTACTGATCATGGAGTTATGTATGGTGTTCTTGATTTGGTCAAGAAGTGTAAAGAGAAAGGTATAAAACCAATTATTGGTAATGAAATGTATGTGATTAATGGTTCTATTGACGATCCTCAACCTAAAAAAGAAAAAAGATATCATTTGGTGGTTTTAGCGAAAAATTATACTGGTTATAAGAATCTAGTAAAGTTGACAACAATAAGCCACCTAAACGGGATGAGAGGCCGAGGCATTTTTTCTAGACCATGTATTGATAAATCACTTTTAAGCAAATATAGTGATGGTCTGATAGTTTCTACAGCTTGTCTTGGTGGAGAGATACCTCAGGCTATTTTAAAAGGTAGATTAGACGTAGCAGAGGATATAGCTCTTTGGTATAAAAAATTATTTGCAGATGACTTTTATCTGGAAATACAAGATCACGGCTCTATTGAGGATAGAATTGTTAATGTTGAATTGATAAAAATTGGGAAGAAGCACCAAATAAAAGTTATCGCCACCAACGACGCCCACTACTTATCAAGTATGGATGTTGAAGCACATGACGCTTTGCTTTGTGTATTAACAGGAAAACTAATAAGTGATGAAAAGAGATTGAGATATACAGGTACAGAATATATTAAAAGTGAAAATGAAATGCTTGAACTTTTTAAAGATCATATTGATGATGAATCAATAGTTGAGGCAGTAAACAATACTATAGAAATTTCTCAAAAAGTTGAAGTATTTGATTTGTTTGGTAATTACAGAATGCCAAAATTCCCTCTTAGCGAAGATACAGATTCATTTTCTTTCCTTACACAATTATCTAATAAAGGCCTTTTAAAAAGACTTAAAAAAAATGATCTTACAGAAGTTGATGAGAACTATAAAAAAAGACTATCCTCTGAATTAAAAATTATTAAAGATATGGGCTTCCCAGATTATTTTTTGGTTGTTTGGGACTATATCAAATTTGCTAGAGATAACTCTATCCCTGTAGGCCCAGGTAGAGGTTCTGCAGCAGGCTCACTAGTTGCTTATGCTCTTCAAATAACAAATATAGATCCTGTTGAGCATGGATTATTGTTTGAGAGATTTTTAAATCCAGCAAGAAAGTCAATGCCAGATATTGACACCGACTTTTGTATTGATAGGAGAAATGAAGTTATTGATTATGTTACTAATCGTTATGGAGAGGATAAAGTTGCCCAAATAATTACTTTTAACAAGATGACCTCTAAGGCGGTTTTAAAAGATGTTGCAAGGGTTCTAGACATACCATATGGAGAGGCGGATAAATTGGCTAAGTTAATACCGGTTGTGAGAGGGAAACCTTATAAATTAAGTGAAATGATTGATAAGAATTCTCCTAGTCAGGAGTTTAGAGACAAATATATTAATGATAATAGAGTTAAAAAATGGGTTGATTTGGCTTTGAGGATTGAAGGAACTAATAAAACATATGGAGTTCATGCTGCTGGAGTTGTTATCGCATCAGATCCACTTGACGAACTCGTACCTCTTCAAAGAAATAATGAAGGACAAATAATAACTCAATATTCTATGGACGATATCGAATCACTTGGATTATTGAAAATGGATTTCTTGGGTCTTAAGAATCTTACGATGATTGAAAAGACAGTTTCTCTTATTAATCAATCTACTGGAAAGAAAATAAACATTGATGATTTACCACAAAATGATTGTAAAACCTTTGAGCTTATTGGGAGAGGAGATCTTGAAGGTATTTTTCAACTTGAATCTTCGGGTATGAAACAGGTCGTTAAGGATTTCAAACCAAACTCTCTTGAAGATATTTCGTCCATACTGGCTCTTTACAGACCTGGTCCTCTTGATGCAGGCCTTATACCTAAATTCATAAATCGAAAAAATGGGAACGAAAAGGTTGATTTTCCTCATCCATTTATTAAGTCAATTCTCACCGAAACCTATGGAATTATGGTTTATCAAGAACAAATCATGAAAATTGCTCAGGACCTGGCAGGCTATTCTCTTGGTGATGCTGATTTACTTCGAAGAGCGATGGGGAAAAAGAAAGTTTCTGAAATGGTAAAGCATAGGAATATTTTTGTAGATGGTTCTATGAAGAAAGGTGTAAATGAAAAATTAGCAAATGATCTTTTTGATCAGATGGTTTTATTCGCAGAATATTGTTTTAACAAAAGTCATTCAACTGCTTATGGTGCCGTAACTTATCAAACTGCATTTTTAAAAGCCCATTTCCCTGTTGCATATATGGCAGCCCTTTTAAGCGTAAATTCCGGCTCTAGCGATAAGATGCAAAGATATATTTCTAATTGTTATTCCATGGGAATAGAAGTTATTTCACCGAGCATTAATTTTTCTGGGGTTGATTTCACTATTAAGAACAATCAGATTTTATTCGGGTTATCTGCAATTAAGAATTTAGGAGATTCTGCAATAAGAAATATAATTGAAAACCGAAATAGCTCGGGAACCTTTAAGTCATTATCGGATTTGTGCGACCGTTTGCCTTCTAATGTTCTTAACAAAAGAAGTCTCGAATCTCTAATTCATTGTGGAGCACTAGACGAGTTTTCAAATGATAAGAATAGAGCTCAGTTATTATCAGATCTTGAAAATGTTATTGAGTGGGCCTCTTCAAGAAATCGTGATAGATTATCAGGCCAAGGAAATCTATTTGATTCTAAAGAAGAATTTTCTAATGTTGCTTTTTCAGATTCACAATTAGCAAAGGTTGATGATTATTCACTTATTGAGAAGTTAAAGTTAGAAAAGCAGCTATTAGGCTTTTATTTATCTGATCATCCTCTAAAGCATTTAACTAAGCCAGCAAAACTCGTATCACCTATAAGCATTTCTCAATTAGAAGAAACAAAAGATAGAACCAAAGTATCTTTAGTTGGAATGATACCTGATTTGAAGCAAATCACAACGAGAAAAGGAGATAGGATGGCTATAGTTCAGCTAGAAGATCTTTCTGGAAGTTGCGAGGCAATAGTTTTTCCAAAAACCTATTTAAAATTATCAGAATTTCTTTTGACAGATACTAGATTATTGGTGTGGGGAACAATAGATAAAAAAAGTGACAAGACTCAATTAATAATTGATGATTGTAGAGAAATAGATAACCTTAAATTACTTATCATTAACCTTGAAAGTTCTCAAGCATCAGATGTAAGAGTACAAAATACCTTGAGAAACTGTTTAACTAAATTTAAACCAGATAAAGAAAGATGTGGAATCAAGATTCCAGTTTTAGCTGCAGTGAGAAATCAAAATAGTGTTACCTACGTTAAATTTGGTGAACAATTCTGCATTGGAGATATTCAAGGAGTATGCAAATTATTAGAAGATAAATCATTCAAAGTTAATTTGAAATCTTTAGTTTCCTAGATTAACTTTTGTCCTCGAAATTTTGAGTTGCAGGTTTGAATGCTGCTTTTGCACGTTGTATGTTCATTGGAATATTTTCAATACCAAAAAAAGATCCAGGCTCTTTGTCCCAACTAGCTGATAATATTCCAAAACTCAACCCTGCTAGACCTAACAAAAAAAACAATGCTGAAATTGCAATTGTTGATGAAGGAGGTATCTCAGCAATATTTCTCGTTACTATAATGTAGCTAACTACGAAAACCGACATCCCTAATATTGTAGGAATTCCTGCTGTAAAAAATATTCTTCTTGCCATTCTATCTGCAACATATTTAGGTATTCCAGTTGATGATCTTTTTGGGGTAGTTACAGTACTTGATACTTTTTCTAGATTAGCAAACGCAGTTTTCTCAGGATAATTTTTTTTCTTTTTAGATTGTGTCTTTTTTTTAGATTGCTTTTTCTTCATTAATTGAAATCATCCTCTGATTCCAATTTTCTTTACAAGCTCTTGATATCTCTGAACGTTTTTGTCTTTTATGAAAGAAAGTAATCTTTTCCTTTTACCAATCATTTTTAATAATCCTTGCCTTGAAGCGAAATCATGAATGTTTCCTTGGAGATGGTCACTTAATTTCGATATTCTTTTTGAAAGCAGTGCTACTTGAACTTCGGCTGAACCTGTATCAGTTGGATGTACTTGATGAGTCTCAATCAGCTTTTGTTTTTCAGCTGTATCTAATGACATAAATTTTATTTCTTTTACTCTATGATACTACGTCAGCTAGCTATATTACTACTTTTCTTATCTAGATAATTCATAGCTAATTTCAATAAATTTTCAAATGATAAATTATTTTCTTTTTTTGAAAGGAAATCTACTTCATTAATAATAATTGGCAAAATAGTCTTGATTTCTTTATTTTTGTAATTTAATGATTGAAGAGTTAACTGAAGATCTTCGATCATTTTATTAATTTCTGGATCCTTAATCTCAAATTCTTCTTTTGTTTTTTCCTCTTCGAATTGTATTTCACTTTTAAATTTATTTTTTAGTTCTAAAATTAACCGATCACTCATTTTTTGACCTATACCAGGTACGGAACAAATTAATTTTTGGTTTTGTGTCTTTATTGCATTGATAACTTCACCAATAGAGAATTTATTTAATATCCCCATACCGATTTGAGATCCAACACCTCGGATACTTAAAATTTCAATAAAGAAATTCTTTTCTTCCTTTGATGTAAAGCCAAATAATAAATCTGAATCTTCTTTTTTAATATGTTTTAACCAAAGAGTAATTTTTTTATTAGATATCTGATTTGTTTTTAATTTGAAAAAAAAGGATTCTAGTATTTGTATTTCGTACCCTAATCCTTGACAATTTATTAAAACAAAAAATTTTTGATTAGTTTGCCATAACTCAACCAATTCTCCATTTATCCAACTAATCAATTAACCACCATCCACCTGACAACCAATTAGTGCTCCTGCCGTTCCGCCAGCAGGAACTGCCCAAAATCTATCTTTCCCTCTAGAGGAAGATAGTGCTATCCCAGCACCAAGAAGTCCTCCTATAACAGATCCTTCACTGCAGTCATTATCATCTATTTTTTCAGCTGTACTTTGACCTCCACAAGGTATTACAACGTCCACCTCATAACTTTTCACGTAGCCTGGATTTGATTTCGTTCCAGGAATGTATTCCTCTCTGTATTCAGTTCTTGTGCAAGTTACTGACTTTGGGGTCGTTGCATTAACTTGAGCAATAGGGGAAAAACAAAATAATAAAACTATATAGAAAAATTTCACTTTTTTTTTATTTTAATAACTATATTCTATGTCCTTTTGATTATTTTGGTAGTAGATATAATAGTTCCTAATAATACTAGTGAAGCTCCTAATAAAAAATTTATATTTATTATTTCACTAAAAAACAAAATACCCCAAATTGACCCGAATAAAACTTGCAAATAGTTAATTGTTGAAGCTTCAGAAGCAGGTAAATTTTTTAATCCTACAGTTAAGAAAGTCTGACCTAATTGAGTAAATAAGCCAATGCCAATTATCCAAACTAATTCATTCCAAGTTGGAGTAACCCAGTTCATTAATACAATTGGCAATAAAGTTATAAAAGAAACAAGTGGAAAATATTCAATAATTACATAAACATCTTCAGTAAATGAAAGTTTCTTAACAGTAACGTAAGCTAATGCAGTGCAAATTGCTCCAAGAAATGCGATCGAAATAGAAACATTTTCAATTTCAACGTTTATATTTGATAATTGACTTGGATTTAATATTACTAATATTCCAATCCAGCCAATAATTAAAGCAAAAATTATATTCCGAGTTATTTTTTCGTTTATAAATATGCCA
Organism: Prochlorococcus sp. AG-402-A04; assembly: GCA_003278045.1. GTDB lineage: Bacteria > Cyanobacteriota > Cyanobacteriia > PCC-6307 > Cyanobiaceae > Prochlorococcus_A. The sequence continues at coordinate 21,365 of QCHG01000008.1, read as the reverse complement.
GCGAATATAGATATAAAGATAGGGTATGTGTACTGAATGACAGTAGATATACTAAGGGGCATATTTCTTATCGCATAAAAAATGCAAACTAAAGCTAAAGTTCCAAAAACACCTCTTAAGATAAGTAATGGTCTATTGTTGCCCCAAGGATTTATATTTTTTAGATTAATTATGAATAATGTAATAATTAAACTTAACAATGATCTGAATAAAACTAATTCATAAATAGGTATCCTTTTATCAATATTTTTTACGCATAAAGTCATCAAACTAAAGAAAAATGAAGCAAATACCAAATTAAACTTATTCAATGAATTAAATTTTTTTTCTAATTCTGAGATATTTATCATTTAAAAAATAGTTTTATTGTGAAATTAAGTAGATTCTTATTAGATTTTGACCTATAACAAATAAATCATTATTTGTTTTTGATAAAAATCTCAATGGTTCATTCTATACACCCAAGAACTATTCAAGAGGTTAAGGAAAAAGCAGATATCGTTGACGTTATATCTGAACATATTGTTCTCAAGAAGAAAGGCAAGGAATTTGTTGGGATTTGTCCTTTTCATGATGATACTAAGCCATCTATGACAGTATCACCAACTAAACAATTCTATTACTGTTTTTCTTGTGGTGCAGGTGGAAATTCTATTAAATTTTTAATGGAATTTACTCGTGCAAATTTTTCAGATGTTGTACTTTCACTCGCTAAAAAAAATAATATTAATGTTGAAAACCTTGAGGGTCCCCAAGTAGAAGCTTATAAAAAACAACTATCTAGAAAGGAAGAGCTTTATAAAATATTAAGAGTCACTAAAAATTGGTTTAAGTCTCAATTAAATAATTCTCTTGGTTTTGAAGCCATGAAATATTTAACATCTAAGAGAAACTTAAGTAACAAGATTATTGATAACTTTGAATTAGGTTTTGCCCCAAATTCATGGAATGATTTATTTAATTATCTTTCCAAGGTAGAAAAATTCCCCATTAATTCAATATTAGCTTCAGGCCTTGCAATTTCTAAAGATAATTCTGACAAAATTTATGATCGTTTTAGAAATAGATTAATTGTTCCAATCCATGATATGCAAGGAAGAGTAGTAGCCTTTGGAGGAAGATCTCTTGATGGTCAGGAACCTAAATATCTTAATTCTCCTGAATCAGAGATATTTGAAAAGGGAAAAATGTTGTTTGCCTTCGAAAAAGCTTCTAGTGATATTAGAAAAAGAGATAAAGCTATTATTGTTGAAGGCTACTTTGATGTTATTTCTCTTCATTCAAAGGGTATAACTAATTCTGTGGCTTCTCTCGGTACCGCATTAAATAAGTATCAAATTTCTCAACTATGTAGATGTACAGATAATAAAAATATAATTTTGAATTTTGATTCTGATAATGCAGGAATTTTAGCCACAAAAAGAGTAATTAAAGAAGTTGAGACCCTATCCCTTCATGATCAAATTAATCTTAAGATACTTCAACTAAGTCATTTTAAAGATCCTGATGAATATTTAAATAGTCATACACCTGAAGATTATTTTAATTTAATTGATAATTCATCCTTTTGGATTGATTGGGAGATTGATCAGATCTTTAAAGATCAAGATTTAACTAAGTCTGAAATTTTCCAAAGTGTTATTTCTTCATTGGTAAAATTGTTGAGTAAATTACCTCAATCATCAACCAGAACTCATTATTTACAAAAAGTTTCAGAACAATTAAGTAAGGGACAAGCTAGGTTAGCAATTCAGTTTGAACAAGATTTAAGAAATCAAGTAAAGGGATTTCGTTGGCATGGGAGATCAAAAAAATTTGAACAACCAAATGAAATTTCCCGACGGGAGAAAAATGAATCAGAAATAATTTTTTATTATTTACATTGTCCAAATCTTAGGCTATTTATTCGTGATGAATTTCTCAAAAGAGAAATTAATGTTTTTAACACTAGTTATATTCAAAGTCTATGGGAAGCTATTTCAAAAATTGAACAAAATAATTTTGGTTTAAATTACTTAAATGATTTAAAACAATCAAATAGTCAAAATCTACAAAAAGATTTTTCTTCTATTAACTTAATTTCACTTCTGCCTGACTACTTAGCTCTCAATAATCCTGAATCATCAAATAAAATTAATATTTTTATTAATCCAAATGAGTTGTTTTTAACATTGCTGAGTAATCCTAAGGACAATTTACTAGGAACATTATCACTTCTTGAGAAATATAATTCTCTAAAAAGATGTAGACACTTAATAGAATCTTGGGGATCTCAAAGATTAAAAACTTTAGAAAATTGTATATCTATTTTAATTGATAATTCTTCTTCAGGTTCTTCAAATACAAATAAAGAGATAGATGATCTTTTTAAGGATTTAAATTCAGATGCCATTAAATTTCAGGAATTATATTACCTAGAAAGACAACATATAAATTTCTTAGACAAACAACGTTGTGGCAATTTCCTCGCTAGTTAATATAAAAATTTTTAATTTATAGGCAGTATTTTTTAATCAAGTTTTTAACTTTTTTGGGTTTATCTTCAAGAATATAAGCTTCTACTTCTTTCGCATAAGTCCCAGAAAAATTTGAACTAGAGAACTCTAATGCTTTTCTTTTACTTTGATGTAATTTGCTTTCTAATTTTTTTATATTCCTTATTGTTTTATTGTCATTACATTTTTGTATCGCATGAGTTGCTTCGTGTCTTAATGCTCTTCTTATCGCCCTTTCTGTTTTGAAGTTATCTTTATTTGGTCGTTGATTCTTATTTCTAAAATTTGTTTTCTTTTTTGCATTTTCAGTACATATTATTATTTTATTTTCTTTAAAATTATGAAGCCCTTTTATTTCTTTGTTTAATAGACATTCAATTTTATTTTCTTCAACTATGTAGTTTGCTTTCATTAATAAGTTAAGAATCTCTTTATCTAATTTGCTCAAAAATAATATAAATTCCATTCTATTTTGTTTACTTCACTATAGTTGGGATTTGTTCTATATCAGTTGTAGATGAGCGACTTAAGAAATTCTTATTCATCTTCCAACTTTGTGGATTTTTTGTAATGGCCCATGTAATTGCATTGTTATTAAATCTTTTATTTAATAAATCAATCGTTTTCATAAGATTTGTTGATTTTTTTAAGACTGTCTGAGATTTGTAATTGATAACTGATTGCTGCAAATATTCGCTATTTGTTAAATCCTGCATTAAAACACCAGCTTTTGAGAATTTATATTCGGGATTATAAATTTCTTTAGATAATTCAACTACTATTTTTAAAATATTGTTTGTGTCATCTGTTGCAGTTGTAAGTTTTCTATGAGCACTTTTTTGATAATTTTGACTTGAATATTTACTGGTTCTAGCAAATACTCTAATATTAGATGATTGTAAATTCTGACTTCTCATTTTTTCAGAGGCTTTTATTGCGTGAGTTGCCAGTGCTTGAGTTAAGTCTTCTAATTTTGTGATAGGCGTGCCGAAACTCCTGCTCACCTGAATTTCTTTTTTTGATTTCTTGTTTTTTTCTATGGGCAGGCATCTATGGCCTTTCAGTTCTAATTGCAGTCTTTTCCCTACGATGCCTAATTTCTTAATGATTTCATTTTCTTCCATATCTCTTAGTTCTCTCGCATTTTTAATACCTTTACTTTGTAACCAATTAGAGGTTTGTTTCCCGACTCCCCATATCTTATCTATACTAATTCTTTTCAAATAATTATTCTCATTTTCGGTTCTAGCTAAATCAAATATTCCAGCTGAATAATCAATATTTTTAGCTAGTTTATTAGCAATTTTTGCTCTTACTTTATTTTCTCCTATTCCTACTGTTATGGTAATCCCTAGATTCTGATATATTAATGATCTTATGCTTCTTGCCCAAGGATATAGATTTTCATCATTAGGTCTAGAAATCGAGACGAATGCTTCGTCAATGGAATAAATTTCTATCTGTTCACAGTAGTTTTTCAGTAAATTCATTAGTCTTCTGCTCATATCCCCATAAAGCGAGTAGTTTGAGCTTAAGACTGCTACATCTAATTTATTTAGTCTTTCTTTGACCTTAAAATACGGAGTTCCCATTTTAATTTTTAAGGCCCGCGCTTCAGGGCTTCTTGCAATGATACATCCGTCATTATTAGATAAAATTACTACTGGTTTATTTCTCAAATGAGGATTAATATTTTGTTCACATGACGCGTAAAAATTATTAGCATCTATAAGAGCTATTGCATCAATATTTGAAATTCTCATAAATAGCTATGTATTGAATAAATAACAACTCCCCATATCTGTACATCAATATGGTTTTTAAATCTAAAATCAGGATAATTATGATTTTCTGATTTTAAATATAATTCATTATTTTTTATAGATAATCTTTTTATTGTAAATTCTCCATCTATCATTGCAATGATGATATTCCCTGGCCTGGCTGTTAAGCTCTTGTCTACTATTATTAAATCTTTATCTTTAATTCCTGCATTTATCATTGAGTCGCCTTTAACTCTAAGAAAAAAAGTGCTAAAAGGATTAGATATTAAATGTTCGTTTAAATCAATATTTTCTTCTGTATAGTCATCTGCAGGAGAAGGAAACCCTGCTGATACCGAATCAGTTAATAAGGGGATTTTAAATGTTTTAGTAGTTGAATCAAAAGAATCCAAGATTAAATTAATAGTATATATGTACTATATAGCAAAAAATCAAAAAATAGTTAATTGTTAAACTTTTATAGATTAATTTTAGATTGAATCTAATCTTTTTAAGGACGATGGTAAGGGGAGTTGTTTGATATAGAAATAGCTCTATAGATTTGCTCGATTAGGATTAATCTAGCTAATTCATGAGGAAAAGTTAAAGGAGACAGGCTTAGTAGAAGATCTGATTTTTCTTTTATATCTGAACTAACTCCATCAGTATCACCGATTAAGAAATTAATTTTTTTATTTTTAAAATTCAAGAGTAAGGAACATAGTTCAACCGAATTAAACTGTTTTCCTTCTTCACTTAGGCAGATAATAATATTGTTATTGGATCTAAGATTATTTAAATTAAAAGTCTTTAACTCATTAATGATAAGTTCAGGCATTCTTTTTTTGTATTGATTAATTCCATCTCTAATCCAAAGTTTCTTTATTTTGCCGATAGCATAAATTGCTAATCTATTACTCTGAATCATAAGTAAATATCAAAACTAATTATTCATCAAGAAGATAATTAAATTCATCATATAGTTCCTCTTCGGTTGTTAATTTATTGGAAAAATTATCTTTTTTAGAATTCATACTAATTTGATTAATCTCACTTTTTCTTAGTGAATTATTAACGTTAGAAGTCTCTTCTAAAGATTCTGAATTATCAATTAACGAATAAAAAATTTTATTGGGATCTTCTGAATTAAGTGGATTGGTTATTAAATTATCATTATTAGTTATATTTGTGTAATTATTTATATTTTTACTTTCGTTATTTAAATTTTTCTTTTTTTTTAATTTATTGAGTTTATCTAAATTATTTTTTGATAAGCTCATGATATAAAGGATTAAATAAATTCATATTTAATTTAAACATATTATTTATCTTTTAGATGAATTCTAAAAACTATCATCAAAAAAAAAGATTTGGACAACACTGGTTGGTAAATAAAAAAATACTAGAAAAAATTAAAGAAATTGCTGTTCTTAATGAAAATGACTTTATTTTAGAAATTGGTCCTGGTAAAGGAGCTTTAACATCTAAGTTGTTAGATTCAGAAATTAAAAAATTACATGCTATTGAATTAGATAAAGATTTAATAAATTTATTAAATGATAAATTCAATAATAATGATAAGTTTTCACTTCAGCAGGGAGATATTCTTACCGTAAATTTAGATTCGATCAATAAGAAGATTACAAAAGTGATTGCAAATATTCCTTACAATATAACTGGACCAATATTGGATATTTTCATAGGTCGATTGGGCATTATAAAAAATTATAATTACGAAAAAATAATATTTTTAATGCAGAAAGACGTTGTAGATAGGATGTTGTCAAAAGAAGGAAGTCCCAATGCTGGTGCACTTAGTGTAAGAATGCAACTTTTATCAAAAATAAAAAGAATATGTGATGTGCCCCCCTCATCATTTAGTCCGCCTCCAAAGGTTTTTTCTTCTTTAGTAGTTTTCGAACCAGTTAAGAATGAATTAAGATTAGATATTAGTCTAGAAAAATATATAGATAAACTTCTTCGAATTTCATTTAATTCAAGAAGAAAAATGCTTAGAAATACTCTTAATTCAATACTTTCAAATGAAGAGATAAATGAATTATCTGAATCTTCAAAAGTTTGTTTTAATTTAAGACCACAAGATATTTCGATTGACCAATGGATTAAGCTTGCAGAAAATTGTATTAAAATTAAAAAATAAAAATTTAAATATATGCAAGATTTAGCTAAAAAGAAAATTCATATAAAATCTCCAGCCAAAATAAATTTGCACCTTGAAGTTATTGGTAAAAGAAAGGATGGATTTCATGAGTTAGCAATGATTATGCAAAATATCGATCTTTCTGATTATTTAGAATTTGAAATTAATAATGAAGGTTTAATTAAACTTGAGTCTGATTGTAATGATTTAACCTTATCTGATGATAATTTAATTGTTAAATCGGCAAATCTATTAAGGAAAAAATCAAATATAGATTACGGTGCGAATATATTTTTAAGAAAAAATATTCCGATTGGCGCAGGATTAGCTGGTGGATCCAGTAATGCAGCAGCAACATTAATTGGTCTTAATAAGTTATGGGATTTGAACTTAGATCAAGAAACATTATGTTCATTAGCATCAACTTTAGGATCTGATATTCCATTTTTTATAAATGGTGGTATTCAATTATGTTTTGGAAGAGGAGAAATTTTGGAGAAATTAGATTCAAACTTTGAATATGGAGTAATTCTTTTAAAAAATCCAAATGTTTCAGTATCTACAGCTGAAACTTATAAAAAATATAGTAATAGATTTTGTGATCAATATCTTACAAATAGAGAAATGATTGAGAACATAAGAAAAGATTTAAGAGATAATGGTTTAAATAACTTAAATTTTGATAATCAATACTTAACAATAAAAAATGATTTGCAGTTAGTCGTTGAAAATGAAAATGATTCTGTAAACCTGGCATTATATTTACTTTCTAAATTAGAAAATTGTCTCACATTTTCAATGAGTGGATCAGGCCCTACATGCTTTGCACTGTTTAAAGATTTAGAGACTGCTAAAAAAGAATTAACTGCAAATTCTAAATTATTTAAAGATAAAGGCTATGATTCATGGGTTTGCACTTTCCTTGAAAAGGGAATAACATTCATTTAAATTTTTTTTATAAAAATCTATTGTGGCTGATAATAGTAATGAGAATATTGAAAAAAATATTCCCGAAAAAGGACCTTTAAATTTTATTATTGGATCATTAACAAGTTTTTTATTATTTATATTTTTTTATTTTTTAAGTAATAAAATTGCAATTTATTTTTCAGTACATAAACCATCTAATTCTTCTGAAATAGTCCAAAATATTTCCTCTAGTATTAATACCTTAATAATTGGATTATCTTTTTTGCTAACTTTCTCTTTTGCTTTTATTGGTATAGGACTTTTTATTGTATTTATTCGCAGTTTTATTGTGAAGAAAAGTTGAATTGCCAATATTATTAAAAAAACACTTTCTTTGAATGTCTTTACATGACTTAGGCCTTTTAGTCCTTTTGCTTTCTCCTGGAATGATTTTATCAATATTACTACTCATAACGTTCGCTGAAGGAGGTTGAATTATTCAAAGTGGTAGGATTATATGTGTGATTAATTAGGTAATTAATTGTGGCTGGAACATTATTATTTAATGCTTTGAAAGAGGCAATTGATGAAGAAATGGCAAATGATGTAAATGTTTGCGTTATGGGGGAAGATGTTGGTCAATATGGAGGATCTTATAAGGTAACTAAGGATTTATATGAAAAATATGGAGAGTTAAGAGTCTTAGATACTCCAATTGCAGAGAATAGTTTTACTGGTATGGCTGTGGGTGCAGCAATGACTGGCTTAAGACCAATAGTAGAAGGAATGAATATGGGTTTTTTGCTTTTAGCTTTTAATCAGATATCTAACAATATGGGTATGCTTAGATATACAAGTGGCGGAAATTATAAAATACCAGCAGTAGTTCGAGGTCCTGGAGGAGTTGGTCGTCAACTTGGTGCTGAGCATAGTCAAAGACTTGAAGCATATTTTCATGCAGTTCCTGGCATAAAGATTGTTGCATGTAGTACGCCCACAAATGCTAAAGGTTTAATGAAAGCAGCTATAAGAGATGATAATCCGGTTCTATTTTTCGAACATGTTCTTCTATATAACTTGTCTGAAGAATTACCTGAGGGTGATTATACATGCGCTTTAGATCAGGCAGACGTTGTAAAAGAAGGAAAGGATATTACTTTATTGACTTATTCAAGAATGAGACATCACTGTCTTAAAGCTGTTGAAGAATTAGAAAAAAAAGGAATAGATGTTGAGTTAATCGATTTAATAAGTTTAAAACCATTTGATATGGAAACTATCTCAAAATCAATAAGAAAAACAAATAAAGTAATTATTGTTGAAGAATGTATGAAGACTGGAGGTATTGGTGCAGAATTAATTGCCTTGATAACAGAAGAGTGTTTCGATGATCTTGATGCCCGACCAATTAGATTATCTAGTCAGGATATTCCGACTCCGTATAATGGAAATCTTGAAAATTTGACAATAATTCAACCACATCAAGTAATTGAAAAAGTTGAAGATTTAATTAGTGGGAGTATATAGGTAATGAAAAGAAGGCAAGGTTGGCTTTTTTTTATTATATTTCTACTTACGCTATCTGTTTATCTTTTAATAAATTACCCCTTACAGTTGGGATTGGATTTACAAGGCGGTTCTCAACTTACACTACAAATTAGTAAAGAGGAAGGGAAGGTAACAAAGGATGAACTTGATGCAGTTAATTCGGTTATAGATAGACGCGTTAATAACTTAGGGGTTTCAGAATCAAACTTGCAAACCCTTGGTGGAGATCAATTAATTTTAGAACTACCAGGAGAACAAAATCCATTAGTTGCTTCAAGAATTTTAGGTAAGACTGCTCTATTAGAGTTTAGGACCCAAAAAGCAGGAACATCTACAGATTTAAAAATCTTGCAGCTTCAGAGATTGAAAATTAAAGAAATTTTTGATCAATATTCCTCTTCAGAAAAAAGTCAATTTGATGATAATTTCTTTAAAATTATTCAAGATGATCTTAAAGAGGTAGAGCAAGAATTAAATTACTCGACTACTAGTAGTGATCTATATGGGAAGTTAATTGAAATTAAAAAGTATGTTGATAAAGAAATTACAAATTTATTTATTAAAACAGATTTATCTGGTAAGGATCTTATTAATGCAGGAAGGAGACAAGAACAAACAAATAGTAATTGGGAAGTTTTATTAACTTTTAGTAATTCGGGTGGTGAAAAGTTTGCAGAAATTACAAAGTCAATTGCTGGCACTAATCAACTTTTGGCTATCATTCTAGATGGCGAATCAATAAGTGAAGCTAGTGTTGGTAATCAGTTTGCTAATACTGGGATTACAGGTGGATCAGCAACAATAAGTGGTAATTTTAATGCTGAAAATGCTAGAGAATTAGAAGTTCAACTTAAAGGAGGCTCATTACCATTGCCAATTGAAATAGTAGAAACTAATACTATAGGGGCTCTGTTGGGATCCAAAAATATTTTAAAAAGTCTTTATGCAGCTATTAGTGGACTAATTTTTGTTGGTTTATTTATGATTTTTAATTATAGAATTTTAGGTTTTGTTTCAGTTCTTTCTCTAGTACTTTATGGTTTTTTTAACTTAGCCCTATATTCTTTGATTCCTGTAACTTTGACTTTACCTGGAATATCTGGGCTTATACTCAGCATTGGTATGGCAGTTGATGCAAATATTCTAATATTTGAGAGAATTAGAGAAGAATTATATGATGGTAATACTCTTACAAGATCTATTGATAGCGGTTTTCAAAGAGCTAATTCATCCATAGTTGATGGCCATATTACAACTCTTCTTAGTTGTTTTGTATTGTTTTTATTAGGAACAAATTTTGTTAAGGGTTTTGCCGCAACCTTAGGTATAGGAGTCTTAATAAGCTTGTTTACCTCATTAAATTGTTCTAAAACTATTTTGCGATTTTTTACAACATATCAATCTTTGAGACAAAAAAATCTCTTTCTGCCAAGGAATAATTTTTCAAATTAAATTATTTATTTCTAATTACCCATGAAATACAATCTTGAATTAATAAAAAATAAAAAAAAGATAATTGGTTTTTCAACTGTTCTTATTTTGTTTAGTCTTCTAGGAATTTTATATTCTACTTTTAATACCTCTTATAAAAAACCTATAAATATAGGGATGGATTTTATAGGTGGAAATGAACTTAGAATAGAAAGAGTTTGTGAAGCGGAATGTTCTAATCTTTCCCCAGATTCAGTTTTTGAAAATTTAAAAGAGATCTCTAAAAATAAAAAAGTTTTAAATAATCTTAAATTACAATTTCAAAATAATAATAAATTAATTTCAATAAGAACACCTTATTTAAGTATAGAAGAATCAAATAATCTTATTTCTAATCTTGATAATATTCTTGGACCTCTAAATTATGAGAGTAAGGACTCAAGATTAATAGGTCCAAAGCTTGGGAAAAGATTGCTTACTAATTGTGTTACTTCATTGTTGGTTTCTTTATTTGCAATATCTTTATATATAACCATTAGATTTGACAAAAAATATGCATTGTTTGCATTATTAGCTTTATTCCATGATTTATTAATTGTTTTCGGTATATTCTCTTGGTTAGGCATTATATTAGCTGTCGAGGTAAATAGTTTATTTGCGGTGTCCTTGCTAACTATTGCTGGTTATTCTGTCAATGATACTGTTGTTATTTTTGATAGAATTCGTGAGAATTTAAAATCAATGAAAGAAGGCTATAACGAAACTATTCAATTATCAGTAAACGAATCATTTAGGAGAACAACCTTTACCAGTATTACAACCCTTATTCCTTTATTAAGCATTATTTTGTTTGGATCTTACTCGCTATTCTGGTTTTCCTTGTCCTTATCATTAGGAATTATAGTTGGAAGTTATTCAAGTATTTTATTGGCTCCATCTTTGTTGCTTAAAGACTGACCTTAAGCTTCTAATTTCATGAAATTGAATTACTATTTGATAATTTTATTTTCTTTAGTTTTAATAGATATCTCTACTGAGCTAAGAATATTATTTGACCACTTTACTTTTAGCTCACTATATTTTGCTATTGGTAAACATCCCTTAGCTTTCTTTATACTTTTTTCCTACCCATATTTATATAAAAAATTAATTAAGTAGTTTTTAATTATCTTTAAATGATTCTTTGATTAAAACCTGTATTACTACTGCCAATGGAAGAGAAAGGACTAAGCCTAATGGACCAAAAATAAATGTAAATCCAAATTGTGATATTAATGTCAAACCAGGAAGTAAGTTTGCTTTTTTCTTCATAATGGATGGCATTATTATATAGCTTTCAATATTTTGAATAATTATATATGCGCCTAATACGGCCAGTGGCTTCCAGAAATTATCTAGAAGTGCAATTGAGATTGGAAATATACCACTAATAACTGGACCTATATTTGGAATTACATTAAGAACCATTGCTATTAGAGCATTTGAGACAACATATTTGACATCTAATATAGATAAAACTATTAATGATAATAAACCTACTGATAATGAGCTTATGACCATTGAAAAAGTCCAATTTGCTAATGCAATATTGCATTTTTCCAGAATATTTCTAAATTTGTTGCGATAATTTTTTGGAATTAGTAGAAGTATATTTTCTTTATATTGTTTTGGTTCAATAGAAATCATTAAACTCACTGCTAATACGAATATTAATTTCAAAAGACCTGAACCCAGATTCCCCGCTATATTTATTAAATTCCTAAAACTTTCTTGAATAGCTTTTGCAATGGTTGAGGCATCTGGGATGGTTACTACATTATTTATTAGACTGAATATGTCTATAACATTCTCTGATTGTTCACCATAAAATAGGCTATTAAATTTGTTCAGATTTGTATTAATCAAAATATTTATTTTCGATAAACCATTTGGAATATCAACTAATATTTCATTGAATTCTTTTATAAACGGAGGCAATACAAGAATAAAAATAGTAAATACTATTACTGATATAACAGTTAAGACAAGAACCAAAGAAAGCGATCGGGGAATTTTCAATCCCTTTTGAATTTGATTACATAGATTACATACAATATTTGAAATTACTAAAGAACAAACAATTAAGAGGAGAAAATCTCTTAAAGTCCATATTATTAAAGAAGTGATTAAAATTACTACTAACTTGAAATATGATGAACTACTCAATTTTCAAAATATTCTACTTCTTCTCAGAATATCCTAATCCATTTGATTTAGCATAACTATTTGCAAATCTCATAAATCTATCAAAGTCTGATGTGTTCTTCCAAATATAAACTGCTTCTAAAAATATGGGTTCTCCATCAACAAACTTTACTTTAACTTCCCTAGTTAATATTTCACCTTCGGAATCTATCATCCGCATCCCTGTGATTTCGCCGTCTGTAATTGATGATAATGCCTGAGGTTTTTCGAACAAAAATAGTGCTTGGCCGGTGGTACCATCCTTACTCCTAGTAAGTCTTATTTCAGGTACTACTGGTTCATCAGTTCCTTCATAAAATTGTATTTTTGCAGTTTTATTTTCTGTCATAATATTAAGTTATTAATTTTTTATCTTAGGAAATATTTTTCACATTCGTTTGTAATTATTTTATAAAACATTATTTATTAACTCTAGAATACTTTCATCATATTTTTTGTCGGTTAAATCTAATAACTTTATATTTGTTTTGCCAACCTTTTCAAATTCATAACACTTATCATAATAATCTAGAACTGATCTGCAAACTAGGTCCCATTTCTCATTATTAATTGATTCCAAAGCTATTTTTGTTCTTTGAGGTCCTAATCTTTTTTTTATCCTTAACACTGATTCTTGGAGTTCCTCTTTCTTAAAAACACTATAAGTTTCTATCAACTCATCTAACCTGTTAGATTCGCTTCTTAAAATTTCAATTCTCCTAGAATTTTTCATCTGATTGAAGAATTCATGAGGAATTTTGCATTTACCTATATTTGCACTTTCAGCTTCTACAAAAATATTATTAGAACATTTAAAAGAATTTAATTTTTCTGCAATTATATTTTCAAATTGTTCATTTGAAGGTTGTTTTTGCATTCCTAAACCTCCAAATGTACTTCCTCTATGACATGCAAATCCTTCAAGATCAATAGTTTGATATTTATATTTCTCTAGTAATGATAATAATCTTGTCTTACCTGTTCCTGTTTTTCCACCAATAACTACTATATTCAACTTTTTTGAGAAACTATCTAATACCCATCTTCTATATATTTTGTATCCTCCCTTAAGAGTTATTGGATTTAATTTAAATTTTTCTAGTAGCCAAGCAATGCTTTGTGATCGCATTCCTCCTCTAGAGCAATATATTCTGATAAAAAATTCATTATTTTTATTATGAATAGTTTTATAAGACTCAATACTCATGAATAAATTATCAAGAAGTAATTCCATTTTTTTTTCAAAAAAAGTTAATCCCTCTATGACTGCTTTTTTTCTTCCTTCTTTTTTATAAATCGTGCCAATTATAGATCTCTCATCATTATCAAATAGTGGAATGTTAATAGAATTAGGCAGGTGTCCTTTATAATATTCACTCGGGCTTCTAACATCTATAAGTGGTCCTTTAAAACTTCTAAATTTCTCTAGTTCTTTTCTTTTGAAATACATGGATAGTTTTTATTTTTTTTTGATTGATTTTTTAAAATGAATAACAAAGAACAAGATAACTATAATAATGCTACATTAGATCTGTTAAAAAAATTTGTAGATTCAAATCAAAGAAAAAGAATAAATTCATTAACTCAAATAGAATCTGAAGTCGAAAATATTTTTAATCTTGGACCTTCATTGTTTAATATTTTTGATAGTGATGGAGATGACTGGGCTGCTGGTTGGATATTACAAGTTTTAAAAAAATTTAAACCTGAATTCTTTGAAAACTCTAAATTCAATAATTGGTTTAATACCTATTCAGAAATCGATATTAATTATGAAGATTTGCAATTGATGTTAGTTGAGCAAAATTTTGAAGAGGCAGATAGATTAACAAGTTCATATTTACGAAAATTAGCTGGAAAATTAGCTGAAAAGCGTGGATATGTTTTCTATAGTGAAGTTAAGAATATGTCAGGTATTGATCTAGAAACAATTGATAGATTATGGACTATTTATTCTACTGGTAGATTTGGATTCTCAATTCAGGCAAAGATATTAAAATCAGTAGGAAAAAAATATGAATTAATGTGGCCAAAAATAGGTTGGAAAAAAGATGGCTTATGGACTAGATATCCTGGATCTTTTTGCTGGTCATTGGAAGCTCCTGATGGACATATGCCTTTAATAAATCAACTAAGAGGAGTAAGACTTATGGACTCCATCCTACGCCATCCTGCTATTGCAGAGAGACATAATAATATTCTTTAAATTGAGGTATTTAATAAGTTAAAATTAAGAAAGTAACAAAATATTATTATGTCCTTATTTCGGGGCAAAAATATTTTAAAAAAATTTTTTAAAAGACCAAAGATTAATTGGTCAAACTACGAATTCGAATCATCATTACAGTTAAATGAATTTGTCGATCAATTATTAGAACCTATTAATAATTCTCAATCAAGCTATCTTATAAAACTTGGTTTACATGAAGCTTTAGTTAACGCAGTAAAACATGGAAACAAATTAGATCCTAAAAAAAATATAAGGGTAAGAAGAATAATTACTCCTAATTGGTGCGTTTGGCAAATTCAAGATCAAGGTAATGGTTTAGAAATAAAAAAAAGAGACTACAAATTACCAAAAAAAATAAGTAGTGTAAATGGACGTGGCCTATATATTATTAATGAATGCTTTGATGATATTAGATGGAGTAGTAAAGGTAATAGGCTTCAGTTGGCTTTAAAAAGATGATTTTTACTAGGGCAAGGTTGATCTACGTTTATTTCTTTTAACCATTTAATACTTTCTTCTATATACTCAATAGTTTCTTTTTCATTACAAGAAATAATTAAATGGCATAATGCTGCTGAAATTAGTTCTGCAGATCGTTTGTATTTATTTCCTTTATCTTTATGCCATTTAGAATGATCAATCTTTAATTTGTTATTAAGACTTTGAACAAGCTGAATAGTATCTTTATCCCAACAGGTCATAGTAGTTTTAATTTACTTTACAGCAGACCATACTTTGGTCATAAAAAAGGAATTTGATTTTACATCTTTAAACCCTACTTCCTCTATTTTAGAATCTATATCCTCTTTTATGTAATCACAATAAAAAGGCTCATGAAATGATTTATAGAAGTTTTCCATTACGGATGTAAAGTCAGGTGAATCACTTATTTGAATTGAATCAGCCAATACTAATATGCCACCAGGTTCAAGAACTCTAAAAAATTCTTTTAATACTTTAGCTCTAATTGTTCTAGGTAATTCATGAAATAAGTAAACACAAGAAATGCATTGAAAACTATCATTTTCAAAAGGTAATTCTTCAGCATTACCTTTTATTAACTGAATTAAATCTCCATCTAAATCAGAAATATATCTACTTGCCTCTTTTAAGTATGAATCAGATAAATCAATTCCTGTAATTTTTTCTTTAGGAAATGCGGCTCTCAATTGTTTTAATGTTCTTCCTGATCCTGTAGCCACATCAAGAATTTTTATAGAACTTTTTTTTCTATTGCTAAACATTTCAAGTCCTTCTTTTATTGGCTTAATTATTCTTCTTCTCATTGAGTCAGCACTTCCATTGAATAGTATCTCTACTTGTAGGTCATAAATGCTAGCTGAAAAATCTGATAAATAACCATCTGTTTGATGATGAAAATTTCTCAAATAATATTGGGGATAATTATCTTTATCAATTGATTTTGGAAGATCATCAAAGTTTTGTTTTCTGCGTCTATCCCATGTAATAGGCATATCAAGCCAAATTTTAGGATATTGAGTTAGATACCTAAGCCATGGCTCGTCGAACAATAATTTCTTTGGATATATATTTTTTTCTGCATCATTCCAATCTTCTTCTCTTAAGAAATCCATTGAATTTTGGATTTGCATTAGAAGATCCTTATCTATATCAAAATTTTCAAGTTTGGAATCGGGAAGAATAAAATTCATTAATCTTGAACTGATCTGCTTATGAGCGAAACCAGCAATGCTTTTACTTTGTTGTAGCGTTTTATATGCAATTTTTGAAATAGATTCCTTAGCCATTTTTCAATTTATATATCTATATTCCAACAAAAAAAAAATCAATTTGAGAATATTTTGTGATATTTCTCAAATTGATTTAAATGTACTAATGTGTCCTTTTAATTAAGCATCGTAATACATGAAAAATTCATGGGGATGAGGCCTTTGTCTTAGTTGTTGTACCTCTTCGTATTTTATATCGATAAAGTTATCAATAAAATCTTCAGTAAATACTCCACCAGCTAGTAGATAATCCTTATCTGCTTTTAGCGCATTAAGTGAATCATTTAGAGAAGAAGGTACTGTATCAATTTTTGCAAGTTCATCAGCTGGAAGTTCAAATAAATCTACATCTACTCCATCACCAGGATCAATTTGATTTTTAATTCCATCAATACCAGCTAGCATCATTACAGAAAATGCTAAGTAAGGATTTGCAAGTGCATCACCTGATCTGAATTCTAATCTTTTAGCTTTAGGGCTTGGACCTGTTAAAGGTATTCTTACAGCAGCTGATCTATTACCCTCAGAATAAACTAGATTTACAGGTGCTTCGAATCCTGGAACCAATCGTTTATAACTATTTGTAGTTGGGTTAGTAAATGCTAGGAATGAAGGCGCATGTTTAAGTATGCCTCCGATGTACCATCTTGCTGTTTGAGATAAATTTGCATATGATCCCTCACCAAAGAATAGTGGCTGTCCGCTCTTCCATAAACTTTGGTGAACATGCATTCCTGTTCCGTTGTCGTTAAAAACAGGTTTGGGCATAAATGTTGCTGTTTTTCCATATTTTTTTGCAACATTTCTGACAACGTATTTATAAGTCATAACGTTATCAGCAGCATTTATTAACGAATCAAATTTCATTCCAAGCTCATGTTGGCCTGCACCAGCAACTTCATGGTGATGTTTTTCTGTGGGGATACCTAATTCACCCATAAGAAGAAGCATCTCAGATCTGATATCCTGCGCAGTATCATTTGGAGCTACTGGAAAATATCCTTCTTTGTATTGTATTTTGTATCCTAAGTTCCCCCCTTCTTCAATTCTCCCTGTGTTCCATGGGGCTTCAATAGTATCTACACTGTAAAAACAACCTCCTTCTTTAGAGTCATATCTAACATCATCAAATAAAAAGAATTCTGGTTCTGGTCCAAAAAATGCAGTATCTGCAATACCAGTCGAGTCTAAATATTTTAATGCCTTTTGAGCTAAAGCTCTTGGACACCTATCATAAGGTTCCCCGCTTCTTGGCTCTTGAATAGAGCAAATCATACTTAGAGTTTTATGTTTATAAAAAGGATCTATCCAAGCTGTACTAGCATCGGGCACCATTGACATATCTGAGGCATTAATTGCTTTCCAACCTCTTATTGATGAACCATCAAATGCCAAACCTTCTGTAAATGAATCCTCCTCTATCATGTCTGATGTAAGAGTTAAATGTTGCCATTTTCCATGAATATCAGTGAATTTTAAATCAATGAGTTCAATTCCTTCGTCTTTAATTTGACTTAAAACATCTTGAGGAGATTTAGACATAATTTTGTAATACCTTATATGAAATTAATAACTTGATGATTCTTGTTATGTATCAACGGTAACTTTTTTTAAGACTTGATGTCTTCTTTTAGTGTTTCAAGTCATAAGTTTAATAATTGTTTACCAAAATATTTAAATTGAATGAATTTCTTTAAATAAATATCGCTTATGTGTCGATATTAGTTTAATTTAAAAGTAATTGAATGTAATTCTTTGACAGAAGCAAAACTTATTTCGGCTTTAAATGAAGAGAATTTATCACATTTCTCAAAGACTTATGTTCCCTCTAGACTTTTATTAGGTCCTGGTCCTTCAAACGCACATCCAGAAGTCTTAAGCGCTCTTTCATTGAATCCTATTGGTCACTTAGATGAAGCATATATTTCGTTGATGTCTGATGTTCAACAACTTCTAAGATATACCTGGCAATGTAATAATCGTCTGACTCTTCCAATGAGTGGTACTGGAAGTGCAGCTATGGAAGCATCAATAGCTAATTTTATTGAGGAAGGAGAAAAAATTCTAATAGCTAAAAAAGGATATTTTGGAGACAGACTTGTTGATATGGCAACAAGATATAAAGCAGATGTATCTGTTATTGAAAAACCTTGGGGTGAATCCTTTTCTTATGAAGAAATCAAGTACGAAATAGAAACTAAAAAACCAGCAATTTTTGCTATTGTCCATGCTGAAACATCAAGTGGTGTTTTACAACCTCTTGATGGTATTGGGGATATATGTAGAAAAAATAACTGCTTGTTTTTAGTTGATGCAGTTACTTCTCTTGGTGCTCTAGAACTATTGATTGACGAATGGCAAATTGATCTAGCATACAGTTGTAGTCAAAAGGGGTTAAGTTGTCCCCCAGGATTAAGCCCTTTTACGATGAATAAAAGAGCTGAAGAAAAACTAAGTTCAAGAAAAACAAAAGTACCTAATTGGTATTTAGATTTATCTCTATTAAATAAATATTGGGGTTCTGATCGTGTTTACCATCATACTGCTCCTGTAAATATGAATTTTGCTATTCGTGAAGGTTTACGATTAATTGCGAATGAGGGTTTAGAAAATGTTTGGAATAGACATAAAATTAATGCAAAGAAACTGTGGAGTGGGTTAGAAAGTCTTGGAATGGAATTACATGTATCAGAGGATTATAGATTGCCAACTTTAACCACAGTTAAAATACCTCCAGCAGTTGATGGTGATGGTTTTAGAAGTCATCTTTTAAGAAACTTTGGAATAGAAATAGGAAATGGACTTGGAGAATTGTCTGGTAAGGTATGGCGCATAGGATTAATGGGCTTTAACTCAAGTGAGGAGAATGTTGATAGATTATTAAACCTATTTGATACTGAGTTAAAAAAATATTCTATTTTTGAGTCCTCAACTTTTTAAACCATAACTGTAAAATTTGACTGCATTCGTCTTCTAAAATACCTCCTACAATTTCCATTTTGTGATGAGCACTTTCATGTTTTGATAGGTCGATTGAGCCACCCAATCCACCTCTTTTCTTATCATAAGCCCCGAAAATAACTTTACCCATCCGCGCTTGAATAAGTGCAGAGGAACACATAGTACAAGGTTCTAGATTTGTGATAATAGTACATTCGTTAAATCTCCAATCATTTTTTATTAGAGATGCCTGCCTAAGTGCCATTATCTCAGCATGACCTAAAGGGTCTTTATTTATATTTCTCCTATTAACCCCTCTCCCGATACATCTTCCTCTCTCATCTAAAATTATTGAACAGATTGGCAGCTCAACTTTTCCAATTTCTTTTGATCTTCTTAATATCGAATTCATCCACAAAGTGTAATTTGAATTATTTGTGTTTTTTTGTTGATCTTTATTACTATTTCTATTTTCAAAAATATATCTCATTTACCAATATTAAGAATAGAATTATTAATAGATATCTTATCTGATGGCTGAAGATTTAATAAATAATAAAGATATATACTTCCCCTCATATTTAGGGACTAATGACAAATTGATTACTCTTCTGAATAGAACAAGTCAAACTCTTTGTGACTGGTTCTCTAAAGCTGATAAAAATGGTCCTTTACCTTTTGATGAGAATTTCAAATCAATTATGCCTGCGGAAGCTGGTAACTCTGAAGAAGATTTGTTTTCTGAGATCGAATCTCTTTTGAATAATTCATTTAATCCCGTTCATCCTGGTTCACTAGCTCACCTTGATCCTCCACCTTTAATTTTTTCTATTTTGGGAGATTTAATTGCTGCTGGTTTAAATAATAATCTCCTCGCTTACGAGTTATCACCAAGTGTAACTTTGCTTGAGGAATCATTATGCAAATGGTTTGCCAAGAAAATAGGGTTTAATGATCTCTCAGGAGGTGTAGCTGCTAGCGGAGGTACATTAAGTAATCTTAATGCCCTTATAGCAGCTAGAAATAATGCTGGATTAGCTACAAATCCTAATTCTGTATTACTTGTTAGTGAAGATGCTCATTCTTCCTTCGTTAAATGTATTAGGGTAATGGGTCTTGATCCTATCAATCTTGTCAGGATTAAAACTGATAATCAAGGTAGAATGGACATAAACTATCTCAGAAAGTCTTTAGAAAAATGTACAGCAGAAAATAAAAATATATTTGCTATTGTTGCCACCCTTGGGACAACTGTAAGAGGAGCCATTGATCCTATTAAAGAAATAAGTGAAATATGCAAAGAAAGAAATATATGGCTCCATATCGATGGCTCTATTGGAGGCATTTTTGCTGTAACCTCTATTCCAATACAAGGTTTAAATAATATTAATCGGGCTAATTCGATAACAATAAATCCGCAAAAAATCATTGGAATTACAAAGACTTCATCTTTGTTGTTGGTTTCAAATATGAGTATTTTAGAAAATACTTTTAATACTGGGCTACCATATACATCATCTAAAGAAAATATTATAAATAGAGGAGAAATTGGCATTCAAGGTTCAAGACCTGCAGAGGTTATCAAACTATGGCTTGGGTTACGTTTTTTAGGTCTTAATGGAATAGAAAATATATTAAAATCATCAATTAAAAGAAAAGATTTTTTTATAAAAAATATTAATAAGAATAAATTTGATATATATTCAGGTCCTCTTCATATTGTTTCATTTATACCAAAGAAACTTGAACCAGAAGACTCTGATACATGGACTCAAACTAAGGTTAATGAACTAATTAACAATAATTTTATGCTTTCTAGACCAAAATTTAAAGGTAGATATTTTTTAAGGGTTGTCATGGGAAATTACAATACAAAGGAATCTCATATTGAAGAACTTTTGAGTCTTTTAGATG